>CAWDRA010000001.1:0-294159 GCA_963804615.1 uncultured Actinomycetota bacterium
CCTGTCTATGGCACTGATCTCGCCGCGCTCTGTCTCCGGCGGAAGGACAGGGCGGCAGGGTGAGCGGGGCCACGCTCTGCAGCCAGGAAGTAACAATCCGCTGACCCGAATCCCCCGGCAGACTCAGTCCTCAGAGTCGGTCCTCCGTTGGACCCGCTCGCGGATAGCCTGGAGCTTCCCGGGTGATCTCCTCGAGCTTAAGTACGACCGGGTCATGTCCGGAGGATCGACGGCGTGCCTCGGCGCGCGACACGAAACCACTCGTGATGGCGGCGGTCACGACCGACAAGCAGAGAGGGCCGCCGAGCATCAGCAAGCCGGCGATGACCTTGCCGACGACCTGGTCGGGCACCACATCGCCGTAGCCGACGGTCGTCACCGTCTCGATCGCCCACGATTGCCGGGGCGGTGGGTGAAAGAGCGGCCTGTGATCGACGAGCGCTTGTCGACCCCAAACCCCAGACTGCTCATGGGCCAGAAACCGGGCGATCGAGATCCCCAGTCCGGGGAAGGCCGGCGGAAGACCCTTTCGGTTTCGAACGGATCTCGAGCCAATGCTCGGCTAGGATCGCTGGCGAGTCGTCGTGACCGGTGGAGTCGTCCGGCGTGTCGGTGTCCTCGGGCGCGGTCGGGTTGTCGGCCGTGCTCACGTTGTCCGGCGTGGTCGGGTAGTCTGGCATGGCTCCGTCGCCTCCCATGCTGCGTTCTGGCGGTGAGGCGATGAGCCCAACTGCTCCTTTAAAATCCTTAACCACCCCGAGGTAGGGAGGCAGCCGCGGATTGCGAAGATCAAAGCGTTGCGGCCGACCCAGGCTCTTGCCCGGGCGATCGCGCTTGGGGTCCAGTCCGGGGCAACCAAGAACGACGCCAGTGGCACCTCGAGCAACCAGAGCATGATCGCGTTGAAGCCGATCACGATCAGGACGGTGACTGGCCAGGATTCGTGGAGCTTGTGGATGTCGGAGAGACCGGCGAGGTAGGAGCCTCTCGGCAGCGTGAGCATGGCGCCGACGATGAACGTCGTCTTGGCGGAACCCTTGTTGACTCGCGCTGCCACCGGGGTGGGCCTTTCTCGGGCTTTGCTGCCCGTTTGGCCCGACGCCGCTCCTGGAACTGCTCCCGTTTGCCGGAGCGCAGGACGACCGCAACCGTCAACAGAAGCGCGCCGAGTGCGAGGTCCACGCCAGGCGTGAGCGAATTCTGCGTCGTGTTGGCGGCGCTCGAGTCCGACAATGAGAAGACGATCACGAGACCGAGCGTGACGCTGGTCATAGTCGCGCCCAGCAGATAGCCGGCCATCAACCGTACCGGCCGGTCGAGAAGCATCATCACGGTCGTGGCTCCGACAAGTGTCGGATTCAGCGACGCCAGCAGCGCGAGTACCAGCACGTCCCCCATTGCCACTCACCCTACCTTGATTGCAGCGCCACGTGCTGGCCGCAGCTGGCGCGGCCGTCCTGCAACACCCGGCACCCAGATCGTTGTGAGACTGCGCTTTCGGTGCGGTGGCGATCCGGCCGGCCGGTCTGACCGTCGGCTCGCGATTGCTTCATCGGTGACGAAGAAGCAAAACTGCGGGCCCGGCGCTCGTCGCACCAGGCGATGGCGGCGGTTCAGTACTCGCTGTCGACCGATTTGGCTGCCAGCGCCGTGGGGTGTACCCAAGAGTCCTTCCCGGGATGGCGCACACTCCACCAAACCTGCAGGCGATAGACGCTCCGAGGCAGCATCAGCGTCAGCCACAAGCCTATGACGATGAAGATCACTGGTGAGCTGCTCCGCGTGCTGGCGAGTGGCGGCCGCGCAGCCGCCGAGCACGGCAATGTGGACTGGAAACGCGACCGGAGGGGGAAGCTTCTCGAATCCTCGCCACCACCAGGGTCGAAGCCGGACCAGTCTGTGCGAGTCCCACCGGCGAACGTCGGAGCGGCGCGCCTGCCACTCCGCCTCCATCAGTTGGCGTGTTTCATCGCTGAGCAGGGGCTGTGCCCACAGCTTTGTGCTGAGCCGGTAGAGGGTTCGCCTAACCGGCTCGGAGGTAGGATCCAGACGCGCAGCGAGTTCGTAGACCGGGACCGCTTCGGCCCCGCGATGCTGGCGCAGAAGCGCGCAGCCGAGGTTGTTCAGGGCGATGACGTTCTCGGGCTCTCGTGCGAGGGCATTTCTGCAGGCGAGTTCCATCAACTCCCAGTCCTCCGCCGCATATGCGGCCGTACTCATCTGGATGAACGGAGTCGCTGACTCAGGGCTCAATGCGATTGCGTGTTCTGCTGCCTTGCGCGCGCCGGCGCGATCACGAACCTGCAGCAGAGCGGCGACGAGCACCACATACCCCTGGTATCGCCGCGGCGCGAGTTGGACGTCAGTATTCGCCGCCTGCCGGGCCTCATCTCCCCGCTTCGATCGCGTGTAGGCGAGCGACAAGACGCGGTAGGCCCATTCCTGCTGTGGCGCGAGCGCCACTGCTTGCTGCGCGGCCGCGACGGCCGCTTCAACATTTCCTTGGCGCAACTCCGTCGTTGATAGAAGGACGGCGGCCCTCAGCTCCGATGCTGCTCGGCGGAGGCACACCGATCTTTCGGACAGGGACCCGCCAGCTGTACCGCCAACGCGAGGTACGCCCATCGAGCAATGCCATCCACGCCACCTACGAACGAGTGATCAACGGCGGTTTGGCGTTGGCGTGAAGTCCGGACGACTTGCCCGGAAGGTAGCAGTAGTGCTACCGTGCCACTCATGACAGTGATACCTCAGAAGGAGCTACGCAATCAGGTTGGGAATGTTCTCCGGCGCGCCGAGGCGGGAGAGGAGTTCACCATTACGGTTTCCGGCCGGCCGGTCGCGGAACTCGGCCCGGTTCGGGCTCAATCTTGGCTGGCTGCTGCGCAGCTCACTGATCTCTGGAGGCTGCCGCTCGATCCCGCCCTTGACGCCGACCTCGCCGAATTCGGTGCGGCTTTGGGCGATCCGTGGAACGAGTAGTTCTCGACACTTCGGTGCTGATTTCGGCCGAACCGGTCTCGGAGCGTTTTGAGGCTGCGATCAGCAGCGTGTCTATCGCCGAGCTGCACTTCGGATTGCTTGTCGCCGACGACGACAGCCGTCCAACAAGAGCCGCGCGACTCGGCTGGATCGAATCCCACTTTTCTGCTTTGCCGGTGGACGATCTCGTTGCCAGAGAATGGGGGCGACTACAGGCGGCCGTCGCCGCTCGCGGAGGTCGGCCGCGACGCCGAGCGGCAGACCTAGCGATAGCCGCCACGGCCAACGTTCACCACGCGAAGCTCCTCACCCACAACCTCCGGGACTTCACCATCATCAAAGATCTAGTCGACGCCTGCGGCCCTTCGGCTGAGCAGGCGACCTAGACGCGATTCACCTGGCGGACTACGGCTGCGAGAAGCCCGCAAAGTGGGCTATCCGATACTGACGGCCAGCGAATGATGCGCCGTCAACGCGACGAGCGACTGTTCATCTTGCTGGGGTCGGAGCTTTCCCTAGCGTTTTGCTTCCCAAGCGCGTGGGCCTTGTCCCGTATGGGTACGAATTCGTGTTGCCACGGATGCGATCCCGCTGATCGCCCTCAGTTCACGATCGGATTCGTCGCCAAGGAGCAGTTCCGATGGCCGCACGCTGGGCGATATCGTGGTCGTCGTGAGACTCGACCAGGTGCACTCTGCGGTTGTTGCCTTCCTCCATCAATTCATTGAGCGCCGGGCGGCGCAAGACATAGTCGATCTTCGGCAGCGGCTTATTGGCAGCGCGGACACGAGGAAGCTTCTCGACGCCGCTATGCCCAACGACCAGCCAACCGAGCGCGAGGCCTTTGATGGAGTGCGCCAGTTCCTCGCAGTTGAGGCTGATCGCGTCGGTCCACGCTGGGCTGAGAGCATCGGCCCAGATCTCGCCGTGCTCCGTTCGTGGACCTCGTGGGAGGACTGGGGCGGGGAGGCCACCAGTAATCCTGCTCAGTGGCACGACTGGCTGGACGCTGTCGCATCCGTATAAGAGCGGCACTCAGCACTGAAACCTCAGCCATGCTGACTTCCGCTTGCCGTGGCAAAGCGATGGTGCTGACAGGAGCGTTCGTGCCACGCGTTGTCGTCACAGGGGCTCACAGCCGGTGGTCAGCCCCGACACCGATCGCCAGGGATGAGGTGTCAGATGGCCGCTTGCGTGCTCCCGCTGTGTGATGCCTGCGTTGCGTCGAGCTGTCAGACGGACTACTCGACGTGACCGAATCGGCCTTAGGTCGGCTCGCCCCATTGCCCGTCTCCATGGTCGCGGGAGCTTTCGTCGACAACGGCCTGCGAGCCGTCCGGGCCGTATCCGGCTTGCTTGAGCATCCGTCGCAGGTCGACCACGACCTGGACGTCGACATCCTTATGGCGGGGTGCAGTGAACGTCTCGGTCTCTGGACCGACTTTGATCTTGAGCTTGCCGTTGTGTTCCTGCGTCACGGTGCCGATCGCTTCAAGCAGCGATTCGACTTCGCGCCACTCGACGTTGTGAGTTCCGTCAAAGATCTTCTTGACGGTGTCGCGGTGATGACCACTCATGTGTTCTGCCATCAGGATCCCTTCGTTGTTTGCGCTGGCCTGATCAGACCCTACGAGGTCCGTCACGCCTCGGCATCATCGGCGCGGCGTTGCGACCGCCGAACGAACCCGCAGGTAGACGATCGTGTGCACGCGCTCGAGAGGCGTCATCGGTGAGCTCGAAGTCGGCGGCCGTCACGCTCTCGGCCAGACGCGTCTCACTGCGGGTTCCCAGGACCGGCACCATGTCGTAAGCACAACGGCGGTTCAATCCGTGGCAAATCGGTCCGGCGTTCCTGGCTAGCAGTCACATCGTTACGTCGTCGTGCGATGGCACCTGTCGATAGCTCGCAGACACGGAAGCGATGGTCGGGGACGACTGATAGCGAAGCTGTGCGAACGGGACGCGATACGTCGCTTGACCTCGTGGCGGTGGGGTGGTTAGTCTGGCCGCCGAGATGGGCGCAACGGTCATCTGCATTTCGGGCAGCGACGGCTCACGGGTCGAGGAGCTCGCGGCTGCGGCCGGAGCGGGATTGGGCTTCCGTGTGATCAATGAGGAGATCACGGAGAGGGCAGCTGCCGCGGCGGGTGTCGATCTACAGACGGTGGAAGGCGTTGAGCAGCGGAAATCGGCTCGAGCGAAGATGTTGGATCTGTTGGCGAGCTCTGGCGGTGCGCATCCGGGATTTCTCATCGCTGATCCCCAATTCGCGGAAGCGAATCAGCCAAGCGATGAGCTTCGCCGATTGATCCGCTCTGCCATCGAGGAATTCGTGGCTGCCGGCAACGTCGTGATCCTTGCCCATGCAGCTTCACAAGTCCTTGCTGGCCGAGATCACGTGGTTCGCGTGCTGGTGGTCGCGTCCCCGCAGGCGCGTAGTGCGAGACTGGCCGATTCACTCGGGATTCCGGCCAAGAAGGCGAATGCGCGCGTCAAGAACGGGGACGCTGGTCGCGCCGATTACCTCAAGCGCTTTTATGGCGTCGAGCGGGAGTTGCCCACGCAGTACGACATCGTCATCAACACTGACAAGCTCAGTCCGGACGAAGGCGCTGCCGCAGTCGTGAGCCTGGCGACTGCACTCTTCACCCAGCAGACGGGGCCGCGCGTCTGAGCGCCCGACCGACGGGCGGTACCGCGCCGACCGACGGCAGTCTGGCATGGAGCGATGGTGCTCGCGAACGGAGGGGCTAAACCCGACTTTGCGCCGCGCTTAGCCGTTCTCGATCTGGTCACAACTGAACCCAGATTCCGGTCTTCTTGCTCGCAAGCCCTGCGCCAGACAGCCCAGTATCTGTGCCTGTGTTGTCCTTCGAGATGTCGCCGATGATCGCGACGCACTCGCCGCCCGTGTCCAGCACGTAAGTGGCGACCGTCGCCGTGCCGGATGTGGCGATAACGAGGTTGCCGTTCTCATCGGGCGTGAACAGCGGGACGACGTCGTACATTGAGATGCCGCTGGGCGCGGCACCGATCAGGCCATTAGCCATTCTGAGGGCCTCCTAGTGGATTGCGCTCCCGGACGGATGAACGGAGTGCGGGTGGGCAAGATCGCCGTGAGAGGGTGAGCGTAGACTGAGATCCGCAACCGCATGCTCGGGACACGCCGAGGACGCATGCTCCGCAGTGCGGTGTCAGCCTCCGGATGCAATTCGGTGTACGGAATGACGACGCGCGTCACGACACCGGCCGATGACGGTCCGAGGTTGCTTTACCCGGTGGGCGGAGCTGTAGCCATTGATCGTGCGAGTCGAACAAGTGACCTTCGAAGCATCGGAATGTCAGAGCGACCGTGTCGGCCAGGCGCCGCTACGGAACGAGCAGCAGCCATGGTCTTTGCATACCTGAGGGGGCGGCTGCTCCCAACCTCGAAATTGCGCGTTCGCACGGGCAGTGCCTCATCGGCGAGGGCAGTCGTCGGCGTGCAACCCGTCGGGATAGCGGCAGATGGAGCACTTCCGGAGCCGGGTCGGATACGCGCCCTGACGCGCGGCAGTCGGCTCTTCAAGAACCTGAAGCGAGACCGCCACAATTTGACCGAACGGCACGTCATCGAAAATATGCTGCAGCCCGAGCGTGGTCCCCTCAAGGCTTGACTCCGCCTTTGAGGCGATGATTTGGAGGCCGGTTGGTCCGCCACCTTGTGCCAAGGTCACGTCGATCAGGGCCCAGTCGGCCGCGCCCGCCAAACAGACTCGGTAATCCTCATACGCGGCGGCCGCGGTAGGGCCGCGGACCTGTAGCCATTCGTCTGCCGTTAGCCTGACTTGGAGAATTAGAAGCAGCATTTAACTGACCATCTCAGGAACAGCGGGCATACGCAACCCCGGGGGGGCTTCCGCCGGCTGTGGAGCATTGACGAGGGCTACGCATGCCTGAAAGTGCGGTGAGCCTGGATGTGCGGTGGGCATTGCGTCGCTAGTCGTCGCCGATCCCATCGCGAATGCTGCGTCGCAGGGAGATCTCGCCCCAGCGGAAGCCCGTCGGGTGTGGCTGAGGTTCGAGGGGGCTGGGCTGCAAGGTCCGGTCAGGGCTGGCCATGTTGTACTCAGGAGGGGCGAGGTCGTTGGGGCCGTCGGGATGGAAGAGCGATGCGAGGTACTGAAGCTGGCCACGGCCCGGACCAATCTCGAACATTCCCCCGCCGTAGGCCACGATGCCTGCCTCGGCGCAGTAGTCGTAGGCAGCGAACAGTTCGCTGAGACTCCCGAACCGGGCCGGCTTGATGTTGAGCGCGCCGGGTCGTCCGGGCAATGTGCTGAGGTCCTCGATCGAATGGATGGGTTCATCCCAGGACAGCCGTTCTAAGTGGTCCGCAAGCACTGCGTGGGTCTCTGGGGTGAGCGCCGGGTCCTCGATCCACGCGTCGGGAAACGCTTTGGCCACGCGTCGCGTAGAGCTCCGGGTCGGCGGGTAATTCGATCGAAACGTTCGTGTACAGACCCTTGAGATCAATGACCCGGACGGTGCAGACCGTTGCGATTTCGTCGAGCGTCTTCGATGTCCAGGACAGTGTCGGGTCGAGCTTGAACTCGAGGGTGGGGTCGCCGCGCAGGCGAGCACGGATCGGCTCGACGGATGGTGGTTCCCCGAGACGAACCGAGGACACGAAACGAACCGGACGCGGGGTCCGGCCCAACAGGTCGGCGAGCGATCGTCCCGCTTGGCGCAAACCTAGGTCGAGGGCCGCGCTCTCGAAGGCCCAGCGCCTGTAGAAGCGTGAGGCGGGCCGGCAGGGTGGGACCGAGAATAGGTCGATTTCGTTTAGCGCTAAGGACAGCTCAGCAAGTTTCCAGGTCTCGACGATCTGGCCGGGTGCGGGGTTCCGAAGAAACTCGATCTGGTCGATCTGGTCCCAGGTCACATCCTCCCCGAGCCCCTCAACGCCACGACCACGCAAACGCACAACGGTGGTGATCTTCGTAAACCCGCTCGAGGTGTCCCGCACCATCGGCGTGAACTCGCAGGACTCGATCTCCACCGGCAGATCAGCAATCCTCGCATAGGTGTTAGAGAGACTCGTCGCCCCCTGACACGTTGTGGGCGTCGCCTCGTCGAATCCGGCGCCGGGGCCCGCTGGGGGTTCGACATTCGATGTCATCGTCTCTTCCTAGTAAGGCCGGTGTCGTGTTCCGGTCTCCCCGGCACGGCCTGGTATCGGCTTGAGGCCTGCTCAGTGCGCGGCTTCCGGTGGGCGAGGCTGCAGCTCAGCCATGATACCGAGGCCCAAGGGCCCACACTAAAACCGGTGTGTAGAAAACACCCTCAATCTCGGGGTGTCGCTGATGGTCGTGCAACCCGAGCACATCAACTCGGCACCGAGATAGGCGCTGCGCACAGTTGCCGCCGCACTGCCGAAGCCTGAATAGCGGCGATGAGTGCCTCGAGACGGCACTCGCGCGTCGGATGCCTCTTGGCACGATCGCTTCCCCACAACCAGAAGCCAGGAACCGCTGCCACCTCGCTTCCCGAGTCGAACCGGAGCAGCCGGGCTGATAGCCGGGTCGACCACCGATCCGGAGACACAACCCGGCGCAATCAGCGAGGGGGACATGCTTTGAGCCGATTAGTACTGCATCATTGCCGCCCGGTCCCGGCTGGCCAAGCCCCGAACGGTGGTTGGCTGCGTCAAAGGCTGGGGTCGTCAGATAGCGAGGCCAGTCGTTTAGCAAGCGTGCGGAGCACCTTTCGCTCGATGTCGGGCTGCGCATCGAGCAGTGGTAAGAAGCTTTGGCGATTCAGCACAAAGAACCTGGTAGGCGTCTTAGCGGTCACAGTTGCGTTGCGTGGGACGTTCTCAACGAGCGCGATCTCGCCGAAGAACTCTCCCGGGTGGCCGGTCGCGATGGCTTTCTCGTTTCTGGTGACCTCGACCTCTCCTTCCATGATCACGAAGAACTCTTGACCGCGTTCGCCCTCGCGACACAGGACCTCGCCGGCTCTGACGTCGACGTCCTCGGTCACCTTGGCGAGCTCGCTCAGTTCCTTGCGCGATAGCCCCTCGAAGAGCGGCGCGCGCTTCAGCGCTTCGACCTTCATGTCACGTGTGAAGAGCCGCACGGCGCTCACTATAACCGTCAACTTGTCACCGGTCGTGCGTCACCGCTCCTGCCATTGAACCCTGTCCCAGCGCGACCCCGGCAACCAGAGTAGGAACCGCCCGCAGCGGCCGGGTGCACCGCGCCATGAGGTAGCCGGGTCCGCCGATCAAGACGCCCGCATGTTTGATCCCAGTGGGCGCCGCGGGCTATAGCGCGCGCAGTGAGCGAAGCCCACGCGCGGTGCTAACTGCGGCGGCGGCGCTTAGTCCGAGCATGCCGATGACCTGGATCGCAATGCTGGTAGTGACGTTGAGCATCTGCGCGGGGCCGTTGCTCGCCGCGCCGGCTTGGGGTGCTTCAGTAACGATTCCGATTAGGAAGACGCAGGTGGCAACCGCGATCGCCGCCATGCAGAGCGTGACGAGTGCTACTGCGGCCACACAGAACGCAAAGACCCTGGGCGGCGGGTTGATGTGGCGCATGAGGGCGCGTGACGCGGCCCAGCAGGCGAACCCGCACGCTGCTGCGCAGAGCGCACAGAGTCCGAGCAACAACCAGGCGACGATGCCAGCGTGGCCAGCGTTCAGCCACAGAGCGAGCAGTCCGACTGAGCCGGCGAATGTGGCGATCGCTGCGGGTGGCGTCACGATCAGCTTGATAAGGGTCGGTTCGGGCTCGCGGCGAACTTGTGAGACCGAAGCCGAGGCCAGGGGCGCGGCGGCAAGCGCCAAGGAGCCCGCTGCGACGATGGCGGCGATCAGAATCACCGCGTGAGAAATCCCGAGCAGCGGGTGGACATGCTCGATGTAGTCGTAGTTCTCGGTCGTCTTAGCAAAACCCGAGCCGAGGAAACAGAAGATGATGAAACAGCCGAGCACGCTGACGATCGTGCCCCTCGCGCGGGCTGCCGGCGCTGGACTGGCGAGCGGCCGCAGGTGCGCGGTCAGGGCCCCGCGCAGCAGATCCAGGGTGGCGGCGACGCTCGCCGGGGTTTGATCGAGCAACGCCGACAGCTCATCGCCGTAACGCTCGCGCCAAGCCTCCGGATACAGCGAGATCAGGCGCTTTCTCATGCGGGTGCCGCTGCTGTGGACAGGCGGCGGAGACCGACGCTCGCGACACGCTGCTGCTCAGTCAGTCGCTCGCGTAGCAGTGCTACGCCAGATCCAGTCAGACGATAAGGGCGGCGGCGATCGTCGGCCTCGAGCGGCTCGATCAGACCGCTTTCCTCAAGACGGGCGATCGCACCGTACAACGTCCCAGGCCCGAGCGTGACCCCGGCGATCTCCTGCACGTCACGCGTGATGGCATAGCCGTGCTTGGGCCCTTCGGCGAGGCTGGCCATGATCAGAAGCGACGGGTCATTGCTACGCATCCCGTTACACCGTAGCACGTAGTACAGCATGTCGTTCCATCGCTCCCGCAATTCGATCAAGCGGGGAACGAATGTCACGAGCTTTCG
Organism: uncultured Actinomycetota bacterium; assembly: GCA_963804615.1. Classification (GTDB taxonomy): domain Bacteria; phylum Actinomycetota; class Thermoleophilia; order Solirubrobacterales; family Solirubrobacteraceae; genus Palsa-465. The sequence continues at coordinate 10,546 of CAWDRA010000001.1, forward strand.
GGGACACGAGCTTGATCTGAAACGCGGCCAGCACAACCGGAGCCAGCTCGACCTTGCAACGCCCGCCCTGGCGGGCTCAGGTCCAGCGACGGATTGGCCCCGTGTGCTGCGAGACTCAGCGGAGGTGGTACGTCCCGTCTCCGTCGTCACCGCGCCGGTTTGACGCATGTCACTCTGCCACCTGCTGAATGGCGAGCCCCCACGAATCGCCTTGCCGCGAAAGCGGAACCGGCCCGGCCTCTATGTGGGTCTTTAACAAACTCGGGACACGATCGGGACACGCCCGAAATCCGAGGCTCCACAGAACGCACAAAATTTCCGCAAAGGCGAGGGCTTTGCTAGAGGCGACGACCGGACTCGAACCGGTGTAAACGGCTTTGCAGGCCGCTGGATAGCCGCTCTCCCACGTCGCCAGGGACCGGTAGGTTAGCGGGCATCGGTGCCAGGGCGTGGCTGGTCGGCGTCGATCATGCCGAAGGCGCGGGCTATCGCCGCCGATCGGCTCGGAACGCCGAGTTCCGCGTAGATGTGCTCCAGGTGCTTATGGACGGTGCGTTCGCTGATGTGGAGCTCGAGTGCGATCTGAAAGCTCGAGAGCCCGGAGGCGAGCTGAGCGAGCACCTCACCCTGGCGGGGAGTCAGGTTCAGGGACTCCGCCGTCAGCATCTGTGGGCCTGCGATGACGCGCTTGTAGGCGCCGGCCACGAACGGGCGGACCGCATTCAGGACCGCCCGGTCGGTTTCCGTGAAATCCGGTCGTCGCCGGCTGAGCGCGATGCCCACGACCTTCTGGCTTACGCCCGAGAGTGCGAAGGCGATCTGGTGTTCGACATCGGTGACGGCGAACACGAGGTCATAGAAGTCAAGCCGATGAAGCTCGCGCTGGGTCAGATAGTCGGAGAGCTTGGCCGCGTCGGGACGGTGGATACGTATCAACGGGTTCTGGTGACCGTAGGTCCCGAGGATGTCAACACCAGCCTCGTAGAAGGCATCCGGTGGATCGACAATCGGGCGCTCGGCACGGTGCGCGGCCAGATCGATGACGTTGAAGGAGGCGATGTCGGAGCTGACCAGTCTGCGCATCAGTGGCAGAATCGCCGCATGGAATCCGGCGCTGTCGACGATGTCCTCCAGCGCCTGCGCGCAGTCGATGACCGCGCGCAGATCCCGGTTGTGTAACCCCTGTAGCGTCACCAGATGTCGACGAGCCTACGCAGAACTGCGTATTGATTGCGACTTTCTCTGTCTGGGAGATTGAGGCATGTCCGAACGCCTGAATCGCCTAGCGCCGCTGAGCGGCATCATCTTCTTCATCCTGTTGGTCGTCGCGATCTTCACGAGCGGCAGCTCGCCGAGCGCCGGATCCTCTGGCGCCAAGGTGATCGCGTTCTATACGCAGCACCGCTCCTCGCAGCGTGTCAGCGACATCCTGTTCGTGTTGGCCGCGGCTTTCTTGTCCTGTTCGCGGGGGTGTTCCGCGACCGCCTGCGCCACGAGGCCGACGGCGCGGCGACGACCGCGTTGGTCGGCGCGGGGATTCTGGCCGCCGGCCTCGCAATCCTCTCGAGCTTGGACTATGCACTCGCGAGCACATCCGGCACAGTTGACCGCCTCGACGGCTCAGGTGTTGAACACGGTATCCAACGACGCGTTCTTCACGGCCGTGATGGGAGGCCTGGTGTTCGGCGTCTGTGCGGGAATCGCGGTCCTGCGCGCGTCCGTCCTACCGAGGTGGTTGGGGGTGCTGGGGCTGATCTTCGGAATCGCGGCGGCAACGCCCGCGTCGTTCGCCGGACTAGCGGGCATGGCGCTGTGGTCACTGGTTGTGGCGGTCGTGCTCTATGCGCGGGCGGAGCGCCCGAAGGAGACTAGCTCGGCGCCGATACCTGCGGCAGCCCACTGAGCGTTCAGGCGCTCAGCAGGACTCCGTTGCCGCTGGGGTCGCGCACAAGGTCGAGCCCCCGGGCGGTGGGCTCGACTGTGGTCCCGGCGGCGTCGACTCGAGCGAGCAGCTCTGCCAGCGCCACCTGGTCCGGCAGCCTGACCTCGTAGGCACGCAGGCCCGACGCTGCCCGGTGCCGGCGCCACGCCTGCCGCGGCTGTTCCAGGTGTTCAATCCGATGTGATGGTGGTAGCCCCCGGCGGCCACGAACAGCGCGCCCGGATAGCCGCGCACCATCACCTCGAAGCCGAGCAGATCGGCATAGAAGTGCTCGATCTGCTCGAGCTCGGCGACCTGCAGGTGCACATGACCGATACGCGTGCCGACGGGCATCAACACCTCGGCGCTGCGGTCGATCGGCGCCTCGGTCGAGCTCGCGCCAGCAGACCGTCAAGGTCCAGCGGGAGCGTCGCCATCTCAGGGCGACCGTCGGCATCGCGGCGCCACTCGGACCGGTCGCGATCGCGGTAGATCTCGATGCCGTTGCCGTCGGGATCATTGAGGTAGAGGGCCTCGCTGACCAGATGATCCGAGGCTCCGTTCAGCGGCCAGCCGGCCTGCACCAGGCGCACAAGTGCAACCGCCAGGTCGCGTCGTGTGGGCACCAGGATCGCGAAGTGGAAGAGGCCCGTCTCGCGCGGGTTGCGGGGTGTCGCGGCGCTGTCGCCCGCGAGCGAGAGGAGGGGCGGCAAGCGCGCCGCCCCTCCCAACAGAACCGAGCCGTCGGGTTGCTCCGGGCCGCTCAGTCCCAGCACCCGCTCGTAGAAGGCACCCGAACGCTCGAGGCTCGGAACGGTCAGCTGGACAGCGCCGATCCGGGTGTCGGTGGCGATCGGTGTCTGAGTCGGTCATCGCGTTGGCCAGAGCCTAGATCGCAGCGACGGCCCGATGGTGCTCGGCGAGCTCGCGCACGACATGCTCGAGCTGCTCCAGCACCTCCTCGTCGGTCAGATTGCTGCTCTCGTCGAACTTGTCCTCGTGCACGCGGGCCGACGCCCAGCTCGACGTCGGTCACGCGCGCTCCGGCGATCCCGAGCGCCTTGCGCAGCTGGTCCTGCGCCCACATCCCCCGTAGTCGGTCTTGCTGGCGCCGATCACCGCGACCGGCTTGCCATAGAGCGCCGCCTCGGGCCCGTAGGGGCGTGAGCCCCAGTCGACCAGGTGCTTGAGCTGGCCGGGCATCGCGGTGTTGAACTCCGGCGTGGCGATCAGCAGCGCGTCGGCCTCTCGGATCATGGTCGAGGAGCTTCTCGACGCCGGCCGGCTTGTCATCCTCGCGATCCTCGTTGTAGGGCTCGAGCGACTCGAGCTCGTCATAGATCTCGATCTCGACGCCCTCCGGGCGCGTGGTCCCTGGCAGCCCGCAGCAGGCCCGTGTTGTACGAGAGCCTGCGCAGGCTGCCGGAGATGGCAAGGACCTTGATCACCGCTTACGCGGCCTTGACCGCCGAGACGCTGACGACCAGCTTGACCTCGTTGGCCACCAGCAGGTTGCCATTCGGGAGGGTCTGGTTCCATTCCAGGCCGAACTCGCGGCGGTCGACCTTGCCCTCGACCTCGAAGCCGACGCGCTCGTTGCCCCACGGATCCTGGCCGTTCTCCGCAATCTCGCCGACGAGCTCGAATCGGCTTGGTCGATGCCCTTGATCGTGATCTCGCCGTTGAGCGTGATCTTGCCGTCGCTCGGCGGTGTCGGCGCCGGTTGAGCTGAAGGTGATCTGCGGGAACTGTGCGGCGTCGAAGAAATCGGGCGACTGCAGGTGGCCGTCGCGCTGCTCATCGCCGGTGTCGATGCTCGCGACCTCGACCTGGCCTGAGAGCGTCAGTTCGGCGTTGCCGGCCTGCACCGTGCCCTCGAACTTCTTGAAGCGCCGCGCACGGTCGCGATGCCCATGTGCTTGACCTCAAAGCCGACGTTCGAGTGGGCGGGGTCGACGGTGTAGCTGCCGGCCTGGATTGCGCTGGGGTGATGGTTGACATCTGGGTCCTTTGCATGGAGGTGGTTGAGCTAGCAACTAATAGCTTACACGCAACTTGGTTGATCTGTCAAGTATCTCCGTCTTTGGGTCGCCTCGCCGCTGCTTCGGCGACCAGCCGGAGCGCTCGCGAGGCCCGCGTGTCGGGGCCGTCAGGAGGCGGTGCAGGAGCCGCCGAGGCTGGCGCCCGGCAGCCGGCTCAGGAGTCCGGCGAGCTGTGTCGAGCTCGTCGGCGGTGAAGTGCGTCAGGAACAGGCGCTCGATGCCGGCGACGTGGGTGCAGCCGGCCTGCTTGAGCTTTGCTGTAACCGTCTCGGTCAGCCGCGCGTAGGAGACACGGGCGTCGCATCTGGCAGGAGACACGCTCGATCAGACCCTGGTCGACAAGTCCGTCGATCAGCCGTGTGATGCCGGAGCGTGTGAGCATCGTGCGCTCCGACAGCGCCGACATCGGCAGGCGGTGGTCATCGGCCTGGGCGAGGTACAGCAGCACCTCGTAATCGCGGGCCGTCATCCCGTGCTGGGCGACCAGCTCGGCGTCGAGCACGCGCACGATCGCAGCGTGGCTTTGCAGGATAGCCGCGCCACGCCTCGAGCGCGGCGCCGTCGAGGCGGGAGGTTTCAGATGCGCTGCACATGTGAACAATGGTAGTTGACGGATCAACCGACGCAATCGCGGACAGCTTCACCAGGATCGGATAGCACCGGAAGCATCGCGCGCCGCGCGGACGGCTGGACTGTGATGGACTATGGCGATGGCACGAGCAAATCGCCGCGCCTGCGTTTCGCGAGCAGTTTCCGGTCCTGGAGCGCTGCTCGTACCTCAACGCGGGGACCGAGGGCCCGGTTCCGCAGGCTGCGCGCGATGCAGTCCGGGCGCGGATGCACGCCGATCTCACCGAGGGTCGCGTGGGCCAGGCCTACTTCGAGCAGGTGCTCGATCTGGCCGCGCGTGCCCGTGCCGGATACGCGACGGCGCTCGGCGCCGAGCCCGCGAGGTTGCGCTGACCAGCTCAACGACCTATGGCGTAAACACCGTGCTCGAGCGGGCTGCGCTTCTCGCGCGGCGACGAGATTCTGACAAGCGATCAGGAGCATCCGGGCGTGCTGGCGCCGCTGCGCCGCCTGCGTGAGCGCGACGGGGTGACGGTGCGAGTTGTGCCGTTCGCCGAACTGCCGGGTGAGGTCGCCCCGACGACCAGGCTGATCGCCTGCTCGCACGTCTCGTGGGTGGGCGGCGAGGTGATGGACGTCGCCGGACTGCGCGCCACCGGGGTGCCGATCCTGTTGGATGCTGCGCAGGCACTCGGCGCGATCCCGGTGGACGTGCACGAGCTCGGCGTCGACTTCTACGCCGGCTCGGGGCAGAAGTGGATGTGCGGTCCGGAGGGCAGCGGCGCGCTGTACGTGCGGCCTGATCGACTCGATGACCTCGAGCCGCCGTTCCCGGGCTACTCGACGCTGGCGGACGCGCACGATCCGCTCGAACTCCGAGCTTGCCGAGGGGGCGGGCCGACTGGATGACGGCTTTCCCGCGGCGGTCCGCAGCACCTGGGCGCGGGCTTCGATGGAGGTCCTGGCCGGCGCGGGTTGGGACTGGGTGCACGAGCGGGCCGCCGCGGGAGCCGAACAGCTGGCTGAACTGCTGTGCTCGCGCGGGCACCAGGTGGCTCCCCGCGGGCGCTCGACTCTGGTCTCCTGGCGGACCGAGGATGCTGACGAGGAGGTGGCTCGGCTCGTGTCTGAGGGCGTGATCGTCCGCAGCATTCCGTCGGCCGGGCTCGTGCGTGCCTCGGTCGGAGCATGGACGAGCGAAGCGGAGCTCCACCGCCTCGCCGGTCTGGCCTGAGCAGCGGTCACGGATCGCCGATCGCGGCGCTCAGACCCGCGCGAGCTGCTGGCTCCAGAGTTCGATCAGATCAGCGGCCGGGCGAGCCTCTGCGAGCGGATAGGCCTGCCCGGCCCAGAGGTTGATCGCGTCGGGCTCGGCCGCCCGGCGCGCTGCGGCACGCAGGGGAGAGGTGAGCTGATTCACCTGGGGGTAGGCCGAGGGTGCCTGGGCATCGTGGTCGCGCATGAACCTGTTGACGATCCCGCGAGCGCGCCTGCCGCTGAACGCACGCGTGACGGCGGTCGCCCCAGGGCGCGTCAACGCCAGCCGGTGTGCCTGATTGGTGCCGGACTCCGGGCAGAGCATGAACGCGGTCCCCAGCTGGGCGGCGCGCGCACCCGCAGCCAGCACGGCGGCGAGTCCGTACCCGTTCATGACTCCTCCGGAGGCAATCAGCGGAGAGTCGGTGATCGCGCCAACCAGCTGCAGTAGGCTGAGCAGGCCGAGCTCGCCGACGCCGTCGTCATCCACGAAGCTGCCGCGATGGCCGCCCGCCTCGACCCCCTGACAGATCAGCGCGTCAGCCCCAGCATCGACCGCCGTACGGGCCTCGTCGGGCTCGGTGACCGTCACCCACACGCTGCTGCCGTCGGCCTGCAGCTCACCGACCACCGCGGGGGCGGGACAGCCGAACGTGAAGGAGACGATCGGCACCCGCAGCTCTCGCACCACGTCCAGCTTCTGGCGGAGGCAGTCGTCGTCGAAGTGTGCTTCGCCGAGCGCGACCCCATAGCTCGTGGCCTCGGGTTCGATCGCTTGTGCATAGGCGCGTAGCGCGCGATCGTCGATCTCGACCTCGGTGACGTAGAACAGGTTCACTCCGAACGGATTGCCCGCGACCGCGGCCTGTGTCTGAGCGATGTCGTCCCGAAGCTGCTGGGCCGTGCGGTAGCCGGCCGCAAGGAAGCCGAGGCCACCGGCGTTTGACACGGCGATGGTGAGCTCGGGTGTCGAGGGGCCGCCGGCCATCGGCGCCTGCACGATCGGATGTCTCAGCTGCGGGAACTCGCGCGGCACGGTTGCGATCACATCACACTCGCGCCAGCGCCGGTCGCGAAGGGTCTGATCGTCGCGCGGCGGCTCCGCGCGACGATCAGCGGAGGTCTGCGGGAACCGTCAGGCGTTCCAGGCGGCCGTCGGCGTCGGGATCGGGGTCGGTCCCGAGTTCAGCTCCGCCAGCTCCTTCGCGTCCGGCACCAGCGGCACGTCCTCCTGGAAGCGGATGTTCTCGCCATCCTGGACGATGCCGGCGGAAGAAGAACAGCAGCAGCGAGGCGACCAGGATCCCGACGCCGATGCCGAAGTCGGTCCAGGTGCCGTAGCCGTTGAGCTTCGGCGCGAAGCGCGCCGACGCGAGGAACACCGCGTTCAACACGCACAGCGCGGCGATCGGCACCCAGGCGGCGCCGACCTTGATCGGGCGCGGCCAGTTCGGCCGGTCCTTGCGCAGCAGCAGGAAGCCGCTGAGCGCGAAGACGTGGCAGAGCACGTAGCCGATGTTGCTCATGTAGAGGATCGCCAGGTTGGAGCTGATGAACAGCACGAGGCCGACGTTCACGACCAGGTCGACGGTCATCGCGCGAGCCGGCACGTGGTAGCGGTTGAGGACGCCGAGCTGCTTGATCGTCATCCCGGCCCGCGAGATCCCGAACAGCGCGCGCCCCGCGTCCGCGGTCGAGGAGGTCATCGAGAGCAGCAGGCTGGCGATGATGCAGATCGTGAAGAAGCTGCCGCGCCGTGGCCGACGATCTGCGTCATCGCGGAGGTGTAGAACTGGCCCTCGGCGGCCGGTTGGCGCGACGCCGGGACGCCGGTCACGCCGCCGAGGCCGAGCGGCAGCAGGACGCAGAGCAGCAGCATGAACATCGCGGCGCTGCGCAGCGCCACGGTGGTGTCGCGCTGGTGTCTTGTACTCGGGCGCGAACGTCGCGCAGACCTCGGTCCCGTAGGCCGACCAGGCGAGGAGGAACATGTACACGAGCGCCAGCTTGACGCCGCCCCACGGGCCGGGGAAGCGTCGCGTGCACGTTGGAGCGAGTGCCAGTCGCCGGTGATGTAGGGCACGATGATGAACAGCGCCAGCGGGATCATCAGCAGCGCGGCGCAGGCGTAGGTGAACCACACGGCCGGGCGCACGCCGAAGATGTTGAAGAGCCCACACGAACGACGATGCAGCCGATCGCGATGAAGTCGGACAGGTCGAGCGTGGTTGGAGCCGATCGACAGCGTCCAGGTGCGAGTTGGGCCACCACTGCGCGGTCGCGAGGTCGCCGATGACCTTGCCGAAGATCGACAGCACGACCGACCAGCCGATCCAGTAGCCGAACGCCGACAGCGGGCCGACCAGCGTCGTGTAGCGCGCCAGCCCTCGTGCGCGTACAGCGAGATGCCGCCGCTGCGATGGCCGAACATCGTCGCCGGCTCGGAGTAGATCCACGCCTGCAGCATGCCGATCGCCGCCGAGGCGCCCCACAGGATCAGCGATCCGACCGCCCCGAAGATCCCGAGCGTGTACCCCAGGCAGCCGAGCAGGAAGCCTGGGTTGCAGAGCGCGATGACGAACCCGTCCCACCAGCGCAGCGTCTTGAGGAGCTGCGCTCCACGACGGTGCTGTCGTCCCTCGACACCTCTCGCTGCGCGGTTGCGCACATGGCTCCGCTCGGGGCCTTATACCAGTTTGTACAAACCGGTCAATGCGTATTGCACGGGATCGCGGGCGTGACTGATTCGCGGCGCGCTGCTGATGCCCGCGGCCACGAGCGCGGCCGTCGCCGCTCGCGCGACGCGGCCGGTCTGCTCGCACGCTGGCGTCCGGGTCGATCCGGCGCCGAGCGATGCGATCGAGAGCGCGCTCGAGGCGGGCGTGCCGCTGATCATCGCCAACATCATGCTGCGCCCTACCCGACGACGATGATGCTCGCCCGCGAGTACGCGACGCTGCCCCACGAGGAGGATCTCGAGGCGGTGCGCGCGACCGCTGCGGGCGGCCGCCCGGGATCCGACCGAGCTGCTGCGGATCATGAGCCCGCGGCCGTGCGGCGCTGCTCGAGCTCGCGCGAGCGCGGCGGGCCTGCTCGTGCTCGGCCCCGACCGGACCGGTCCGCTGGCGGCGGGCGTGGCCGCCGGCGCGTGCGCCGCGAGCCGACTGCCTGGTCTGGATCGCCCGAGACAGCGAGGCCGGACGGGCGCTCACCGGCCGTCAGTCCCCGGCGCTCCGACCTCGCGCAGGGTCCCGACGCCGTAGTGCGAGCGGCTCGCCGTCGCGGTGCAGGTGCTCGACCTCGCCGATCCACAGCACGTGGTCGCCGGCGGGGTGGACGTCGACGACGCGGCAGCCGACGTGGGCCAGCGCGCCGTCGAGCAGCGGGCAGCCCGTCGTCCCAGACGAACTCGGGCGCGATCGGCGGCGACGCGCTGACCGGCGAAGTGCGCGGCGAAGCTGCTCCTGGTCGTGAGGCGAGCACGCTGACGCCGTAGCGGCCGGTGCGCGGCAGCATCTCGCTCATCCGGCAGCGCCCGAGCGAGACGAGCACCAGCGGCGGGCGCAGCGAGACCGACAGGAACGCGTTGGCGGTCATGCCGTGGATCGTGTCCCGGTGCGTGGTCGTGACGACCGTGACGCCGGTCGCGAAGCGGCCCATCACCTGGCGCAGCTCGCGCGCGGCCTCCTCGACGGCCGGCGCCTTCGGCGTCAGCGTGGCGACGCCGGTCGGCGGCGCGATCGCCGACCGGCGGCGCCGGCGACGTCGGCCGCGCGCGGCGGCCGCCGGCGCGGCGCGACGGCGGCGGCATCAGCCCCGTGCTCTCGGCGGGCGGCGCCACTGCGACCCGGGTCAGCCGCGCGACCCGCGCGCTCAGCCCGGGCCCCTGCGTCCCGCGACTCGCGTCACGACCGCGGCCGCTTCTTCTCCGGGTCGTAGAACGGGAAGCGCACGACCGTCGCCGGGATCCGCTTCTGCAGCCCGTCGAGCTTGCCGACCTCGACCTCGGTGCCGAGCTCGGCGTACTGGACCGCCATCCGGCACAGCGCGATCGATGCTTCGCAGCGTCGGGCTGCGCGTGCCGCTGGTGACGACGCCGACGCGCCGGCGGCCGACGTAGACCTCGTCGCCGTGGCCGGCGACCTCGTTGCCGTCGAGCTCGAGGCCGACCAGCCGGCGCTGCGGGTGCTCGTTGCGCTCGAGCAGCGCGTCGCGGCCGACGAAGTCCTCGTCGTCCGAGCGCCACCGCGAAGCCGATCCCGGCCTCGAACGGATCGACCTGGTCGTCGAACTCGTAGCCGGCGAAGATCAGCCCGGACTCGATCCGCAGGATGTCGAGCGCCTCGAGCCCGAGCGGCTTGCATCGCCGCGCGGCTCGCCGGCCTTCCAGACCGCGTCCCAGACGGCCTCGCCGTCGGAGGGGTGGCAGAAGATCTCGTAGCCCGAGCTCGCCGGTGTAGCCGGTGCCGCGAGACGACGATCGGCATGCCGTCGTAGGCGCCGATCCGCCCGACCAGGAAGCGGAACCACTTCAGCTCCTCGAGGCAGGGCTGCGACGGCGGCGTCCAGACGAACTCCGCGAGCGCCTCGCGGCTGAGCGGACCCTGGACGGCGATGTTGTGAAGCTGGTCGGTCGACGGCTTGATCCAGCGCCTTGAGGCCCACGCGGTCGGCGACCTCGCGCAGCCAGATGCCGTCGTACTCGTCGCCGCCGATGAAGCGGAAGTTGTCCTGCGCCGAGGCGGAACACGGTCGCGTCGTCGATCATCCCGCCGGTCTCGTTGCAGAGCGCCGTGTAGACGACCTGGCCGACCGACAGCTTGCGGGCGTTGCGGGTGACGAGCCGCTGCATCAGCGTCTCGGCATCGGGGCCGAGCACCTCCCACTTGCGCAGCGGCGAGAGGTCCATCACCGCCAGGCGCTCGCGGCAGGCCCAGTACTCGGCGATCGCGCCCTCGTTGTTGAAGCAGTGCGGCAGCCAGTAGCCGCGGTACTCGACGAAGCTCTTGGTCAGCGCCGAGGTGCGCGGAGTGAAACGCGGTCTCGCGCGTCAGCACCGGCTCGGCGTCGGCGGTCACGCGGCGGGCGATGGCCATCGAGAAGCGGTTCTCCGGCGAGTACACGCGAACGTGGACATCTGTCACCTCCCAGGCATTCGACGGATCGATGTCGTCGGGGCAGGCCGACGACGCGCACACCAGGTCGTTCATCGCGCGCAGCATCACGTAGTCGCCGGGCCGGGACCACGGCTCGTCGGAGATCAGCTGCATGTTGCGAGTCAAACGCGGTGTTGTAGAAGAAGTTGAGCGCCTCCCAGCCCTTGCGCGGGGCGATCGTCGAACCGCTCGCAGCGCGCCGTTGAAGTTGTCGGTGCAGTTGACGTGGCCGGGATAGCCGAGGTCCTCGTAGTACTTGGCCTGACAGGCCAGCGCGAACGTGTCGTGGCGCCCGACCGTGTCGCGCACGACCTCAACCAGCGGGTCCATGTCGAGGTCGTAGAACTTGCCGTGCAGGCCCGGGCTGCGGGTAGGCGTTGCCCATCAGCGTGCGCGTGACGGTCGCGTCGAGCCCGCGCTCGACTCCGCCCTCGAGCCTGGCCGCGGTGGAAGGCCAGGAAGTCCGAGCACTGCTTGCCCGCGACGTCGATCACCTGGATGTACTCGCCGGCGCGGACCTCGTAGCTGCGGCGCGGTGGCGGCGTCGATCGCGGAGGTCGAAGCCGCGGCTCGGCCAGCGGCGGCGGCAGCTCGAGCGCTCGCGCGGCGCGCGGTGCGGCCCGGCGCACCTCGAGGAGCTGCAGCTCGGTGGCGGGCGGCCTCGCCGTCGATCACGCGGCCGCCGGGCGCGGCCACGATCACGCGTGGTCTCGCCGATCGGCGGTCAGCGTCAGCTCGCTGCCCGGCGCCGAGTCGGGGCCGAACAGCCGCGCGCAGCGCGCCTCGTGGGGGTTCAGGCCGCGCGCTACGGAGCGGCGGCCAGCGCGGCCGCCGCGACGGACAGCGGCGCATCGGCGTCCGGCGCCGTGTCCGAGCGGCGCGCCGATCGCCGTCAGCTCCGCGACCTGGCCGCCGTGGCGGTCGATGATCCGGAGCTCGTCGTCGCCGCCGAGCGCGACACGGTCGCGCCGCCCGGCCGCACCGGGTAGCGCTCGAGCGCCGGGTCGGCGCGCAGCAGTCCGCCGAGGCGCAGCGAGGGGTCGCGAGCTGGCCATCGGCTACCTGCCCGGTACGCTCGGCGCCGAGGCCTTGTCGACCTCGGCGAGCAGCTCCTCGGCGAGCTTGCGCTTGCCGTCGGCGTCGAGCTTCTTGAGCCTCGTTCTCGACCGCGCGGCGGTTGTAGGTCTGGTTCCAGTAGTCGAGGCTGTCGAAGCCGAGCAGCACCGCCTTGCCGACGAACTGGCGCAGGACCTCGTTGGTCGGGCCCATCACCCAGCCGGCCTTGGCGTCGCGCAGGTAGCGCTCGAGCTCCATGTCGCGCTTGTAGCCGGTGCCGCCGCAGGCGTGCAGCATCTTGTCGACGACGTGGGCGGTGTTCTTGGCGGCGTCGAACTTGATCTGCCACGCCCAGTGCAGGAAGTTGGCGCGCGCGAACTCGCCCGGCGGAGTCGGCTTGGTGTTGTCGTCGGTGGCGTCGTCCATCGCCGGGCGACCGAGAAGACGAACAGGCGCGCAGGCGTTGGTGTCCATCACCGCCTCGCCGACGTAGTCCTGGATCGTCGGGTAGTCGGCGACGCGCAGGCCGACATCGACGTGGCGCTTGCGGGTCGTCTGGCGCTTGGCGATGTCGATCGCGCCGAGCGCGAGCCCGTTCCACACCGACGAGGAGCCGATCAGGAACCACGGGTCGACGGCCTCGTCGTTGGAGGCGGCGCCGTCGCCCTCGGGGCCGACGATCTGAGTGGCCGGGGATCTCGACGTCGTCGACCTCGATCGGGCCCGACTGGTTGCCGCGCAGCCCGAGCGCGTCCCAGGTGGAGGGTTGCGACTTGACGTGCTCGCCGTCGATCACGAACACCGACAGGTCGTCATAGCCGGTGAAGTCCGGGCTGGTGGTCTGCACGACGTAGAAGTCGGCGAAGCCGCCCGAGGTCGTCCACGACGCCTTCTTGCGCACCTTGTAGCCGCCGTCGGTCCGCTCGGCGCCCGAGGAGAACGGGTACCAGAAGTGCGAGCCGGTCTCAGGGTCGGAGTAGGACAGCGTGCCGATCTTGCCGCTGTTGCAGCGGCCGGATGTACTTGTCGATCAGCTCGTCGGTGGCGCGCAGCATGATCGTTGGACCGCGCCCATGTGCATCACGTAACACATCGCGGTCGATGCGCAGCCGTAGCGCGCGATCGTCTCGCAGGTCATCGCGAACGCGACGTGGTTCTCGCCCAGCCCGCCGTACTCGGTCGGGACCGTCAGCGCCAGGAAGCCGTGCTCGCCGAGCAGCTCGAGGTTCTTGCGCGGGTACTCGAGGTTGTCGTCGGAGATCTTCGCGTTGGCGCGCATCTCCTTCTGGCAGAGCTCGATCAGCAGATCCCGCAGCTCACGCTGGCGGTCGGTCAGCACCCAGTCCGGGTCCCACTCATAGCCGAGGCCCCAGAAGGGCTCTCCATCCCACATCTTCTCTGCCATCCGCTCCTCCGGAGGTTGTGATGCTCGCCACTATGTGGCACGTAGACTAAGGCCTTATAGCGCCCTATACAAATATGTTCAAATGATCTGCAGGAACCAGGCACGCGGCCCGTCCGCTGATCGGAGTATCGGTCAGCATGCACGACTTTGGCGATTACGGCGGGGTCGGCGTGCAGCGCCCCCTGTATGACGCCGGTGGCATGCCGGTGATGCTCGCGCAGCTGCCCGAGGCGATCGAGCCGGCGCTCGAGCGCCTGGATGGCCTGCTGCTCGCTCCCGGCCGCGACATCGACCCGGTTCGCTACGGCCAGGAGCCCGACCCGCTGCTGGCCGCGACCGAGCCCCGGCGCGATGTGTTCGAGCTCGAGCTGGCCCGGGTGCGATCGCACGGGGCCTGCCGATCCTCGGGATCTGCCGCGGCATGCAGGTGCTGAACGTCGCCCTTGGCGGCACGATGGTCCAGGACGTACGCCTGCATGAGGCCTGGCGTGAGCACCCGTCCGATCCCGGCTGGCACGCCTGGAAGCGGATGGAGCGGTCGCGCTCGGCCAGGAATCGCCGATCCCCGAGCATCCGCGCCATCCGATCGCGATCGCCACGCCGAGCATCCTCGCAACCGCGCTCGGGTGGTGAGACCGCGACGTCAACTCGTTCCACCACCAGGCGCTGGGCCAGCTGGGAGAGGGCCTGCGGGTCACGGCGGAGGCTCCCGACGGCGTCGCCGAGGCGATCGAGCTCGACGGCGCGAGGTGCTCGGCGTGCAGTGGGAGCTCCAGGAGGAGTGGCGGATCGACGCGCGCTTCAGCCGCGTCTTCAGCTGGTTCGTCGATGCTGCTGCTGCGCGCGTCGCGTCGGCTCAGGCTGCAGCGGGCTCGGAGGTTGGGGGCCGGGAGGCGGCGACACGTCGCCCGGCGGCGCTGCGCCGCTCCTGACCACGGCCGGCCTGGCGCGCGGCGGTCAGGAACGCCTCGACCAGTGGCGCCTGCTCCTGCGCGCGCGTGACGGCGATCAGCTCGGTGTCCGGGGCGCCCGCGAGCTGCCTGTAGGCGACCCCGTCGAGGCCGAGATGGGCGACCGAGGCCGGCACGGGGGATACGCCGATGCCGGCCGCGACCAGGCCGATGATCGTCGTCATCTCGGGCGCGTACTGGGCCACCTGGGGCGAGCTTCCGGTCGCCGCCAGCTCGCCGATCAGCAGATCGTGAAATCCCGGGGCCTGGATCCGCGGGAACAGCACCAGCGGCTCGGAGGCCAGGCGCCGCAACGGAATCCTGCGCAACCGCGCGAGCGCGTGGCCGCTGGGGACGGCGGCGATCGTGCGCTCACGCAGCACGAGCTCGCTGTGCAGCGCGGCGTCAGGCTCCATCGGCGGGCGCACCAAGGCGACGTCGAGCGTGCCGCTGCGCAGCAGCCGCAGCGCGTCGATCGTGGAGCGCTCGCTGAGCTCGACCTCGACGCCTGGTCTCGAATCCGTGAATGCCTGCACCGCCGCCGGGACGATCGACAACAGTGCCGAGCCCGACGAAGCCGACGCGCAGCACGCCAGCGCTGCCGGCGGCGAGGGCCCGCGCTGTGGACACGGCAACGTCGAGCTCGGCCAGCACCGCCCGCACATCACGCAGGAACGTGGCACCCGCGGGGGTCAGCGCGACCCGCCGTCGCGAGCGCTCGAGCAGCCGGCAGCCGAGTTCCTGCTCGAGCGCGGCGATCTGCTTGCTGAGCGGCGGCTGGGAGATGTGCAGGCGGGCAGCGGCACGCCGGAAGTGGAGCTCCTCGGCGAGCACGACGTAGTGGCGCAGCTGGCGCAGCTCCATTCTGTGATTCTAATAGCGAATCAAACGTTGACAACTCGATATTGGACAGGATCAAGCAGGCCGGTGCTGAGCGTTGCCGCCATGTCGTTCATCCTGGAGCTGCCCGAACTGCGGCGTGCGTGAGGTCACGGACTTCGGCTACGGAGGCGAGATCTCCGTCCGCCCGCCCGAACGCCCAAGCTTCCGTGAGCTCAACACGTACAACTATTTCCGGCGTCAACGTCGCCGGCGTCCAGCGCGAGTGGTGGTATCACCGCTCCGGCTGCCGCGCCTGGTTCATAGCCGAGCGTGATACGCGCACCAACGAGGTGAACGCTCGGTGAGCACTCCCATGAGCCGTCTGCAGCCACAGCCTGGCGAGCGGATCGACCGCTCGAGGACGCTCACATTCAGCTTCGACGGCAGCAGGTCGAAGCGCCTCGCCGGCGACACGATCGCCTCGGCGCTCTATGCCGCCGGCCAGCGCACGTTCTCGCGCTGCTTCAAGTACCACCGCCGTCGCGGCCTGCATGTGCTGCTCCGGCCAGTGCCCCAACTGCCTCGTCGCGGTCGACGGCCGCCCGGGCGTGCGCGCCTGCGTCGAGCCGGTGCGCGAGGGCATCGAGGTCGAGCACATCAACGCCAAGCCGTCGCTCGAGTTCGACGCGATGCGCGCGACCGACCTCGTCGGCGGCCGCTTCACGCCGCCCGGCTTCTACTACAAGACCTTCATCCGCCCGCGCCGCCTGTGGCCGCTCTACGAGAAGATCCTGCGAAACGCGGCCGGGCCTCGGCAGGCTGCGCGAGCTCCAGGACGAGCGCGAATGGCGGACGCGACTACCGCCGCCGCCACGCCGACGTGCTGGTCATCGGCGGCGGTGCCGCCGGACTGCACGCGGCGATCGCCGCCGCCGGCCTGGGCGCCGACGTCGTGCTCGTCGACGAGGGGCCCGAGCCCGGCGGGCGGGCTGCTCGAGGGCCGGCCGCCCGAGCGGACGCGCGCTGGTCGAGGCGGCCCGCGCGGCCGGCGTCGAGATGATCGACCGCGCGCTCGGCGCTCGGCTACTTCGACGGCCTGGTGCCGGTCTGGCAGAACGACACGCTGCATCAGATCCGCGCCGCACGGCACGTGTTCGCGACCGGCACGATCGAGCAGCCGCTCGTGTTCGCCGGCAACGACCTGCCGGGCGTGATGCTCGCCGAGCGGCGCCCGCCGGCTCGCTCTCGCTCTACGCGGTCGCGCCCGGTCGGCGCGCCGTGGTCGCGACCACCTCGCGACCGCGGCATCGAGGCGGCCGCCGGCGCTGCGCGCGGCCGGCGTGCAGATCGTCGCCGTCGCCGACCTGCGCGACGAGCGCGACGCGGCGGCGGCCTGCCGCGGCGGGCGCGAGTCCTGAGCGGCCACACGATCGTCGCCGCCAGCGGACGAAGCAGGTCGAGCGGGCGACCTCGCGCCGATCGTGCGGGCGGCGCGGCCGCCGAGCGCCGCTTCGACATGCGACCTCGTGCTGGTCAGCGGCGGCACGATCCCGGCGAGCTCGCTGCTGCTGCAGGCCGGCGGCCAGCGCCGCCTACTGACGACGGACGCGGCCACTTCGAGCTCGCCGACGCTGCCCGACGGCGGTGCATGCCGCCGGTGAGCTCGCCGGCGCCGGCAGCGCGAAGCGTGTCGCGCGCTCCGGCGAGCTCGCGGGGCTGCGCGCGGCGCACGGCGCTGCAGCTCGGCACCGAGCAGCGGCTGCGCGGGCAGCCGAGCTCGAGCAGCTGCTCGACGGCAGCGAGGCCGAGGCGGTCGCGGTCGCGCCGCCGGTCTCGGGCGAGAGACACGGCAAGTGCTTCGCCTGCCTCTGCGAGGACGTCACCAGCAAGGACATCGAGCTCAGCGTCGCGGAGGGCTACGACTCGATCGAGCTCTCCAAGCGCTACACGACGGTGACGATGGGGCCCTGCCAGGGCCGCATGTGCCAGCTCGCCTCGGTGCGGCTGATGGCGCAGGAGACCGGCGCAGCCTCGACGACGTCGGCCTCACGACCGCGCGGCCGCCGTGGGGCGCGGTGCCGCTGGGCGTCCTCGCCGGCCGCCCCTTCGAGCCGGCCAAGCGCTCGCCGATCCACGCCCGCCACCGCGAGCTCGGCGCGAACATCAAGTGGGCCGGGGACTGGCGGCGCCCCTACGACTACGGCGACCCGACCGGCGAGGCGCTGCGCGGTGCACGAGGCGGCCGGCCTGATCGACGTCTCGACGCTCGGCAAGCTGCTCGTGCGCGGGCCGGCCGCCGGCGAGTTCCTCGACCTGCTCTACCCCAACCGCTTCTCCGATCTGCGGCCCGGCCGCGTCCGCTACGGGGTGCTCATCTCCGACGCCGGGCGGATCATCGACGACGGCACCGTCTGCCGCCTCGACGAGCGAGACCTTCTACGTGACGACGACCTCGAGCGGCGCCGGCGCCGTCGAGCAGTGGTTCTCGTGGTGGCGCGCGGCCTGGGGGACGGAGGCGCACGCTGACCGACGTCACGCAGGGCCTCGCGCGCGATCAACCTCGCCGGCCCGCGTGCCGCGAGGTGCTGGCGGCGCGCTGACCGACCTCGACTGCTCCGCCGAGGCCTTCAGCTACCTCGACGGCGCACCGGCAAGGTCGCCGGGCGTCGAGTGCCTGATCCTGCGGATCGGCTTCGTCGGCGAGCTCGGCTATGAGATCCACTGCCCCGCCGCCCACGGCGAGCACGTCTGGGACGCGCTGATGGAGGCCGGCGGGACCGTGCGCGGCCTTCGGCCTCGAGCCGCAGCGCGATCCTGCGCCTGCAGAAGCAGCACATCATCGTCGGCCAGGACACCGACTCGGAGTCGAACCCCTACGGCGCGGCGATGCCCTGGGCCGTCAAGCTCGACAAGGAGCCGGACTTCATCGGCCGCTGGGCGCTCGAGCACGCTGCGCGAGCCGACGCCGCGACGCGGCTCGTCGGCTTCATCCTCGCCGACGGGCATCGTGCCGACCGAGGGGCGGTGGTCCTCGACAGGCGGGGACGCCCGCTGGGCAGGTGACCAGCGCGCGCCACTCGCCGCAGCTCGGGCGCGTGATCGGCCTGGCCTGGGTGCCGGGGTCGGTCGCCCACGACGGCGCGACGATCGACGATCTCCGACGCCGGCCGCAGCATGCGCGCGCGAGTCGCGACGCGGCCGTTCTTCGACCCCGACGGCGAGGTGGTGCGCTCGTGAGCCTCGCGTTCCTGCTCCGGTCGACGCCGGCGAGGGTCTCGCGCACCGCGCGATGGAGCAGCAGGGCCGCGCCGCCGGCGCCCGCTTCGAGGCCGCGACGGCTGGAACGTCGCCGTGAGCCTACGAGGGCCGCGAGGACGTCGCCGAACGGTCGGCTGGGCGGACGTCTCGCACCTCCGCAAGCTCGAGCTGCAGGGCGACTCGGCGGCGCTCGACGCCGCAGCCGGCACGGCGCTGCGATCAGCGAAGCGGGCGCGCGGGACGCCTGGTGGTGCCCGCTGACGCCAGAGCCACACGCTCGTGATCGGCCGGTCACCGCTGCCGACCGCGACCCCGGGGCTCGTGGCCGCTCGACGTGACCAGCGCGTTCGGCGGCGCTGACGGTGGCGGTCCCGCCGGCGCGGGAGACCTTCGCGCGCTTCTGCGCGATCGACGTGCGCGAGCGTCGCTGCCGGTCGCGGGCTTGCGGCCCGGCTCGGTGGCGCGCACGCCCGGCCTGATCCTGCGCGAGGGCGAGGAGCGCTTCCTGATGCTGTTCGGCTGGGCGCCGGCGAGTACATGTGGACGGTCGTCGAGGACGCCGGCACGCAGCTCGGCGGCGGCCCGCTCGGGGCCGACCAGCTGACGGCGCGATCAGCGAGGACGAGCGGGGGCCGCCGATGCGTGACATCTTCCGCAAGCGGCGCATGTGGCGCCGCCGTCGGAGCTCGCGACAGCTACGACGTCGTGATCATCGGCGGCGGCTCGCACGGCCTGGCGACCGCCTACTACCTGCGCAGCCACGGCATCACCAACGTCGCCATCCTCGAGCGCAGCTACATCGGCTCGGGCGCGGCCGGGCGCAACACGACGATCCTGCGCTCCAACTACAAGACGCCCGAGGGCGCGCGCTTCTACGACGCGAGCGTCAAGCTCTACGAGGGCCTCTCCGAGGAGCTCAACTTCAACCTGCTGTTCTCGCAGCGCGGCCACCTGACGCTCGCCCACTCCGACCGCGCGATGTTCGTGATGGCCAACCGCGCCGAGGTCAACCGCCTCCACGGCATCGACATCGCGGCTGATCTGGCCCGACGAGATCCAGCGCCTCGCGCCGGCGATGCAGGTCGAACCCGACATGACCTATCCGGTCGTCGGGGCGCTCTACCACCCGCCGGGCGGGATCATCCGCCACGACGCCGTCGTCTGGGGCTTCGCGCGCGGCGCCGACCGCGGCGGCGCCGAGATCCACCCGTACACCGAGGTGCCGGGCATCGAGCAGCGCACGGAAGCGCGTCACCGGCGTGCAGCACCAACCGCGGCACGATCAACGCCGGCACGGTGCTCAACTGCACGGCCGGCTGGTCCACGCTGCTCTGCGACATGGTCGGCGTGCGCGCTGCCGATCACCACCCACATCCTGCAGGCCTGCGTGACCGAGCCGATGAAGGCGCTGCTCGACGTCGTGATCGTCTCCTCGCAGATGCACGTCTACGTCTCTCAGACCGATCGCGGCGAGTTCCTGATGGGCGCCGAGATCGAGCCGTGGACGACCTACCGCATGCAGGGCACGCTCAACTTCCTGCAGGACGTCGCCCGCCACACGCTCGAGCTGTTCCCGCAGCTCGAGCACGCGCGGCTGCTGCGCAGCTGGGCGGGCCTGTGCGACCTCAGCCCCGACTACAGCCCGATCCTCGGCGTCACCGAGGTCGAGGGCTTCCACGTCAGCGCCGGCTGGGGGACCTACGGGTTCAAGGCGGCGCCGATCGTCGGCAAGACGCTGGCCGAGCTGGTCGCGACCGGACGCCAGCCCGAGCTGATCGCGCCGTTCGCGCTCGAGCGCTTCTACGAGGACCACCTCGTCTCGGAGCTCGCCGCCGCGGCCGTCAGCCACTGACGGTTCTGGCCCGGCCTCTGAAGCGCTCGGCGCTGCTTCATCAGTTGGGGGTCGGCGCTGCTTCACCAGTTGGGCTCGCCGCTGCGTCACCGGCCGGGCGACTAGCGCGGCAACCGTCCGGGAACATACGATGTGCGCATGGCCACGGTGTCTGAGAGCGGTGCGCCGCATGGCGGCGATCAGGATGGGCGCCCGTCGCTGGTCGACGGCGCCGAGCGGGCGCTGCGTGACTGGCTTGCGCCCGGTCGCTACCGCCAGGGCGACCGGCTGCCGCCCGAACAGGAGGTCGCCACGATGCTCGGCGTATCGCGCGGCACGCTGCGCAGCGCCCTGCAGCGCCTGGAGCAGACCGGTGAGATCGCCCGGAGGCAGGGCAGTGGCACGTTCGTTGGTCGCGTGGCAGTTCCGAGCGCCTTCGACGAGCGGCTCGAGCGGCTCGAGCCGTACTCGTCTGTCGCCGCGCGGCGCGGAGTTGTCCTGACCGCGATCGACGTCGGCGTCGAGCGCCGGCCTGTGGGCACCGACGTCGGTGCGGCACTTGGGCTCGAGCCGGGTGTGGGCGCGATGACGATCACGCGTACGCTGATGGCCGACGGCGAGCCGGTGGCGTCGATGTTCGACGTCGTCCATCCCGCGGTCGTGCTCCCGGGTACCGAGGCGCTTGCCGCGAGCGTTGCCGCGGGCAAGATGGTGCTCGACGTGCTGATCGCCGGCGGCGTGCCGGTGACCTACGCGCAGACCCGCGTGATGCCGGTGGTGCTGACCTCACGCGGGCGTGCCGGGCGGCAGCTCGGCATCCGCGGCACCGCCGCTGGACTCGAGCTCGAGGAGCTGATCTTCGCCGGGCGCGATGATCGCGTCGCCTACAGCCGTGACCTGTTCGCGCCCGACTGGCTCGAGGTGATGGTGATGCGCTCGCTCGACGCGCCGCGTCCGGCGCGCGTCACATCCAGGCAGGGTGCAGGCAGGCGCGCCGGCGCCGGCGCCGGGCGGGGCCGGGACAGCAACGGCCGATGAGCGCCCCCGGGCCACGCGGCGCGGGTCGTGCGGTGGGGTCTGTCGCGCGAGCGACGCAGCTGCTCGATGCGCTGGCTGAGAGCGAGTCCGGGCTTGGCGTGAACGAGCTGGCGCGGCGTATCGGTGTCAATGCCAGCACGGCCTCGCGACTGCTGTCCACGCTTCAGGAGGCCGGCCTGGTGACACGCACGCCTGGCGGGCCCTACCGGCTTGGTCTGCGGCTGGTCACCCTTGCCGAGCACGTGATCGCACAGCTGGATGTGCCGCGGCTCGCCCGGCCGCGGCTGGCTCGGCTGGTCGAACAGACGGGGGAGACCGCGACGCTCTCGCTGCCGGGAGAGGATGAGGCGGTCACGGTCGACTTCATTCCCTCCCCGTCGAGCGTGGTCAGCCTCGCCCGGGTCGGGAGGCCGAGCGTCTCCCATGCGACCGCTGCCGGCAAGGTGATGCTCGCCTTCGGCGGGCCCAGAGGCACGCAGCGCCCGCTGCCGCGCACGCTGCGCCGCTACACGCCGCGCACCCTGACCGAGCCGGGGGCGCTCGCGACCGATCTGGCCGCCGTCCGCCGGCAGGGGTTCGCCGAGGCCTTGGGCGAGCGCGAACCGGACCTGGCCGCCTTGGCCGCGCCGGCGTTCGGCAGAGGCGGCGAGCTGGTGGCGATAGTCGGGCTCCAGGGGCCCGCGTCGCGACTCCCGGCTGTCACCCGCAGGGCGTTCCGTGAGCCACTGCTCGAGGCTGCGG
Source organism: uncultured Actinomycetota bacterium (assembly GCA_963804615.1). Classification (GTDB taxonomy): domain Bacteria; phylum Actinomycetota; class Thermoleophilia; order Solirubrobacterales; family Solirubrobacteraceae; genus Palsa-465. The sequence goes on from CAWDRA010000001.1 coordinate 32,593, forward strand.
CCGAGCTGGGTCGCAGCCTCGGGGGCAGCCGGTAGGGTCCACGGCTCTGTTGGCGGCGGACCGAGGGGCCAAATGGTCAATAATTCACCATCTGGCCCCTCGGTCCGTGCGGACGCGAGGAAGCTTCGGACGTTTGGGGGCATTTCTGCCCCCCTTACGTCCATGGCCTCCCAGCCGGACGAGGTGATCGGGCGGGCGCAGCAGCGGCGAGCCCGCCCAGGGCTCAGCTCCAGGGGTATGGGCTGTGTGAAACCGGGTGCAGGTCGCCGGTCGCGAAGCGCTCGTAACGGAAGGGGTGCAGCAGGGATGAGTGCTCGCCCTGGATCACGCGTGCGACCTCCTTGCCCACAGCGATCATCTTGTAGCCATGGTTGGAGTCGGCGATCACGTACGCGTTGGGCCGCATGTAGTCGAAGACGGGGAAGTTGTCGACGGTGAACGCGCCGACGCCGCCAGAGCGCACCTGGCGGTAGCGCTCCCTGGCGCCCGCGAAGCGCTTCAGGCAGTGCGACAGCGAGGAGGACCACATGTCGGGGAAGCCCGCATCCACCGTGCCGGTGGGGTAGGGGTCGACGCTGAAGCTGTGACCCTGCGGGATCGGCGCCGCACCGCCCTGGATGCTGTCGCGGTCGGGCTTGAAGTAGACGCCCCAGGCCTCGTCGGTGATCAGCCTGCCGTCGTCTGTGTGCAGCGGCTGATCGAGTCGACGTGCAGCACCGGGGAGGTGATGCCGTCGTTGGTCACGAAGATCGCAGGGTCGAACGCCGACCTCACCCTCCTGCAGATACCAGTAGGTCCACATCGGCTGATCCGTCGACGATCGCGCCATCCGGCTGGCGGACATCGAGCCGGTCAGGCAGGCCGAGCATCTCCCACAGTGAAGCGACCCAGGGGCCGACGGCAACGACCACCTGATCGACGGCAATCGTGCCGGCGCTGGTGTTCACGGCTGCGACCGCGTCGGAGTCGTCGAACTCGAAGGAGAGAACCTCCACGCCGGTCGCGATCTGAGCTCCGGCGGCCTCAGCCAGGCCGGCGAGACCGAGCATCGATTCCCTGTTGAAGCCGTAGCCGCCGGCGCGCTCGTGCAGACATACGCTCAGACCGGGTGCGCGCCAGTCGTGGTAGAGCGAGCTCATGTGCGCGCTGACCTCATCGACGCCGACATGCAGCTCCGACGGGTAGCCGATGCGCTGCTGGCGCTCGAAGACCGCGATCAGGTCCTCCCGCTGGGCTTCGGGGCCCAGCGCGATGTAACCGCTCGGGTGGTAATGCAGCACCTCCGACTCGGACTCCCAGACCTCGACACAGGCCGCCATCAGCTCCTGCATCGCCGGCTGGAAATAGTTGTTGCGGACGATCCCGCAGGCGATCCCGGAGGCTCCCGCGCCGACCCCGGCCTTGTCGACCACGAGCACCTGACGGCCCGCTCGGGCGAGGTGCCAGGCGGTTGACAGGCCGTGGACGCCGGCGCCGATCACCAGAGTCTCGGTCGAGGATGGAACGTCGGTGGTGGGCATCAGCGAGCCTCCTGTGGGATGTAGTCTGTTGCCGAGCGCGCAATAGCCATGGGCAACGCGCAACAGTGTACCAAACCGGGTCCCCTCACGTTGCGACCGCTAGTTGCACTTGATATAAAGCCGCGTGTACCAATTTGTCCAGTCGGGGCAGCGACCGCGGCGTAAGGAGCGAGAATGGCTGTAGACGGGAACACGCAGTTCGGAGGCGGCGTTGACACGGTGCTTGCGAGCCCGCGTATCGAGCCGGCGCCAGCGACGCTCGAGGAGGCACGCAACGCGCCAGGTCGCGCCGAGAGGATTGAGGAGCTGACGCGGCGGATCGAGGCGGAGGGCATCAGGTACGTCTTCTTCCAGCAGGTGTCGATCACCGGCAGGGTGATGGGCAAGGGTGTCGTCTCCTCATTCTTCCCACAGGTGGCCGAGAAGGGTTACCAGCTCGTCTACGGGGCCACCGCAAATCTTTTCACCGACCGCTACGGCAACTACATCGGGTTCGGTCCTGAGGAGTCGGAGCTGGCGGCGATCGCGGACCTCGACACGTTTGCGGTGCTGCCGTGGGACCCCCGGGTGGCACGGGTGTACTGCGACTGCTACGACACCGAGACCGGTGAGCTTCTCGACGCCGACCCCCGCCAGAACCTCAAGCGGATCGCCCACGACTTCGAGGAGGAGCTCGGCTATCAGTTCCTAATCGGCATCGAGCCGGAGATGATGTGGCTGCGCAAGCCGCGGGAGGGCGAGGTGCCGACGGGCGTGACGAAGCCCTACTGCTACCACATCCATCAGTTCGAGGAGCTGCGGCCGGTGCTGCTCGACGTGGTCGATTACGGGCAGGCGCTCGGACTCGACATGAGTTACGGCGATCACGAGGATGCGCCGGGCCAGCTCGAGCTCAACTTCCGCTTCGACCGCCCGCTGCGGACCGCCGACAACATCACCACCTACCGGCAGGTGTGCGCCGCGGTCGGGCGCAAGCACGACCTGCTGCCGACCTTCATGCCGAAGCCGTTCACCGGCGTCTCGGCAAACGGCCACCACCATCATTTCACGCTCGTCGACGATCAGGGCACCAACGTCTTCTACGACCCTGACGGTCCCGCCAAGCTATCGACCTTCGCTCGCCACTTCCTCGGGGGCATGCTCGAGCACTTCCCGGCTCTGATGTGCGTGGGCAACCCCACGGTGAACTCCTACTGCCGCATGTGGGACACCGGATTCTGGGCGCCGATCTACAAGAACTGGGGCTGGCAGAACCGCACCACCACAGTGCGAGTCGCCTCCGGCGGGCGCTTCGAATACCGCGGTGTGGACTCCTCCTGCAACCCGTACCTGACAGTGGCAACACTGCTGCGCGCCGGTCTCGACGGTGTGCGTCGCGAGCTCGATCCCGGGCCGCCGCAGCAGGGCAACACCTACGAACTGCTCGAGCAGGGCGCGCAGATCGAGAAGGTGCCTGACAGCCTGGGCGCGGCTCTCGAGGCGCTGGCCGCCGACGACGTCGTGCAGAGCGCGATGCCGGGCCGCCTCTACAAGGTGTTCAACCACTACAAGCGCGATGAATGGGAGCGCTACCTGGCGGCCGTGACCGACTGGGAGCGCGACGAGTACCTGGAGGTTCTCCCCTAAATGTGCGGAATTGCAGGCATCATCTATCGGAACGGGAACGGCGGACAGCACATCGGCCGCGACATCACCAGCATGTTGCAGTCGATGAAGCACCGCGGTCCCGATTCCACCGGATACGCGCTCTATCGCGCGCCCGGACCGGAGCTGTTGATCCGGATCAAGCTGGCTGACTCGACGGCCCCTCGCGACCTCGACTTCGAGAACGATGTGCGCAGGCGCAGGCGTGAGGCCGAGTCACGCCTGCGCGCTGCCGGGGCGACGGTGCTGAGCACCGACACGATCAACGAGTACACGTTCGGCGCGCGGCTCGAGTATCACGGCGAGCTCAAGCATCTGGCTGAATACGTTGAGTCGATACCGCAGACCGAGGTGCTCTCGCTAGGGCACTCGCTGGAGATCGTCAAAGACCTCGGGGATGCCAAGACCGTGTCCAGCGCATATGAGCTCGACGAGTACTTCGGTTCGCATGGGATCGGGCACGTGCGGATGGCGACAGAGTCCGACGTTGACATCGCCAACGCCCACCCGTACTGGGCCTACCCGTTTTCCGACGTCGCCGTCGTGCATAACGGGCAGCTGACCAACTACCACCAGTGGCGCCGGCGGCTCGAGGCCAACGGGCACCGCTTCGCGTCGATGTGCGACTCGGAGATCATCGCCGTGTACCTGGCCGACCGGATGGCGGGCGGGGAGTCGCTTGAAGATGCGATGCATCACTCGCTGGAGGACCTGGACGGCGTCTTCACCTACATCTGCGTATCGGAGGATGCGCTGGGCGTTGCCAAGGACGAGCTCGCAGCCAAGCCGCTGGTGCTCTACGAGGGCGACGACATGGTGGCGCTCGCCTCCGAGGAGATGGCGATCCGTGCGGTGATCGACCATGAGATCGAGACCTATGATCCCTACGAGAGCACGGTGATGGTATGGACACTGTGAAGGCTGAGGCAGACGCGCCTGTCTATGACGCACGCGGGCTGGTCGAGCTTGACGCACGCGTACTCAAGGTTGCGGAGATCGATGGTCAGCGTGCCCAGTTCGACGCCCGCGAGATGACCACGCGCCGGATCAACATGGAGCTGCGCTGGCTGCTCTACGAGCAGGGTGTGACCGAGGTCACCGTGCTCAACCCGGGCGCTCGACACTCACTCGGCGCCGGCCTGCTGACCAGGTGCAAGATCAACTTCGAGGGCAGCCTCGGGTACTTCGCGCTGGGGATGATCGACGGGCCCGAGGTTCACATCGCCGGCCGCGTCGGCTGGTCCACCTGCGAGAACATGATGTCGGGTGTGGTCGTGATCGAATCCAACGCGGGCTCGCTCACCGGAGCCGCGATCCGCGGCGGCGATCTGGTCATCAAGGGGCGCGTCGGTGCTCGCACCGGCATCGACCAGAAGGGCGGTACGATCATCGCGCTCGGTGACGCCGGCTCGATGACGGGCTTCATGATGCAGCGTGGCCGCCAGATCCTCTGCGGCAACGTCGGCCCGGGACTGGGCGACTCGATGTACGACGGCGAGCTCTACGTCGCCGGCAGCGTCAAATCGCTCGGTGTCGACTGTGTCGAGGGCGAATGGACGGACGCTGACACCGAGCTGATCGAGCGCAAGTTCCGGATCTACGGGCTGGGAACACCGCCGCAGTTCAACAAGTTCGTGTGCGGCAAGAAGCTCTACAACTACGACGCGCTCGAGCCATCAGAGCGCAAGCTCGTGCTCTAAGAGGAGATGCGAAATGGCTGACGAGAACGCACCAATGGCGCGCAACGTCCTCGGGCACTCGAACATCTTCACGCCCGAGGTGATCGACGACATCCACGTCAAGTCGGAGCTCGGCCGCTACCGGATGCGCGGCTTCTCGATGTTCAAGAAGATCCCGCACTGGGACGAGCTGATGTTCATGCCGGGGACGCTCACGCGCTTCGTGATCGAGGGTTACCGTGAGAAGTGCGAGACCAAGACGGTGTTGGGAGCGCGCTTTGCCGCCAAGCCGATCGAACTGGACATCCCCGTCTACATCACCGGCATGTCGTTCGGCGCGCTGTCGCTGGAGGCGAAGATGGCGCTTGCCAAGGGTGCCTCGATGGCAGGCACGGCCACGTGCTCCGGTGAGGGCGGCATGATTCCGCCCGAGCGCGACCTGTCCACGAAGTGGTACTACCAGGTGATCCAGAGTCGGTACGGCTTCAACCCGCACCACCTGATGCTCGCCGACGCGTGCGAGTTCTTCATCGGGCAGGGTTGCAAGGTCGGGCTCGGCGGCCACCTGATGGGCCAGAAGGTGACCGAGCAGGTGGCGGAGATGCGTTCGCTGCCTGCAGGCATCGACCAGCGTTCGCCCGCCCGGCATCCGGACTGGCTCGGTCCTGACGACCTCAGCCTCAAGATCCAGGAGGTTCGCGAGGCGACCAACTACGAGATCCCGATTCAGCTCAAGCTGGGTGCCGCGCGCGTCTATGACGACGTCCGCATGGCCGCCAAGTGCGGTCCGGACATCATCTATCTGGATGGAGCCGAGGGCGGCACCGGCGCCGGCCCGCACACGGCGTCGGAGGAGACCGGTATCCCACTGATGGCCGCGATCCCTGAGGCCCGTCGTGCGCTGGAGGACGTCGGTCTCGCCGACGAAATCGATCTGGTCGTGGCCGGCGGCATTCGCAACGGCGGCGACGTCGCCAAGTGCATCGCGCTGGGTGCCAAGGCGGTGGCCATCGGTCACTCGGCGTTGATGGCACTCAATTGCAACAAGGAGATCCCTGGCGTCACCGACTACGAGGGCACGGTGGGCGTGCCGGCGGGTCGCTGTTACCACTGCCACACCGGTCGCTGCCCAGTCGGTGTCGCGACTCAGGACGTCGAACTCCGCAAGCGGTTGGTCGTCGAGGATGCGGCGCACCGCGTGTACAACTTTCTGCACACGCTCACGCTCGAATGTCAGATGCTCGCGCGCGCCTGTGGTAAGACCGATGTCCATTCGCTCGAGCCCGAGGATCTCTGCGCGCTGACCGTCGAGGCCTCCGCGATGGCGAAGGTCCCGTTGGCCGGCACCGACTACATTCCGGGCGTCTCCGAGGAACGGACCCTGGCGCGGATCGAGCGCCTGCTGGAGCGCCATATCGAGAATCCGATCGACTACCTCGCCCAGCCGGAGGAGGCTGGTCGCGCATGAGGGGCCGGTCGCCGATCAGGAGGCTGATGGCGCATGAGTGAGGCAGAGACCCGCAGACTGACCGACGAACCCGACAAGGTCGTCGCGATCGATGCGGAATACCTGTCCGGACGGCGGTTTCCCTATCAGGAGGACGCATCGCTGCTGGACGACGTGGACCTGCTCGCGGCGACCCCGGGCGAGGACATCAACTGGCTGGAGGACGTCACGCTGTTGGTCGAGGATGGCGTTCCGGCCGTGTTCGACCGGTATTCGAACTCGTTCATCAAGATCTACTTCCCGATCCCAGATGAGCGCCAGGATGAGATCGCCCGCAAGGTGCTGATCAAGCACCTGCAGAGCGGCAACTCCTACGGGATCGTGCTCAAGGAGCGGCACGCCAAGTTCCCGCAGCCCGAACTGGGACCGTGGGTGGCGGGTTCGGCGATGGTCGGCACCGACTATCACCCCCCACAGCTCGAGGGATGGGAGCCACCGGCTCACTGACGATGCTGCACGCCGGTCCCTCTGGGATCGGTGTCCTGTGGTCGTGGGCGCCGCGGAGCGCCCATGACCAGGGCGGCATCTGCCGTAGTCTTGAGTGCAGAGATGAGGAGTGAAAGCGTTCGCAACGGCTCGGCAGACAGCGGCTCCTCGGTCGAGCCGCCGGAAGCTGAGGTGCCGAGGTCGATCCAACGTGGCCCGCTGATCACTGTCACCTGCGACTGTGGCGAGGTCAACTACCTGCACTACGGTGCGCGCTGGACGTGTCCGACCTGCGGCCGTACCTGGGACACGAACCAGATCCCGATTGAGCAGTACGCGGAGCTGCGAGCGACCCAACTGCGGTTCCGCCGTGTGCCGATCATCGTCAGCACGCTAGTACTCGCGTGCGTCGTCGCGTTCATCATCATCGGTAAGGCGCTCGGGGGCCTGCTGCTCGTGGCTGTGATCGCCACCACCTGGAACATCTTCTTCCGGCCGGTCTACAAGCGCCGCTATCAGGCGGCACTCAAGGACCTGCCGACCTGGAGCCTCAAGCCGGAGTAGCGAGCGCTGTGAAACCGTTCCCGCCTGAGGAGGTTGCCCCGTGAGTGAGATCGAGGCGAACCGCCTGCTCGGGTCGTATTGAGGAGTTGCCGCGGTGGTGGCGCCGGTGGGTCGTCTAGGCGTCCGGGGGGACGAACTGGCTGGCGGTGAACGTCGCGCCCTGCGGATCTGAGAGCACGGTCATGCGCACCCACGGTGCGTTGGAGGGGGCGGCCAGCACCGTGCCGCCCAGCTCAACCGCCTTCGCTGCTATCTCGTCGGCGTCGTCGACCGTGAAGGTCACGCTCCAGTGAGGCGCAGCGCCCGGCTGGAGCGGCTCGATGCTGGCAACGACGTCCTCGAAGCCGGGGACGCCCATGTCCGCAGCGTTCTGCCGAGTGCCAGGTTGCAGCCGCTCGACATGGTCTCCATAGGCCGAAAGAGCCCAAGCCTGGAAGCTGTCGCCGACTCCGAGCACGCGCCATCCGAAGACGGAGCCGTAGAACCCGCTTGCCGCCTGCAGATCGCCGGTCGCGAGCCCGTTGAAGTTCAGTGCCCCGTGCTCGTTGATGACACGGGCACCCTTGTGCCGCTTCGGCTGCCAGACGCAGAACACCGCCCCCTCGGGATCGCTGAGCACCGCCATCCGGCCCGCAGCCATCACGTCGAACGGCTCGGCCAGGATCGCTCCTCCCGCCGCCTTGACCTTGCCGGCGGCCTCGTCCGCGCTCTCGACCTGCACATAGGTGTTCCACGCCGCCATCGGCGGCGCGCCCTCCGGTAACGGGCCGATACCTGCGACGTCCCCGCCGCGAATCCGCGCCATGAAGTAGTGGCCGCCGGATCCGGGCGGCATCACGTCCTCGAACTCCCAGCCGAACAGCCCGCCATAGAAGTCGACGGCGGCGTCCTGGTCAGGATGAGCAGTGTCAATCCAGCAGGGGACTCCGGGGATATAGCCGTCTCGCTCTGGCACGTTGTTCCTTCCGGTCGTGGACAGTGGCTCAACCCTAACCGGGATTCAGGTCAGGATTGGCCCGCGATCACGGGTGGATCGCCGTCAGGAACGCTTACGCGGCGTCCGAGTCAGCTTCGCTCGACCGTGGCGATCAGCAGCCTGACGATGACGCGGTTCGTGCTGCGGCGGCCTGCCGCTCGGATCTGGCAGGTGGGGCTGCTCGGGTACGCGGGGTTGCTCGGGTACGCGGGGCTGCTCCGGTCGGCCCTCGTCGAATGACATTCGCACCAGCCAGTTCCACATCCAGACGATCGGTCCGATGCCGATCAGGACAATCCCGAATGTCGTAGAGATACTTCCCGCTGTTCCGAGGATCAGCACAAGGATCCCGGCGACGACGGGTGCTCCGATCAAGAACCAGCGGGCGGCGCGTACAAGCATCTCTTTGTTGGTAGCGCAATCGCGATCGGCTAGTAGCTTGCAGAGTAGGCATTGGTAGGAGCCTCCTCTACAGACTGGAGTGAAATGTTTGAGAACTCCCGAGCATTCAGTGGGTACTCCGTTGACAGGATCGACGCCGCCAGGCGGTTCTACGGAGAAACCCTGGGCCTCAGCGTCTCCGAGAGCAATGGGTTGCTGACCCTGCACCTCCCGGGCGACCGCGACACTCTGATCTACCCGAAAGGGGAGCTTCACCAACCCGCGACCTTCACCGTGCTCAACTTCCCGGTCGAAGACATCGAGCGCGCCGTGGACGACCTCGTGGCGCGCGGCATCCAACTCGAGCGCTACGAGGGAGTGGAACAGGACGAGCGGGGCATCGCTCGAACCGACGGTCCCCTGATCGCCTGGTTCACGGATCCAGCGGGGAACATCCTGTCCGTCCTGCAGGGTGGCTGACCTCAGCAATCCCTGGACCTCAGCGGCCCGAGACCCTCCAGTTTCGCCGGCCGAGCTGCGGGCTTGGAAATCAAGCAGCGGCTGGAGCGCCGGCAACGTATCGTGGTGTCGGTGCGCTCGCCAATGCAGCTCATCGAGTTCCCCGCAGATGATCCTGATCGCGCCCGGTGCTTCTGGAGCGGAGTCCTGGGCGTCGAACTCACCCCTCGCTCCGGAGACGAAGGACGCGGATGGCAGACGCGGACGGATGGGACGGCGCTCGGAGTTCACGAGCGGGGCAGGGGGCCCGGCGATACGCAGTCACTGCCGTACTTCGAGGTCGATGGTCTCGAGGAAGCGTTGCGGCGTGTTCGGGAGCTCGGTGGCGAGGTGATACATCCGGGCGCGCCATGGGCGATCTGCCGGGACTCGGAGGGGAGCCCGTTCGCGCTGACCACTCGCAAGACGCAGGCCTAGCTCGTGGCTGAGCGCGACATCGAGCGCTGGTTCGCAGACCAGCAGGCGCGTGGGACGCGGCGGCGCGAGGTCTGTGCGAGGAAACGCTGGTTTGCGACCGAGGAAGAAGCTCGCGCCGCGGCACTCTGGGATCGCACTCAGTTCGGCGAGCAGCTGACCAGCTATCGCTGCGATGAGTGCAATGGCTGGCATCTCACGCGGGACCGAGGTCGGCCACATGAGTGATTGGATTGCTGACTGCGGAGCGCGTCAGATGGCCCTCGGTCGGCATGATTGGTTGTAGATGATCGAGCAGATTCGTGCGCTTCCGAAGGCTGAGTTGCACCTGCATATCGAGGGCACATTGGAGCCTGGACTGGCGGTTTCCCTAGCGAAGCGGAATGGCGTCGAGCTTCGGTTCCGGTCAGTTGAGGATCTTGCACGGGCCTACGACTTCGCGGACCTGCAGTCCTTCCTGCACCTCTACTACGAATGCACTGCTGTGCTCCGTTGTCCAGATGACTTCGCCGATCTGGCAGATGCCTACCTGCGGCGCGCGGCTGCCGATGGCGTTCGGCACGTCGAGATGTTCTTCGACCCGCAGGCCCACACGAGTCGTGGGGTGCCGATCGATGATGTTGTGGCGGGGTTGCGGGTGGCGATCGAGCAGGCACCGCGGCGCTACGGGATCTCGGTGCTCCTGATCGCCTGTTTCGTGCGGGACAGACCGGTCGTCGAGGCCATGAACACGCTCGAGGGTCTGGCCCGGCACCGCGATGTCGTCCGCGGGGTGGGACTGGACTCAGCCGAGGTCGGCTACCCGCCGAGCGCGTTCCGTGAGGTGTTCGCCGCGGCCGAGGAGCTGGGTTTGCGGAAGGTCGCGCACGCTGGTGAGGAGGGGCCGCCCGCCTACGTCTGGGAGGCTCTTGACGTACTCGGCGTCGAGCGCATCGATCACGGCATTCGGGCAGTCGAGGACGAAGTCCTCCTCCGGCGCCTGGCGTCCGATCAGGTGCCGTTGACCGTTTGCCCCCTGTCGAACGTGCGGCTGCGATGTGTCGACTCCCTTGAGCAGCATCCGTTGCGCCGTTTGCTCGACGCCGGTGTTCTGGCCACGATCAACTCCGATGATCCGGCCTACTTCGGCGGATACGTCGCAGACAATTATCTGGCCTTGCACCGAGCTCTCGGCCTCGATCTCGCGGAGCTCACGGCACTGGCGCAGAACTCGCTGACAGCGAGCTTCGCGATGTGACCCTGAGGGGAACAGCGATGCCGTGGGGCCACGTGCCCTTTGTCACAACCTCCCCGAAATCTCGCCCTAATCCCACTTCCGCATTGCGCCTCTAGTGTGCTCGTGCAGTGGTTGTGAACGGCGCGGGCCCGGTCGTTCAGCCACCGGGGAGGAGGAAGCATGAACTTTCGTGGGATTCATATCGAGCCCTCTTGGCGGGCCGCCTTCTGGATGATTCTGATCCTGACGGTGCTCGCCTCGGCTGTTCACGCGCTCGTCGCCTGACGAAGTAACCGCGGAGCCGCGGGCACCGTCGGCGCGGCTGCAGCTGAGATTCTGCGCTGTCGGCGGGTCGATAGGATCCGCTGCCATGCTGGCGGGGATCATCACGGGTTCGGGTACCTACGCGCTGCCTGGGTTCGAGGACGGGGAAGCGGTCGTGGTCCGGACTCCTTTCGGTGAGGTCACGGTGACCCGCGGGGTCTACGCTGGAGTTGACGCTGTGCACATCGCTCGGCATGACCGTGACCACACGCGCATCTCGAATCTCGTCAACCATCGCGCGAACATCTGGGCGCTGTGGTCGCTCGGCGCGACGGCGGTGATCGGGATGACCGCGTGCGGGGCGGTCGATCCTGCGCTCGAACTCGGATCGGTTGTGATTTTCGATGATCTGTACTTCCTGTCCAACCGCCTTCCGGACGGCGGGCTCTGCACATTCTTCTTGGACGTCGGGGATCCCCGACGTGGACATTGGGTGATGCACGGCGGGCCCTTCTCAGAGCAGTTGCGTGACGCCTTCGTCGAAGCCGCTGGAGCCATCGGCCATCCGTTCCGACCGGCGGGTGTCTACGGGCACGTGGACGGCCCGCGATTCAACACGCCTGCCGAGATAGCGACGCTCGCGAGCGCCGGGGTCACGGCCGTCAGCCAGACGGGGGGTCCGGAGACGGTGCTTTGCGGCGAGCTCGAGCTGCCGTTCGTGCTCGTCGGCTTTGTCACGGATTACGCCAACGATGTCATGCCCGGGGAGCCGACGCCGGTGGCGACCCTGTTGGAGCTGATTGGGCGGTCAACTCACACCTTTGCGGAGCTCCTGCTGCGCGGGTTGCCAGGACTTCAGTCCTCACAGGCCCTAGCTCCCGCTGGGACAGTGCTGCGTCTCGGTGAGATGTAGTTACCGCCGCAGATAAAGAAAGGTTGGACCTGAACGGAGGTCGGACGGTGGCCGCAACTCCGTCGCGGTGATCTGCCCAGACTGCAGGACAAAGTCGCGGTCGAGCTGCGGCGCAAGCCAGGCCGGTGGTGGGTGATCGAGCACCACAGCCTGAATCCGATACCGGTCCAGCGAGTTCGCGAGCTCACGACGCATGTACGTGGATCCTCGTGGGTCGCTTGAGCGCAGCACCTCGAAGATCGCGTCCGACTGTGCGAAGGTGCCCTTGCCCGCCAGCGTGGCGTACCAGGGGTGCGCCAGGACAAGCACAGGCCCGGGAAGCAACCGCAGGCGCGTCATCAGCTCGGCTCCCGCCGTGCGGACCGATCGGTGTGGGAGCGCGTGGTTCGGGAGCGCCAGCAGCTGCGCGAACTGAACCAGGACGAGCACCACCGCCAGCACCGCGGCCAGCGCGCCGAAGCGCCGCATTCTCGCGAAGGCAAGGCCCCCGATCAGCGCGCACCCCGCATACGCGGGCATCAGCACGTTCAGATAACCACCCGTGTGGAGGCGCGAGAACCAGGCAGCGATCAACAACCCGGCCGCCGCCATGAGCTCGTAGCAAACACCGAGCTCGCGGCCCTGGCGCCACCGGAGGATCGCGGGCAACGCCCGCCCGCGATCCGATCGTTGACCGAGCAGAGACCGTGATCGGACGGCGAGGCTCGCAATCAAGGCCATGGCCGCCATCCAGGCGACCGGCTGCAGGTGACGGTAGAGACTGTGAGTCCAGAAGCCAACCCAGACGCGCGCATCCCAGGGCTGTCCGGCCAGCTCGCCGACGATGTAGTACCGGTACCAGCCATGGGTGAGACCGTCGATCAACAGCGTCGAGCCCGCGACGAGCGCCGCGAGTGCCGCCAGAGCGGACACGCCTTCGCGCGGCCGGATCAGCGCCAACCAGGCAAGCGCGGGCAGCACCGCGACGAGCCCGATCTGCTTGGTGAAGAACGCAAGGAAAGCGAGTGCTCCGACTGCGGCTCCGGCACGCTCGCCATGAGCCCGGCGTCCGAGCCAGAGGGTGACCAGCGTCAGCGCGACGAACAGCGAGTCCTCCCGGCCTATGTCGAACCACCATCCGGTCAGCGCGTAGGTTCCTGCGAACAGTCCGCCGGCCACGGCGCCGGCAAGCCTGTCGTTGGTGGCGTCGACCGTGAGCCGCCACAGTGCGCCGATCGCCACCAGCGAGGACACGAACGAGACCAGGCGCAGCGGCAGGAAGCCGATCCCTGTGATCTCCGCCACGGCCGCGGAGACCAAGGCATAGAAGGGGGTATAGGTGTAGCTGACGTAGGCCAGCGTCGGTGCCGTGTAGAGCGACTGCCCCCCCATGGCGCGACGGGTTATCTCGACTCCGCCTCCCTCGAGCCAGTCGAGCTCGTAGGGGTAGTTGAGCCGATGCAGCGCGGTCCAGACGTAGATCGCGATCGGCGCCAGAGCAGCCAGCAGCACGAGCTTCGCGCCCCACGCGGCGACGCGTTGGACGCCACCGGCCGGCAGGCTCAGGCGCAGGCGTTCGGTCGGAGCCGGGCGAACCAGCGTCCCGCGCACGACCACTCCCATTCCGTCGTCATGCCCGCCTCTGGGGCGATCGCCGACGTCCTGCAGGCAGGGACTCGAGCCCACGAGAACCAGTCGCTGGTTTCGCCTGCGAGCTCGAGTCTCGCTCTCGCGGCCGGCGTCACCGTACCCGGTCGATCGAGTTCGACGAGCACCACGCCGTCGCCGGCCAGCAACGACTTCAGGCGGGTCAGCAGACGCACCGGATCGCCACCGATGCCTATGTTTCCGTCGAGCAGCAGTGCGGTGCGCCAGCTTCCGGCCCCCGGGACGTCGCCGAAGATGTCGGCGACGACCGCTCGTGCGCCGCCGCTGCGGGCCAGATCGACTGCCGCCGAGCTGAGGTCGACGCCCAGCGCGTACACGCCGCGTTGGGTCAGCTCACGCAGATGCCGCCCAGGGCCGCATCCCACGTCCAGCACCGGCCCCCGCACGCCCTCCAGTACACACCGATCGAGCGGATCGGCGGCAGCGAGGAAGCGCCCAACCGGGAACGGCAGCGAGGCTCCATCCTCGAATCTGAGCAGTGGGCCCGCTGGCCCACTGCTCGCCCCAGCGTCCTCCAACGCGCTCTCATAGAGCGCGATCGCTTCCCTCACCGAATGTCCTCAAGCGTTCGGGCGAATCTTGTGCCGGGAGTGATCGCAGCAACGGCCTCCGCGTCACCGATCGTGTCGACGTCCCGCAGCAACGGCTGGTCCGCGACGCGAACGCCGAGCTGCGCGAAGCGCAGTCTTTGGCGCTGATAGGTATCGCGGGTGCTCATCGGGACACCGTCAAACGCGGCGGGTACCGAGCCACTGAAGCCGACACACCAGTAGCCACCATCAGCCGTGGGACCCAGAACCGAGTCGACCTTCGCATCAGCCAGCGCGAGGACGGCGTCGCCCAGCTGCGCCGCCGTCACCTGCGGGGTATCCATGCCGATAAGCAGCGCCGGGCCCGGGACGTCATCGAACGCTGCCTGCAGGCGTTGCCCGAGGCCGTCTCCACGTTGGGCGATGACCTCGAAGCCATCGGGGCACCAGGGCTCGGGATCGCCCTCGAAGACGAGCACATGTCGCTCCACAGGCACCTTGGAGACTGTTTCCAGCGTGTCCCGCAGAGCCGCAGCTGCGAGGGCCGCCGCCTGGTCCGGGGTGCACGGCGGTGTCAACCGCGTCTTGGCGCGGCCGGCGACGGGCTGCTTGGCGATGACCATAAGCGCCGCTCTGTGCATGGTCTGGAGTCAACCCGGAAGTCCTTACAAAAGAAGAACGGTGACTGTTCCAGCCCTGGTAATCGAAGGCTGTGACGTTCACGCTCGGAACGGTGAGGTTGCCTGCCATCGATCCTGACCACCCGCCGCCGGGGCCCACGCGCCCGGAGTTCTGGCGTAGCCCGCTGAGATCACCGCGCCTAACAGCGATACTCGGCCTAATTCTGTTGATCGGGCTGCCGATCGTTGCGGTCACCGGTCTGTTGTCGAACGACGCTTACCAACCCGGGTTCGCGGACAACGCCCTCGGCCGCCATCTCGGCCCGCTCGACGTCTACCTGTTCGGCTGGCCGAACGCACCGAGTTTCCTCTACGCGGTGACCCAGGGCGCGCACGTGACGATCGGCCTGGCTCTGTTCCCGGTCGTGCTGACCAAGCTCTGGTCCGTGATCCCGCGGCTGTTCGAGTGGCCTCCGGTGCGTAACACGGCGCATGCACTCGAGCGGCTGTCACTGGCGCTGTTGGTTGGTGGTGCGCCTGTTCGAGTTCGTCACCGGGATCCTGAACATCCAGTACTGGTACGTCTTCAACTTCGACTTCACGCAGGCGCACTACTACGGAGCCTGGGTGTTCATCGGGGCGATGATCGCTCACGTCACGCTCAAGTTCGGGACGATGCGCCGTTCGCTGACCACACGAGAGGAGGTGCTCGCGGCCACAGGTGGGAGCGGGTTGATCAGCCCGAACCCGAGGCCTGAAACGATTTCGCGCCGCGCTCTCCTGGGCGCGGTCGGCGGTGCGTCGCTGATCCTGCTCTCGCAGGGAATCGGCCAATCGGTCGGTGGCGGGCTGCGGGGCCTTGCGTTTCTACTACCGCGCGGGCGCACACGGCCGGGACCACTCGGCTTTCCGGTCAACAAGACCTGGGCCAGAACCGGCCTGAAACCGGCTGCGGTCGGCGACGGCTGGCGACTTTCGGTCAGCGGCAGCAGCTCGATGGTATTCACGCGTGCGCAGCTGCTGGCGCTCCCGCAGTACACCCACACGCTTCCGATCGCATGCGTCGAGGGCTGGTCGACGACGCAGACCTGGACCGGCGTGCGGGTTCTCGATCTCGCCAGGATGGTGGGTGTTCACGGTGAGGCGACGCTCACCTCGACCTCGTTGGAGCACGGCAACTACGGTCAGGCGACCCTCGGGCCGCGAGGAGGTATCGGACCCGCGCACGCTGCTGGCGCTGTCGGTCAACGGGCACCCCCTGTCGCTGGATCACGGGTATCCGGCGCGGATCATCAGCCCAGCTGATTCCCGGCGTGCACTGCACCAAATGGGTTACGAAGATGCACTTCGCCGAGGTGCAGCATATGAGCCGGCTTTGGTCTCGGTACGGCGCCGGCCCGGCGCACCTGCTGGCTACGCTGGCGAGCTTGGCGATCGCCGGGGCCGCGGTGATCGGCTGGACTCAGCGGCCGCGGGATCTGGTCAGCGTGCTGATCTGGTTCGTCGCGGCGATCGTGCTTCACGACCTCGTGCTGCTGCCGCTGTACTCGCTCGCCGATCGGCTCACGCTCGGCCGGTTACCGCAGCGCGTCGCTGCCTATGTGCGGGTGCCGGCGCTCGTGAGCGTGCTCGTGCTCGCAGCCGTGTTTCCGACGGTGCTCGGCTTCGGCGCTCACCAGGCGCAGAACGCCAGCGGCATCGGCGAGCACGGCTACCTGCCGCGCTTTCTGCTGTTGTGCGGTGTTCTCTTTGCGATCTCCGGGCTCGCCTATGCGATCAGCGGGTTGCGGTCTGGGCGCTGAGCAGCCGCGACATGTCGCGCGTCGCGCGGTATGTGCCGCGCACCGAACCGGTCACCTTTGAGACGCCGCCGGCTCGCTGCCTGTAGGTGATCGGGGTCTCGCCGATCGTCCAGCCCGCCGCCGCGGCCGCAAGCACCATCTCGAGCGGCCAGCCGAACGCTCGGTCGCGCAGCTCGAGCGCGAGCAGCTGCTCGCGCGGCGCGCACCGCATCGGTCCGAGGTCGGTGAGCGGCGCACCGGTCCGGCGGCGCAGCTCGAGTGCGATCAGGCGGTTGGCCAGGCGCGCGTGCATCGGCCAGGCGCCAGGCTCGGCCAGCCGCGCCCCGAGACAGAGCTCGAGCTCGCCGGAGCTGCACGGGATCGCTGACCTGCGGCAGCTCGCGCGGGTCCAGCGATCCGTCGGCGTCCATGAAGCAGACAAGATCGGTGCGGGCCGCGACCAGGCCCGCATAGCAGGCCGCTCCGAACCCGCGTCGCGGCTCGTCTACGACGCTGGGCACCGAGGCGCCGGGCGACCTCGGCGGAGCCGTCGGTCGAGCCGTTGTCGACGACCAGCGGTTCGAAACCCGGCGGGAAGGCGCCAAGCACGACCGGCAGCGCCTCGGCCTCGTCGAGCACCGGCAGGATCACGTCGATCACGGGGCCCGAGCCTAAGGACAAACCCTTACGAGTTTGAGAACAGCCGACTCGGAGGCGGGAAACGGCGCCATCAGCGCCTACCTTCACAGCATGATCCTCGTCACCGGCGGCGCCGGCTTCATCGGCTCGCACATCGTCGAGCAGCTGATCGCCGACGGGCACGAGGTGCGCGTGCTCGACATGCTGCTGCCGAGCGCGCATAGCGCAGCCGCCTGAGGTCCATCCGGACGCGGAGTTCATGGATGGCGACGTGCGCGACGCCGCGACGGTCGCCACTGCTCTGGCCGATGTCGACGCGGTCTGCCATCAGGCGGCGATGGTCGGCCTCGGCGTCGACATCCTCGACCTGCCGGACTACGTCAGCCACAACGACCTCGGCACCGCGGTGCTGCTCCGCGAGCTCGCGCGCCGCGGATTCGACGGGCGCGTCGTGCTGGCGAGCAGCATGGTCGTCTACGGCGAGGGTCGCTACCGCTGCGAGCTGCACGGGATCGTCGGGCCGGGCCCGCGCGCAGCCAAGGCGCTGGCCGCTGGCGCGTTCGAGGTCACCTGCCCGGACTGCGGCGCCGAGCTCGCGGCCGAGGCGGTGCCGGAGACGGCGCCGCTCGATCCGCGCAACGTGTACGCCGCGACGAAGCTGCACCAGGAGCATCTCGGCTTCGCGTTCTCGCGCGAGACCGGGAGTCCCGGTGACCGCGCTGCGCTACCACAACGTCTACGGGCCGCGGATGCCGCGCGACACGCCGTACGCGGGCGTCGCATCGATCTTCCGCAGCGCGCTTGAGCGCGGCCGCGCGCGCCGCGCGTGTTCGAGGACGGCGGCCAGCTTCGCGACTTCGTCCACGTGCGCGACGTCGCCCGCGCCAACGTGCTGGCGCTCACGGCGCCGGCCCCGGTCACCGGCGCGTTCAACATCGCCAGCGGCCGGCCTCGCAGCATCCTCGAGATGGCCCGCGCGCTGTCGACGGCCTTCGACAGGGCGCTCGCGCCGATCGTGACCGGCGAGTTCCGGCTCGGTGACGTCCGGCACGTGTTCGCCTCGACCGCGGCTCGCTCGAGAGCTGCTCGGGTTCGTCGCAGCCGAGGAGTTCGCGGACGGGATGGCCGAGTTCGCCGATGCGCCGCTCCGCATATGAGCCTTGACATGTCCGCGCGCTCGCCACACGCTCCGGCCTGGGAGGATCTTGCGATGGAGACCGATACGCGTCGAACCGTGCTGGTGGTCGACGACGAGCCGACGATCACTGAGGTCGTCTGCCGGTACCTGCAGCGGGCCGGCTATCGGACGGCGATCGCGGCAGACGGCGCGCAGGCGCTTGCAGGCCGCCGGCGAGCGCCGTCCCGACCTGGTCGTGCTCGACCTGATGCTGCCGAAGATCGGCGGTCTCGAGGTGATGCGCCGACTGCGCGAGCAGGACCACGACCGCATGCCGATCATCCTGCTGACCGCCAAGGGCGAGGAGTCCGACCGGATCATCGGCCTGCGCCTCGGGGCCGACGATTACGTGGTCAAGCCGTTCTCACCGGCGGAGCTGGTGGCGCGGATCGACGCGGTTCTGCGTCGCGTCGATGTGCCTGCCGGGCAGGGCGAGGCGATCGAGATCGGCGACCTGGTCGATCGACCCGAGTTCACGCCGTGTGCTGGTCGGCGGGGTGGAGGCGCAGCTGACCGGGCGCGAGTTCGACCTGCTGCTGTTCTTCGTCATGCATCCCGGCCAGGTGTTCTCCCGCAACCAGCTGATGGATGCGGTCTGGCAGTACTCGTTCTACACGGACACCTCGACCGTCACCGTCCACATCCGCCGGCTGCGCGCGAAGATCGAGGCCGATCCGGCCGAGCCGCGTCATCTGCAGACCGTATGGGGAATCGGCTACCGGTTCCAGCCATGACCGAATCCGCACCTTCATCCGCGGCACGCCAGCGGCGATCGTCTGATGCTGGCGCTGGCCGCCGGTGCGGTGGCGGTCAGCGTCGCGATCCTCGGCGTTCCCACACACGGCGATCGTGCTCGCAGTCCTGCTGGGTGTCGGTCTCGCAACCGCTGCGGGGACCGAATTGGTGATTCGCGCCCGTGGCCACGGAGCCGCCAGACCGCTCTCACGCCAGCTCTCGATCGTGATCGCGGTGGTCATCACGCCGCTGCTCGTGACGCTCGCTGATCCTCGGGTTGATGATGTTCGTCTCCGACAAGGATGCGGCACTGGTCGGCGTGATCGTTGTGCTCAGCGGTCTGCTCGGTGTCACGGCGGCTGGTCGCCTGTCGCGGGCGCTGACCCGCGACGTCGCGACGATCCGCGATGGACTGGTGGCCGTGGGTGGTGGCGAGCGCGAAGTGGAACTGCAGGCTGGCGGTGGTGTGATCGAGTTGCGCGAGCTCGCCGACGCCGCCAACGCGATGATCAGCCGGCTGGCCATCGAGGAGGCGGCTCGCGATCAGGCCGAGTCGGCACGGAGGCATCTGATCGCCGCTGCCTCGCACGACCTGCGCACGCCGATCACCTCGCTTCAGCTGCTTGCCGCCGCAATCGATGACGAGCTGGTGGAGGGCCAGGTCCGGGGCGAGTACGTCAGGCGGATGCTGACTCACATCGAGGCGCTGTCGGCACTGATCGACGACCTCTTCGAGCTGTCACGGCTCGAAGCCGGGGACATCAACTGGACCCTGGAGCAGGTGGCGCGTCGGCCAGCTGGTGTCAGAGACCGTGGACGCCATGCGAGCTCAGGCCGACGTGCGCGGGATCGCCGTGAGGGCGGATCTCCCGGACCAGCTGGCTCCGGCACGAGGCAACCCGGAGAAGCTTCAGCGGGTGCTCTTCAACCTGATCCAGAACGCGATACGCCACTCTCCTGCGGACGGCACCGTGGTCGTCCGGGCCGAATCGCTCAGTGACACGGTTGAAGTGGAGGTCGAGGACCGCGGCGACGGTATCCCCGCGGCGGAGCGTGAGCTCGTGTTCGAAGCCTTCTACCGCAGCGGTGCCGACGCGGCGCGATCCGCCAACGGCGCCGGACTGGGACTTGCGGTCGCGCGAGCGATCGTCGACGCGCACGGTGGTGACATCTGGCTGCCGGCGACGCCAGTTGGCACGCGCGTGCGCTTCAGCGTTCCGATCGCCGCGTAGCGCCGGCCCACGCGCCGTCTTCGCCGGGTGCCGTCTACGCCGAGCGCCGGAAGAGCACGGCATTGCGGTCGGTTCGCGAGCCTGCGAAGTGCCCGGGCGCCCGCCGGTCGCCTGCAGGAAGGAGAGCTCGCGTGAGATCTGGGCAACGCGGTTGCCGGGGACGTGGTCAAGCATCCAGGTCTCGATCGCGATCCCACCGTCGTCGGTTTCGTGGAAGCGGAGTGCACGCGACTGTTGCGGGTAGTCGATCAGCGAAGCGGTCTCGATGTTCCAGTAGCCGCCGTGTGGCGTCTCTGCGCGCGTTGATGCGGTTGTGGTGAGTGTGGCCCGGCGAGGGTCAGGACGACGTTTGGCGAGGAGTCGAGCATGACTGGATGTGTCTCCGCCGACCGACTGGCGCAGCGGCTGGTGGCTGACGAAGATGACGAACCGGTTCCCGGCGCCGTCGAGCGCGGACTGCACGAACTCGGCCTGGCCGTCGACGACGCGACCACCCGAGCCGCCGATCCGGCTTGCGAGGTCGAGGACGACAAAGCGCAGCCGGTCACCGAGGTCGTGGACATAGTCGAGCCGGTCCGGTGTCGCCGAGCCCGCCGCCGACTGCGCGCAGCCGGGCGATCACGTCCTCCGACCGAAAGCTCGGCTCGGCGCGGGTCCGGCCGGGACTCTGACGGTCGGGCCCTGCCAGAGCCTGGCGCAGGAACTCGTCCACGCTCCCTGGCAACGGCGGACCGTCAGGTGATGCTGCTCGCCTCCAGCTTCGCGCCGGGAGGCAGGGTGCATGTTTTTCGGCAATGTCCAGAGCGCGCGATCTCCTAGCGGCAAGCATCCGGGTCAGATCGGTCGGGACGAGCTCACCCTGCACGAGCACGTCGTGGTCGCCGAGGACCGGGAGCCATGGGGCGCCGATCCCCGGTGAGTGGAAGGGCTCGACCGCGTCCTGGAGGAGCCGTGGATGCCGGGGCGCGTCGACCTGCCGGCCGGTAGTAGAACGGGTCTGGGTCAACTTCTGATTGCACGCCGAAGTAGCCCTGCGGGGCCGCTGCCCGGGCGGACCTCGCCGCCGCCGAGAATCGCGATCGCACGCTCGAGCTCGTTGCTCTGGTCGTTGTCGATCAGGTCGCCCGCCCTCGAGCACGAGATCGGGCCCGAGCGCCCGAACAGCCTGGACCGCGCCGAGGAAGACCTGACGCGGTCAGCGCCTCATGGGGACGAAAGGTCGACTGGAACGGCGGGCCGAGCCGCGCCAGGAATGTGACGCGTGCCGGTGAGGCGGCGTCCATCACATGAGCGTCTGTCAGGTGAGCGACGGTCCCGAGCGTCGTTCGGTACGCGGCCTTGGCGCCGAGATCCTCGCGCGTCGACCAGCGGTTCGCCAGGGCCGACCTGGAGCTGGCCGTCCCCGTTCGGGTCTGCCCATGTGGACACGAGCGTCGAGCCATCAGCTGCGGCGCCCGGTCCTGCTGACTCAGTTCCGCAGCCGGCGAGTCCAAGCCCGGCGGCATCCGCCGGCGGTCAGCCCGATCGCGGCGAGGCCTAGGGCGCCGCCGGACTCGCGCAGGAAGCGACCGTCGGCTCACCCGTCTCATGCTGACAGCCCTTCGACGACCGACTCGCGCGCCGCCTGCGACGAGACGTAGGCGACGGCGGCGACAGCGGCTATCGCCAGCCCGGCGAGCACGGCGAGAATCTCGGAGCTCCCGCGTCGAGCGGGAGCGTCGCGTAGTTCTCGGCGAGGCGTGAGAGCGCTGGTCCGAACAAAAGCGTTCGAGCAGCACGCCCAGGATTGCCGCAGGCACCACCAGCATCGCCACCGCTCCCGCGAGCACCAATGCCACAGCGCCGCCGCCTGCCCCGCAGGCGCGCAACACCGCGATCGTCCGGCGGCGCTCGAACACGGTCAGCGCGCAGGCCTGGATCAGCGCATACAGACAGACGAGACCGTCGACGATCGCGACGGCTCGCAGGATCGTCCGCAACACGTTGACAAGCGGGACGCCCTTCGCGGTCGCCCCGGCGGCGGCTGGTTGGCGTCGCGCCGAGGCCGACCAGCGCCGTTCTCGACATCGTCCTGGTTCAGCGTTGGGGGCGAGGACCACGGCGAGCTGCTCGCCGACGTTCGGGTCTGCCCGCAGCAATCCGCGCGCGGAGACGTAGGCCACTCGCCCGTCGCTCTGGAGCGAGGAGACGATGCCGCTGACGGTGAATCGGGCTTCGACGCCGTTGCCGAATTCGACCGCGAGGATCGAGCCGTCGCTCAGTCCGAGCGCGTCGGCCAGCCCGGAGCCGACCTCGACCTGGTTGCGTGCCCCGCAGGCGTCGCCCGGAGACGAGTGGCGGTGCCTCGAAGGTCACGTGGTTGCCCGGATAGGCGATCACGTCGATCGTCTCGCCGAGCTCGAAGGAGTCGGCGGCCAACGGTGGAGAAGCGCGGAGCGACGGCCGCAACACCTGGAATCGCCCGGACCTGCGGGGCAGCGGAGGGAGGTAGGTTGGCCGTGAGCGCGTACTTCTTTCCGAGCGCTCCGGGGTCGGTCTCGAGCGACGAGAGCTCCGAAGCAAGCGACAGCATCAGAGCACGAACGCCGGTCGAGAGTGCGAGCGTCACGATGGTGGCGGCGAGCCGCGCGCGTCGCGCGCTGACGAGCCGCGCTCCGAGTAGGCCGAGGCCGCCGGGTAGCGTCCGCGTGGCTCGTCGCGCGCGTCGACTCACGTCGCCGCCCCGCAGCAGGTCGATCACCGGCCCACCGGCCGCGCGCCAGGCTGGCCAGGCCGCACCGAGCGCCGGAACGAGCACGGCAAGCAAGCCAGGCAAGCGCGACGGGAATGATCAGCGCCGAGGCCGGTGGCGGGCTCGTTGAGCAGGGTCAGCAGTCGCGAATCGGGTGAGGCGGTCAAGAGCACGCCGACTCGCGATCCCGAGTGAACCGAACGGGACCGCGACGAGCAGACCCTCGAGGCCCTGAGCCAGAGCGACCTGCCCGCGCGTCTCACCCACAGCGCGGCGCACGCCGATGGCTCCGAGCCGGCGCTGGACCTCGGCCCGGGCCGAGGCGGCGAGCAGGACACCTGCGGTTATCAGCGCGATGATTGACAGCGCGATCAGCAGATCGATGACGATGCCTGCCGCCTGGTCGAGCAGGATGCGGATCCCCGCGCTGGTCAGGAACTGGACGTTCCTAAGGCCGAACGCGGTGGCGCGTGCCTGGGCGAGAACCTCGTTCACGTACTGCGGGTCGCGGAGATAGATGTCGGCGAGATTGACGTGGTCGCGCTGCCCGCGGGTCGGACATGCTCGACGACCGTAGCGGGCCGTCGAGCGCCGGCGCGGATGAAGAAGTGTCCGTTGGGCCGGTGCCAGGACGCGGGACATTGCGGATCAGATGCGCGAGATTGGCGTCGAGCGCCGGCCGCGAAGTAGATCCGAGGCGCGGCCAGCGGATAGCCGACGTCGTCAGGCCCCTCCGCGATGCCGACGACCTTCTCCGGCCCGACCCGGCGACCTGGATGGTGTCCCCGAGCTCGACTCCCCACGACTCGGCGAGACCTTTCTCATCAAGGCATCTGAGCCGCGCGCGCGGGAGGTTCTCGCCCGCCACGACGTCGTAGCCAACGTGAACGCCCGGCCGGTCGAGCACCTCCACCACGCCGGTACGGCTGCGGTGGCCGTCGAAGGCGAAGCGGGCTGCAGTCACTTCGAACCGCAGCGAGTAGCGGGCGACGTCCGGAAGGTCAGGATCCGGTGCCTGACGACCAGGACGCTGCTGCGGGTCGAAGCGAACGAGGATCGTCGGCAGCCCTGCCGCCTTTGACGGCTCGCGTGAAACCCGTGCCAAGGCCGTAGGAGATGACGACGGCGGCGGCGAGCATGGCCGCCGCCAGAGCGACACCAAGTCCGGTCGTGACCGCCCGGCGCCGGCGAGAGCGCAGGCCTCGAGCGCAGTTCGCAGTCGCCGCCGAAAGCTGCGTCACAGGCTCGGCGTCCAACGCTTCGAGGCGACCTTCGCGCAGTGTCAGAACCCGGTCAGCGATAGCGGCCGCCTCCAGTCTCATGCGTTACGAGCACGACCGCGCGGCCCGACGAGCGTCCGCAGGATCTCGAGGACCGCAGCACCGTTCTCCTGATCAAGCGACCCCGTGGGCTCGTCTGCCAGCACAAGCTCAGGGTCGTTGACGAGTGCTCGAGCGATCGCGAAGCGCTGCTGCTCGCCACCGGAAAGCTCGTGTGGCAGATGGTCTGCGACCTGCGTGAGACCAAGCGCGTCCACGAGTTCCTGCGCCCGGCGGGTCCCGCCCGCTGGCGCGCCTGGAAGCCTCGGCGGCCAGCAGGACGTTCTCAATCCCACTCAACTCCTCGATCAGCTGAAACTGCTGGAAGACGAAGCCGATATGGCGCAGACGGATGCGCGAAAGCGCGCCGCTGCGACGTCCGGTCAGGCGCTCGCCGGCGACCGTCACCTTCCCCGAATCGGGGGCATCAAGGCCGCCCAATACGTGAAGAAGCGTCGATTTGCCGCTGCCCGACCGCCCGAGGATCGCGACGACCTCGTCACGCTCGACCGTAAGGCCTACGCCATCGATCAGGCGCCGAGCCCCGCGCCCGCTGCCGACCGCCTTGATGAGGTCATGAGCCCGGAGGATGGTCACACCACGAGTGGACCAGATCTAGAGGAACAAAGCCTTAATTCGGATTGGGCTGGACATGTGTCCTAGCTGCTTTACGGAAGCTAAAGCGCTCGACCACCGGGAACGATTCTTCCTGACTGTGCGCCGACTTCTGACTGGAGGCCTCGCCACCGTCATCGCGGCGCTCGCTCTCAACGTTGCCACGGCGAGCGCGTCGGACCTGCTCGTCCTCAGTGGCGATCCAGCTGTGACGCTGTCTGGCGCGCAGTCGTACGGAATCGTGTATGTGGATGGTGAGTTGCGGCTCACAGGCGACACGACGATCAGAGCGGCATCGATCTACTTCGGCCCTGACGCACGGATCGACACCTGTTATGTACCTGGTCTCGGCGATGGGCAGTGTGTCGGCGGGCGATCACTGGCACTTCAGTCCGCTGGACCGCTGACAGTTGCGACCGGTGTCGATCTGGAGAGCGGGGTCACCAACGGCGCCGGCGGAAGCCTGAGTCTCAGCGGCGCGAGCATCGCGGTCTCCGGGCAGATCAATACGAGCGGCGACACAGGCTATCCCTCAGGTTCGGTGACGCTGTCAGCGACCGGCCCGATCGCGATCCAGGGGATCCTCGCTCCCGGTGCAGCAGTTTCGATCAGCGGGCGTCAGGCAGTCCTTGTGGGTAACGCCATCCAGACGCAGGGCGCACACGCGCCGCACGCCGGGAGATCCGCTCACGCGGATGCAGGCAGGCGGCCCTGTGACGATCAACGCAAGCGGAGGCGAGCTCGACGTCGACGGCGGGATCTCCACGCAGGGGCAGGGTGCCCCGAGCGGCGGCGGCAGCGGTGGCGCAGGGGGCGCGGTCACGATCAGCGGCGCCAGCGTTCACGCCGAGTCGATCGCCACCTATGGCGGTAACAGCCAGGAAGCCGGTTCCGCCCCCGGATCCTCAAGTCAGGTCAAGATCACGGCGTCCGGCGCGATATCGGTCAGTGGCACGATCGACACGTCCGGCGCGAGTGGGCCGAGCGGAGTCGGCGTGCCCGGCGCGGCAGTGGGCCTGAAGTCGAGAGGCGCAGTTGCAGCCGGGGCAGTGGATGCGAGCGGCGGGCCGGCTTCCGCAGGTGGGCCGATCGCCGTCTCGGGTACGACCGTCTCGACCGGCGACCTCAACACGAGTGGCGGCGGCGGCTCGAGTTCCTCGCGGAGCGGCGCAACCGCCGCACCGATCTCGATCACGGCGCCACAGGGCGCCACGCTGGGCGCGCTGCTCGCCATCGGCGGCAACAGCGACGGTACCCAGACAACGCCGGCGTTCGCGGGTCCCGGCGGATCGATCTCAGTTGTCAGCTCCGCCGGTTCGATCAGTGCCGGACGGGTCGAAGCCGAGGGCGGAAACCAGGGCGTGGGCCCAGGCAACAGCGGTGGATCGATCCAGCTGAAGGCGGCCGACAACCTATCGGTGGCCGGCGATGTGCGCACCGACGGATCCAGCGCCGGTGGTAACAGCGCGCCGCCATGGGGTGGCGGCCACGCCGGCAATCTCTTCATCGCAGCCGACAGCGGCACGATGAACATAGGTGGTGGCGCCAGCGCAGAGGGAGGCGCGGGCTCCGGCAACTCCGCGAACAACCAGCTCGGCGGTGCCGGCGGCGCCGGTGGCAGGATCACGCTGATCGCTCACGCGATCGGCGTGCTGGCCTCGCTCTCAGCCGCCGGCGGATCGGGCGGCGGCTACGGCAGCGACCAGGGTCCCGGTGGAACCGGCGGCTCGATCACCGCCTACACGGACTCCGAGATTTTCAACAGTCAACGGCTGGTGAGCACAGACGGTGGTGACGGCAACTCCACCGGCGCGGCCGGCAACCAAGTGCAGAACTCGTCCCCCAGTGGCCTGCACGCGAACGCCAAGGGCGCGGTCAGTTTCACCGCGCACAGCCCTGGTGCGACCCGCTACGAACTGGAGACGGTCGGAAAGCACGGTGTGACCAAGGCTGTGGAAAAGACCCGGAAGCTGCGCGGTTTGCGCCCACACACCCCAATCTGTAAGAGGGTGAGATTGGAGGTCGTGGCAATCAGCGCGGGCGTTGCGTGGAGGTCCGACGCATCAGGTCCGATCAAATACATCCGCCGGCCTTCCGGGAACCGGACCTGCACAGGCATGGTCAGCTTGACCAAGTCGAAGGCACCCGGGAAGAAGAGGGGCGCGGCGTCGGCATGAGGCGCCCGGTGCGGACCACGCTGAGCCTCGCGGCAGGGATCGCGACGGCGGCAGTGGCCGCGCCGGTAGCGGCGGCCGATTGCGTGCGGGTGGGCGTTTACGCCGACAAGCCCGTCCGGACGCTGCCGGCGCTGAAGCGCAGCGCCGGCAGCGGGATCACGGTCATCTCGGCATACCTGACGGCCGGCAGGACGATCCCGGCGTCGCTGATCGCCGCCGCCAACCGCGACGACGCCGAGCTCCTGCTGACCTGGGAGCCAGACGACGGATCCGACGGCGCCAATCAGCCGACGCATCGATTGAGCGCGGTCAGCGCCGGCAGATACGACGCGTCGCTGCGGGCGCTCGTGGCGCAGCTCCGGACAGGTTCGCGCGCGGAGCGATACTGCGACCGATGCCGGAGATGAACACGCCGTGGTACGCGTGGTCGGGAACGGTGAATCGCAACAGTCCGCGCGAGTTCGTCCGCGCTTGGAAGCACGTGCGCCGGGTTGTCCGCTCGGCACCGGGCGGCTCGCGCATCCAGATGCTCTGGGCCCCGTACGCATGGAGCACTCCCGACAACGCCGCCAACGCGATCGCCAAGTACTTCCCGGTCGCGAGCCAGGTCGACCTGGTCGGAGCCGACGGCTACAACTTCGGGAACCGCGGCGGACTGACATGGAGCGACCCCGGTGCTGTCTTCGCCGCCGCCTACCAGCAGATCGAGTCGCTCGCGGCCAAGCCGTTCTGGATTGCGGAGACGGGTTCGACCGCCGTCGGCGGCGACAAGGCCGGCTGGATTCTGAGTCTCAGCACACTGCAGAGCACCTCGATGCCGAAGCTCGCGGGCGTGGTCTGGTACGACGTCGAGGATCCGCTCGGTGACTTCCGTCTCAGCGGGAAAACGGTGCTGAGTGCGTTCCAGGACCTTCTCGACGGAAGGCTGCCGATGAGCAAGCATCGCGACCGAAGGCCGACCGCCAAGCGAGTGGCGGCCGGATCACGCCCGAGACGCCGATGACCGCGGCGATGGTCGACCGGCTGTTCTGGCGCGCCGGCTTCGGGCCGTCCGACGCCGACCGCAAGCGCTGGACCGGCAGAACGCTGGGCGCCGCGGTCGACTGGCTGCTCAACACACCGGCCGCCTACAGCGGCAGCCCCGGGACCGATCAGGGTAAGCCGCTCGATCCGACCGGCAACGACGATGACCTGGTGCTGAGCTGGGTCGACCAGATGAACCGCGCGATCAACCCGTTCGTCGAGCGGATGACGTTCTTCTGGCACGGGCACTGGGCGAACTCGCGCGAATCCGTGTCACCCCCGCAGCTGCTGATGACCCAGACCGAAGCTGTTCCGCAAGTACGCGGACTTCGCGAACAATCCCAAGGCGACTTTCCACGATATGGCGTACGCGGTCACGATCGATCCGTCGATGCTCCGCTACCTGACCGGGGAGCTCAACGTACGCGGCGCGCCGAACGAGAACTATGCCCGTGAGCTGATGGAGCTGTTCACGCTCGGCGTCACCAACGCTGCCGGCAAGCCGAACTACAGCCAGACCGACGTCGAGCAGCTCGCCAAGGCCTGTCTCGGGCTGGCAGATCAACGACACCAACCCCAACAAGGTGTTCTCGCTACTTCACGCAGTCGCGGTGGTACGACGGGCCGAAGCTGGTGTTCGGGAAGTTCGAGAACCTCACCACGGCAGAGGCGGTCAAGCTGGTGCTCAGCCGGCCCGCGCACCCGGCGTTCATCATCAACGCGCTCTGGAGCGAGTTCATCGTCGCCGCCGCCGAGCGCGGCGACGCTGAAGTCGCTCACGCGCCTGTACGTGAAGAGCGGGATGCAGCTCAAGCCGCTGCTGCAGGCGATCCTGACGCATCCTGACGCTGTTCGCGTCGCTTGACGAGCCGAACATGGTCAAGCCGCCGGTCGTCTACGTCGTCGGTGCGATGCGGGCGATGAAACTCCAGGTCAAGGACACGACCGCCTCGGACTACCTCGACGCGATGGGCCAGCTTCCGTACTTCCCGCCGACCGTGGCCGGATGGGAGGGCGGGATCTCCTGGCTCAACACCGACACGGCCCTGGCTCGGTTCGGCTTCATCACCACGCTGCTGGAGCAGGCGAAGATCAAGGACGTGCCCGGTGAGACGGCCGCGCAGGCCTACGCCCGGGCCTACGCCGCCGTCGGCTCGCCGTGGCTGGCCGCCGGCACACGAGACGCTGATCAAGCGCTACGCGGCAGCGAGCCCAGTCCTCGACGCCCGAACGGCGAATCAATCGCCAGATCGCGCTGCGCGCGCTGATCCTGGCCGGACCGGACGCACAGGTGATGTGATGAGCGAAGAGACGCAACACGAACCGAGCGGCGAACGGTCGGACAAGACCGTGGGGGAGATTCATGCGCTGCGCTGCGCCGACTGCGCTCGCTCGGACAGCCTGGTCGAGGGAGTCGAACCGACCTCGCGCGTGCCGATACCGGCAGAGGCCCTCGCCGGATTCCCCGACGGGGTCCCGAGGCCTCCGGCCGGGCGCGCACAGCCGCCGTACGTTCCTGCTGGGCAGCGCCATCGGGATGGCCTCGATCTACTCGGCAGCCCATCTGAGCTGGGAGGCGGTCTGGGATGCGGCCTCAGCTCGCGCCGCGACTCCTGCCAACGAAACGATCCTCGTCTGCATCTATCTCAACGGCGGCAACGACGGCCTCAACGCGATCGTGCCGGTGTCGCCGTCCCAGTACTCGGGTTACGTCTCGCAGCGCTCGAACATCGCCCGCGTGCTCGGCCCGTCCGGCGGTGGGCAGCGTGGGCACGACGGTGATGGGCGGGACCGGCGGGACGCTGGCGTTCGCCAACCCGCTGGTGTCCGGCACCGGCAACAACGGCGCCTCTGGCGGTCTGGACACGCTCTACGGAGACGGGTCGGGCGGCGTCGGGCTCAGATCTCGCGATCTTCCCGGCGGCCGACTATCAGCCGGCCAACCTGTCGCACTTCGAGAGCCGCGACTACTGGTTTGCCGGCGCGCTCGAGGAGATGCAGACCGGCTGGCTCGGGCGCTGGCTCGACCGCTACGGCTCGACGAACAACCCGCTGCAGGCGGTCTCGATCGACACTGCGCTGTCCAAGTCGATCCTCAGCGAGACCGCGCCGGTCTGCGCGATCAGCAACCTCACCGACACCAGCTTCCAGCTCTCCGGTGAGAACGCCAATCAGGACATCGCGAAGCTTGCCGCCGTCCGCGCAAGCCGCAACAACGTCGTCGCTCAAGCGGGCTCGGGCCGATCTACGGGGAGACCGTGCAGGTCTCCCGGCAGGTGAGCCATCTGAACGGCGTATCGGCCGCTCCCGGCTACCCGGCGAACTCGGACCTGTCCAACAAGCTCCAGCTCGCCGCCACGCTGCTGTCTGCTGGGCTCGGAACGCGCATCGTCACGATCGACTGGGGGTCGTTCGACACGCACGGCGACCAGATCACCTCCCAGGATCCACAGCTGTCGCGTGCTCTCACAGGCGTTGGCAGCGTTCAAGGCGGACCTCAGCGCGCGGGGGATCGAGCAGCGCGTACTGACGCTCGTGTACTCGGAGTTCGGGCGACGGATCGGATCAAACGACTCTCTGGGAACCGACCACGGCGCCGGCGGACTGGTGATGGTCAGCGGCTCGAGCGTGCGCGGCGGGCTGGCCGGGGAGCACCCCGGTGTGCAGGGTGACGAGAACGACAACCTCGTTCCGATCACGGACTTCCGGACCGTCTACCAGGCGCTGATCAGCGAATGGCTCGGCGGCGACCCGACGGCGATCCTGCCGAAGGGGCCGTTCCCCGGGATCCAGCGCTACGACGGCGGAACGAGCCTGCTGAAATGATCGCGAGGATCGCGGGCATGTCTTTGTTGGCAGCGATTGCCGCGGCCGCTCCGGCCGGCGCCGGCGGCCTCCGACGGCATCGGCTGATCATGCCGACGCCCCCGCTGCCGCACAATCTGACGGTCGATGAACGTGAGTGGTCGATCACTCCCTCCGAGAGTGTCGTCGCTGCCGGCACCGTCACGCTGCAGGTGTATGACCGAGGAGAAGACGCCCACAACCTGACCATTCAGGGTCCGGTCACATCGAGCGGCGACGGCAAGATCCGCGGCCAGGTCTGGCTGAAGTCTGGGGGCACGGCCACGATGGTCGCGAAGCTCAGGCCCGGTACCTACAAGCTGTACTGCTCGATGTTCATGGGCACCCCACAGTCACACGAGATGCTCGGCATGCTCTCCAGGATCACCGTGCGCTGACCTGCCGCTCGCTGGTTCACTAGGCTGAATCAACCATTCAGTCAGCTCTGGAGTCCGAGATGAGTTGGAAGGCGACCGATATTCCCGACCAGCACGGCCGTTCGGCTGTGGTCACCGGTGCGAACGGCGGACTCGGGTTGGTGACGGCCAGAGATCTGGCGGCCAAGGGCGCGCATGTCGTGATGGCGGTGCGCAACCAGCAGAAGGCCGCCGCCGCGGTCGATCGGATCCGGGCAACCGTCCCGGACGCTTCACTGGAACTGGTTCCGCTCGATCTGTCGTCGCAGGCGTCCGTGAAGCAGGCTGCTCAGCAGATTCTCGCTGCCCGGGATGAGCTCGATCTGCTGGTCAACAACGCGGGCGTGATGGGGATCAGCGAGGCGCGCACGGTCGATGGATTCGAGATGCAGTTTGGCGTTGACCATCTGGGCCACTGGACGCTGAGCGCACTTCTGTTGCCGGCGCTGCTGCGCACGCCCGGATCCCGCGTCGTGACCGTGACCAGCGGAGCGCACCACATCGGACGTGCCGTCGACGTGGCCAATCCCCATCTGGAGGGCCGCTACCGCCCCTGGCGCGCCTACGGCCAGGCGAAGCTGGCGAACTTCCACTTCGGCCTCGGGCTGCAGCGTGAGCTGGAACGGGCACAGGCAAACACGGTCAGTCTGATCGCGCACCCCGGACT
The DNA here is from genome assembly GCA_963804615.1 of uncultured Actinomycetota bacterium. Taxonomy (GTDB): domain Bacteria; phylum Actinomycetota; class Thermoleophilia; order Solirubrobacterales; family Solirubrobacteraceae; genus Palsa-465. The sequence goes on from CAWDRA010000001.1 coordinate 64,769, forward strand.
GTCAAACACCGACCTGCAGGCGGCCAGCGTGGTGGGGTCGGGAGGCGGTGCCTCCCAGCGGTTCTTCCACGTGATGGCGCAGCGCACAGGCATGTCCCCAGACGACGGCGCCCTGTCACAGCTGCGGGCCGCCACAGACCCCGCGGCCAGGGGTGGTGAGTTCTACGGTCCGATGTTCGTGAACAACGGTCCTCCCGTCCGCAAGCCGATCCTGCGCAGGTTCGGGATGGACCGCGACATCGCAAAGCTCTGGGAGGTGTCCGAACGCGAAACCGGTGTCGCACTCGAGGTACCCCCACAGCCAGAGCATTGACGCCGGGTGGCGAGGCCGATCGTCTCAGTGGCCAAGGTCGCCACGGCCAGTTGCCTAGAAGTCCGCGTAGGCCGCGGCGATATCCAGCGCTGACAGGATCCCGCTGGCATAGCCCGTGGCGGCATCGATCACGATCAGATGTTCAGTGCGATGCTCGAGCATCTTGCTCGCGGCGTCGTCGAGCGAGTCCGTGGAAAGCACGGTCGCAACCTCTGTAGCGGCCTCACCAGCAGACTCGTCGCTCGCGTTTGCTGCGGCCCGCACGATTGCGGCGCTCGTGACAAACCCGAAAGGGCGACGCGCCCGGCCGGGGTCTGCGACCGCCACAGCGTGCACGCGCTGTTCGGACATGAGCCGCGCGACCACCTGAAGACGGACTGATGGATCGGTGCTGAGGATGCCCGTGTGCATCACGTCAGAGACGCGAATATGTGTGAGAAGAGGATCATGAATTGGCATCGGTGACTCCGGTCTGAAGGACGGCGGTTGACCTGTGCCGCACAGCCTACGATCGCGCCGACGGGACGGCATCGGGCCGCAACCGCATTGGAGCTCAGTAGTTGCATGCGAGCTGCGATGGACTCGGTCGGCTGGTCGTTCCCAAGTCGCTGCGTGACGAGTTGGGTATCACCGGACCGACCGAACTGGAAATCGAGGCCCGTGATGGCATGATCGAACTTGCGATCGCTGAGGTACCGGCGCGTGAGGAGGATCGAGCCGACCCTGCGGTGATCACGACGGACGTGCCAATGGAGCCGATCACGATCGATGACCGTTCGTGCCGCGATCTCACACGGCATCCGCGGCGGCGCGCTGTATGACGCGCTGATCGCAGCCACCGCGACACATCACGGTCACCAACTCTGGGCGCCGATAGTCGTGCCGCGCCCACCTACGCCGCGCTCAACATCGACGTCGTCTCCCTCCCGTCAACCTGAGGTCCTGCCTTCACGGGGGCGGCATCTCGGTCCACGTCTCCGCGTCCGAGCGGCCTGGAATGAGCCTGCAGGCATCAACCTGTGACGACCGAGAGGGGAACTGTAGGACGCTCTGCAGTGCCCACGGGTGCGAGAAGGCTGACTCGTGTGCCATGGCGCAGGATCGTGTCGGTGCTGGCTGACACGCCGGTGTTCTGGTCGCTGACGGCGACGACCAGGCAGCCGGGCGGCCAGGAGATTTCGTCGACTCGCCGCCCGAGCACGGGAGAGTCGGCGCTGATGGTGATCTCGACGATCTCATAGCCGGTCAGTGGGGTGCTGGATCGGTGGGCGGCCAGAGATGGGGTCGTCTGTTCCGAAGTCGGCGGCGACGGCGCCCTGCTCGATTGACTGGTCGGAGGAGTTGACGGTCTGGGCGAGCGCGTCGAGGATGTCGTGGCGGGTGATCCATCCTTGTACGTGCTCGCGGTCGTCGGAGAGCACGGGCAGGCCTGCGGGGCTGTAGAGGGTGAGTTGGCGAAGCGCCTGCTCCAGCGTTTCGTCGCTGAACAGCTCCTGGGGTCGGCGGGTGTCGGTCACCGTTCCGGCGAGGCGTGCCCACTGTTCGTCGGTAACGGCGGCGTGCTCGGACGCCGTGTCCTGAGGCCTGTTCAAGCGGGCGCGCGCGGCTGCTGGCGGGACTGGTTGCATGGCGTTTGCGACGGTCAGGGTGTGCAGCACGTTTGTCGTTTTGGGTCGTTCGATGTCGATGCCGCGACGCAGCAGTTTGGTGGTGTAGACGCTGCCGTACGAGATGTACTTGGATACTGCGGCGGCGATTCCGCAGGTGAGCATGATCGGGAGGGTGAGCGCGAAGTTGCCGGTCATCTCGGCGACGCTGGCGATCGCGGTCAGCGGGGCTTGGGCGGCGGCAGCGAAGACTCCGCCCATCGCGATGACGGCATACAGCGCCGGCGGGCCGACGGCGGATCCGAACAGGCTGTGGACGAGCGGTGCCGAAGGCCATTCCCGCCATCGCGCCGATGAACAGCGACGGGGCGAACACGCCGCCGGAGCCGCCGATCGACAGGGTGAGGCTGGTCGCCAGGATCTTGCTGACCAGGAACAGCAAGATCAGTCCGACGACGACGTGACCGCCGATCACCTGGTTCATCACCGGATAGCCGACGCCGTACATCTGCGGGACCGCGAGCAGCAGCACGCCGAGCGCGATGCCGCCGACCGCTGGCCGCGCCCACTCAGGCCGGCCCTTCCACAGCTCGTCAACGGAGTCCTCGAGCCAGTACAGGAAGGTCTTGAAGCCGATCCCGATCAGCCCGGCGAGAATCGCGAGCACCGCGACCAGCAGGTAGGTGGTGTCGTTGGTGACCGAGAGGCCGTGTGGGATGCTGGGCGAAGAATGGCGCGGAGCCGAAGATCGCTCGGCTGATGACATCACCGGTGACCGCCGCAAGGCTGGTGGCCACCAGTGCATCGAGTGAGAATTCGCGCAGCACGATCTCGAACCCGAAGAACAGGCCGGTCAGCGGAGCGTTGAACGTCGCCGCGATCCCGCCGGCGGCTCCGCAGGCGACGATGATCCGCAGCCGGGTCTCGGACATGCGCACCAGCTGACCGAGGGTCGAGGCCAGAGCCGAGCCGATCTGCACGATCGGTCCTTCCCGTCCGACCGAACCGCCGACACCGATCGTGATCGCCGAGGCGAGCGCCTTGACGATCGTCACCTGGTGGCCTGATCCGGCCGCCGTTCTCGGCGACGGCGAGCATCACCTCAGGGACGCCGTGGCCCCTGGCCTCCCGGGCATAGCGGTAGATCAGCGGGCCATAGATCAGACCGCCGAGCACGGGAACGATGAGCACGAACCAGATCCCCAGCCCTGGGAGATGCAGTGCTGGCGGCGTGTCCCTGCTGACCGAACTGGTTATGGCCGGTGACCAGCCAGGTGGCGCCGAACACCATCTCGCGAAACAGCGCGGCGCCGAGACCTGCCCCCGCGCCGACCACCAATGCCATCACCACCAGCCCCAACCGGTTCCCGCCCAGCCACGCCGACAAAGCCCGACCGCCGTAACGGGCGAGACGCGCTTGGGTGCGCGCCGGCGGCCGGCTCAGCTGCCATCAGTCAAGATCCCAGCCGAGCGACCAGTCCTGCTCAGGAACTTCGCCCGCCGCGTCAGCGAACGCCCGCAACGCAAGCACGACAAGATCTCGGTCAGCAGCCGGCATCCGCTCCACGATCGTGGCGATCTCCACCCGTCGACGCCGGCTCACCTCCGCAACCAGGTGCGCACCGGTACCCGTCAGCGAGACCCGAACCGTTCGACGGTCGTCCTGGGCGCGGCGGCGGATGACCAGATGCTTGCGCACCAGCCGTTCACACATCCGCGTCGCCGTCGAGCGATCAACCCCGAGCGCAATGGCTAGATCTGAAAGGCGTTGCGGGCCACGGGACGCCAACTCGATCAGGAACCGGTACTGGGCCAGCGTCACATCCTCGGCGACGTTGGCCAGTGAACGAGCCGCCACTGCGACCAGCGCGCGACTGGAACCGAGGACCGCATCAACCAGCTCGTCACGAGCCGGCTCACGGGCCTCGCGTTTAGATGTGGACGGCTCAGGCCTTGCTTGCATGCAGCTATCATTGCATACTGCAAACAATGGGGGCGGAGGGACGCCACCCCTGGCAGTGCTGCATACCCTCGGGTCGGGCGTCAGACGTCGGGTGTATGCGGTGTGCCCCGCGGCAGCAGCGGGAAGGCGCGGTTCGGGCGCGACGGCATGATGTAGTTGGCCCGGCGCCGAACGTCGATGAAGGCGTTGATCCCGTTGTTCGCGGTGGCCGTGATACGAGGGTTGATGTTGTGGGCCTCAGCTGCGTTCATCGCGTTGCGCGTGGCGACGAAGTCCTCGATCGAGCGCTGGACGGAGACGAAGTGCACGCCTGCCTCACCGCCGTCGACGGTGTCGAAGTCGCGGCGGATGATCACCGGCCGCCCGTGACGCCGGGCCTGAGCAGAGGCCTGCGCGTGACCGACGACGCCATGGTGAGTGATCGCATCGATGATCTCGTTCGGGTTTCCAGAGGCATCCGTCCTGAAGCGTCGTGCGGCCGCCACCGAGGTCTGCGGCGAGTACATCAGGGCCACGCGCTCGGCCGCCGAGATCCGGTCGTACCAGTCAGCGAGTTGCAGTCGCATGTGGCTCACCTGCATCGTCGTGCCCTCCGAGAACGGGCCTGCGGGGATCGTCACGTCGTCCTCGGTCGCCTGGTTGTCTCGCAGCCCGGACTTGAATCCCATGAACAGCGCCGCCCCCGGCTTCACCGGTTGTCCAGCCGGGATCCCGGCGACGCGTTGATGCTCCGACGGCAGGCCGCTGCCGGTGAAACCAGTGCGCGTCTCGCGCCAGATCAGGATCGAACCGAGGTCGAGCAGCGCCTCGGCCTCTCGCAGGCGACTCTCGTCGTCGCACGCGAGGTGCATGCACACCTGGTAGCGGTCGATGGCGGGCGCCTCGAAGCTCGAAAGACTGGTCGCGGTCGGGATCGGCGACGGCACTCCGAGCACACGGGCGAAGTAGTCGGGCCCGTAGCTGACGGTGAACAGCAACCCCTGCGGTCCCCAGCCGAAGCGTCGCTCAAGCGTCCGCAGGCGCGACTCCAGCAGCAGCGGATAACCAGGTGTGGGGCGACCGCGCACGTCGAAGAACAGCAGCCTGTCGAACCTCGGCGCCAGCGGGTTGCCGAACTGGTCGCGGCGCAGCCACCGTGCCCAAGCGTGTTGGCGAACCGGCAGGCCGGCGGGCTGCGAGCCGAGCGTCACCGCAGGAACCACGACCTTCGCCGCCGCGCGTTTGGAAGCAAGGCCGCTGAGCGCGCTGGCCGCCGCCGAGGCGGCGGCTCCCACCAGGAACCGCCGGCGGGTCAGGGTCCTGGCGTGTGAGGCTTGATTCGGGCGCATTTCACGTGACGGCTACGCTATCTCAACCCCAATGGCTGCAGCGAGGACCAGGAGCATCTGGGCAGCGATTGCCGCCGCTCCGGTGGCACTGCTGCTGTCTGCCGGCGTCGCCCAGGCTGGGACGGCTCACATCAGGATCGGCAACACGCTGGCAGGCCAGGTACTGACCGACCGAGCCGGCTACGTGCTGATGATGTTTCCGAGGGAGGAGAACTCTCTCAAGCTCTGCATCAGGATCCCGTCCTGCATCAGCGACTGGCCACCCGTGACCACCACCGGCCCCCCGGTCGCCGGGCCGGGCGTCGACGTCAACCTGCTCGGCACGGAGCCGTACCGAGGAAAGCTGCTCGCGGTCACCTATGCCGGCTGGCCGCTTCACACCTACAGGTTCGCCTATGACGCGCGGAACTCCATCATGAACCTTGGCATCAGGCAGTTCGGCGGACAATGGGATGCGCTCGACCCGGCCGGCGGGTTCATCGGCTGACCGACCTGCTCGACATCACCAAGCGAAGAGCATGGCTTGCGCGATGCGTGGGAGCGCCTCACCCCGCACGCCGGCGCGGTTGGCTGCTGATAGTCGTCGTGTTCGTATTGGCATGTAAGTTCAGCTGCAGTTCGGGCTCGTTGCCGGGACAGACAACATCCTGCCCCGGGGTCGACGCAACCTTCCAGTCGTAGTGGCCAGCCACCGAGCCCGCAGGAGCCGATGCGCTTGCATTGAGGACGATTCGTCCCGGGGATGGCGCCCCGACGACGGAGAAGCGTGCGTGCACGGACGGCGAAGTCGGAGACGGAGCGGGGGCGATGGTCGCCGCCGACGTGGTTCCGTCACCCCAGTTGATTGACGCCGTAGCGCGCATACGTGTGGTTGCCGGATACGTTGTAAAGGTTGCCGCTCAGCACGACGGTCGCGGCCGACGAGGCACCGTCGCCCCACGTGACCGTTGCCGACGTGACCGTGCCGCTTGAGCATTGTGCGCCGAGCGTGGTCACGACGCCGCTGAATGGCGTGCCCTCCACGGAAGTCACGCTCGCGCTCGCGGTCGAGGCGCCCACCCCGGCGATGACGGCTGCCGTCACGGCTGCCGTCGCTAGTAGTCGACGCACGACTTGCGGCGTCACAAGTCTCGCATCACGGAGTCTTGAAGACGACGCCATGACAATTCCAGGAGCCGCTGAAGTGCGCTCCTGTCAACGGGCTCTCGCCCGTAAACGATCCCGTCGAGGGGATCTTGCCATGGGCGGTGATGAGGCTGTCTCCCAGAATCTGCTTACCGCCGGAGTCGGCTTCGAAGATCGATGCGATCTTGCTTTTGGCGATCAGCATGTTCAAGTAAGGCTTCCCCGCGTTGCCGCGGGCGCCGGTCACGAGCGTGCCGAGGCCGAGTTCCAGCGCGGCGCCGGCCGACTTGCTTTGCGAGCAGAGTCCCTTGTTGAAGTTGTAGGTCTTGCCGGCGACCTTGAGGATCACGGTGGCAGGACCACAGTTCTCAACCGCCTTCTTGCCGTTGAGCTTGACGATCTTCGCAACACACGGTGGCGCCGCGGAGGCCGCATGACCACGCACGCTTCCCGCCTTGGCTTTCAGGCTCTTCAGGTCGGGTTTTGTGTTCCCACTGCCGTAGATGCGGTTACAGACGGTGCCGATGGCTGCAGCAATCGCGGCATAGGCCTTATTACCAATGTCGGCCGTGTCGCCGGCCGCCTGTTCAAGCTTCGCGACCCCCGGGATATCCTCCGCTCGCGGCGTCACCGAGCAGTAGGTGCTGCCCTTGATCGATGTGATCATGGCCGTGCCGACGGCTCCCTTGGCGTCGACTCTGGCGCGGACCGCTCTGTCGCCCACTCCAGGGACCAGCACGGGTCGAGCGCCAAGTCCCTGCACGTCTGTCGCGTATGCGCGCGCTGCTGCTGGGCCTGATACGACGGTGACAGACAGGGCATCTGAGTCCGACGAGCCCGCAGCGTAGACGCATTGCTGTCCGACTCGCTTCGCGCTCACGAGGTATGTGAAGCCTGGTACCGATCTAACCGTGACCTTCGTGATCCGAGGTGCCATCAGCGTCTGAACCTGCGCCTTGGTCACCTGTGCACAGGTCCCCTTCGAACTCGACGCGTCGCTGGCTGCCGGCGCGGCGGCGAGTGACGCCGCCGGCAGGAGTCCCATGATGATCAGGAGCGGTGTCCGTAGAAACACGATGGCCTTTCGTCGTGGAGCGCACCCACGGTAGAGGCGGGCTATTGCACGAACCTTGCACGTGCAAGGGTGGCCGCCGAACGACATCGACAAGTCAGGAGTACCGTGGATGTCGTGTCGCGGAACTTGACGATCTGCGGCGAGGTCAACGTCGACGGGGCCCCCGCACGGGTCAACGGGCTGCTGCTGGCGCTACTCAGCGTGCTCGCGGTACGCGGCGCCCGTGGCGCCGAGCGCGGCGAGCTGGTGGAGTTGTTATGGCCCGAGGCGCCACCGCTTGCGGGGAACGCGGCACTCGATCCGCTGCTGTCGCGCCTGAGACGCGTCGTCGGTCCGATCAGCGGACGTGGCGTCGTGCGGCTGGACGCCGACACCAGCGTTGACGTGACGAGCGCGCTCACCGCGCTCGCCAACGCCGCGACCGCCGGAGATCCGGCACAAACTCTTACGCTCGCTAGCGCTGCTGCCCGCACGCTTGCGGGGCCGCTCGCCCCTGGCTGCCAGCATTCATGGGTCGAGGCGCAACGAGTCAGGCTCGCGGAGCGTCACGCAGAGGCGCTCACGCTCGCCGCCGAGTCCGGCACTCGGCTCACGCCAACCCCACAGGCTGCGCTCGATGCCTGCCGCGAGCTGGTCGCGTTGCGTCCGCTCGCCGAGCGACCGACGGCATTATTGATGGCGCTGTTCGACCAGAGCGGCGATCGCGCAGCCGCTATCGGAGCGTACGAAGCGGTGCGCGTGCGACTACGCGAGCAGCTCGGGATTCTGCCCGGTCCTGACCTGCGCGAGCGCCATCGGCAATTGGTCACCGCCGATCCGGTCGCACTGCCGGATGCACTCGCGCTTGCCGCGCGCACGCCGCTGGCCGGCCGTGCACAGCTCTTCGAGAGTGCGCAGGCGGCGCTCGCACACGCGAAGCTGATGTTGATCGAGGGGCCCCCTGGGATCGGGAAGACGCACCTCGCCGCGCTTCTGGCCCGCGCGTACAGCGAGACGGGTGCAAGCGTGCTTCTGGCACGCGGCACACGTGTCCCCGCGGGGCCTTTCGGCGCGCTCGGTGGCGCACTGCGCCCCCTGTTCGATGCGTCACGCGCGAGGCTCGGTGGCAATGCCGTCGATCGGTCGGTTGATGAGGACGAGGCTGCTGATCGGCGCCTGGTGCAGGCCGTGTTCGAGGGTGGTGGCGCCGCTCAGGGACCTGATCTCTTGAGCGCCCGCCTGCGGCTGTTCGATGCGATCGGCCGACTGCTCGCGACCGCCGACGACGGGCATGGCGTGCTTCTGGTCGTCGACGACCTGCACGATCTCGACCCTTCCAGCCGGCAGGTACTTCGTCACCTCCTCGCCCCCGGGCACGGGTGGCTGACCGTTCTTGTCACCACGCGCCCCGACGCGAAGGCCAGCGCCGCACTGCGCGACGTCGTGACGAGGGCCGGACTCCACGAGATCGCGTTGGAACCGCTTGACGTGACGGGCGTCGCCGCACTCGCGCTGGATGTGCTGCCCGGGCTGTCGGCTGAGGACGCCCACACGCTCGCCGCGGACCTTCATTCGCGTACCGGCGGCTCCCCGCTGTTGGCGCGCGCGGCTCTGGCCGCTCCGCAGCGAACTGAGGACCTGCAGGCCGCCGTCGCCGCGATGGTCGCGTGGGCCGGTGCTGATGCGGCTGCACTGCTGCAGGTCGCTGCGCTGGACGACGCCGGCGCCCCGCTGGATGTCCTTGCCATGGCCGGGCAGCTCGAGCTCGATCATGCCGGCGTGGCTCTCGACCGGGCACGAGCAGCAGGTTTGATGGCGGTCGGGACCGACATCGTGCACGCGTCGGTGCGTGACGCGCTTGTCGCCGACCTCGGGGATGCTCGGCGAGCGGCGATCCACCGCCGGCTGGCCGAGGCATATGAGGCAGCGGACGCGGACGCGGCACCGATCGCATCGCACTGGGGACGCGGCGAGACCGCCGAGGCCCACGCGCGCTCCGCGTACTGGGAGCAGCGCGCGGCAAGGCGTGCACTTGACGCGTTGGCGGCAGAGGACGCGGAACGTCATGCTCGCCAGGCGCTGGCACATCTCGGCCAGGAGCAGGCACAGGAACGCGTGGAGGCGATGCTGTTGCTGGGGCAGGCGTTGAACGCATCGAGTCGGCTGGCCGAGGGTCGCGAGGTGCTCCGCGACGCGCAGTCGCAGGCTCGAGCGCTGGGAGACGGGCCGTTGATCGCGCGGATCGCTGCCGAGGCAGCCGGCCACCGCCTTGGTGCCGGACTTGTCGATCCCGAGCTTGTGGCGCTCGTCGAGGAGGGCCTCGCCCACGCCGGCGGGCACGACGACGCGGTGCGTTCACGACTGGCCGGACGGCTGGCGCTGCTGCTGCTCGACGGCCCACTCGCACGCCGCGAAGCGCTGGTCGCCGAGGCGGAGTCGCTCGCTCGCGCCGCGGGGGCACCGGACGCGATTGCCGAAGCGCTGCTGGCGCGCTTTACGGCCGACGTGCATCTCGCGCAACCGCGGCGCGACATCGGCTTGCTCGATGAGGCGTCCGGCCTCGCGCACGCCGCCCTGCGGCGCGACCTCGCCCTCCACGCGCGGATGCTGCGCTTCAGCGCGCTGCTGGAGGCTGGCGACATCCTCGGTGCCCGCCGCGAGTTCCGCGTCTGGGAGGATGAAGCCAACGCTGCGCGGCTGCCCTACCACCAGTGGGCAGCCGCGATCTGCCTGCCGACACTCCATCTGCTCGACGCCCGTCGCGATAGCGCTTTGGAGGCGCTCGCGACGGCGGAGGCGCTCGCGTTGCCGCTGGGCGAGGATCCGGTCGTGCGCGCCGCGGTCGGCGGGCAGTCCGTCTCCACGGGCATCGTGGCCGGACAACTCGAACAGGTTGCCGAGCTTGTCAGCTCGGTGATCGCTATCGGCGGCGCGACGCCGGCGTGGAGGGCTGCCCGCGCCTATTGCAACGCCGTGATCGGTGACCGCACGGCCACCCAGGACGACATCGCCGTGGTTATCGACGGCGGCCTCGAGCGACTCGTCGACCCCAATCGCGCAACGGCGCTGTCGTTCCTTGCTGACGCGGCCGTGCTTGCACGCGCTCCAGACGCGCAGCTCTCTGCCATCGACGCTGCGCTTGCCACGCACGATGGCACATTCGTGGTGCAGCACTTCGGCAGCTGGGTTCACGGACCGACCGCCGCACGGCGAGCACGGCTGGCAGCCGCGCGGGGCAAGCTTGACGACGCGCGCGCCCAGCTGGAGGCTGCGGTCACGCTCGCCGGCCCAGATATGCCCGGCGCGATCGCAGTCGACCTCGGCATTGCTCGCGTCGCGATCGCAGGCCCCGCTCTGCGCGACGAGACGATTGCGCAGGCACGCGCCCACGACCTTCCGTGCGCAGAGCGTGTCGTCAAGACGCTCTGCGACGGAAGCGAAGTGATGCCTGGACGACCGATCAAATACTGAGGAAGCCAGAAACGCCTATGAACACGGACGATGGGCGATACTGGGCTCGAACCAGTGACCTCCACCATGTCAAGGTGGCGCTCTCCCAGCTGAGCTAATCGCCCTGGAAGAAGCCGTAACTGTAGCGTGTCAACAGCCGCTGAAGCCGCCCGAATCGGCGGCTCAGGGCGAAGAGCACCGGGGTATCAGCTGCCGGGCGTCAGGTCGCGGCTGACGTCGGGCACGTACGATCAGGGGAGGATGGAATATCTGCTGCCAAACGGGGACACGCTGAGCCTGCGCGAGGGCGCCACGGGCAACGACGCGGCGGCCGGGATCGGCCCCGGGCTCGCGAAGGCGGCGCTCGCGATCAAGGTCGACGGGGTGACCTACGACCTCGCCCGGGAGCTGCCGACAGAGGGAGAGCGCCGAATCGAGATCATCACCGACAGGAGTGGGGAGGAGGCGCTCGAGCTGATCCGCCACGACGCCGCCCACGTCTTCGCCGAGGCGATGCTCGAGCTCTATCCGGGCGTTCAGATCTCGATCGGGCCGCCGATCGAGAACGGCTTCTACTACGACGTCGAGCTGCCGGAAGGAGTCGCTCTGAGCGAGGACGACTTCCCGGCGATCGAGGCGCGGATGCGCGAGCACATCGAGGCTGACGAGCCGTTCGTGCGCGAGGAGGTCCCGGTAGCGGTCGCGCTTGACCGCTACCGGGGTGAAGGCCAGCGGTACAAGGTGGAGCTGATCGAGGACCTCGTGTCGGGCGCCCCCGCACAGGCCCCGGTTGAGACCGTCAGCCTGTACAGCAACGGCGAATTCACAGACCTCTGCCGCGGGCCGCACACGCCGAGCACGAAACGCATCAAGGCTTTCAAGCTGCAGTCGGTCGCGGGCGCCTACTGGCGCGGAGACTCAAGCCGGCAGATGCTCACGCGCGTGTACGGGACGGCCTTCTTTTCGGCGAAGGACCTCGACGAGTATCTCGAGCGGCTCGAAGTCGCCCGCCAGAACGACCATCGCCGGCTCGGTCCACAGCTCGGCATGTTCGGCTTCTCCGAGACGGCTCCGGGCTCGGCCTTCTGGTTCCCGGCGGGTACGGCGGTCTGGAACGAACTGGTCAAGCTCAGCCGCGAGATGGGCGCCGCTCGCGGCTATACCGAGGTGAAGACGCCGCTGCTGTTCGACCGCTCGCTGTGGGTGACCTCGGGGCACTGGGACAAGTACCGCGGTGACATGTTCGTGACCGAGTCAGAGGAGCGTCAGCTGGCGCTCAAGCCGATGAACTGCCCGGGCCACTGCCAGCTCTTCCTCTTGCAGCCGCACTCATACCGGGACCTGCCGGTGCGCTACTCGGAACCGGGGCTGCTGCACCGCAACGAGGCCAGCGGCACCCTCCACGGGCTGTTACGTGTGCGCCACTTCGCCCAGGACGACGCCCACATCTTCTGTACAGAGGATCAGATCCAGGCCGAGGTGGCGGGGGTGCTCGCGTTCGCCTTCGACACCTATCGGCTTTTCGGACTCGAACTGCGGCTGGAGCTCTCGACACGGCCGGAGCAGCGGATCGGGTCAGAGGAGCTCTGGGACAAGAGCGAGGCCGCGCTCGTCAGTGCGCTCGCCGAGCTCGGTCTCGAGTACGCGATCAATGAGGGCGACGGCGCCTTCTACGGTCCGAAGATCGATATCCACGTGACCGATTCGCTGGGCCGTTCCTGGCAGCTCGGCACCTGCCAGATCGACTACAACTTCCCTGAGCGCTTCGGCCTCAGTTACACAGGCGCCGACAACGCCGAGCACCAGCCGGTGATGATCCACCGGGCGCTGATGGGGTCATACGAGCGCTTCATCGGGATCCTGCTCGAGCACTATCGTGGCGAGCTGCCGCTATGGCTTGCGCCGCTGCAGGTGATCGTGCTGCCGATCGCCGATCGTCACAACGAGTACGGCGACTCGGTCCGGGAGCTATTCGCGGCCGTCGGCGTGCGCGTCGAGCTTGACGATCGCGTCGAGTCGGTCGGGCGCAAGATCCGGGACGCCGAGTTGCGCAAGGTGCCGTTCATGCTGGTGGTGGGCGATCGCGAACAGGAGTCGGGGCAGGTCGGCGTGCGCGAGCATCGCGCCGGGGATACCGGCGCGGTCGCGGTCGATGACTTCCTGGCGCGTGTGATGGACCTGATCGGGACGCGAGCGTTGACTTGAGTCGGGGCGGGCTATACTTCTCTCTCGTTGATTCAGCAGATTTCTCCAAACCGGCCCGGCACCGCTTGACGCACCGCCGTTACAACAGCTAGTGCCGGTTCCACGTAGGTTTGACCGGCGTCCGCCGGAACGCGACCAGACCCGGATCAACGATCGCATCCGTGTGCCAGAGGTTCGCCTGATCGGCGAGGATGGCGAACAGGTCGGTGTGATGAAGACCGACGATGCGCTCAAGTACGCGGAGGAGCGCGACCTCGACCTCGTCGAAGTGGCGCCAGACGCTCGTCCGCCCGTGTGTCGCGTGCTCGATTACTCGAAGTACAAGTACGAGCAGGCGCAGAAGCAGAAGGCCGCTCGCAAGCACCAGCAGCAGATCACGATCCGTGAGATCAAGTTCCGGCCGAAGATCGCTCAGAACGACTACGACACCAAGAAGGGTCACGTCGAGCGCTTTCTCAAGGGCAAGGACAAGGTCAAGGTCACGATCATGTTCCGTGGTCGCGAACAGGCTCATCCCGAGCGCGGTACTGCGTTGCTCGAGAAGCTCGCCGAGGAACTGTCCGATTACGCCGTCGTCGAGCAGCGACCGCTGCAGGACGGCCGCAACATGACGATGATGCTCGGTCCTTCAAAGGCCATCCTCGCTGCTGAGGGCGAGGCCCATGCTGAGCAGCCAGAAACCGACACGGCTCACCACGACGCCGCCGAGAAACGCCCGCGTCGCCAGCAGCGTGAGGAGGCGGCAGCTGAAGCCGCTGCCACCTCTGCCGCGCCCGCCGAGTAGCGGTTCGCGCGACTCCGAACATTTGACGTGCCCGAAAATGCCGGGCGCATACACCAAAAGTTCGCGCGAGCCGGGAGTACGGCGGGTGATCTGCTTTACTAGCCGCGAGTTATGCCGAAGATGAAGACCCATTCTGGCGCGAAGAAGCGCTTCAAGCTGACCGCCAACGGCAAGGTCAGGGCCCGCCACGCTTTCTCGAGCCACATCCTTGAGAAGAAGTCGCCGAAGTACAAGCGAAATCTGCGGAGCCCGGTGATCGTGTCCGACCATGACGCGCCCCGGGTCAAGACCCTGCTGGGAGCGAAGAAGTCATGAGTCGCGTCAAGCGTTCCGTTCACGCGCGCAAGAAGCGCCGCGAAACTCTGGCGATGACGAAGGGGATGCGTGGCAATGCCTCCCGCCGCTATCGCTCAGCAAAGGAAGCGCTGCTCAAGGCCGACCAGTACCGCTATCGCGACCGTCGCAACCGCAAGCGCGATTTCCGTCGTCTCTGGATCACGCGTATCAACGCGGCAGCGAGGCAGAACGGCATGTCGTACTCGCAGTTCATGCACGGACTGCAGCTGGCGGAGGTCGAGCTGGATCGCAAGGTCCTCGCTGACATAGCCGTACGCGACGCAGACACCTTCCGACGCTTTGCCGAGCGCGCCCAAGAGGCGCTGGCTGCCGGCTGAGTCAAGCCGAAAACCAGCACCGCCAAGGGCGCCGCTCCGACAGGACGGCGCTCTTTTTGTTTCCCGAGGTCCCACAGATGCCGATCACGAGCACCCACAACGACAAGCTGAAGACGCTCCGCAAGCTTCGCCAGCGTCGGCGCGATCGCGAGCGTTTGGGTCAGTTCGTCGCCGAGGGCGAGGACCTGCTGACCGCGGCCGATGCGGCTGGCTGGACAGTCGTAGAGCGCTTCTCCGTGACCGGCAGCGGCCTGCCCGGCACCGAGGTGGATCCGGCAGCACTGCAATCGCTCACAGAGCTCGCGTCGGGCACGCGCACGCTCGCGATCTACAACGAACGCTGGCAGGCGGTTCCGCTCGGACCGCTCTGCCTGTACCTGCATGGCGTCAGCGACCCGGGAAATGTCGGCACCGTGCTGCGCTCGGCTGAGGCGTTCGGTGCCTCCTGCGTCGCGCTCGGACCCGGGACGGCCGATCCGTTCGGGCCGAAGGCCGTGCGTGCGTCGATGGGCGCGATCTTCACCGTGCCGGTCGTTCGCTGCGACTTCGGGGCCCTGCCCGGGTTGAAGATCGGCCTTGATGCCGACCCGCGCTGGCCTTTTCTCGATGACAGCCGCTTGTCCGACGATGGGGGCGACGTCAGCCTGTTGGTCGGCGCCGAGCGCGAGGGTCTTCCAGATGAGATCCTCGAACAGTGCTCCTGGGTACGGCGGATCGCGATCCGCAATCACTCGCTGAACGCCGCAGTTGCAGCAAGCATCGCCCTGTACGAGCTTTCGGGCAGGGCTAACTCGTAGGATCACCCGCGCATGAGCATCGAGACCCGCATATCAGAGCTTCGGCGCGAGGGCGAGGACGCCGTGGCCGCCGCCGCGAGCACACCCGCACTCGAGGACGTGCGTGTCAAATATCTGGGACGCAAGGCGGAGCTGCCCAACCTGCTGCGTGGTGTGGCCGAGTTGCCAACCGATCAGCGCGGCGCCGTGGGCCGGGCCGCCAATGAGGCACGCAAGGCGCTCGAGTCGCTGATCGACGCCCGCTCCGGAGAGCTCGCTGTCAGCGAACTCAATGCCCGCCTGCAGGAGGATCGCGTTGATGTGACGCTGCCGGCCGACCCGCTGCCGGTTGTCGGTCGGCTGCATCTGGTCACGCAGACCCGACGGGAGATCGAGGATGTCTTCATCGGCCTCGGCTTCAAAGTCGCCGAGGGTCCTGAGGTTGAGACCGTCTACTACAACTTCGACGCGCTCAACCATGAGCCGACCCACCCTGCACGGGCCTGGACAGACACCTTCTACGTCGCCGACGACGTGCTGCTGCGCACACACACGAGCCCGATGCAGATCCGCTCGATGGAGCTGCAGAAGCCGCCGATCTTCCTGATCGTTCCCGGCCGCGTCTACAGGCGCGACTCGGATCTGACGCACACGCCCCAGTTCCACCAGATCGAGGGGCTCGCGGTCGATGACGGGATCACCCTGGCCGACCTCAAGGGCACCCTGCTCGAGTTTGCGCGCGCGATCTTCGGACCGGAGCGTGAGATCCGCCTGCGTCCGCACTTCTTCCCGTTCACGGAGCCGAGCGTCGAGGTCGATGTCTCCTGCTTCAACTGCTCGGGCGGCGTGACCGCCGAGGGCGAGCGCTGCAGCATCTGCAAGGGCACCGGCTGGCTTGAGATTCTCGGCTCCGGGATGGTCGACCCCAACGTGCTCGGCCACGTGGTCGAGAACGGCTACGACCCCGAGCAGGTTCAGGGGTTCGCCTTCGGCATGGGCATCGAGCGGATCGCGATGCTCAAGCACGGTGTCACCGACCTGCGCCTGTTCTATGACAACGACGTTCGCTTCCTGGAGCAGTTCGCGTGAGCCGGGGTGAGGCATGAGGGTCCCGATCGAGTGGCTGCACGAGTACTGCGAGCCGCACATGGACACGCAGACGCTGGCCGAGCGTCTGGCGCTCACCGGCACCGAGGTCGAGCGGGTGGAGCACCACGGCGTGCGGGCGACCGAGAACTTCATCACCGGGCTTGTGCTCGAGCGCAAAAAGCACCCGGATGCCGACAGGCTCAGCGTCTGCATGGTCGACATCGGCGGGTCGACCCCGTCGCAGATCGTCTGCGGGGCGCCGAACGTGGCCGCCGGTCAGACGGTCGGCGTCGCCCGCCCGGGTGCCGTGATGCCGGACGGCACCAAGCTCAAGAAGGCCAAGCTGCGGGGCCAGGAGTCAAACGGGATGATTCTCTCCGAGCGCGAGCTGCAGCTGAGCGACGAGCACGACGGGATCATGGTGCTGGATGAGGCGATTGCGCCCGGCACGTCGCTTGCTGAGGTGATCACGATCTCAACCGACGTGCTGGTGCTCGAGATCACCCCGAACCGCCCCGACTGTCTCGGCATCTACGGCGTCGCACGCGAGGTCGCTGCGACCACGGGTGCGCAGCTCAAGCTGCCGCCGTGGGAGCTGGATCCGGGCAGTGTTGGTGAACTCGACGGGCTCGAGATCACAAACGAAGCAGGGCCTGCGCTCTGCCCTCGCTTCACCGCCCGCATCTTCGACGGCGTCAGGCTCGGGCAGAGCCCGCTGTGGATGAAGGCGCGGCTGATGGCCTGCGGCCAGCGCCCGATCTCGGGCGTTGTCGACGTCACCAATTACGTGATGCTGCTCACCGGCCAGCCGATGCACGCGTTCGATTACGACCGTGTCGCCAACCACCGCCTGAACGTCCGTCGCGCCCGAGCCGGCGAGCAGGTGACGACGCTCGACGGCCAGGTCCGCACGCTCGATCAGGAGATCGTCCTGATCGAGGACGGCGACGGACCGACCTCGATCGCCGGCGTCATGGGAGGCGCGCGCTCCGAGGTCTCCGACGCGACCACCACGATCATCAGTGAGGTTGCGACCTGGAGCGGACCCAACATCCATGCCACAAGCCTCAAGCTCGGGCTGCGCAGCGAGGCCTCGAGCCGGAATGAGAAGGGGCTCCAGCCCGAGCAGGCGATGTGGGCACAGAGCGTGGCAACGCGGCTGTTCATCGACGTCTGCGGCGCGACTGTCCGCGCCGGCACGCTCGACCTCGGCGGCCCTGGTCCAGAGCCGGCCGTGATCCGCCTGCGCGATGCGCGGCTCGAGCGGCTGCTGGGTGTCGAGATCCCGCGCGAGCGCTCGCGGCAGTTGCTCGAAACGATCGGATTCAGCGCCGTCGACGCGGCCGACGGGCTCGACGTCACCGTCCCCGATTTCCGCCGCTTCGACGTCACCCGCGAGGCCGACCTGATCGAGGAGGTCTCCAGGCTCGACGGCGTCGAGAAGCTGCCCGCGACGCTGCCGGCCCGCCGCGGAGCGGTCGGGAGCCTGACGCCGGCTCAGCGCCTGCGCCGCCGCGCCGAGGATGCGCTGACGGGTCAGGGCCTGCATGAGATCGTCGGCTGGAGTTTCTCCGGACCTGAGCTGGCCGAGAAGCTTGGCCTGATCGAATCGGCCGCGCCCGTGACGCTCGCCAACCCGATGTCGTCCGAGCAATCACAGTTGCGAACGACGTTGCTCGGCTCGCTGCTGGACGTGGCTGAGCGCAACCGCGCCCGCGGCGTCGAGGGGCTCGCGCTGTTCGAGTCGGGCGCGGTCTACCACTCGGCGGTCTCCGGCGGCGATGGGCTGCCGGCCGAGCCCCACCACCTCGCTGCGATCCTGTCCGGGCCCGTGCGGCCCGGGACCTGGCGAGAGCAGCATCCGCCGCGTGCAGACTTCTTCGCCGCCAAGGGCGTGTTGAGCGCCCTGCTGGAGGCGCTCGGCGTTTCTTGGGAGCCGCAGCCGATGACGACTGCGCCGTTCCTGCATCCGGGCCGTGCCGCCGCGATCCTGATCGGCGGCACTCACGCCGGCTGGCTCGGGGAGATCCATCCCAACGTGGCCGCGCGCTGGGATCTTGAGGACACGGTGGCAGGATTCGAGCTCGAGCTGTCCGCGATCGAACCGCCGGCGCCGACTCAGTTCCGCGATCTGGTGAGCTTCCCGGCTGTGCACGAGGACCTCGCGATCGTGATTGCGGAGACCGTGTCCGCGAGCGAGCTGCTGCGGGTGATTCGCAGTGCCGGCTCGCCGCTGCTCGCCGGCGCTCGGGTCTTCGACGTTTACCGAGACCCTGAGCGGCTCGGTCCCGATCGCGTCTCGATCGCGGTGCGGCTCTCCTATCGCGCTGCTGACCGCACCCTCACCGACGCTGAGGTCGCCCGACAGCGGCAGCTGATCGTCAACGCCATTGCCGGCGAGCTGGAGGGGGCGATCCGTGCAGGCGGCTGAAACTCATTCGGTTGCGGTGTTCGGCGCCGCCGGTTACGCCGGCTCCCTCGCGGCACGGTTGCTTCACACCCATCCCAACTTCGATCTGAGATCGGTGACCGCCCGCGGCGACGTCGGCCGGCGGCTCGATGACCTCTATCCACAGCATCGTGTGCCGCTTGTGCTCGAGCGAGTCGACATCGACCGTCACGCGGACGTGGAGGCGGCCGTGGTCGCCTACCCGCACGGCGCTTCGGCTCAGTTTGTTGCCGATCTGCGCGAGCGTGGCGTCAAGGTCGTCGATCTCAGCGCAGACTTCCGTCTGCGCGACGCCGCGACCTACGAGCAGTGGTATCAGCACCACCCCCAACCGCAGCTGATCGCCGAAGCGGTGTACGGGCTGCCGGAGCTCTATCGCGAGCAGATCGCTCGGGCTGAACTGGTGGCCAACCCCGGCTGCTACCCGACGGCGACGATCCTTGCACTGGCACCGCTGGCGCGGGCGGGCCTGATCGCGGACGCCGTGATCGACGCGAAGTCCGGCGTCTCCGGTGCCGGTCGCAGCGCCACCGACAAGACGCACTTCGTCACCGTCGACGAGAACGTCAACGCCTACGGCGTCCCGCGCCACCGCCACACGCCAGAGATCGAACAGGAGCTGGCAGCGCTTGGCAGTGAGGTCACGGTCACCTTCACACCGCACCTGCTGCCGCTGGACCAGGGCGAGCTCGTCTCCTGCTACGTGACGCTGACCGATCCCGCGGTCACGAGCGCCGAGGTCGAGACCCTGTATCACGATGCCTACGATGCCGAGCGCTTCGTCGAACTGGTGCGCGAACCAGCGGGAGTGCGGGCTGTGCGCGAGACGAACTTCTGCAGGATCTCAGTGCATCGCGACGAGCGCACCGGCCGTGTGATCGTGTTCGGCGCGATCGACAACCTCTGGAAGGGGACGGCCTCCGAGGCGGTCCAGAATCTGAATCTGATGTTCGGGCTGGCGGAGGAGACGGGGATCGTATGAGCAGCTTCTTCAGCTCACGCTGGGTGCACTGCCCGGACAAAGTGACCGAGGTCAGTGACGGGCGGCTGCCAAGGGGCTTCCGTGCTGCCGGTGGCGCCTGCGGCGTCAAGCCCGACGGTGCCAGGGATATCGGCGTGATCGTCTCGGACGCGCCCGAGACCACCAGCGCCGCGCGCTTCAGCCGCTCCGGCGCGCAATCCGCACCGGTGCTGCTCACCAAGGACGACGCCAAGCTGTGGGCGCTGCGGGCGGTCGTCGTCAACTCCGGCAACGCGAACGCGGCCACGGGAGCGCGCGGCATGGACGACGCTGCCGCGATGCGCGCAGCGACGGCGGAGATCAGCGGGATCGATCCGCATCAGGTCGCGGTTGCGTCGACCGGCGTCATCGGTGTGCCGCTTCCGATCGAGCGGATCACCGCTGGAATCGGCGCGCTCGGGAGTGAACTGCGGACCGATGGCGGCGAGGACTTCGCCGAGGCGATTCGAACGACCGATGCGCTCCCGAAACAGGTGGCGCTCGCGGTGGCGCTTGAGGGGGGCACGGTGCGACTGACCGTCCAGGCCAAGGGTGCAGGGATGATCTCCCCGAACTTCGCGACGTTGCTCGTGTTCGTACAAACGGACGCGGCGATCGAGGCCGACGAAGCTGACCTGTTGCTGTCGGTCTGCACGAAGCGCTCCTTCGACCGGATCAGCGTCGATGGCCAGCTCTCGACCTCGGACACGATCGTGCTACAGGCCTCGGGGGCTTCTGGTGTGCGGATCGCGCCGAAGACGGGCGACGAGCGCGTGTTCGGCGAGGCTCTGGATGCGGCCCTGCGACAGGTGGCACTGCTGGTCGCCAAGGACGGTGAGGGCGCCCGCCGGGTCGGTCGAGTTGTTGTCAAGGGCGGGGACCAGCACGCCGTCGAGCGGGTCGCGCATGCGGTCGGCGACTCGCCGCTGGTCAAGACCGCTCTATATGGAGGCGACGCCAACTGGGGCCGGATCATCCAGGCCGTGGGTGCGGCGTTGCCCGGCGGAAACCCGGGCGGACACCATCGCACGGCGCCATTGCACGTCGACATCGCGATCGAGGGCATCGTCGTATGCGTCAACAGTGCCTACGTCGAGTACGACGCCGCCGCACTGTCCGCCGCCGTGCAGCGCGATGAGGTGGAATACGAGGTTGTGCTACCGGGACACGGCGCCGAGGCCGAGCGCTACTTCTCAGACCTCGGCCACGGGTACGTCACGATCAACGCGGACTACACGACATGAGAGCCGAGGCGACCGGACCGGGCCAGCCGGTGCGCACGCAGCGCGACGTCGTCACGCTGCTGGAGGCGCTTCCCTACATCCGCGAGTTCCACGGCCGCACGGTCGTGATCAAGTACGGCGGCGCTGCAATGACGGATCCCGCGCTCAAGCAGGAGTTCGCACGCGATGTGGCGCTGCTGAAGTACGTCGGGATCAACCCCGTGATCGTCCACGGCGGCGGCCCCGAGATCACCTCCTACATGGAGCGGCTCGATCTTCCGGTGCGGTTCGTCGATGGCCTGCGCGTCTCCGACGCAGAGACCGTCGAGCTCGCCAAGATGGTGCTGGTCGGGAAGGTCAACAAGGACATCGTGCTGCTGCTCGCGCAGCACGGGCAATCGGCCGTCGGTCTGAGCGGCGATGACGGCCAGCTGTTCGAATGCAGCCGGCTGACGGCGCCCAGTGGTCAGGACATCGGCTTCGTCGGTCGCATCGACCACGTCAACATTGGTGTGCTGACACATGTCGCAGTCGATTACATTCCGGTTGTTGCCAGCGTCGGTGCCGACGCGCACGGCAACTCCTACAACGTCAACGCCGACGATGCGGCTGCCGCGGTCGCGGCTGCGCTCGGCGCCTACAAGGTGATGTTCCTGACCGACGTCGCCGGTTGGCTGCGCGAGGCAAGCGACCCGTCGACGCTGGTGGCGGAGGCGAGCGCATCGGAGCTGCGCGCCTCCCTCGCTCAGGTATCCGGGGGCATGCGACCCAAGCTGGCGGCCTGCCTGCAGGCCGTCGAACGCGGCGTGCCGAGCGCCGTGATCGTCGATGGGCGCGTACCGCACTCGCTGCTGCTGGAGCTGTTCACCGACGAGGGCCAGGGCACGATGATCGTTCCCGACGGTGCTCCTGACCCGACGGGCGCATGACGCTGGCCGAGCTTCAGGACCTCGAGCGTCGAGTGGGCGATCCCCACCTACGTTCGCAACCAGGTCGAGTTCGTGCGCGGCCAGGGCGTCAGCCTGTGGGACGACGATGGCAACGAGTACCTCGACTTCCTCGCGGGGATCTCCGTGCTGAACGTCGGGCACTGCCATCCGCGCGTGGTCGCAGCGATCCAGGCAGCAGGCCGACGAAGCTGACCCACGTCTCGAACCTCTACTACACCGAGCCGGCGATGCGGCTCTCCAGCCGCTGCTGGCACAGAGCTCGCTTGGGCGGCAAGGTGTTCCTCTGCAACTCCGGCGCCGAGGCCAACGAGGCGGCGATCAAGCTGGCGCGCCGGCACCGTGCGGGCGGGGAGATCGTGGTGCTGCGCGACGCCTTCCACGGTCGCACCTATGGGGCGCTGTCGGCGACGCCGCAGGAGGCCAAGCAGGCGCCGTTCGCGCCGCTGGTGCCCGGGTTCGTCGTCTGTGACAAGGATCGCTGCTGCGATCGACGCGGCGGTCGGAGCCGCAGACAGCGGCCGTGCTGCTGGAGCCGATCCAGGGTGAGGGCGGGGTGCTTGCCGCTCTCCGAGGAGTTGCTGCGCGGCCGCCCGTGCGGCCTGCGATCGCGAGGGCGCGGCGCTGATCTTCGACGAGGTTCAGACCGGGATGGGGCGGACCGGAACGCTGTGGGCCTACGAGCAGACCGGTGTCGTGCCGGATGCGCTGACGACCGCCAAGGCGCTGGGCGGAGGTCTGCCGATCGGCGCGCTGGTGACCGGCCCGCGCCTGGCGGACACGCTTCAGCCCGGCGATCATGCCTCGACCTTCGCCGGCGGGCCTGTCGCCTGTGCCGCCGCGTTGGTCGCGCTCGAGATCTGCTCCGACGCCGGCGCTGCTGGAGCATGTGGTCGCCGTCGGCGAGCGATTCTGCCGCAGCGCTCGCGGAGCTGCCGTTCGTGACCTCGGTACGGGGCCGCGGCCTGCTGCTCGGCGCCGAGCTCGTGCCGGGGGTCTCGGCGGTCGAGCTGGCACGGCGGGCACTGCTGGAGCAGCGGCTGGTGATCAACGCCACCGGTCCCTCGAGCCTGCGAATGGAGCCGCCGCTGATCGTGACCGAGCCCCAGATCGATGAGGCGGTGGCCCGCCTGGGCGCTGCTTCCGTGAGCGCCCGCGGTGAGCTGCTGAGCCCGAGCGAGCCGCTTGAGTCGGTGCGATTTGCCCTTGGACCAGCGTTCCGGGTCGTTTCCGAGCCGACGGATGCGTCGGTGGCCTGGTCGTGCGCGACGAGCTCGACAAGATCGTCTGCCGGATCACGACCGAGATCGCGCCGGGCAGCGGCTGGTGGCTGTCGCTTGCAGCCGCTGCGCGGCTACGACGATGACTGCGCACGTGTGCGCTGGCTGCTCGAGCAGCACGGGTTCGTCCGAGCCGAACCGCTGGTGGAGCGTCGATGTCGCGATGCGAGCCCAGGAGCGCGCGGACGTCGTCGCGGCCCGCGTGCTGCTGCGGCTCCGTGAGATCCAGCGAGCAGAACCTCGCCGGTGCACTCGACGGCAACGACACCGAGTACCTGCATGATTACCGCGTGGCGATCCGACGCACGCGGGCGGTTCTGCGGGAGACTGCGCGGCGTGTTCCCGCCGGACGAGCTGCAGCGGATGCGGGCGTAGTTCAGGTGGCTGCAGGAGGAAACCGGCCCGACGCGGGACCTGGATGTGTACCTGCTGGACTTTGAAGAGCTCGGGCGCTGGTGCCGGCGCGGATGCGAGCGGACCTCGACCCGCTGCGGGCCGTGCTCGAGCTGCGTCACAGCATGGCGCGCGGCGAGCTCAAGCGACACGCTCACCGGTGAGCGCGCGCGCGAGCTGCACACCGAGTGGGGAGAGATCCTCGAGATGCTGGTGCTGCGAGGACGAGGCCGATCGTCCCGACGCCGCGCGGCCGATCGGCGAGCTCGTCGGTCGAGCGGATCCGGCGGGTGCATCGCCGGATGGTCCGGATGGGGCGCGCGATCGACGCCGACTCGCCCCCGGGAGTACCACGAGCTGCGCAAGAAGGGCAAGGAGCTGCGCTACCTGCTGGAGCTGTTCGCGGAGCCGCTGTACGACGCGAGCGTCGTCAAGCCGCTGGTCAAGGCGCTGAAGGGCCTTCAGGACGTGCTCGGACGCCACCAGGACCGAGAGGTCCAGATCGAGATGCTCAAGGAGATCGGCGCTCGAGCTCGTCGGCCGAGCCCGGCGGCGCCGACGCGCTGATGGCGATCGGAGTGCTGATCGAGCGGCTCGAGGCGGACGCGCAGGCGGCGCGCAAGCGGTTCGCGGCAGCTTCGCGGAGTTCTCGTCCGAGGCACAGTGCAAGCTCGTAGCGACACGTTCAGCTAGCCGGACCGAGCGATCAACAGTGACAGGCTCGTCGATGCAGACTGAGCGATGACCACGAGCCGATGAGCAGAAGCCCAAGCGCGACACCAAGGTCCTCGCGACCTACAACATCAAGGGCGGCGTCGGCAAGACCTCTGCCGCCGTGAACCTCGCCTACCTGGCGGCCGCCGCCGGGCACCCGACGCTGCTCTGGGACCTCGATCCGCAGGCCGCCAGCACGTACCTGTTCCGCGTGCGCCCGAAGGTCAAGGGCGGCGGACGCGGGCTGCTGCGGCGGCGCAGCAACGCGCGGCGACCACATCAAGGCGACCGATCACGAGAACCTGGAGCTGCTGCCGGCCGACTTCTCCTACCGCCACCTCGACCTGGCGCTCGACCAGTTCAAGAAGCCGGCGGCGCGGCTGCGCAAGGTGCTGGAGCCGCTGCGCGACGACTACGACTACATCTTCCTCGACTGCCCGCCGAGCATCTCGCTGGTCTCGGAGAGCCGTGTTCGAGGCCGCCGACGCGCTGCTGGTGCCGGTGATCCCGGCGACGCTCTCCTCGCGCGCCTACGAGCAGCTCGAGGAGCTCTCCGCAGCGCGGCAAGGTCGGGCGCAAGGGCAGCACGTCGATCTTCGCGTTCTTCTCGATGGCCGATGTCGAGCAAGCCGCTGCACCTGCAGGTGATGGAGCGGCTGCGGCAGATCGAGCAGCTGACGGTGCTGGGTGCCGCGATCCCCATCGCCGACGAGGTCGAGATGATGGGGGAGGAGCGCAACCCGGTCGCCGTGTTCGCGCCCGAGCGCCCGGCGCCGTCGCCTACGAGGCGCTCTGGGCTGAGATCGAGCGGCGGCTGCGGCCTGAGGCGGCCGCGGCAGCAGCAGCAGCGGCCAGCGAGGCGCCGCGCTGTCAGCGCCCGCCCCCGCACTCGAGGCGGGGCCGTCGGATGAAATCGAGGCCGCCTCGGGGGTCGAGACCGAACCCGCCGTCGCGCCCGAGATCGATTCTGCATCCGGCCCCGAAGCCGCATCCGCTGCTGACCCCGAGGGAGCGTCGGAGCCCGAGCCGGACGAGGCGTCGGAGCCGGAGGAGGCAGCCGGACCGGAGTCGGGCGAGGACGAAACCGGCGGTGTTGGTGTCGCAAATCCCCCTGGTCGGGGGAATTCCGACACCGAGACCCGGTCGGACTGACGGTCGGTCGGTCCAGCGGCCCGCGCCGTGGGCAACCGAAACTGGCTGGTCGCGGCGGTCTTGGTCTGCGCGGTGATCGTTGCAGGGGTGATCTCCCGCAGCTCCAAGCAGGCGCAAAGCGCACGGGCGCCGAGTGTTCAGTTCGGTCCAAGGGTCGAGCCGGCGGCGTCACCGTCGCTGCTCGACTACACCAATGGCTGGGTGGCAACAACAGGCAACCAGGCGATCGGCGTATATGCCGGCAGCCATGCGTCGAACCATGCCGATGGCCTGTTCGTGATCGTCCGGACCAACGATGATCGGCAGCGCACGACTCAGAAGCTTCTGCACGGCAGCGGTGCGGTGACGTTGCTGCGGCCGTCGCTGGTCACAAGCCAGGCCGCTGCCCAAGGTGCCACCCTGCGGTTTGTCACCGCCAACGGAAACATCGGCACGCTGAACCTGTCAAGCGACACCATCAGGCTCAACTCGTAGCCAGTCGGCGGGCGCTCAGCTCCGCTGGGATCCCGGCGTCACTTCCTGGCAGGATCGACTCGGCCAGCAGTCGCCCGGAGGCGGCGCCGAGCGACATGCCGCGCCCGCCGTGGCCCGACTGGCTAGCCATAGCCGGTCGTGCCCCGGCACACGCCCGAGTATCGGGCGGTTGTCAAAGGACTTGGGCCGGGCGCAGACGAGGGTTCCTTCGACGCGCGCGCCGGCGATTGACGGCACGAAACGGGTGCCGCGATCGAGCAGACGCTGGCGACCAAGCTGCAGCCTGCGGTTGGGTCACCCGCGAGCAGAGTCGAGCCGACCGCGAGCCAGCTGGGGCTGTCGAGCAGCGTGAATGGCGTCTCGTGCTCGATCTTGCCGCTGGTCAGGCCGCGCGTCACGGTGCCCTCGATGATCGGGTGGCGCGGATGCTGCGGCAGGTCGAACCAGGACGATCACGCCCCAGAGTGGCTCGACAGCATCGAGGCGCACCAGGCCGCCAAGCGTCTGAGCGGTCCAGGCGCCGGTCGCGACCACGACGGCGTCAGCATCACACCTTGCCAAATCGGCGATTCCGCGTTATAACTTCGGCGTTATAACGGGGAATCGCGGTTTTGAACCCCGCACCGCCGACGGCCGAACCGCCGCTATGGATCCCCGGTACCACGAATTCCGCGCCGGCGCGGCGGGCCATCTGTGCCACCGCCTGCGTCGCTGCGAGTGGACTGATCGGATAGCCCGTCTGCAACATGCAACCCCAGAGGTCCGTCCGCCAATAGCGGCTCCTCGACACGTGCTTCCCGCGGGGTGAGCAGAGCTCGGCGTGAGCTCTGGAAACTGGCCATAGTGATCCAGCAACTCCTGCGCGCCGGCCTCATCGTCAGCCAGCAGCAGCGCACCCACCGGCTGTGCCGGCATCGCATCGCCGAGGACCCCGTGCAGAAAGTCCACCGTTTCATCGAACAGTCGGGACGCTGGGCCGCGTCGTAGGGATGCTCGATCAGGCCGTTGTTGCGACCCGAGGCACCGGCCGCGATCCCGACGGAGTCGAGCACGGTCACCGAAACACCCTCCCGGGCGAGGAAGTAAGCGGTCGAGGCGCCGACGATGCCCGCCCCGATGATCACGACATCGCCAGCCATCGCCCGCGCGAGACTACGCTAAGCGCGTGTCCGTAGCGCCACAGGCCAACTTCGATCCCGGAGCGATCCGAGCGTTCCAGTTCACCTATCGCAGCATGCAGCCTGACGGCACGGTGCGGCTGGGGTACGCGCTCGACGACCTCGAGTTCGAGGAGACGCTCGAGCTGCCCGCGCCAACCCACGACTCCCGTGCCGTCGAGAGCCTCTTGGACCTGCTGCATTGGGTCGCAGGCGTCAGCTACTACAAGGCGGCGATCCCGCAGCACCTGGTCTGCGAGACCGGCGCCCCGCCTGCAGCAGCCGGACTGCTGTTGTCGGCGCTCTATTCCGAGGGACTGGGCGAGTTTGCGGTGGTCAACGATCTTCTGCGCTTGCCGCAGCCGCAGTTCCCGCGCGGGGTCGACTCGGCGTCGCAACCCAGCGCGACCGCAGCCCACGGGCCGACGCGCTTACTGGTCCCGGTCGGTGGCGGCAAGGACTCCTGTGTGGCGATCGAGATCGCGCGCGCAAGCGGCCTGGAGGTCGCGCTGTTCTCGATCGGCGACGCCACAGCCGATCCGCGACACGGCCGCGGTGGCGAGGCTGCCTCGCCACCAGGTGACGCGCCGGATCGACCCGGCACTGCTGGAGTTGAACTCGCAGGGCGCGCTCAACGGGCACATCCCGATCACCGCGATCGTCAGTGCGTGGCGCTGCTGACCGCCGCGACGCAGGGCTTCGACGCGGTGGCGCTGGCGAACGAGCGCATCGGCGTCGGCCGGCAACCTCGTGTGGCACGGCATCGAGGTCAATCACCAGTTCAGCAAGAGCCGGCGCGCCGAGCGGCTGCTGCGGGCGCGGTCGCAGAGATCGCGGGCGCTCCGCTGATCTTCTCGATCCTCAGGCCGGCCTCCGAACTCTCGATCGCCCGGGCCTTCTCGCGCATGCACGCAGTACCACTCGGCGTTCACGAGCTGTAACCGGGTCTTTCGCATCGATCCCGCACGGCGTCGGAACGGCTGGTGCTGTGACTGCGACAAGTGCCGCTTCGTCTACCTGATCCTCGCCCCGTTCACGAGTCCGGAGCAGCTGAGTGAGGATATTCGGCAGCGATCTGCTCGGCGAGCCCGATCAGTACGACGGTTTTGCGCTGCTGACCGCGACCGGCGGTGACAAGCCCTTCGAGTGCGTCGGGCGAGGTCGAGGAGTGCCTTGCTGCGATCCGGCTGCTCGAGCGAGCAGCGACCAATGGCAGACCACGCGGTCGTGCGACGGCTCGTGCAGCGAGGTGCTGGCGCGCGGCCGGTCACCGACGCCGAGCTGGAGGCCCAGTTCGCGCTGAGCGAGGACCACGACGTTCCGGAAGTGCTGATAGGCCCGGTCCGTGAAGTTCTCGGAGCTTGACGGCAGGCGCGATCGCGCTCTGGGGCCTGGGGCGCGAGACGCCAGCGCTTCAGGCCCAGCGTCGAGCACGGCTGCCGGACGCGCGGATCAGCGCGGTGATCGATGACGACACGCCCGCAGCGAGGAGGCGCGGGGGGCGCTCGCGGAGGCCGAGGTGCTCGTGCGCTCGCCCGGCGTCTCGATCTACAAGCCGCTGATCCAGGAGGCGCGTGCAGACGGGCACGACCGTCACGACCGCCACTGGGCTGTGGCTGGCCGAGCGCGGGGCCGGCACGTGATCGGCGTGACCGGCACCAAGGGCAAGAGCACGACCGCGACGGTGATCGCGCATCTGCTGGGCGGCGGCACCCCGGTCGAACTCGCCGGCAACATCGGCCGGCCGGTGATCGACCTGCTGGACCTCGAGCGCGCGACCCGATACCTGGGTCGTCTGCGAGCTCTCGAGCTACCAGATCGCAGACCTCACGGTCGGCCCCGAGGTGGCGGTCCTCACCAACCTCTCTCGCGAGCACACCGACTGGCACGGCAGCGAGCAGCAGTACCGCGCCGACAAGCTGAGGATCTTCGACCTGCCGGGGTTCGCGCCGCGTGTTCGCCCGCCCGGCGAGCGCGGCGGGCTGGCCGTCTCGGTCCGTGACGCTCCGGAGCAGATCCCGCTGCGCGGGCCGGCACAACGCAGAGAACGTCGCGGCCGCGCGTGGCCGCGATCGCAGGCGGCGGGCCTGCCGGCTGCCGCCCTGCCCAGGCGCTGGACGGACTGACGGCCGCTCCCACACAGGCTGCAGACCGTGCACGTGACGCCGTGGGGTCGAATGGGTGGATGACAGCATCTCCACCACGCCCGAGTCGACGATGGCGGCACTTGAGGCGTTTGCGGAGCGCCGCGTCGTGCTGATCGCCGGCGGCAGCGAGCGCGAGCCAGGACTACGGCGAGCTCGGGCAGGCGCTGGCGCGGGCCGACGCGAAACGACTCTGATCCGCTGCCCGACTGACGGGCGAGCGTCTGAGTGCGGCGGCCGGCGCCCACGGGCTTCGCGCGAGGACCGCATGTCGACGGCGGGAGACATGGCGAGGCGGACGCGAGCGCTCAGGACTCGCCGCTGCGGCCGGCGCGGTGGTACTGCTGTCGCCGGCGGCCCCGAGCTTCAACCAGTACCGAACTTCGAGCAGCGCGGCGATGACTTCGCGGCCGCAAGCGCTCGCAAGTCCGTAGATTTGCGCGCCGTGACCAATCAGACAGCGACATACCTCGCCAACCCAGACGATGTGCACCGCGTGCTGCTGCTCTACAGCGGTGGGCTCGATACGAGCGTGATGCTCAAGTGGATCCAGGACCAATACGACGCGGAGGTCGTCGCGCTGACGGTCAACCTCGGCCAGCCGGGCGAGGATTACGACGTCGTCAAGGGCAAGGCACCGCCAGCTCGGCGCGGTCGATGCGCACGTGATCGACGCGCGTGAGGAGTTCGCCCGTGAGTACGTCGTGCCGGCGATCAAGGCCAACGCCATCTACGGGCTTGGCTATCCGCTGTTCACCGCGCTGGGGCGGCCGCTGATCGCCAAGCTGGCGGTCGAGTACGCGCGCCAGACCGGTTGCGACACGATCGCGCACGGCTGCACCGGCAAGGGCAACGATCAGGTGCGGATCGACGCGACCGTGGCGACGCTTGCACCTGAGCTCAAGGTGATCGCGCCCGTGCGCAGCTGGAAGATGGGCCGTGATGAGGAGGTCGCCTACGCGCGCGAGCACGGCATCCCGGTCAAGGGCGGCAGCGAGGTCGCGCCGTATTCGATCGATGACAACCTCTGGGGGCGCTCGAGCGAGGGCCGCTGGATCGAGGATCTGACCACCGCTCCGCAGGACGACGTGTTCCAGCTCGTCACCCGGCCCGAGGAGGCGCCTGACACGCCCGAGACGCTCGAGATCGAGTTCGAAGCGGGGGTGCCGGTGGCGCTGAACGGGGAGCATCTTGGTCTGGTCGAGCTGCTCGAGCGGGTCGCTGCGGCCGGTATGCGCCACGGCGTCGGCATCGTCGACCACATCGAGGACCGCATCGTCGGACTGAAGGTGCGCGACATCTACGAGGTGCCCGCGGCTGCGATTCTGCTGCCCGCGCACGCGGAGCTCGAGCGGCTGGTGGGGACGATCCACCAGAACCAGTTCAAGTCGACACTCGACCAGAAATGGGCGTACCTGGTCTACGCCGGACTCTGGTGGGAGCCGCTGCGCAGCCGACATCGACGCCTACATGGAGGCCGCCAACAGCCTGGTCACCGGCAGGATCGGCGTGAAGCTGTTCAAGGGCTCGCGCGCGGGTGGTCACGCGCGAGTCGCCCTACGCGGTTTACGACGCCCAGCTGGCGACGTTCTCCGAGTCCGGCGGGCTTTTCAGCCAGGAGGCGTCGCCCGGGTTCATCGAGCTGTGGTCGCTGCAGTCGCGGATGGCATGGCAGGTGCGCAACCGGACATGAGGCTGCGGTGGCCATTCCGGCGCCGTTCCCGGGCCGGTTGCGGAGCTGCCGGCGGCTGTCGACCGGATGACCGGCGCCGAGCCGGCGCCAGGGCCAGAGGTCAGCCCGAGCCCGGGCCGGACCGGAGGTCGAGACGGAGCGGGAGGCGAGTCGGAGCGGGGGGTCGAGCCAGAGCGGGAGGCCGAGCCGGAGCGCCGAGATCGAGCCGGAGCCCGAGCGTCGATCCGGACCGAATGGCCCGATCTCAGCCGCACGGCTGGACGCGGCGCTTCAGCGCCTGCGCGAGGAGAACCCGCAGTCTGAACAGGAGGCGGGCGGCTGATCAGGCGCTGAGGCGATCTGGCCGTCGATCAGCGCCTGGAGCACGGTCATGGCGCATTCGCGCGGCGTGTGACCGACTGTCTCGAGCCTGAGCATCGGGCGACTCGGGCGGTTCGTACGGCGAGTCGATCCCGGTGAACTGGCGCGATCTCGCCGTCGCGGGCACGGCGGTAAAGGCCCTTTGGGTCGCGCCGCTCGGCGACCTCAAGCGGGGTGTGCACATAGGTCTCGAAGAACTCACCCGGCTCGAATAGTGCCCGCGCCTGCGCTCGGCCGGTGCGGAACGGCGAGATCAGTGAGACGATCACGATCAGCCCGGCGCGGGTCATCAAATGTGCTACCTCCGCCGCGCGGCGGATGTTCTCGGCGCGGTCGGCGTCTGAGAAGCCCAGGTCCATTGCAGAGCCCTGCACGAAGGTCGTCGCCGTCGAGCATCCCGACCATCAGGCCACGGCTGCGCAGCTCCACCTCGAGCTCACGCGCGATCGTCGTCTTGCCGGCGCCGGACGGCCCGGTCAGCCAGACCACGGCCGGTCGCTGATGCGGGGCGGCCTCCACGGCCGGACGAACCGACCGCAGCGCGGGCGGCGAGGCGGACTGTAGCTTCTCGGCATGCCGTGCCTCAGCGTGCGGACCCTCGCGGAGACGCGCCTGCGCCTTGTTCGCGGTCGAACTCACCTGTCCACCAGGATCTTGTCCGCTGAGCACCTGCACCGAGAAACGGGTGATCTGGTCGACGAACTGCTCGGTGTCGTTGACGTGCGGGAACGGGCTCGGCGGGAACCGGCACCTCGAGGAACGCGCAGAGCGGCTCCCAGCCGTCCTTGGGCGACCATTCGAGCAGCTTCTCGGCTGGGACGGTGGCCCTGACCTCGTCGTTGAAGCGCTCCATCTGCGGTGGCCATGAAATCGAGCGTCGTGGCCTCGCCGTCGAGCAGGCTCGTGCGGAGCCACATCTCCTTCATCATCTCGATGTAGTTCGCCCATACCGGGTCGACCTTGGTGCGCGCGTCCGAGACATGGCGGATCAGGGTGTCGTCGTAGAAGAGGCCCCAGATCGTCTTGTGCATGCTCTCGGCCCACGCCTGCGCCGTCGCGAACGCTCAGCAGCACCTTGGCCTCGCGGGAAGGCCTCCATCAGTTCGCGGTAGTAATACGACGCCTGGCCAGTCGACGGCCGCGGGATAGTCCTTGACAATCTCAGCCGGCGACAGCTTGCCGTCGAGCGCATCGCGCCAACGTCCGCGCCTCCGACATGGTCGGCGAAGACGTTCTGCATGTGGTAGCAGGGCGCGAATCCCAGCATCTCCAGCGCCGCGCGTTGCGTCAGCGTCGCGGTGCGGGGGAGACCGGCTCCGATCAGTTTCAAGGTGTCCTCTCCTCAGTGCTGCGGTTGCGTATCCTCATGTGACCTCCGAGCGGCCCAGCTCGTTGCCCTTCTTGTCGATCGCGGCGACCGCGAACAGCGGTCCCGTGCTGTTGACGATGATCGTCGTCTCGAAACCGGTCCACGGCTGCCAGCCGACCTGCAGAAGCGAGGCTGGGTCGCTGCCGGCGAGCACCAGCCAGTGGTCGATCTCGGTCGCGCCGTTCCAGCTGGCGTAGATCACGAAGCCGCCGGCACGAGTTGGCGCGTGCGACCATGGCGGGCTTGTCGGTCGGGCGGCCCTCCCAATCGGCCAGAAAGGTCCGGTAGGAGCGTGTGGCGCTGTCGAACTGACCGTCGACCAGCAGCTCCCCGTCGGGTGAGAACTCGGAGAAGTAGGGCTGCGAGCCCCAGCCGACGAAGACGTTGCCGTTGGGTCGCACCTGCACGCTGCCGAGCGTCCAGGCGAGGAAGCGGGCCGGGTGTTGGAAGGCACGCTTGAGCTGGACCTGCGCTTGCGCTCGTCGAGATCAAGCAACAGCGCCACGGAGCCGTGGCCGCTGATATCGGCGTTGTCGAACACCGTCAGCTGAGAGCTCCCGTGGGCGCGAACGTGGTGCTGCCAGGAGAAGCCGGCGCTCTTCGGAACGTCGAAGTCCGACTTCTTGCCGTTGAGCCGCCACATCATCTCGCCGGTGCTGGCGGTGGACCTTATAGACCGCCCAGGTGTTGCGGCCAGAGATCAGCAGGTTGCCGTCAGGCGCCTCGGCGATCGAGTTGATGTGGAAGAAGTCATAGGCCGTCCTGGCCGAGCCGGGCAGCGGCTGGTAGCTCTCGTCAAGGCCGACGTGATCGATCGAGACCCAGTCATGCAGGACCTTGTTGGTTGCGATGTCAATCTCAAGCGCGTGGCCGACAAGCAGCGTGCCGTTCTTGGCGCCGCCGACGAGGAGAGGTCGGCGTTGCGGGTCTCGTACTGGGTCGCGAGCGCCGTCCCGCGGGAGGTCAGGTTGAACTCATGCAGGTCGAGCGGCAGCGTTCTCTCGTCGCCGACGGTTGCCACGGTCGCGTAGGTCTCATCGATGATCTCCCCGACGCCCTCGCCATGGCCGCCGATCAGCGCTC
Organism: uncultured Actinomycetota bacterium; assembly: GCA_963804615.1. Classification (GTDB taxonomy): domain Bacteria; phylum Actinomycetota; class Thermoleophilia; order Solirubrobacterales; family Solirubrobacteraceae; genus Palsa-465. The sequence continues at coordinate 98,575 of CAWDRA010000001.1, forward strand.
CGTGCCAGCGTGTCAGCACGGGCTTGCCCTTGTAGCGCTGGACCTGGACGTCGAAGGTCGAGTCCGGACTCGGGCTTGTACCAGACGACGCGCCCGCGGCGGTCGACCAGCATCGGCCCGCGCTGCACGCTCTTGTACTCCTGGTCGGCCATCGGCGGCCATCGCGATGAAGCGCGGCGAGTCGTTGAAGCGCTCGTGGTGCGTGCGATCGGTGATGGTCACGGTTGAGGGACGCAGGTCCGGACGCGACACGAAGCTCGCGACCCCGCTGCCCGGTTCGCCGGCGGCCGGTAGCGTCGTCGCCGTCGAGCCGGAGGGCTCCGGCGCCGGTGCGGTGCTCGGACCGGAGCCGCGCGGCCACGTAGCCGGTCGCACCGCCGACGCCGAACGCTACGGCGAGGCTGCCGGCCGCGCGCGGAGTGAACTGCCGCCGGCTGAGGCCGCCGGTGGGCTTGCGCGCACCCTCGCTCTTTGGCGCGCCCTCGAGTCTCCGCGCGCTCTCGGTGCGGTCAGGCTCGCTCAGCATGTCCTCTGGATCCCTGACGTCGGTCATGAGCGCTTGACCGCGAACGGCTTGGAGGTGCCGATCACCTTCCCGGCGGCGTTGAGCGCCTCGACCTTGAACTCGCCTGCGCCGCTCGAGACCCTGATCGCGGTCTCGAACCTGGTCTTCGGCATCTGTCCGACGACGGTCGTCGAGCCGGAGCCGGCGAGCGCCAGCACCTTCCAGCGCTTCACCTGTGTGGCGCCGTTCCAGCTGGCGTAGACGGTCGTCCCACCGCCGCATGCGCAACGCTGCGCCGCTCGGCGGGTAGAGCGGCTTGCCGACCCACTTCTGGACATAGGCGCGGTAGGTGATGTCCGGGCGTGGGGAGGACCGCGTCGAAGATCAGCTGTCCCGACTTCGAGAACTCGGACATGAACGGGACGTCGCCCCAGCCGACGAACGCGTTGCCATTGGGCAGCGTCTGCACATTGCCCATGTAGCGCGACTCGACCGTGACTCCGTGCGAGTAGAGCTTCTTGAGCTTGACCGTGTGGTTGCCGGGGTTCAGCTTGAGCACCAGTCCGCGCGAGGGGCCGGTCGCGTCGAGGTAGACGCCGGCGCCGGTGATATGCAGCAGTGGTCATCGAACACCGACAGCGTCGTCGGGTTCAGCATCTGCGCGTCGTGCTGCCACTGGAACCGGTCGGCCTTCGGGAGCTTGAAGCTCGAGTGCTTGCCGCCGAGCGTCCACTCGATCTTGCCGGTCTTCTCGTTCACCAGGTACACCGCCCAGGTGTTGCGCATCGAGACCAGGAAGGTGCCGTTCGAGAGCGGATCGACCGAGTTGACGTGGTACACGTCCCAAGGGAAGCCGTTCTCGGGAGGAACCGCGTAAGAGTCGTTCTCGGAGATGTGCTTCGAGGCGACCCAGCTGTAGACGAGCTTGCCGGTCCGCAGGTCGTACTCCTGGACTGCCGAGTCGATCATCGCGCCGCCGTTGACGCCGCCGTACTTGGCGAGCTGTGCGGGCACGTTCTTGTTGGCCGTCACCCACGCGTCGTGGCCGCGGATCACGAACTCGTGCAGCGTCGGGATCCAGCCGTCCTCGCCCTTGAGCGTGGCGATCTTCTGGTAGTGCTGGTTGACGACGATGTCCTCGCCGCTGTTGATCTGGCCGGTCGCGGTGACGTCGCCCTGCCACCAGCTCAGCACCGGCTTGCCCGTCGTAGGTCTGGGCCAGCAGGTTCGAGGCGACGACGTTCGGTCGGCACCGGCTTGAACCAGATCGGCTGCAGGTTGCCGCCGAGGATCAGCGGGCCGCTCTGGCCGACCATCGGCTGCTGGGTGAGGTCGTAGAAGTTGGCGATCATGATGTCGCCGGGAAGCTTGCTCGCCGACGCTGGTGGGGCCGCCGGTGATCTTCGGCGGGTGCAGGTCCGGGGCGCCGAGACGAAGCTGAGCGTGTCCTTGGTCGTGTACTCGCCGATCGGCGGCGCCGTGCGTGCGTGGCAGCCCGAACGCGAGCACGGCGAAGACGGCGACGACGACGCCGACCGCGCCGGCCACGCTGCGCGGGTTGCCTGTCGGGCCGGGCGCTGCAGCGGGGCCTGCGCCCAGCGGGGCGCCGGCCCCGGAGCGACGCGGAAGCCGAGCGTCAGCAGCAGCGCGGCCGCGCAGCAGCCGGCGCCGACCAGGTAACCGAGGCGGAAGCCGTCGGTCAGCGCCGGCTCGGCCGCGACGTTGTGAGCTGATCAGATTGCTCGTGTGCAGCGTCGCGATCGAGATCAGAACCGCGAGCCCGAGGCTGCCGCCGATCTGGCGGGAGGTGTTGACCAGCCCGGAGGCGAGGCCGGCGCGGTCTGGGCTGGCGTTCTGGATCGCGGCGATCGTCGAGGGCACGATCGAGAAGCCGATGCCCGTCGTCATCAGCAGGCCCGGCAGGATGATGTACTGGATGGCGCTGCCGCTCGGCTGCGATCGCGCGAACAGCGCCATGCCGCAGGTCATGAACGTGAGCCCGCCGGCGAGCACCGGCTTGACCCCGAAGCGGCTGACGAGCTTGCCCGCGCGCGACGCGCAGAACATGATCATCAGCGCCATCGGCAGGAAGGCGATGCCGGTCGTGATCGGCTGCAGCGACAGCACCTGCTGCATGTAGAGCGAGCCCATGTACCACATCGGGAACAGGGCGGCGCTGAACAGCAGCACGATCAGGTTGACCAGCTTCAGGTGCTGGTGAGCGACTTGGGCGGTATCAGCGGGTGACTTGGCGCGGCTCTCGACGACCGGGAACAGCGCGAGCAGCGCCGCGCCGATGATGATCGGGATCCAGGCCGCGGTGGTGCCCCAGCCGTCGGTGCCGGCGTTGACGCAGCCGTAGGCGATCAGCACCTGACCGAGCGTCAGCACAGCCGCGCCGAGCACGTCGAACGACTCGCGCTTGCCGGAGCGGCGCTCGCTGACGATGCGGATCGCGGCGATCGCCGTGACGATGCCGATCGGGACGTTGATCAGCAGGATCCAGCGCCACGACGTCCACTGCGTGATCATGCCGCTGAGCAGCACGCCGATCGCGCCGCCGGCTCCGTTCATCGAGCTCCACAGCGCGATCGCGCGGTGGCGCTCGGGGCCCGGCGGCGAACGTCGAGGTGACGATCGCCAGCGAGCAGGCGGCCATCATCGCGCCGCCGAGGCCCTGGACCGCGCGGGCGGCGATCAGCGTCGGTGCTGGTCGGCGCGAGACCGCCGACCAGCGACGCGCCCGAGAAGACGAGCAGCGCGGCCAGGAACGTGCGCCGCTGACCGATCACGTCGGCCGCGCGGCCCGCGAGCATCAGGAAGCCGGCGAACACGATCGCGTAGGCGTCGATCACCCACTGCAGGTCGGCGGAGGAGAAGTGCAGGCCGACCTGGATCGACGGCAGCGCGACGTTGACGATCGACAGGTCGAGGATGACCATGAACTGCGCGACGCAGCACAGCGCACAGGATCGCCTGCTTGCGGCTCGGCGGTACCGCTGCCGCCGCGAGTCGTGGAGTCGGCGCCGTCACCGTGCGGCTCGGCGACTGCTCGTTCGCCGCCTGCTGCTGGTCGAGCGTCGCCACCGTCTCAGTACCCCGAGCCGTTGGTCTTGGTGATCGGCTTGCCGGTGGGCGACGACCAGGTACCAGATGCCGCCGTTGGCGGCGGTGCCCGCTGACCGCCGTTGCGCTGAGCGCCGGGTGCGTGTACAGCGCATGGCCGTTGTAGAGCACCTGCTTGTGCCGTCAGTGAGCTTGAAGGTCGAGAGCATCGAGGCGTCGACGCCATCGCGCGCCGGTGGCGCTTGCCGGTGACGGTCAGCGGCGGCCAGTCCTTGGCGCAGGCGCCGGTGCACTTGCTGCCGCTCATGGGATCGGAGGTCAGGATGTAGACCGGGGCGCCCTTGGCGGTCGCAAGTGCGGTGCCGTAGCCGGGGACCTTGGTGGTCGTGAGCGTCGCGTTCGACGAGGCCTGTGGTGTCGTCTGAGAGCCGCCGGACGACCCGGTCGAACCCGATGAGGCGGATCCCCGGAGTCCCCGACGATCCGCAGGCGGCCAGCGGCCAGGGCAGACACCGGCGACGGCGAGTGCCGAGGCCAGAAGCTTTGGAGCCCGGCGCCTGGCCGGGTTCTGTTCTTGAGATCGCGCATCTGTCTACGATAAGTCCTCGAGAACTCAAAAGTTGCGGTGACATTAGCTGGGTTTATGCGGACGTGACACGCCCTTTAACGGGAGCATATGTTGAATCGAACCTCTGCGTCGTGTTTTGACGGCTTCGAGGACATTAACCGCGCCTCAATGAACCTTTCCGCCAGATGACGTGTTATCCAGGGTTGAAGTGCGAACACACACGGGAAACCGACGCGAATTCCTCGCCCTGGCTGCGGGTGGCGCTGCACTGGCTGTGCTCGGCCGAGGTGCGGCATCGAGCCTTGCGGCCGGGCTGCCGGCGCTGCCGGCGTCGGCCAGCAGCGAGCTTAGCGACGGCGTTCTGCGGTTCCGTTCGCGGCCGGATCTGATCGCGCCTCAGGTGGTGATCGACACGCCGTCGAAGGGCTCAGCTTGGCGGTCTGGTCATCACCGAGGTACACCAGGGCCCGTCGCAGGCTGGGCCGTTGATCGTCGATCACAGGGGCCGGATCATCTGGTTCAACCCGGTGGCATCGAATCCGACGTCGCCGCGAGGAGCGCGTTCAACGTGAACGTCGGCACCTATCGGGGCAAGCCGGTGCTCAGCTGGTTTCAGGGCGTCGTCACCGGCTCACACGGCGTCGGCTACGGCCTCGGCCACTATCAGATCGTCGACACCAACTACCGGCCGGTCGCGACGGTGTCCGGGCAGAACGGCTTCCAGGGCGACCTGCACGAGTTCATCCTGACCCCCGAGGGGACCGCGCTGTTCACCTGCTACGGCAGCGCCGTCGCGAACATGCGGATCGGCGGCGTCGCCCACCAGGTGCCCTACCTGTTCGGCGTCGTCCAGGAGGTCGACGTCGCCACCGGCAAGCTGCTCTTCCAGTGGCGCACCGACCAGCACGTGCCGCTGACCGACTCCTACAAGGCGCCCGTGCTGCAGCCGGGTTGGGTCTGGGACTACTTCCACATCAACGCGATCTCGATCGATCCCAGCGACGGCAACCTCGTGATCTCGGGGCGCAACACATGCGCCTGCTACAAGGTCAACCGCAGGACCGGGAAGGTGATGTGGCGGCTCGGCGGCAAGCACAGCGACTTCCAGATGGCGGCCGGCACGCGCTTCTACTACCAGCACGACGTCAACATGCACGACGACGGCGTGATGACGGTCTTTGACAACGAGGGTGGTCCGCCGCAGCGCGCAGCGCACTCGCGGGCGCTGGTTCTCAACGTCGATCAGCGGCGTCGGCAGGTGACTCTCCGGCACGCCTTCCAGCACCAGCCGCAGGTCTACTCCGACGCGCTCGGTAGCGTGCAGCCGCTGGCCGGCAACGATTGGTTCGTCGGCTGGGGCCGCTCGACCAACTTCACCAAGTATTCGAGACACCGGCCGCGTGCTGTTCGACGGTCACCTGACCCTGGGCGCCAGCTCGTACCGAGCGTTCCTGCAGCCCTGGACCGCAACCCCGACGGCGCCGCCGGACCTCGCCGCGGTCGCATCCGGCAACACCGCGACCCTCTACGCATCCTGGAACGGCTCGACCGAGCTGAGCAGCTGGCGCGTGCTGGGAGGCCCGGCGACGACGCAGCTGACGCCGATCGGAACCGCGCCGATCATCGGTTTTGAGACAGCGATCACGGTGCCCCAGGCTCCCGCCTACGTGGCGGTGCAGGCGCTCGACGCGAAGGGCCGCGTGCTCGGGCGCTCGGCAGCCGTCGGCGCCAGGTCGGCGTCGCTGCGGAGGTAGTGCGCAGCTTGTGAGATAGAAGTCGCACGTTGCGGCAACGGTCACGGGCTTTGGGCTCCGCGACCGTCCGGGCGTCCGCGGCGGTCCATATCCTCGCTGGCCTGAGATGAGTCGCTCCTGCGCCCACCTGCATGTCCACTCCGAGTACTCGCTGCTCGACGGGCAGTCGAAGATCGACAAGCTGGCGGAGCGCGCCGCAGCCTTCGGGCAGCCGGCGCTGGCGCTCACCGATCACGGCGTCATGAACGGCGCCGTCGAGCTCTACAAGGCATGTCAAGAAGCACGGGATCAAGCCGATCCAGGGCTGTGAGGTCTACGTCAGCGATGATCACACAAAGCGCGGCAGAGCGCCATCACCTGACGCTTCTGGCGGAGAACGCGGTCGGCTACCGCAACCTCGTAAAGCTGTGCTCGGCTGGCTTCCTCGAGGGACTGCAGCGTGGCTATCCGACCGTCGACGCGGGGCTGATGTCACGCTACGCGGAGGGCATCATCGCGTTCACCGGGTGCCTCGCCTCGCGCTTCACCTCGCTGCTGGCGGAGGGCCGTGAGGCCGACGCGCGCAGCGCAGCTGACGAGCTGATCCAGATCTACGGCCACGAGAACGTCTACTTCGAGATTCAGAAGAACGGGGTGCCGGAGCAGGATCTCGCCAACGCCGGGATCGTGCGGCTCGCGCGAGAGTTCGGGCGCCCGCTGATCGGGACCGGGGATGTTCACTACCTGCGCGCTGAGGACTACGACAGCCATGAAGCGCTGTTGTGCGTGCAGACCGGCTCGCAGCTGTCGGACCCGAAACGCATGAGCTTCGCGACCAACGAGTTCTATCTGCGCTCGAACGAGGAGATGACCGAGAGATTCGCGGAGTGGCCCGAGGCGCTTGCGTCGACCCTCGAGGTCGCCGCGCGCTGCGATGTCGAGATCGAGCTCGGCAAGCAGCTGATCCCGCGGTTCGAGTGCCCCGATGGGATGGTCGAGTCCGACTATCTGCGCAAGCTGGTGATGGAGGGTCTGTCCTGGCGCTTCGGTGACCCGGTCCCGGCGGCCGCGCTCGAGCGCGCCGAATACGAGCTCGGTGTGATCGACCGCATGGGCTACTCCGGGTACTTCCTGATCGTCTGGGACTTCATCAAATGGGCCCGCGACCACGGGATCCCGGTCGGGCCGGGACGCGGCTCCGCGGCAGGATCGCTTGTTGCCTACGCGACCCGGATCACCGACCTTGACCCCTTGCGCTACGACCTGCTGTTCGAACGCTTCCTGAACCCCGAGCGGGTGTCGATGCCGGACATCGACGTCGACTTCTCGGTGCGCGGCCGCGAGCAGGTGATCCAGTACGTGACCGACAAGTACGGCAAGGACTCGGTCGCGCAGATCATCACCTTCGGCAAGATGTTCCCGCGCGCGGCGACCCGCGATGCCGCCCGCGTGCTCGGCTTCCCATACGCGCTCGGTGACAAGCTCGCGAAGCTGATCCCCGACCCCGAGCAGGGGCGCGCGCCGAAGTTCGAGGACTGCCTGGCGGCCGGCCAGCCGCTGGCCGCCGAGGTTCAGGCAAACGCTGACGCGCATCAGATCATCGAGGTCGCGCGCGGGCTCGAGGGGACGGTGCGCAACTCGTCGATTCACGCCGCCGCTGTCGTGATCGCACCCGCAGCCGCTCACCGATCTCGTGCCCGTCCAGCTGGCCGACGCGCGCAAGACCGATGAGGACGGCAACAAGATCTACCGCACGGTCACCCAGTTCTCGATGAAGCCGGTCGAGGAGATGGGGCTCTTGAAGATGGACTTCCTGGGGCTGCGCAACCTCGACGTGATCGAGGACGCGCTCGACATCATCGAGCGCTCGACCGGCACGCGGCCGGACATGACGACGCTGCCGCTCGACGACGAGAAGACCTACGAGATGCTCGCGCGCGGCGAGTCGATCGGCGTGTTCCAGTTTGAGTCCGAGGGCATGCGCGAGGCGCTCAAGCGCGTGCGCCCGACCGAGCTCGACGACCTCGTCGCGCTCGTGCGCGCTCTACCGCCCGGGCGCGATGGACCAGATTCCCACATATGCCCGCGGCAAGCATGACCCCGAGTCGATCCAGTATCCACGACGAGCGCCTGCGCGACGTGCTCGAGTCGACCAAGGGCGTGATCCTGTACCAGGAGCAGGCGATGATCATCTCGCGTGAGCTGGCCGGGTTCAGCGGCGCCAAGGCCGACGACCTGCGCAAGGCGATCGGCAAGAAGAACCGCGAGGCGATGGCCAAGCTCAAGCCGGACTTCGTCGAGGGCTGCCGAGCGTCGGGCACGAACGAGAGCACGATCGACTTCCTCTGGACCACCAACGAGAAGTCGGCCGACTACTCGTTCAACAAGTCACACGCCGCCTGTTACGCGCTGATCTCCTACCGCACCGCGTGGCTGCGGGCCAACTACCCGGCCGAGTACATGGCGGCGCTGATCTCCTCGGTGATGGATACCAAGGACAAGGTGCCGTTCTTCGTCGCCCAGGCGGAGCAGATGGGGATCGAGATCCTGCCGCCGGACGTGAACCTCTCAGACCACCAGTTCGTGGTCGTCGACGGAAACATCCGCTTCGGCCTCGACGCCGTCAAGGGCGTCGGCTACGCGGCGGTCGAGGCGATCAAGAACGCTCGCGGTGAGTCGGATCCTGCGACCGGACACCCGCCGACCGTTCACCGACATCTTCGACTTCTGCGAGCGGATCGACAGCCGCGCGGTCAACAAGAAGGCGATCGAAGCGCTGATCAAGTGCGGCGCGTTCGGCTCGACCGGCGCCACGCCGGATGGGCATGCTGGCGGTCCTCGAGCAGGCGCAGGCCGCGGGCCAGAAGGCCCAGCAGGATCGCGCTGATCGGCCAGGGCTCGATCTTCGACCTCGGGTTCGATCTCGGCGACGGCGACGGCGCCGGCGGCGCCGCGACGCGCCCAGCCACGCGCCGATCCCGGACGGCGAGTTCGAGCAGAGCGAGCTGCTGGCGATGGAGAAGGAGTCGATCGGCCTGTACATCTCCGCGCACCCGCTCAAGGCGCTCAGCGTCGCGATGGCGGCCAGGACCGACTGCAACCTCGGGGCGGTGGGCGAGCGCAAGGATGGCGAACGCGTCACCGTCGGCGGCATGATCAGCCAGGTCAAGCGCCTGCGCACGAAGAAGGGCGACCCGATGGTGTTCGCGACGCTCGAGGACCTCACGGCTCGGTCGAGCTCGTGATCTTCGCCGACGCGCTGGAGGAGGCGGGCGGCGCGGTCGAGCAGGACGCGGTCGTGCTGGTCAAGGGCAAGGTCGACCACAAGGACGCGTCGCGCACCTGCGTCGTGGTCTCCTCGGTCGAGCGGTTCGAGCCCAGTGACGAGGAGTTGCGCGCGCGCCGAGCGGGAGGCGGCGCGCGTGGTCGTGCCGGAGGCGCTGCGGATCCGGCTGGACGCCGGCGCGGTGCAGCCGGACGTGATCGCCGATCTGCGTGAGGTACTGGCGAGCTTCCCTGGGGACTCCGAGGTGGTCGTGGAGCTTGCCGCCGGTCTCGGCAACCGGCGACTTCGGCTCGGCGCCGAGTTCCGCGTGCAGCGCACCGCCGGACTCCACTCCGAGCTGGCACAGCTGCTCGGCTCGGCGCTGCTGCCGCCCGAGGCCGGCTACGCAGCCGCAGCGGCCGAGCCGCTCGCCTATGCCTGCAGAGCGTTCGGGAGGGCAACCAGGGCGTGCGCCAGCGGCCGTAGCCGTTCAGTAGCTTCTCTGCCGCCAGCGGACCCCAGCTGTTCGCCGCGTACTCGATCACGGGTGGCGGCGAGTCCAGCAGCGGCTGCAGCACCCGCCAACTCTCCTCGACGCTGTCCTGTCTGGTGAAGGCGCTTGCGTCGCCGACCAGCGCCGCGTGCAGCAGCACCTCGTATGGGGTCGGCGCCTCGCCGCCCTCATCGGCGAACTCCATGTCGAGGTGGATGTCAGCGGTGCCGCCGCGGTCAGCCCGCATGCGCGTCGAGGACCATGCGGACGCCGGTGCTTCGGATCGATCCTGATCACGATCTGGCTGGGCTCCGGCCGGCGGCTGCCGCTGGGGATGAACGCGAGCTTCGGCGGATGCTTGAAGACAAGCCTCACCTCGGTCAGCTTGACCGGCATGCGCTTGCCCGTGCGGATGAAGAACGGCACGCCCGCCCATCGCCAGTTGTCGATCTCCAGCCTCAGTGCCGCGAAGGTCTCGGTCTGCGAGTGAGCTTCGCAGCCGGATATCTCCCGGTAGCCGTCGTACTGCCCCCTGACGTAGCGTGCGGGGTCGGCGTCGGCCATCGAACGCAACACCGAGTACTTGGCGGTCTTCAGGGTGGCGGCATCGCCGCCGGCGGGGGGCTCCATCGCGACCGCTGCAACCACCTGCAGCAGGTGGTTTACGACCACGTCCCGCAGAGCGCCGACCGGGTCATAGAAATGGCCGCGATCCTCGACCCCGACGGATTCGGCCATCGTGACCTGGACCGATGAGACGTAGTTGCGATTCCAGACAGGCTCGATCGTGGAGTTAGCGAACCGCAGATACAGGATCTCCTGCAAGCCCATCTTGCCCAGGAAGTGATCGATGCGGAACAGCTGCGACTCATCGAGGTGGCGGTGCAGCTCGGCGGCGAGGGCACGAGCGGATGACAGATCGTGCCCGAATGGCTTTTCCACGACCACACGCTGTCCGGAGCCGACCAGGCCGGCGTCTGAGAGTCCGGCGACCACACGGGCGAACAGAAACGGGGGAATCTCGAGGTAGAAGACAGGGTTGTCGGCGCTTCCGAGTGCGTCCTTGACGCGGTAGTAGGTCGCGTCGTCGTCGAAGTTCCCGCTCACATACTGCAGCCGCTTGGCGAAGCGGGCGAACACGCCCTCATCGAAGGGCTCGCCGGTCTCCACGATCGAATCATGAGCGCGCTGCACGAGCTGCTCAACCTGCCAGTCATCGGCGGCCACTCCGATGACCGGCGTCTTCAGCAGGCCCCGGCGCTCGAGCCGGTAGAGCGACCGGAAGGTCATCTTCTGGGCGAGGTCGCCGGTGATTCCGAAGACCACCAGGGCGTCGGCTTCACGCTCGGACGTCACGATCCGGAAACCCTACCCGTTCCCGCCCGCGTCGCCACTCCGCGACGGCGGAGGTCATGGACAAGCTGTATGTCGGCGGCGGCTACGCCACCGTCGGCGGTGCCGGTCTCAAGCACGACGGGCATGTCCTGGAATCGCGGCTCGGAAAGGAACACCGAAAGCCCCTCCTCGCCGAACTCACCTGCGCCGGGCGCCGCGTGACGGTCGCGATTGGAGCCCAGTGGCGTCATCGAGTCGTTGAGATGGATCGAGTGCAGCCGCCCGAGACCAACGGCACGATCGCAGTCGGCGAGGGTCTGATCCAGACCCTCGAACGTCCGCACCTCATAACCAGAGGCCAGCAGGTGACAGGAGTCCAGGCACATCCCGAGTCGCACGTTCCCGCCGGCGGCGTCGATCAGTGCCGCCAGTTCCTCGAACGAACGCCCGAGCGTGCCGCCCGCCCCCGCGGTGTCCTCAAGGTGCAGAGGACAGCTGTCGGACTCGGCCAGCGCCTCGGCGATGAGGGTGCCGGCCCGGGCGATCGCCTCGCTGACATCGCCGGACTTCGCCGAGCCGGGGTGGAGCACCACGCCGCTGGCGCCGATCGCGTCGCCGACGCGCAGTGAATGGGTCAGGGACGCGAGCGACTTGTCGCGGATGTCGGGGTCCTCGGACGCGCAGTTGAGCAGATACACGGCGTGAATCAGCACGCCCTTGATCGAACTTGCGTCGCGGGCCTCCCTGAACCGCTCGAAGTCATCCTCGCCATAGTTCGTGGGACGCCACATCCGTGGTGACTGGTTGAAGATCTGAATCGACTCGGCGCCGAGCTCGGCGCCACGTTCCACGGCCTTCCAGAGACCTCCGGCGGGCGAAACATGCGCACCGATCAGCATTCGCGCGCTTCTCCCGGCCCGTTGGTGCTTTTCCCTACTCTCAGAGTGATCATGCGTGTTCGCTTTGCTCCATCGCCCACCGGCGCGCTGCATATCGGCGGTGCCCGCGCGGCGCTCTACAACTGGCTGCTCGCGCATGGCCCCGGTGACGGATCGGCCGGCACCTTCATCCTGCGGATCGAAGATACCGACCGTGAGCGCTCTACCGATGAGAACGTGGGCCAGATCCTCGACGCGCTCACCTGGCTGGGGCTCAACTGGGATGAGGGCCCAATCTCACAGGTCGCCAACACGCCCCGCCATCAGGAGGCGTTGGCTCGCCTGCTCGCCGAGGACCATGCGTACCACTCAACCGCGACCGCCGAGGACGTGAAGGCTTACAAGGCCTCGCGCGGAGCAGACCGCGGTTTTCGTGGCGAGCCGGAGACTGAGGGTGCGGTGCGGCTACGCGTTCCGGACCAGGGCCACACCGCCTTTGACGACATCGTCCGTGGCGAGGTCAGCTTCCCGAACGCGAATATGGACGATCCCGTGATCGCCCGAGCGGATGGCTCCGTTCTGTACAACTTCGCGGTCGCGGTCGACGATCTTGACGCTCGCATCACGCACGTCGTGCGTGGCGAGGACCACATCTCCAACACTCCCAAACAGCTGCTCGTGTTCGCGGCGCTGGGCGCCGAGCCACCGCGCTACGCCCACCTACCGCTGCTGCACGGGCCTGATGGCAAGAAGCTGTCAAAGCGCCACGGCGCCGCCTCGGTGCAGGAGTTGCGCGACGGCGGCTATCTGCCGGAGGCGGTGAACAACTACATAGCACTGCTCGGAACCGGCTTCGCCGCGGACCAGGAGTTTTTCACGATGGACGAGATGGCCGGAGCGTTCAGGCTGGACCGAGTCTCGAAGAGCCCAGCCGTGTTCGACGAGCAGAAACTGCGGCACATGAACGGGCAGCATCTGCGGGCGCTGTCCACCGATGAGCTGACCAAGCGGCTCGAGCGCTTCACGGGGCGCAGCGGGTTGCGCGCTGCCGTCGAGATCTCACGCGAGAAGATCCAGACGCTCGGCGACTTCTGGCCGCTTGCCGGATTCCTGTTCGATGGCCCCGCTGACGATCCCAAGGCGTTTGCGAAGGTGATCGATTCCGGCGACGGACGCGAGATCCTCGAGCAGGCCCGCGCCGCGCTGGCGGCGGTCGTGCAGTTCGATGTGGAGAACATCGAGCGTGCGCTGCGTGAGATCGTCGAGCGCCGCGGGGTCAAGCCGGGGCAGGTGTTCCAGCCCGTGCGCGTCGCGATCGCAGGGACGACCATCTCACCCGGAATCTTCGAGAGTGTGGAGCTGCTGGGCAAAGACCGCACGATCGAGCTGATCGACCAGGCCCTGGCCAAGAGCTGATCGCTCAGACATCGAGTCGGGACCGGCTTGCGCGGCTAAACAAATCTCGGCGTTCTGCCGATAGCGAGCGCAGTGACTCTGGCCGCGCCTGAAATCTGACGAACGCAAGGAAGCAGCGAATGGCAGTGACCGCCACCACCGCACGCCGTGCGACGGACCCGCACGCCTCTCGTGAACGCCATCACAATGAGGGGCAGGGACGTCGGCTGACGGCCGCATTCGAGGCGATCGAGGCGTACCCCGTTCTGGCTGAGACGCGCAACCACGTGCTCAGGCTGTTCGAGGGCGGCGAACCGGCCACCGCCGACCTGATCGGCGCGGTCGAGAGCGACCTGGCGCTGGCGATCGCGGTCATGCGTCTGGCCAATCAGCTCGACGCCCTCAACCGCGGCCGCGTGGAGACGGCGGTTCAGGCGGTCGAGGCGCTCTCACCGGGTTCGGTGCTGGTGATCGCCTCGCGGGCCAGAACCTACGACTTCTTCGAGCGACCGGCCGTGTGGCGCACAGTCCCTGAGCGCTTCCGGCTGCACGGCGTGGCGACGCAACGGGCAGCCGAGCGGATTGCAACCGAGATCGAGTTCGAGGCGCGCGACCGGCTGATGATCTCGGCGATGATGCACGACCTCGGCAAGCTGGTGCTCGTGCACGCATATCCCGGCTATCCCGAGCAGGTCCATGGTGACGCACGCACGCCCGAGGAACGACTGCAGCGCGAGCGCCGGGAACTGGGTGTCGACCACACACTCGTCGGTGGCGTGATCGCCCGGCGCTGGGGGCTGCCGAACTCGATAGCCCAGGTCATCGAGGCCCATCATGCGCCCGACGCCGGGGGCGAGGCGGCGATCGTGCGCCTTGCTGACATGCTCGGGCACTACATCCTCGGAGACCAGGTGACCCCGTCTGAGATGTTGAACGCCGCACGGTCGGTCGACCTCAGCCCGGAGCAATTGCGACAGATGCTCTACGAGCTTCCGCTCGCCTCGGCGAGCAACCGCCCACGCCAACTCGAGCCGTGTCCGATGTCAACCCGTGAGGTTGACGTACTGCGGCGCCTGGCGAGGGGCATGGTCTACAAGCAGATCGCCTCCGAGCTGGGACTCTCAACCAGCACGGTGCGCACGCACCTGCACAACGTCTACGGCAAGCTCGGGGCGATGGACCGAGCCCAGGCCGTCCTCATCGCCACAGAGCACGGCTGGATCTGAGGTCCCGCCACGCCTGGACCTGAGGTCCCGCTAGCCTGTGGCCCTGTACCACCGGCCGGCTGATGCTCTCGATCACAAGCAAATCCCCATACGCCGTACGAGCTCTGGTGGAGCTGCACAAGCTCGGCGACGCCGAGCCGGTGCCGATCGGAGAGCTCGCCAGGCGAGGAGGGCTGCCGCCGCAGTTCCTCGAGCAACTCTTCGCGACGCTCCGCCGGGCCGGCCTGCTGAGATCGCAAAGAGGCGTCAAGGGTGGCTACAGCTTCGGCAGGCCGGCGTCCGAGATCACCGTGCTGGAGGTGGTCGAGCAGCTCGACGGACCGCTTGGTGCCGACACGACCGGCATTTTCGCGCAGGCCGCAGAGGCTGCTCGCGCCGTCCTCGCCGAGCAGACAATTGCCGACATCGCGGAGGCTGAGGCGCGGTCCGCCGGCGCGGCCATGTACTTCATCTGAGGTGGGGCGGAGCCAGATAGCTGTCGGGGTGGTCTCGGGTCCGAGATAGGCTTTCTGGCATGAGGCGTCTGGTCGCTCTCATGCTGCTTGTATTCATGCTGGCGGTGGCCTCGGCTTCTGGACGGACGACCACGCTTCTCACACCGGGCGGCAGGCTGGTTGGTGGCATCTGGCAGCACTGGCTCAACAGGAGCTACGCACCAACATATGCCGGGGAGATGATCCTTGACCTGCACATGAACGAAGCCGCCTGTGACCGGCCGTTTCCGGCCAATGCATGCTCGGCCGATATGAGGTTCACGGCCGCAGTCACCGGCGCGTCGCCGGAGCTCGCCGCCATCCCCGAGACGGGGATCGACATGTCCGCGGCCCTGGGATCGGGGCGGCGGTACCTGCACTATCTGCTCATGTACGAGCAGGGACACATCGTTGATTTCAGGTATCTCACCAACCACCAGCGAGGCGCGTTCATGCGGCTATGGCACATGTCCATTCCGGCTGGCGACACCATCAGCGAGGCCTGGTGGGCCGGTGAATCCAGCGGCACCAAAGTTCATTATGAGCGCGTTCCGGGTGAGCGGTTCTCAGATTCATTTGCGATGTGCGCACTTGTGAAGCGCTGGACGGTCCAGGTCGCAAGCGCCTACACGTGGACGGCGTTCTCGCCTGTGCTCGGAATCGCGATCCCGCCCGTCATCCACCCCGACGGCCACTGGGTGAACGGCAAACTGACACCTGGTCAACGACGCACTGTCCTGATGCAGCAGCGATCATGCCGAATGATCCGTCAGATTCATGCGGCGGCGTCGCGGTTGCCAGGCTCGCGACCGGCATAACTTCGTGCGCCGGTAGAGTCCGGCCGGCAATGGGGTCGATTCCGACCAACATATCTGCGTTTGTGGGTAAAACACCCGTTGTCGAGCTGACCCGGCTCCTGCCCGGTGCCTCCGGCGCGCGAGTGTTCGCCAAGGTCGAGTCGTTCAACCCCGGCGGCAGCGTCAAAGATCGAATCGGCCTGGCGATGATCGAGGCGGCCGAGCGCGAGGGCCGGATCGAGCCGGGGCGAACGACGATCGTCGAGGCAACCAGCGGCAACACCGGGATTGCGCTCGCCTTCGTGTGTGCGGCCAAGGGCTACGACCTGGTGCTGACGCTCCCGCAGGGGATGAGCCGCGAGCGTGAGCGGCTGCTGGCGCTCTACGGCGCGCGCTTCGAGATCACCGAGTCACTCGGCGGTATGCATGAGGCGGTTGAGGCGGCCCGGCGGATGGCGATCAGCGACGACGTCTTCCTGCCGGACCAGTTCTCCAATCCCGCCAACCCGGAGGCCCACAGGCGCAGCACCGGTCCCGAGCTCTGGGAGGCGCTCGACGGCGGAGTCGACGTGCTGGTTGCCGGCGTCGGCACCGGGGGGACGATCACCGGAGTGGGGGAATACCTCAAGCAGCGCGTACCCGGATTGCATGTGGTCGCGGTCGAACCGGCTGCCTCCGCCGTACTCGCCGGTGGCGCACCCGGCCCGCACAGGATTCAGGGGATCGGTGCCGGCTTCATACCGGCGATCCTGAACCGCGAGATCATCGACGAGGTGATCGGGGTTGGCGATGAACAGGCGGTTACGATGGCTCAGGCGTTGGCGGCACGCGAGGGTGTGCTGGTCGGCATCTCCGCCGGCGCTGCGGTCGCCGCGGCCGTCGAGGTCGCGTCCCGCGACGAGTTCGCACGAGCTCGGATCGCGGTCATCCTGCCCGACTCGGGCGAGCGCTACGTGTCGCTGCCCTGGTTCGCACCGGAAGCTCGCTGAGCGCGGTCACTACGCTTGGTCGGATGCAGACTCGAGCCCTGTTCTCCTGCGCGGCAGCCGAGATTGGCCGCGACGTGGCGGCCGCCAGGGCGCGTGACCCGGCCGCGGCCGAGGTCGGCACGGCGGAGATCCTGCTGGCATGGCCGGGAGTGCAGGCGCTGCTGGCGCACCGCCTGGCCAGCCGGCTGCTGAAGGCCGGCGTGCCTCTGCTTCCGCGTCTGACCGCCACGCTGGCGCGGTCGCTCACCGGTATCGAGATCCACCCCGCAGCGGTGATCGGCCCGGGCCTGTTCATCGACCACGGGATGGGTGTGGTCATCGGCGAGACCGCGGAGATCGGCGCGGACGTTACGATCTACCAGGGCGTGACGCTGGGCGGCACCGGCTTTGCGACGGGCAAGCGTCACCCGACGGTGGAGGACTGCGTGACGATCGGTTCCGGCGCCAAGCTGCTCGGACCGATCGTTGTCGGGCATGGGGCGAAGATCGGTGCCAACACCGTCGTCATCCATGACGTCCCGCCCAACTCGACGGTTGTCGGGATCCCGGGCCATCCGGTCAGGGTGGAGGGCCGGCGCCCGGAGGGTCCGGATGCGGACTGGGTCCATCTGCCCGACCCGATTGCCGACGCGATGAAAGGTCTGGCGGGGCGGATCGAGGCGCTTGAGGAGTCGGCGGCAGGAGGCCGGCCAAGCGGGCCGGCCGAGAACGGCGGAGCGACGGTTCGCGGCCCCAACCCGGCCGGCGGCTAGGGCCGCTGGCGATCCGGGTCTGCGAGGTTTCTGCGGCTGCGCACGAGGTAGAGCGGGCGGCCCTTGACCTCCTCGAAGATGCGGCCGACGTACTCGCCGATCAGGCCGATCGTGATCAGCTGGATGCCTCCCAGCAGCAGCATCGTGATCTCGACCGTGCTGAATCCCGTTAGATAGTGACCGGTGAGCTTGAGGATGATCACCGCCGGGATTGCCAGGAACGCGATCGATGAGATCGTGAACCCGAGCAGCGTGGCGAGCTGCAGCGGGCGGTACGAGAACGACGCGAACGCGTCGAGTGAGAAGCGCAGCATGCGCGTGAGGGTGAACTTGGTCTCCCCGGCATAACGGGCGTCGCGGTCATACAGCACCGAATCCTGCGTGAATCCGACCCAGACGCTCATCGCACGTAAGAAGCGAGCGCGCTCGCGCATCCCCAGCAGCGCGTCGAGTGCCCTGCGGTCAAGCAGTCTGAAGTCGCCCGCGTTCTGCTCGAGACTGACCGACGTGAGCGCGCCGAAGAGTTTGTAGAAGCCGCGGGCCGTTCCGAGCTTGAAACTCGACTCGCCATCCCGGTGCCTGCGGACGGCGTAGACGACGTCGGAGCCGGCCCGCCAGCGCTTGATCAGGTCCGGGATCAGCGAGGGTGGATCCTGGAGGTCGGAGTCGAGCGTGACCACGACGTTGCCCTTGGCGTGGTCAAGGCCGGCGGTGAGCGCCGCCTGGTGGCCGAAGTTGCGCGACAGGCCGATCACCTTGATGCGTGCATCGGCGCCGGCTAGCTCCGCCAGCCGGCCCGCCGTCCCGTCGGTCGAGCCGTCATCGACCAGAATCAGCTCGTAGGGGAGATCGGGCAGCGCCTGCTCGACAGCGGCGCAGAAGCTGGTGATCGTGGCCTCCTCCTGGTACACGGGCGCGACGACGCTCAGCAGTGTCAGCTCGCGATCAGCAGTCACGCCGCCATGGTACGTGCAGGCTCGGAGCCTCAGAGGAAGGTGATGCCGTTGGGGAGCGTCCCGGCGACCATGAACACGGCGGCGATCAGCGTCAGGACCATGGTGGCCTTCCAGAGCCGCCCGCTCCTGCACAGCGCCACCAGCGGGAGCATCCAGGCCACATACCAGGGCAGGAACGACCAGGCTGTGACCAGCACAGCGACCGTCGCCCAGGCGGCTGCCTCGATCCAGTCCATTCGGTCATGCCAGACCTCGCGGAGCAGATACACGATCCATAGGAGCAGGATCAGATCGACCACGATTCGAATTGAGTCCGAGGCGTGCAGTCCGGTTGCCGCCAACAGTGACCCGGGGCCGCTCTTCCAGGTGGGGTGGTCCTGAACCGACCTGACGGTGCCCGGGAGGTGCCACATGCCCGCACCGAACACCCACAGGCTCGCCACTGCGATCACGACGGTGGCAGACACGAATCCGAGCACGAAGGCCCGCCTTCGGCGGGTCGCGCCAGGGCCTGTTGCGGCGAGCAGCGCGAACGGCAGCAGGATTCCACCTGTCAGCTTGATCGCGGCTCCCGCTGAGACCAGGACGCCCGCGACCTGGTCGCGTCTGCTCAGGATCGCGTAGACCGCGCCGGTGCTCAGCAGCAGCATCAGCATGTCGTTGTGGCCGCCGCCGACTCCATAGAGAGTCACGAGCGGGTTCAGGCCGAACAGGGCGACACCGCGTGTCGGATCCACCCTCCGGAGCCGCGCCGAGCGCCAGATCAGGCAGGCCGTGCCACCTGTCGCGATCGCGGCGATCAGCCTGAAGATGAGCTGGCTGGTGGCGAGCGACGCGGACGCGAAGACTCCGCTGATCCAGGTGAAGAGTGGTCCGTAGACGCTTGCCGTGTGGACCCAACGCGGTCCGATCAGGCCATAGATCGGATCGCCGGCGATCATGCTGGGGCCATGCAGGTACGGGTTGGCGTGGTACGTCGCGAACATCCGCGCGTAGGCCTGGTAGCTGAAGACATCGGTCGAAAACAGCGGCGGGCCGAGCAGCACAACCAGATTCGCCGCCACCACCGCGGCGATCACGGCGCGCGGAGAGAGCTTGTCAACCCACCGGAGCGTCAACAGGTAGCTGCACAGGATCGCGGCGATCAGCACAACCACGGCGGGCTGGCCGAGCGTGAACCCTATGTGGCCCAGCGGGCCATCCATCGATGAGGGCACCGGCCGGTTCTCCGGCAGAAGCCAGGTCGTGCGCGATGCTGCCGCGCACACGAGCAGCCCGAGCACGGGCAACGCAGCGAGCGCCACCTGCGCGGGCCAGAATCGGGCACTCGCGCCACGCTGGCGATCCACGACCTCAATCAGGCTCGTGACCTTCGGACGATCAACGACCGGGTGGGAGCTCACGACCCGCTGACCGAATGTCCGCGCCGACCCGGTCTAGGAGCGGGTCAGCTGGGGCGCTTTTGACCGTCTGAGGCGCGGCACCAGAAGCATCGCCTCGAGCGCGATCCTCCCAGACATCTTGCTGTCACCGATGGCGCGGTCGACGAACATGATCGGCACCTCCCGCACCACGAACCCCGACCTGATGGCGCGATAGGTGACCTCGATCTGGAACACGTAGCCGTCCGCGCGCAATGTGCGGAGGTCAATCGCCTCGAGCACCGATCGGTGGATGCACTTGAAGCCGCCGGTCAGGTCGCGGACCTTGAGCCCCAACACCGTGCGCGCGTAGAAGCTGCCGCCACGGCTGATCGCCTTGCGGGTGATGCCCCAGTTCTGCACGGCCCCTCCGTGCACATAGCGCGAACCGAGTACCAGGTCTGCACTCTCGGCAGCGGCCAGCAGCGTAGGGATGTACTTCGGATCATGTGAGAAGTCAGCGTCCATCTGAATGACGAGCTCGGCGCCGGCCGCGAGCGCGTGCTCGAAGCCGTCGATGTATGCCCGCCCGAGTCCTGTCTTGCTGGCGCGATGTATCACTTCGACCGCCGGCATCTCCTCAGCGAGCTGCTCGGCGGTTCGTCCGGTTCCATCCGGCGAGCTGTCATCGACGATCAGGATGCGGTGCTCGGCGGGGGCCACCCTGTCCAGCTGCTCGGCCACCGCTCTGACGATCGGGCCGACATTCTCAGCTTCGTTGTACGTCGGAATCACAACCCAGATGCGCGCGCTCATCGTCGTCCAGCGTAATCGTAATTCCGATGCGCTGCTTGCAGGACGACTGTGCAGGTAAGCAGGGGATTAAGCCATGGGCGCAGTAGTCGAGTCGAGAAAATGCCGTACTCGACTACGAACGTAGTGGCCGCCCAGAGTTGGGACCTTGTGATCAACAAATGAAGCGCCTGCCGAACAGGCGCCAACAAAAGGAGATCCAATGTCCATTCGCTTCAACTCGCGCATCACCCCGCTCAAGCTCGCCACTGTCGGAGCCGTCGCGGCAACGGCTCTGGCCGTGGCTCCCGGCGCCTTCGCCGCAGGAACCGGCGGAGCGGCACCGACCGCCTCCGTGGCGCAGGCCCAGAGCGCGCCGTTCACGATCGGGCTCAGCGCCACGACCGTCAAGCCGGGCCAGAAGCTCACGATCTCCGGCCTGGCGTACGCCCGCGCCGGCAGGAACCTGACGATCACGTCGAACGCGATCTCATCGTCGCGTAGCGTCAACGGGATCCCCGCCGTCCAGACCCCGGCGCTGGTCGAGGGCATCTATCACACGACCGTCAGGGTTCCGCCGGCCACCAACCCGGGTGTCTATTCGGTCACCCTGCGCTTCGGCAATCGCCAGGTCGCCTCGATCAGCAACTTCCGAGTGGTCGCCGCGGGTTCACACACCGCCGGTCCGGCGCGAGCAGGCGGGTGCAACGGCATCAGCTTCACGGTTCTTCATAACGACCGCGCGGGTTCGACCTACATGCCGGCAGGTCGCTACCGGGTCATGAGCAGCAACATGGACTGCGGCACGGCCTCGGCGGACTTCACCAGCTTCCTCGCCGGCGCGGGCAAGGGTATCCAGGGCTGGAACACCACGCCCCAGGGCGCAGGTCGCGCGACCTTCACGCAGCGCAACAGCGGCCTGAGCTTCAGCGTTGCCAAGACACGCTGAGCGCCAGATGGCTCGAGCGAGAGTCGCTGACGGCTAAACGCTGTCGGCGACTCTCGCTGCATTTAAGGTCGCTGACAGGGGGACAGGCAGGGCAGACATGTCGCCGATGCCGGTGGCCGTTGGCGTTTCCCGACGAGGGCCGGATAGCCTCTCGATGTGCCAAAGGGGCGAGTCGAGGCGTTCAGTGACGGTGTGATCGCGATTCTGATCACGATCATGGTGCTTGAGCTGCACCTGCCAGACGGCACGTCCTGGCACGCGCTGCGGCACGAACTCTCCGCGCTTTTGGCATACGCACTCAGCTTCATCTACCTGGGCATCTACTGGAACAACCATCACCACATGATGGCCGCGGTGTCCCGTGTCACCGGAGGAGCAATGTGGGCGAACCTCCACCTGCTCTTCTGGCTCTCGCTGACCCCGTTCAGCACCGCATGGATGAGTGAGAATCATTTCCCGACGACCCCCGTCGCCTTCTACGGCATGGTTCTGCTCGCGTCTGCGATCGCGTTCCTGATTCTGCAGAGGGTGCTGGTGCGAGCCGGAGGCGGTGACTCCCCGCTGCGGATCGCCATTGGCTCGGACTTCAAGGGCAAGGTCTCGCCGCTGCTCTACTGCCTCGGGATCGGCCTGACCTTCGTCGACCGTTGGCTGGGAGTCGCAACCTACGTCCTGGTGGCCCTCATCTGGCTGGTGCCAGACCGGCGCGTCGAGCGACAGATCGCCGCTCCGCGTCGAGCCTGACCAGAGACCCGAGTGCCTAGATCGGTTCGGCGGCTGCCTGTCCTGAGGGTGTCTGGCGCAGGGCAGGAGCAAACCTGCGGTTCAAGGCGATCGTCGCGATGTATGCGACGACGACGCCGACGATGATCAGCGGACCGGCTCCGGCGCCGCTGTTGCTGACCAGCATCGTTGCGAGCACCACCGCCGAGAGCGGCAGTTGCAGCATTGACACGACACCTGCGCCGAGCCCGACCCCGATCGCTCCGGTGAGGTCGAAACCGGGGAGGTGGGAGGCGAGGAGGCCGGCGGCAGCTCCGATCAACATCGCAGGGAAGGTCGGTCCACCTCGGAAACTGCCGAGCGATATGCCCCACGCGAGCCCCTTGAACGCGAGCAGCAGCAGCAACGCTGAGATCGACCAGGCGCCGGGGCTGCTGACCAGCCCTGGCAGCGCGCTCTGCCCGGAGAACAGCACCTCGGCGGGGCTCTTGCCGCTGGTCGCATGAAACGCGATCGCCAACCCAGCGACGACGATGCCTGCCACCGGAATCAGGAAGAACGGGCGGCGCATGACCACCGTGTGCGATCGCAAACCAAGCTGTTTCGCTCCAAACGTCAGCAGTGCGATGGCGATCGCGAGGGGGATCGTCCACGCGAAGTCCGCGAGCGCCGGCCTCGCCAACGCAGGCAGTGAGAGCGTGCCAATCGCGTAGGCGTGGGTACTCAGGCCGGTGAGCGAGCCCATCCCGATCGAGACGAGCGACCCGATCCCAGCAGCGAGCAGCCCGGGGAGCAGGAACAGCGGGAGCTTCTCGCGGTCGAGCCCGAGCGCTTCGAGCAGGATCACCGCGGCGATGACCGGGGAGCCGAAGATCATCGCAACTGCGGCGAAGCTCCCCGATCCGGCGATCACGGTCTGCACCTGGCTGGGGCTGTCGCTTTTGACCGCTCTGATTGCGAGCAGCCCGAGGCCGGCGCCGATCGCGATCAACGGTGCCTCGGGTCCGATCACGACCCCAAGCCCAATTGACGCGAGCGCTGCGAGCGTGATGCCCGGCAGGTCGATCGGCTGAGCCGGATCGCCGCCGACCTTCAACCCCTCGGCCGGAATATGGCCGCCGTCCCCGGGCAGCCGCACGATCGCGAAGGCGGTGGGCAGACCGGCAAACCCGAGTACGACGACGTATAGCCAAAGTGGCGCGCCGTTGTGGTAGCCGAGATCCTTCGGCAGATCGGTGAAGACCCCGATCTGAATCTGGTTGATCAGCTCAAGGAACGCCCAGGCGACGAGCGAAACGATCACGCCGACGACCGCCGCCATCAACAGCAGGACGATCAACGCGCGGGGCTTCGGTTGTGAGCCTGCCCCAGGTCCCGATGAAACGGCCGGCGTCACCCTCGGCGGCCCTCGGGTAGTGATCTGTATGGGCTCACCGATTGATCATTTCGCGTCCGAGCAGACTGTTCCAGCGTCGCCGGCCGCATGTGTCGTGGGGCCATCTGCGACGAGCGAACATCTCATACCTCCCGGAGTTCGCGCGAGTTTAGTCGTCTACGACCATCGCCGTCTGCCGCAGCCGGGCTGTCCTTGGCTGTACCGTTCCGCCCAGAAGCCGTGTTGGGCTGAGCGAAAGGTTGGGTCATGTGCCGCTGGCTGGCTTATACGGGTTCACCCGTGATCCTCGGGGAGGCGCTTGTCTCGCCGGCTCACTCCCTGATCGACCAGAGTCTGCACTCCAGCCTGGGTGCGGAGCCCACCAACGGCGATGGGTACGGCGTCGGCTGGTATGACGATGCGCCCGAGCCGGGCGTGTTCAAGGGCATCGAGCCCGCGTGGAACGACCAGAACCTGCGTGAGCTCGCGGCCCACGTGAAGTCCGGTCACTTCTTCGGACACGTTCGCGCTGCCATCGGGTCTCCGGTTCAGCAGTCGAACTGCCACCCGTTCCGGCACGGTCGTTGGCTGTTCATGCACAATGGCTTCGTCGCTGAGTTTCGGAAGGTCAAACGTGATCTCGTGATGGCGGTGGACGAGTCGCTCTATCCCGACATCACGGGCTCGGCTGACACCGAGGTGTTGTTCTTCCTCGCCCTCAGCTGGGGCTGGCAGACGACCCGCCGGCCGCGCTCGCCAGAACGATCGGCCTGGTGGAGGCCGTCGGACACGCTCGGGAAGTGCAATACCCGTTTCAGGGAACGATCGCGACCACCGACGGCGAGACCATCTGGGTGGTCCGATACTCCAGCCAGGGCGAGTCGCGCTCGCTCTTCTACTCCAAGGACGTGCCTACATTGCGCGCTCTGTACCCGGACCGGGCCCTGTTCCAGGACCTCTCCGACGACGCTCGGCTCGTCGTCTCGGAACCGATCGGCGACCTTGCTGGTGCGTGGAATGAGGTGCCGGAAGCGAGCTACAGCGTGCTCGAGCGCGGACGCGACGACATCTTCTCGTTTGTGCCCGTGCCGCCGCCGCGGTGAGACCGTTGTCGGCGAATGCCGCCAAACCGGGGGTTCGGACGGCGGCGACACCCTGCTCCGGCGCCGCCAGTGTTACCCGGCCTGCATGGCCTTGCCGACGCCGTCACGCATCTCGTCGGCGTTCATAACCGGTGCGAACGTGATTTTGGCGTCCAGGCCCATAAAGAGCGGCTCGGCAGCCGAGGGTATGTCACTGGACTCGGCCATGTCGAAGAAGATCAGGCCGGTGCGCATGCCCTCCTCGGACGTGAAGTAGGCGGCTTCAGCCTTCAACGCTTCAAGTGTCTTTCCCATGATCTGCGGCAGGCTGCCGTCCTTGATTGCCGCGTTGCCGGCCTTGGTCGGAATCTGCACCGTCATCATCATGCGCATCGCATGTCCCCTCGATTGGAAGGCGGCTCGCACGGCGAGCCGCGGCCGGCTATGTGCCGGCTCCGCAAAATCGCCGTGGACAAACGGGTGAGCCCGATTCTCCAACGCTTTCCCACGGAGACGGCTGCGCCGGCCGACTCTCACCCTACATCGCGCTGTGACGAGCCGACTGTTTCTTTCTGGACGGGTGCCGGATCGTCGTTCCGTCCATCGAGGCCTACGCTCCGCGGAGACGGCCGTCGCCACCCTGAGACATCGGCGGTGGCGCCGGAGTCTGGCGCGCCCGTGGACCGCGGGCCGTATGTTGGAGGGCGATGGCGGACAGCAGAGACCTCGATTTCACCTACTCGCTGACTGACCGGATCATCCGCTTGAGCCTTGGCGAGCTGCCCGACTTCAGCGGCGCGAAGTTTGACGGAGACTTTTCGCTCACCCTTGAGCAGGCGCAGCGCCGCAAGCATGACTACGTTGCCGAACAGATCGGGATCGGGCCGGGGCGACGCCTGCTTGATCTGGGGTGTGGCTGGGGTCCTTTGCTGGCCTACGCGAGGGCAAGTGGCGGACTCGGAGTGGGCCTGACGCTGTCCTCCGCGCAGCTGGCCGCCTGCCGGGAGCAGGGGTTAGAGGTCTATCTGAGGATGCGCGTTACATCGATCGAGAGCGTCTCGGCACGTTCGACGCCGTGGCGAGCCTCGGAGCGTTTGAGCATTTCTGCTCACCGGACGACTACGAGGCGGGACGCCAGGAGGAGATCTACCGCGACTTTTTCACCCGGGTGGCCAGTGTCCTGCCACCCCGTGGGCGCTTTTACCTCCAGACGATGGTCTGGGGTCGCAACATGGTGCCGGCAGCGGAGATCGACCTGGCTGCGCTGCGAGCGGTCCCGCCGCGCGATTCGGATGAATGGTACGTGGCACTGCTGGGCCGCCAGTTTCCCGGCTCCTGGCTGCCATTTGGGAAGGAACAGGTGATCAGATCAGCGGAACCGCACTTCAGACTGGTCTCGAGCGTCAGTGGCCGACTGGACTACATCGAAACCATCAACCGGTGGAACAAACGGATCGGCGCACCGAGCTTTCAAAAAAGACTGCTCAAGCTGCGGCTGCTGCCACGCTGGCTTGCCAGCCCAGATTTCCGTCTCGCATTCACATCCGGAGTCAGCGCCAACCAGGTCTGCTTCCAGCGCGAATTGCTCGACCACTACCGCCTCGTATTCGAGAACAGAGGCTGAGGCGAACCCAGGACGGTCAGTTGGAACGGCTTCGTTGCGCCTAAATGCGGCGGCGCCGACGCCCAGGCGTGACGGCGGCGGCAACCACCGCGGTTTTCGCGACCGGTGCCGGGCCCGGTGTGACGGCTTTAGCGACCACGGCCGTTTTCGCGACGGGGTGGCCGATGACGCCTACGCGTCCGACACGTGCTGGTCTGAGTGGCATTTCAGTCTCCTGTTGCGGTGAGGGCTTCGTCAGCCTCGATGGAGGCGATGATGGCCTGTATGGGTATGCGCCCATTGGCAATGAGCTGGCCGCCGGAGCGGCGTGCTGCTGCGGCGAACGGTGCGGCCCAGAGGTTCTCCCAGATCAGGACCCCGGCGGTGCTTCCAGGCTCCATCGCAGCAGCGAGATGCGCGACATCGTCAGCGGCCAGCAGTTCGGCGAGTTCGGCTTCGATCTGTTGGAGGTCTCCCAGTTCGTCGATCTCGGAGAGCTCGGTCGCCTCGATATTCCCGTCCTCATCCTTGGTCAGGATCAGGACGTCGATCACGCGGATCGTCCCGGATTCGACCAATGCGATCAGTTCGTCGGTCATTTCGCCGGTGAAGTTGGTTGCTCCCGCTGGAAACTCGACCACCGCGTAATCAACCGGCCCCAGCTCGTCCAGCGATGTGTCTGTCATCTGTGTGTCCCTTTCCCTCGGATGGTGCGACGTTGGTGCGCTGTGTACAGGGTGCCGCCGGTTTCCTCCCAATGGCGTTTGATTTGAGCCCGCGGGCTCGATCTCCTATCCCTGGTCCATGTTGATCGCGAGGTACTTGGTCGCGAGGTATTCGTTGATGCCCTCGTGACCGCCCTCGCGGCCGAATCCGGACTGCTTGATGCCGCCGAAGGGTGCGGCCGGGTTGGAGACGATGCCCTGGTTGAGGCCGATCATGCCGGTCTCGAGCGCCTCGGAGACGCGCAGCGCGCGCTTGAAGTCGGCCGTGAACAGGTAGGAGGCGAGGCCGTACTCGGTCGCGTTGGCGGCACGGATCGCCTCATCCTCGGTGGAGAAGGTGACGACGGGGGCGACCGGGCCGAAGATCTCCTCGGTCAGCAGGCGGCTGCCGGGGTGAACGTCGCCGAGCACGGTCGCCTCGTAGAAGTAGCCGGGCACGGTCGACCGCGGTGCCGCCGGTCAGCGGCTTGGCGCCGCGATCGACAGCGTCCTGGACGAGTTCGGCGACCTTGTCGCGCTGTTTGCCGTCGATCAGCGGCCCGACCTCGACCCCGGTCTCGGTGCCGCGTCCAAGCTTCATGGCGCCGAGGCGCGCGGCCAGGCGCTCGGAGAACTCGCCGGCGACCGACTCGTGCACGTGGAAGCGGTTGGCCGCGGTGCAGGCCTCGCCGACGTTGCGCATCTTCGCGAGCACCGCGCCCTCGACAGCGGCGTCGAGGTCGGCATCCTCGAACACCAGGAACGGGGCGTTGCCGCCGAGCTCCATCGACAGCCGCAGCAGCGTCTCAGAGGCCTGCGCCATCAGCAGCCGACCGACCTCGGTCGAGCCGGTGAAGGAGAGCTTGCGCAGCCGCTGGTCGGCGATCAGCGGCGCCGTGGTCGTGCCGGCGCTGCTCGAGGTGACGAGGTTGAGCACGCCGTCCGGCAGCCCGCACTCCTCGAGGATCTTGGCGAACGCCAGCATCGAAAGCGGCGTCTGCTGCGCAGGCTTCACGACCATCGTGCAACCCGCGGCGATCGCCGGGCCGACCTTGCGGGTGCCCATCGCCAGCGGGAAGTTCCAGGGCGTGATGAGCAGGCAGGGACCGACCGGCTGACGCATCGTCAGCAGGCGCCCACTGCCGTTGGGCGCGGTCGCGTAGCGGCCGTCGATCCGCACCGCCTCCTCAGAGAACCAGCGCAGGAACTCGGCGGCATAGATGATCTCCGAGCGCGACTCCGCCAGCGGCTTGCCCATCTCGAGCGTCATCAGCAGCGCCAGCTCATCGGCCCGCGCGACGATCGTCTCGAAGGCGCGGCGCAGGATCTCACCGCGTTCGCGCGGCGGGTGGGCGGCCCACGCCGGGGCCGCCTCGACGGCTGCGTCAAGCGCGGCCATGGCGTCGGCGGGGGAGGCGTCGGCCACCTCGGCGAGGACTCGCCCGTGGACGGATCTTCCACCTGCAAGGTTCCATGCACACCATCCCGCCACTTCCCGCCGATAAGGAGCTGATGTGGAACGGAATCGACAACCCGGCGTTCGTCGCCGGCGGTGATCGTGCTCATGCCTAGAACCTACCTACTTCCGCGCGGACGCACGGCCAAGGCCCTGGCGCGGTTGCCGTGGCGATGCTGGTGGCCGGTTGCGGAGGGGGCAGCTCGAGCGGCTCGGATCCGTCTGCATCCGCCGGCGTGGCGGGCGCAGCGGCCCAGGACACGTTCGACGCGCAGCTGGCTGACCAGCACCCCGGTTCCAAGGCTGCAGGCGCCAAAGCGCTGGTGGCGACCACGTCGACGCCCGCCACCACGGTGGCCTCGACCGCCTGCGGCCACGACACCGGCTCCGGTCACGGTCACGACCGTCAAGCCCGTGACCCAGATCCACGTGGTCACGACGCCGGGGCGGACACGGACCGTGTACGTGAACAGGAAGGTGCCGCCGAGGGTGATCACCAGGACCCGCACGAAGGTCGTCACTCACACCGTGACCAGGACGGTCTCCCGCCGGTGCCGACGGGCGCATTCATGCCGTCAAAGCATCCCGCGCTCGCTCAGACCCGCTTCACGGTCCCGGGCGGCAACTCGGCTGCGAGCTGTCCGTCAGCGGAGCGCGCTGTGATATCCAGCAGCGGTCATGGGCGCCGCCGGCCCAGCCAGCGAGCTGCACCGCAACATGGGGCAACGCGATCGAGTGGGTAGGCAGGGCCGCGCATCCGCTTCGCCTGCGGTGGTCAGTCCGCAATCTCCTCTGGAGCCAAGGTGGTGCCGGTCGATTGGGACGACAAGGTCGGGCACGATGACCTGCCAGGTCCGCAGCTTCGGCCTCAACTGCTTCTCCACGACCAGACCACGGCTTCATCGTCAGCCGCACCGGTTACACGCTGTACTGAAAACCCTCTGCTGAGCCGGGGTCGGCGGGGGCGCTTCCCCTGCCGACCCCGTCTATGCGTTGCCGAGCTTAGCTCGCTGCGTCACGCCGCGGATGCGACCGGTGCCGGCTCGAGCGCGACCGCCAGCACCTCGTCGATGGTCATCGCGAAGTGGAAGGTCATCGCGTCGCGCACCTCCTGCGGCACATCGTCCATGTCGCCTCGGTTGCGCTCGGGCAGGATCACGTCGGTCAGGCCGGCCGCGTGTGCGGCCAGCACCTTCTGCTTGACGCCGCCGATCGGCAGCACGCGTCCCTGAAGCGTGACCTCGCCGGTCATCCCGACGGTGTGGCGGACCGGGCCGTGCGGTCAGCAGCGAGGTGAGCGCCGTGACCATCGTCACGCCCGCGCTCGGTCCGTCCTTGGGGATCGCGCCGGCGGGCACGTGGACGTGGAACGACTTGTCGTCGAAGTGGGCGCGATCGATGTGTAGCTCGTCGGCATGGCCGCGCACATATGAGAGCGCGATCTGCGCGGACTCCTTCATCACGTCGCCGAGCTGGCCGGTCAGGGTCAGCCCGGCTTGCCCGGCATGGCCGTCGCCTCGACGAACAGCACGTCACCGCCGGCGCCGGTCACCGCCAGGCCGGTCGCCACGCCAGGGACCGCCGTGCGGATCGCTGACTCCTGGAAAGAACCTCTGGCGGCCGAGCGCGTCGCGCACCGCGTCGATGCTGATCTCAACCGGAGCGAGCGGTGCTGTGCCTGACGCGACCTGGGTAGCGGTCTTGCGCAGCAGCGTTCCGATCTCCCGCTCAAGGTTGCGGACGCCCGCCTCACGCGTGTATTCGGTGACGATCGTACGCAACAGCTCGTCGCTGACCTCGACCTCCTCGGCACGCAGGCCGTTACGGTCGAGCTGACGCGGCCACAGGTAACCGCGGGCGATTGCGACCTTCTCCGAGGTGGTGTAGCCGTCGAAGTGGATCACCTCCATGCGGTCCAGCAGCGGGCCTGGGATCGTGTCGGCGACGTTCGCAGTCGCGATGAACATCACGCCGCTGAGATCGAGCTCGACATCCAGATAGTGGTCGCGGAAGCTGTGGTTCTGAGCGGGGTCCAGAACCTCGAGCAGGGCCGAGGCGGGGTCGCCGCGCCAATCGGCGCCGACCTTGTCGACCTCGTCGAGCATGATCACCGGATTCATCGTGCCGGCATCCCGGAGCGCCCTGACCAGGCGGCCCGGGAGCGCGCCGATGTAGGTGCGGCGGTGGCCTCGGATCTCGGCCTCGTCACGCACGCCGCCGAGCGAGATGCGAATGAACTCGCGTCCGGTCGCGCGGGCGATCGACTCGCCGATCGAGGTCTTGCCGGTTCCGGGAGGGCCGAGCAGCGTCAGGATCGCCCCGGAGCGCTTGTCCTCGGTGATGCCGCGCTCCTGACGGAGCTTCTTGACTGCGATGTACTCGACGATCCGGTCCTTGACGTCCTCAAGTCCGGCATGGTCGGCATCAAGCACCTCACGGGCGTGCTCAGGATCAAGCCGCTCCTCAGAGCGCTTGCTCCACGGCACCGCCAGCAGCCAGTCCAGATACGTCCGGATGACGCTCGACTCGCCAGACTGCTCGCCGACTCGCTCCAAGCCTGCCGAGTTCCTTCTCGGCCTGCTCGCGGACGTCATCGGGCATCTCGGACTCCGCGATCTTGGTGCGGTACTCCTCGACCACGGAGGCGTCATCGTCGCCGAGCTCGCGGCGGATCGAGTCCATCTGCTTGCGCAGGAAGTACTCGCGCTGCTGCTTCTCGGCGCCGGACTCGACGTCGTCGCGGATGCGCTTGCGGACCTGCAACTCGGCCAGACGCTCGCGCTGGAAGTCACAGCCAGTCGCAGGCGCTCGAGAACGTCGACCTCCTGCAGCAGCTCGATGCGCTGCTCATAGTTGAGATCAGGGGAGTAGCCGGTGGCGTCGGCGAGCGCGCCAGGCTCAGTGATTCCGCGCAGGAACGACTGGATGCGGCTGTCTGCGCCGAGCAGCTCGAGGATCTCCTCGACAACGGCTCGGTACTCGCGCTCGAGCTCACGCAACTCGCGGCTCGGAACCTGGCCGACCGGGTCGGGACGCTCCTCGACGTCGACGTACAGGCGGCCGTTCGGCTCGGTGACCGCAGCGCCGGCAATGCCGCGATGCAGGCCCTCGACGACCACCGCGCGGGCGCCACCGGGGAGCCGGACGGTGTCACTCACCGTGGCAACGGTGCCGACGGCGGCGAATTCATTCTCATGGCGTGGAACGAGCAACACACGTTCCTCGTCGGCTGTGTCAACTGCCAGCGTGACGGACATGCCGGGGAAGACGACCGCATCGTCAAGCGGGACAAGAAGCAGGCGGGTCATCAACGTTTCACTTTCACCAGGGGCTAACGATTAGTAAGTGGAGCGTACCACGGGCCGCGTTTTGCAAACCGTGAATCTAAGCGCGAACCACTAAGATTATCGTATGAGCTTGTTATGGCCTTGAAACGACCGCCGGCCGTTTGCGAAGATCAGGGTCACATGAGCAAGGACGCGGAGAGCGCGATCGGACCCTGACCCGACGAGGGGCCGCCGACGGACGTGCTTGCAGCCGAGGAGTTCGGCGTTCCGGCGCCGGATCCGAACTGAGTGCGGGACCGGCCGAGCAGGAGCCGCCGTGGACGTTCTTGCGGCCGATGAATTCGGCGTCCCCGCTCCGGACCCGGCTGTTGCGGCCCGAGCATCTCGATCTGCCCGCGGACCTCGTCGGTGAAGAGCCGAGGGACGTGCTCGCCGCCGAGGAGTTCGCGATGCCGGCGCCGGACGAGGCGCACGAGCCGCCGCGCGGCCAACGCAGACGACCGGGCGCGAAGGTGACCGCGGCCAGGATGGTCCCGACGGAGTTGTCGCGGCGTCGGCGGCGTGGTGCCGAGTGCAGCCGGTTGCATCTACTGGGCGGCCGTTGATGTCGGCGCACCAGCGGACGGGCGACGTTACCGTGAACGTAAAGGTCGACTGCAGGAGGCGTTCACCGACTGCGCCGCTTGGGCGGCAGCAGGTCGGTGATCGACCCGTCCTGCATCTCGGCCGCGAACGCGATCGTCTCGGACAGCGTGGGGTGGGGATGGATCGCAAGCGCGATGTCCTGAGCCGTTCAGGCCCGCCTCGAGCGCGAGCACCGTCTCAGCGATCAGGTCACCGGCGCCAACGCCGACGATCCCAGCGCCCAGCAGGCGATCTGACTCGGACCACCGGCCCCGAACAGCAGTTTCGTGAAGCCCTCCGGCCGTCCGAGTCCGAGCGCGCGGCCTGACGCGGCCCAGGGGAAAGTGGCCTTTTCGTACTTGATGCCCTTGCGCCTTGGCGTCGGCCTCCGTGAGCCCCATCCAGGCGACCTCCGGGTCCGTGTAGGCGACCGACGGCACGGTCAGCGCGTCGAACTGGATAGACTCCTGGCACGCCGGCGATGACCTCCGCGGCCGTCTTGGCCTCGTGCGTGGCCTTGTGGGCGAGCATTGGGTTGCCGACGATGTCGCCGATCGCATAGATCCCCGGAACATTCGTGCGCTGCTGGCGGTCGACCGGGATGAACCCGCGCTCGTCGACGTTGACGCCGGCCTTGTCGGCGCCGAGGGTCTTGCCGTTCGGGGGTGCGGCCAACGGCGACCAGGATCCTGTCGAAGGTCTGGTCCTTGCCCTCCGAGAACGACACGCGCAGGCCGGCCTTGGTGGCTTTCACGGCGGTGACCTGGGTGCCGACGAGAACTCCCTGCATAGCGCTCCTGAATGCGTTTGTGCAGCGGCCGCACGAGGTCCGGCATCGGCGCCGGGGATCAGCTGGTCGATCATCTCGACGACCGTCACCTTCGCGCCGAGCGCGTGGTACACGGTCGCCATCTCGAGGCCGATGATGCCGCCGCCGATCACGAGGAACCGGCCCGGGAAGTCGGCGGGGGAAAGGGCTCCGGTTGAGTCGATGATGCGCGGGTCGTCGGGAAGGAAGGGGAGCTTCACGGCGCTCGAGCCGGCGGCGATGATGCAGCTGTCGAAGCGAATCTCGCGCCCGTCCACCGAGATCGACATTCGGTCCCGTGAACTTCGCCATCCCGGTCACGACCTCGACCTTGCGCTGCTTGGCCAGTACCTTGAGCCCGCCGGTCAGCTTGTCGACGACGTCCTGCTTCCAGCTGAGCAGCTTGCTCAAGTCAATCTTTGGCTTGCTGAAGGTGATCCCGTGCTCAGCCATCTCCTCGGTCTCCGCGATGACCCGGGCCGCATGCAGCAGTGCCTTCGAAGGGATGCAGCCGACGTTCAGGCAGACGCCGCCCAGCGTCTCGTACCGCTCGACGAGCGTGACCTTCAGCCCAAGGTCAGCCGCCCTGAACGCTGCGGTATATCCGCCCGGGCCCGAGCCGATGACCACGACATGCGTGATCGGAGCCGGGTCTCGCGGCGCATGGTGCGCGCTGGCCTGCGAGGCGGCTCGGCCGCGACTGCACGGTGTGCGTGCTCAGCCGCGGCTCGGAGTCGGCGCCGGCGCGTCATCGGCTCTGGCGCGACTGAGGCGTATCTGCGCCGGGGCCTCGGCATCCGCGGCCTCAATGAGTCAGGATCACGGTGCCCTGCGCGACCTTGTCGCCCAGCCTTGACATGGATCTCCTTCACCGTGCCGGCCTCGGGCGATGGCACGTCCATCGTCGCCTTGTCGGACTCGAGCGTGACCAGCGGGTCCTCAACTGCGACCGCGTCGCCGGGAGCGACCAGGATCTCGATGACCGGGACATCGGTGAAGTCACCGATGTCCGGAACTGCGACGTCGATCGACGCTCACAGCAGCGCCCTGCGCAGGTCGCTCAGGACCTTGACCAGATGCACGACGAACCGGGCCGCCGACGCGCCGTCGATCACGCGGTGGTCATAGGAGAGCGAGAGCGGCACCATCAGCCGCGGCTTGAACTGCGCCGGCCGCATCGTCCCAGACGGGCTTGATCGCGGCCTTGGTGACGCCCAGGATCGCGACCTCCGGTGCATTGATGATCGGCGTGAACGAGGTCCCGCCGATGCCTCCAAGCGAGGAGATCGTGAACGTGCCGCCGGCCATGTCCGCCGGCCCGAGCTTGCCCTCACGCGCCTTGCCGGAGAGATCCGTCAGATCGCCTGCGATCTCGACGAGGCCCTTGCGGTCGGCGCTTCTTGATCACCGGCACCACGAGACCGCCCGGGCGTGTCGGCCGCGAAGCCGATGTTGAAGTACTTGCGCAGCACCAGCTGTCGCCGTCGAGCGAGGCGTTGAAGGTCGGGAACTCCTTCAGCGTCGCGACCGCAGGCCGCGATCAGGAACGAGACCATCGTGAACTTGACGCCGTCCTTACCCTGCTCGGCGTTCAGCTGCTTGCGCCACGCCTCGAGCTCGGTGATGTCGGCCTCATCGTTGTGCGTGACGTGCGGGATCATCACCCAGTTGCGCGCCAGGTTCGGCGCCGAGATCTTCTGGATGCGCGAGCGCTCGACCCGCTCGATCGGCCCGAACTTCTCGAAATCGACAACTGGCCACGGCGCCAGGTCGAGCCCGCTGCCGTTGGTGGGCACTCCGCCGGTGCGGTGGGAAGGATCCCGGTCCACCGGCGTTCGCGGAACGCACGTCCTCGACCGTCAGACCGGCCCTTGCGACCGGTCCCGGCAACGCCATGCAGGTCGACGCCCAGCTCCCGCGCGATCCGCCGCACCGACGGACTGGCATAGACGGCAGAAGCACCATTGCCGTTTGACCCAGCACCCACGTCCACAGCTTTTCCAAGGGCATCGCCGGCGGGCGGTGCTTCGCCGGTCGCCGGCGAGACGATCTCGGCCGGTGCTGCAGGCGACCGAGGAGCCTCTTCCGGAGCTGCGTCTGGGATCGGCGCAGGAGCGCCATTGGCCTGGCGCGACTGCGGCGCATCCCCGGAGGAAGCCTCCAGATCGAGGATCAGACGATCCCTCGGACAGCCGATCACCGACCTCACGTGCAGCGCCTGCACGACACCGCCGGCCGGCGACGGCACGTCCATCGTCGCCTTGTCCGATTCGAGCGTGATCAGCGGGTCTTCGGCTGCGACCGTGTCGCCGGCGCTGACCAGGATCTCGATGACCGGGACCTCACCGAAGTCGCCGATGTCCGGCACGGTGACCGGCATCGTCGACGCCGTGGCGCTCATACGGTGCGTCGGCATCGGCGCCGTCGGGTCGATCTCGTATCGCTTGATCGCCTCTGCGACCCGCTTGGCGTCGATCGCGCCATCATCGGCCAGCGCCTTCAGCGCCGCGACGCCACGTGGTGGCGGTCGACCTCGAAGAAGCTGCGCAGCGCCTTGCGGTAGTCACTGCGGCCGAAGCCGTCGGTGCCGAGCACGCGTGTACCGCTGCGGCACCCAGGCGCGGATCTGGTCGGCGAGCGTGCGGATGTAGTCGGTCGAGGCGATCACCGGGCCCTGGCGCCTGCTCGAGCTGCTCGGTGACGAACGGCACGCGCGGCTTCTTCGCGAGCGGGTTGCAGCATGTTCCAGCGGTCGATCTCGATGCCCTCGCGCCGCAGCTCCGTGAACGAGGTGACGCTCCAGACGTCGGCGAGCACGCCGAAGTCCTGCTCGAGCAGCTCGGCGGCGGCCAGCACCTCGCGCAGGATCGTGCCCGAGCCCAGCAGCTGCACCCGCGGCTTCTTCGGCTCGCGCCGAGCCGGCGTCGCGCAGCAGGTACATGCCGCGCAGGATGCCGTCCTGCGCGCCCTCCGGCATCGCCGGGTGCACGTAGTTCTCGTTCATCAGCGTCAGGTAGTAGAAGACGTCCTCCTGCTCGGCGACCATCCGGCGCAGACCCTCCTGGATGATCACCGCGACCTCATAGCCGAAGGCCGGGTCGTAGGCGCGGCAGTTCGGCACGACCGAGAACAGCACGTGGCTGTGGCCGTCCTCGTGCTGCAGGCCCTCGCCGTTGAGCGTCGTGCGTCCGGCGGTGCCGCCGAGCAGGAAGCCGCGCGCCCGGCTGTCGGCGCGCGGCCCAGATCAGGTCGCCGACGCGCTGATAGCCGAACATCGAGTAGTAGATGTAGAACGGGATCATCTGCTCGGCGTGCGCGCTGTAGGAGGTGCCGGCGGCGATGAACGACGAGAGCGAGCCCGCCTCGGTGATGCCCTCCTCGAGGATCTGCCCCTGCGCGATCCTCCTTGTAGAACATCAGCTGCTCGGAGTCCTCCGGCTTGTAGAGCTGGCCGACGGCGAGTAGATGCCGACCTGGCGGAACATGCCCTCCATGCCGAAGGTCCGCGACTCGTCGGGGACGATCGGCACGATCCGCTTGCCGATCTGCTTGTCGCGCAGCAGCGTGGCGAGCACCCGCACGAACGCCATCGTGGTCGAGATCTCGCGCTCGCCGGTGCCCTCGAGCTGCGACTGAAATGCCGACAGATCCGGGACCTGCAGCGGCTGCGGCCGTGCGGCGGCGCGCCGGCAGCGATCCGCCCAGCGCGGCGCGTGCGCTCGCGCAGGTAGCTGTCATCTCCGGCGAGTCGGCCGGCGGCATGTAGTACTCGGCGTTGCGGACCTGCTCGTCGGTCAGCGGCAGGTCGAAGCGGTCGCGGAACTGCGAGCAGTGCGTCCTCGGCCATCTTCTTGGCCTGGTGGGCGATCATCTGGCCCTCACCGGAGATGCCCATGCCATAGCCCTTGATCGTCTTGGCGAGGATCACCGTCGGGCGTCCGATCTCGCGCACCGCCTGGGCGTAGGCCGCGTAGACCTTCTGCTGATCGAGGCCGCCGCGGTTGAGCTGCCAGATCTCGTCATCGCTCATGTGCGAGACCCGGTCCAGCAGCACCGGGTCCTTGCCGAAGAAGTGCTCGCGCACATAGGCGCCGTCGCGAGACTTGTAGGTCTGGTACTCGCCGTCGACGGAGCTCGTCATCACGTCGACCAGGCGACCGTCGATGTCGGCGTCGAGCAGCGCATCCCAGCGCGAGCCCCAGATCACCTTGATCACGTTCCAGCCGGCGCCGCGGAAGTCCGACTCCAGCTCCTGGATGATCTTGCCGTTGCCGCGCACCGGACCGTCGAGGCGCTGCAGGTTGCAGTTGACGACCCAGATCAGGTTGTCGAGATGCTCGCGCCCGGCGAGGCCGATCGCGCCCATCGTCTCGGGCTCGTCCATCTCGCCGTCGCCGAGGAACGCCCAGACCTTGCGGTCCGTCGGTGTCGGCGATCCCGCGCGCATCCAGGTAGTGCATGAAGCGCGCCTGGTAGATCGAGGTGATCGGACCGATGCCCAGCGAGACCGTCGGGAACTGCCAGAAGTCCGGCATCAGCCACGGGTGCGGATAGGAGGAGAGGCCGTTGCCGCCGACCTCCTGGCGGAAGTTGTCGAGCTGCTCCTCGGTCAGGCGGCCCTCGAGGTAGGCGCGCGCGTAGTTGCCGGGGGAGGAGTGGCCCTGGAAGTAGACGAGGTCGCCGCCGTGGCTCTCGCGACGGCGCGTGCCAGAAGTGGTTGAAGCCGACCTCGTAGAGCGTCGCCAGCGACTGGTAGGAGGCGATGTGGCCGCCGAGCTCGGAGGACTCCTTGTTCGCGCGCACGACCATCGCCATCGCGTTCCAGCGGATGATCGAGCGCAGCCGGCGCTCGATCTCGGGGTCGCCGGGGATCGGCTCGTCGAGTGACGCCGGGATCGTGTTCACATAGGGCGTGTTGAGGGTCGCGATCGGCCCGGTGCCGATGTGCTGGGCGCGGTCGACGACGCGTGTCAGCAGGTGGCGCGCGCGGTCCAGGCCGTCGTGCTCGACGACCGCGTCGATGGCCTCGAGCCATTCGCCGGTCTCGACCGCGTCGATGTCGACGCCGCCTGCGTGGATCTTCACTGCGGGTATCTGTCATCTCGGGCTTCTGTTCGGGGAGCGGACTCAATCGGACTATAGACGCCGGATCCCGCGGCCCGACTGGCCGCGAGCAGCCTTTTCGGGTACGGTCAGCCCATGACGCTCACGCACGTCGACGCGCACCGCCGGAGCGCCATGGCAGCGCCCGCTGACGGGGCGCTTCGAGCAGCTCGTGGTCGAGTCCGAGCTGCTGGCCGCCAACCCCCTCGGCGACCCCTCGCGACGGCCGCTCTACGTCTACAGCTCGCCCGGCAGTGGCGGCGGGGGCGGCGACCGCGTCGCCTGTGTCTACGTGCTGCAGGGCTTCAGCGGCCAGCTCGATAGTGGCTCGCACGCAAGGCGTTCGAGCCGACCTCATCGAGCGCCTCGACGCGATGTTCGCCGAGCGGGACGGCGAATGTGCGGACGCCGTGGTCGTGTTCGTCGACGCCTTGACCGCGCTCGGCGGCTCGCAGTTCCTCGACTCTCCGGCGACCGGCAGGTACACGGACTACATCTGCGACGAGATCGTCCCGTTCGTCGACGCGAGCTATCCGACGGCCGCCACGCGCGAGCAGCGTGCGGTCACCGGCCATTCGTCGGGCGGATACGGCGCGCTGGTGCTGCCGATGCTACGCCCCGACGTGTTCGGCGCGCTTGATCGCGCATGCCGGCGACACGCTGTTCGAGGCCTGTTACATGTCGGATTTCCCGAACGACCACACGGATCCTGCGGGATCACTACGAGGGCTCCTACGAGACATTGCTGACGGCCTTCGCCGAGTCCGAGACCTTCAACTGGGACCTCTGGGGCGAGCCGATCAACGCCTACGCGATGGCCGCCGCCTACTCGCCCGACCTCGACACCCCCGGCGGGGTGCTGCTGCCATTCGACCCTCAGAGCGGTCAGCTGATCCCCGAGATCTGGGAGCGCTGGCTCGCGTGCGACCCGGTGCGGATGGCGCCCAGATACGCCGACGCGCTGCGTTCGCTGCGGCACATCCATGTCGAGGCCGGCCGCTCCGACGAGTACATGCTCGATGTCGGCACGGTGGCGTTCTCCAAGGAACTCGACAAACTCTCCGTCAAGCACACCCTCGAGCTCTTCGACGGTGGACACAGCGGCATCTCATACCGGTTCGCGCCCGCGATCCGGACGCTGCTGGCCTCGCTCTGAAGCCGAGGGCCGCCGGCCCGGAGCGATGGGGCAGGCCAGCGGGCCGTGCCCCATCAGGGCAACGCTTCTAAGCAGTCCGGTACGCGCTGCGTGCGAACGACACGTACGGGGTCGGCGCGACCGTCGCACGAAGCTCGACCTGCACGTGCGGCTCCACCGCCGGTTTGGCCGAGTTCGGCGACTCGCCCCACAGGACCGTCACCTCGGTGCCGACCGGCGCGCGCTCGGGGTCCAGGCTGGCCAGCGACACGAATGACTTCTCGTTGTAGATGTAGCCGCAGTCCTGTGAGACGCCCACCGGTTCGCCGTCCAGCAGTACGCTGTCGACTTGGTAGAGGCCGTACCGGGCCTTCGGCCACTCCATGAATTTGGCCGAGTTCTCGCGGCCGAACTGGCTTGCGATCGCGTCGCTTACGTCCTCGTGGTTCCAGACGAGCGTCACCTTCGCGCGCGCCGGCTGCTCGGCGAGCGCCTCGAGCGCACTGCGTCCGACGAACTCGTGATCGAACGCGATCACCTTGCCGTAGCCAAGCTCGTAGGGCGTCAGGTAATAGTCGGCGATGTCGGCCGATACGTAGCTGCCGGCGAGTGAACCGGCCTTCAGCGCCGGAAGCCACTCGCGGTACGGCCGCATCGGCTCGCCGGAGAAGATCGCCGCGAACGGTGCCGGCACCCAGCCGGATTCGAGGTTTGCGGTCGAGTAGGCGCGGGAGCCGACCTGCACCATGCTGTGGTTCTCACCGACCTCCAGCAGCGCCTCGCGGACGCGCTCGCCGTCGCGCCAGGGTCCGAACAGCTCGAAACCGGGCTGACCTGCCATGCCATGGCGCAGTGCATCCACCCGCAGGCCGGCGATCTCAAAGCTCGCCATGTTGAAGAACTTCACGTCCGGGAGCGGCTGGCCGGTGACCTCCTCGACGATCGCGGCCGCGGTCGGTCCCTGCAGCTCGAAGCGATACTGCTTGGGCGGGCCGTCGGTGCGGACGATCGAGTTCTCATCGCGCTCGAGGTCTACTTCGAGACTCTCGCTGACGGCGTGGAACTCGACCCAGTCGAGCACCATCGGGTGGCCGACGAGGTCGAAGCTGCCGTCGGGAAGGTGGAACAGGATCGCGTCGCCGATGATGAAGCCGTCAGGATTCACGGCGATGTACTGCTTCGCCTTGCCCGGTGTGAAGGTGGCGAAGCTGTTGACGCCGAGCCGCGTGAGCAGCGGCAGTGCGTCCGGTCCCCTGAGGAACAGATCGGTCATGTGGTGCGACTGGTCGAGCAGTGCGCAGGTTTCGCGCCAGGAGGTCTGCTCGCTGCGCCAGTTGCTGAATTCGGGCCGGACGGGGAAGGTATGCGGTCGGGCCTGCGCGTTGCGCAGAAACTCGACGGGGTCGCCGGCGCGCGCGATCGCGGCTTCCAGGCTCTCGGTGGCGGTCATGTCTCTCTCCTCGCTGTTTGCTCCCTCTTGATCCCGGTCACCGTCTGAGTCGTCAGCTTCTTGGACCGGTGATGAAGCTCGCGGCCGATGTCGCCGATCAGCTGGTGGGCTGTGAGGCTCATCACCGAGACGCCGCCGAAGATCGCGACTGCGTCGATCGACTTGCGTCCGGCCGAGTCCCAGTAGTCGTCGGCGAGGTCGAACCACAGGGCGAACTCATCGAGCGTCAGCGCGGTCGCGACACCCGAGCAGAACGCCGTGGCGCGTGAGGCCCCCCGTTTGGTGCGGTCGGTACCGAGCGCCAACTGATAGGTCCAGGCGTAGGCGACGCCGATCTGACCGATGATCCCAAAGGTGCTGTGGTGCAGGTGACGCCCGCCCATGCTCATGTTGCGAAACGGCCCGCGCTGGGCCCGGATCGCATGGGTCACCAGGCGGCAACTCGCGAACCCGACCGTGAAGCCGGTGGCGTGCAGAAACGCGCGCTCGCGACGCGGGTCGCCGAACTGGTGAGAGTAGAAATCCTTGACCCTGTGTCCGAAGTGAGCCTCCGTGGGCTCGTCCCGGACGGCGTCGCGTGGCGCGTTTCCGGTCGCGTTGGGCTGGGGCTCCCCGGTCGCCGCGCGCGGGCCGTGGTCATCGTCCTGGATTGAAGTCATAGGCGGTCCTCAGTCAGTCTCCGGTCGGCTCGTTCAGGCCCGCTCCGGCTCGTTCAGGCCCGAGCTGGCCTGCTCGTGCGCCCGGGCCGGCCTGCTCGCGCCCCCGGGTCGGCCTGCTCGTGCCCGGAGGGACATGCAAAATCTGACAAATCGCGACGGCTCGGTGGTGATTTGCTCGCCTGCGCATGTGTGCGAAGCATTTTCGAGCAATCGCCCTGATGAGCGTGGCAATTTGTCAGATTGAGCAGGTGCGTTCAGCAGTTTCGTAGCGGGTAGCGCGGTTCGTAGCGGGTCGCGCGGTTCGGAGCGGGTCGGTTGTGTTCGGCCCGCGGCCGTGGGTGTCAGGCGCCGTAGCCGCGACCGCCCGACCGGGCACCGGCCTGCTTGCGGCCACCGGTCCGATGAGACTGCCCACCCGACTGCTTGGCGCCAGAGGCCGACTTGTAGCCTGCGCCGCCGGCCTTGTAGCCCGCGCCG
Source organism: uncultured Actinomycetota bacterium (assembly GCA_963804615.1). Classification (GTDB taxonomy): domain Bacteria; phylum Actinomycetota; class Thermoleophilia; order Solirubrobacterales; family Solirubrobacteraceae; genus Palsa-465. Next base: position 140,594 of record CAWDRA010000001.1, read on the forward strand.
CCGGCCTTGTAGCCCGCGCCGCCGGCCTTGTGGCCAGCCCCGGCGGCCTTGTGGCCCGCACCGCCGCCCGGCCTGTGGCTCGAACCGCCCGTGCTGTGGCCGGAGGAGCGCTTATGTCCAGAGCTGCCCTGCGGAGACCCAGCGCCACGCTTGAAGCCCCCGGCGCCAACGCTGGGACGGGTGTCCACAAGACCATGCTCGAGCTCGAGCTCGCCTGCGATCTGTGCGACTTCTCGGCGCTGGTCCGGTGAGACCAGCGTGATCCCGACCCCGGTGGCGCCTGCGCGACCGGTGCGCCCGACACGGTGCACGTAGGTCTCGGAGTCGTGCGGCGGGTCGAAGTTGATCACGTGCGAGATGCCGCCGACGTCGATCCCGCGGGCCGCGACGTCGGTTGCGACCAGCGTGTCGACCTCATAGGCCTCGAACTGGGCCAGTGCCCGCTCGCGCTGGCGCTGGGTCTTGTTGCCGTGCATCGCGACGGCATCGACACCGTTGGTCGACAGCTTCTTCACGAGCTTGTCAGCACCATGCTTGGTGCGCACGAACACGAGCGCCAGGTCGCGCTTGCCGCTCAGCTGCTCGAGCAGCGAATCGAGCCGCGAGTCGTGCGAGACCTCGACGAAACGGTGCTCGACGTCATTGGACGCGCGCCGCTCCGACGGGCCGAGCTCATGGAAGACGGCGTCGGTCGTGTAGCGGCGGGCGGCCTTGCCGGCCTCGCCGTCCAACGTCGCCGAGAAGAACAGGGTCTGACGGCGCGCCGGAGCAGAGCGCGACGATGCGGTCGAGCGCGGGCTTGAAGCCCATGTCGAGCATCCGATCGGCCTCATCGATGACGAGCGTGCGGACATGATCGAGCGTGAAGGCGCCGCGCTCGATCTGGTCCTCAAGCCGGCCGGGGGTGGCGACGACGATGTGGGCGCGGGATGCGGTCTGGGCCTGCTTGAGCAGGCCGACGCCGCCGTATACGGCAGCGATCTTCAGGGCCCTGCGCGTGCGCGATCGGGCGAATCTCGTCGACGATCTGGGTCGCGAGCTCACGCGTCGGCGCCAGCACCAGGACCGCCGGGCGGCGCGCCTCGGCGGCGGTGCGATCGACAAGCGGGATTCCGAAGGCGAGCGTCTTGCCCGAGCCGGTGGGAGACCGCGCCAGCACGTCGCGACCGGCGAGCACATCGCCGATCACCTCCTGCTGGATCGCGAAGGGTGCCGTGATCCCACGGTTGGACAGAGCGCGCACGACGACATCGGACACGCCGAGCGTGGCAAAGGACTGCATAGACATATGAGAAAGACTCCTGTGGCGGCGCCTGACGGCCCGCGTACGATTCGGGAGGCTGATGGCTGACCCGAACCGCGCACATGCGGTGCCGAAAGCAAACTGCCTCACGGCCGGCGGCGCCGACCATGAATACGACCTTAGCAGGCAAAAATCGGATACCCGGTTCGACGTGGGGCGGATCGGACGCCCACCGGCGATCCGGATCCGGTGCCCACCGGCGATCCGGGTCCGGTGCCCACCGGCGATCCGGATCGGGTGCACGGGCAACTGGATCGGCGCTCCGGCGATAGCCCTGGCAAGATTCGAACTTGCGTCTCGCCGGTTATGAGCCGGGTGCTCTGACCGCTGAGCTACAGGGCCGCCGTCAGGCAAGGTATCGGCTTGGACGGCTGGCCTGCGGGCTCAGGTTGGCGGCTCAGCGCGGCTCGCTCCCGGACTCGGCACGTCTCTCAGCGCGTCTGTCGCACCGCGTCCGTATGATCTGCGGCGATGGTTCTGATCACCAGCTCGATCCTCGGCCTCGGCGAGTCGCCGAGCTCATTCGGGCAAGTCGCTCGCGCTGATCCTGACCTTCTTCATCGTGATCGGTGGGATCGTCGGTTTCATCGATCATGTACATCCTCAGCCAGGTTGCGGTTGAGCGAAAGCAGAACCAGGCACGCATGCGCGAGTACGATGCTGAGCACAAGTCCTGAACGGCGCGACGCACAGGTCTTGACCGTCGAATAGATCGGCGGGAAGGAACGGCGGGCGGCAGCGTCGAATCAGACGCTGCCTATGAAGCAAGCATCAGCCACCACCGCGGCGCCTGAGGCGCCCCACGGCCATCAGGCCCTATCCGCGTACATCACGGCTCGTTTCGACGAGTTCTCGCGGTCGCAGAAGGACGTCGCGCAGTACATCGTCGATCACCTCGACGAGGCGGCTTTCCAGACGGCGGAGGAGCTCGCGCGCCGCGCGAACACCTCCTCAAGTACCGTCGTGCGCTTCTCGCAGGCGCTCGGCTTCGAAGGGTTCCCCGAACTCCAGCAGGCGGCGCGTGAGGAGTACCGGCGCCGGCCCGCGGGCGTGCCGGTCGAGACGATCACAACCGGCGGGGCGCCGCTGTTCTCGCTCGACCACACAGAATTCGAATCGGCGCTCGCCGCTGACCATGTCAACGTCGAGGACACCGCCCACAAACTCTCCCGCTCCGACGTCGAGGCGGCGATCGACGCGATCGTCACCTCAGAGAAGGTTCTGATCGCCGGCACCGACCAGATGGCGTTCTTCGCCAGCTATCTGCGGCATCTGCTGATGCTGCTCGACATCCGCGCCGAACTCGTCGCGAGCCCGTCGCAGGAGGCGCTCGGGCGTCTCAGCCGGATCGATGACCAGACCCTGGTGATCGGCCTCTCCGCGGGTCGCCCGCCGGCGCTGATCACGCGCACGATGAAGCTCGCTCGTCACCGCCGCGCGAAGACGCTTGCGATCACCGACGCGACCCTGTCCGAGGTCGCCAAGCTGGCGCGTATTCGCCTGTACTACTCCTCGAACACGCCCGCGTTCGTGCGGTCGCATACGGCGCTGATGTCGATCATCCAGGCGCTTGCCTACGGCGTCTACAGCCGCGATGCGCAGCAGTATGACGTGCGCATCAAGGCCTTTCGCCTGAAGTAACCGGGGCGCTGTCAGGCCGATGCCGGCGGTCTCGCTTGACCGCCGGCTCACTCACCCTGCGCGAGCGGCCACGTAGAGCGATTGCATCGACCTGCCGATGCGGCGCTCGGTATCGAACAGCACGGCCTGTGCGATCGCCGCACCGCCCTCGAGCATCCGCGTCCTGGCCTGGAGCGCCACCCACTCCGATCGGGGCTCATGCTCGATGTAAACGGTGAGGTCGGGGTTTATGAAGACCCAGTCCGTCCAGGACAGCTCGCTGCTGATGCCATTGGGAAAGTCGGAGGCGACCATCAGCCGCTGCAGCGGTGTGGGCTCCTCTCCGGCGATGACGGGCACGCGCAGCCGGAACCAGGCTGTGTGCGGGCCCGGCTCGCCGGCTGATCCGTCGACGAACCGGATCTCGACGGCACCGCCCGGCAATGAGTCCGGCCGCCAGCGTTCGGCAAACGATGGTGACGAGGAATCGGGTGGCGGCGGGACTGGTTCAGGCGCCGTTCCGGCGGTGATCGGCGAGCCTGCGACGCGGACGGCCCTTGCGCGCACGAGCTCGAGTCCATCGGGATTCGACATCGTCGCCTCGAGCAGTTGCACCCGCCTTCCGCGGCGCACGATCTCGGCCCTGACATGAAGCTCTCCGAGTGGCACCGGGCGCAGCAGCTCGTAGGTGATCCGCACTATTCGCAGGGACCGGTCGCCCTCGAGTCGTTCGAGCTCGCCGGCCAGCAGCGCGGCCGGGGCACCGCCGTGCTGCGCGCCGGGGTCCCAAGGCCCACGGGCCAGCTCAGTGGCCCAGTAGACATCGCCGCGGCGTTCGAAGATGGCTTCGGTCACCACCGGCAGGCTATCTGCAGCCGGCGCTGGCAGTTTTGCGCCATTTCCAGCCGATCGGGCCCGAGCTTCAGCCGCAGCGGCCAATCGCCTGCCGGTTACACTGGTGCCATGAGCACCAACGGCCACATCTCACGCGACGAGTCGACTTTCACCGTCAAGGCGGGACTCGCCGAGATGCTGAAGGGCGGCGTGATCATGGATGTGGTGACTCCCGAGCAGGCCAAGATCGCCGAGGACGCAGGTGCGGCCGCGGTGATGGCGCTCGAGCGCGTGCCCGCTGACATCCGCCGCGACGGCGGTGTCGCGCGCATGTCCGATCCGGAGATGATCAGAGGCATTCAGGAGGCGGTCACGATACCCGTGATGGCGAAGGCGCGGATCGGGCATTTCGCCGAGGCGCAGGTGCTCGAGGCGCTCGAGGTCGACTACATCGACGAGTCCGAGGTGCTGACACCGGCCGACACGGTCAACCACATCGACAAATGGGCGTTCAAGGCCCCGTTCGTCTGCGGCGCGACCAACCTCGGCGAGGCGCTCCGGCGGATCGGTGAGGGCGCCGCGATGATCCGCTCCAAGGGTGAGGCCGGCACCGGTGACATCGTCAACGCGGTCACGCACCTGCGTCATATTCGCGGCGAGCTGCGGCGTCTGACGACGCTGGGTCCCGAGGAGCTTGCTGCCGCGGCCAAGGAGCTGCAGTCCCCGCTGCCGCTCGTGCGCCAGGTGGCCGCCGAGGGCAAGCTTCCGGTGGTGCTGTTCTGCGCCGGCGGGATCGCAACGCCGGCCGACGCGTCGCTGGTGATGCAGCTCGGCGCTGAGGGCGTGTTCGTCGGATCGGGCATCTTCAAGTCCTCGGAGCCCGAGCGACGCGCGCGCGCGATCGTCGAGGCGACCACGCACTTTGCCGATGCGGCACGGGTTGCCGCTGCCTCCACCGGCCTCGGCGCCGCGATGGAGAGCATCGAGACCTCAAAGCTCGAGTCCGAGCAGCTGCTCTCGCCGCGCGGCTGGTGAGCGGCGGCGTCAGCGCAGCCGGCGTCAGCGCAGCCGGGATCAACGTCGGCGGCCTCCACGCAGGCGGTGCGGAACCGCTGGTCGGTGTCCTCGCACTTCAGGGCGGCTTCGAGGCGCATGAGAAGGTGCTGCGGCGCCTCGGTGCGATCACACGGGAGGTTCGAGTCCCCGCCGAGCTGGAGTCGCTTGACGCACTGGTGATCCCGGGAGGCGAGTCGACGGTGATGACGCTCGGGATCGAGCGCGAGGGCCTGACCGAGCCCCTGAAGGCGGTGGCGGCAGCCGGCACCCCCATCCTCGGCACGTGCGCGGGGATGATCATGCTCGACCGCGCACACCTCGGGATCCTGGACGTGCTGGCGCAGCGCAACGCGTTCGGGCGCCAGCTGCATTCGTTCGAGGCTGATTTCCCGGTTCAGGGACTCCCTGGCGGGCCGGTGCATGCGATTTTCATCCGCGCTCCGTGGATAGCCGAGCACGGTCCCGGTGTCGAGGTGCTGGCGGCCGTCGACGGCCACCCGGTGGCGGTTCGGCAGGGCGACATCGTCGCGCTCTCATTCCACCCGGAGCTCACCGGCGAGGATCGGCTTCACAGATTCTTCCTGGAGATCGCAGGATTCAGCCCCCGACCGGTGGAAGAGTGATCAGATGAGGTCTGCTCGCTCCGTTCTCCTGCCCGTGGCCGCGGTGATCGCCACGCTCGCGGTTGCCGCCTGCGGCGGCTCATCGACAGTGACGACGACGGTCACGAGGACCGTGGTCAATCAGCAGACGGGCGCCGGCGGTGCGACCACCACGACGAACTCCGACACCACGCAGAAGACCACCACGGTCAGCGGCACCGCCTGCAGCGCTGCTGACCTGACGCCGGTCTTCCTCGGTAGCAACGGCGCGGCCGGCACGATCGTGCTCGGCTTCTCACTGAAGAACACCAGCAGCACCAGCTGCCATACCTACGGCTGGCCCGGTGTGCAGTTCCTCTCGTCGCGGGGCAGCGCGCTGAGAACGGGGGCGACGCGCACCACCACTGACGTGGCGCGGCTCCACACCGGCCACGGCGATCACGCTGAAGCCGGGGGAGGTCGCCTCGTTCCGGATGACCGCGAGCGACGTGCCCACCGGCGGCGGTAGCTGCCCGACGGCAGCGAAACTCCAGATCTACGCCCCCGACGACACCGCCACGATGACTGTGGCGGTTCCCGGGATCGCCGCCTGCGGCAAGGCGACGGTCTCGCCGATGATGCCGGGTGACACCGCCTTTGCCGACCAGGGCGCTGGCTCATCAGGCTCAGGCGCGTCGGGGTCTGGCGGCTCCGGCGGGTCCGGGTCCGGCGCTTCCGGCTCCGGGTCGGGAGGGGACAGACCGGCCTGAACGGTTCCGGCGGCTCGACCACGGGTTCCGGCGGTGCCTCGGTCTCCGGCTGACAGCTGCCGCGGCGTCCCCGCCTGCAGCCAACCGCGCGACCGTCAGCTCAGACGGCCCTGAACACACTCACGCCGTCAGCCTCCTCCTCGACGACGGTGCCGTCGGCGAGCAGCAGATCGAGGTGTCCCAACACCTCCGAAAGCGTCAGGTATGCCTGCTTGAGGGCGATCTCGCCCCACATCCGTTGGGCGATCTGATGGGCCGTCATCGGGTGTTCGGACAGCAGCGACCCGATCCTGCGTGCGCGACGCCCGTGGTCGCGCAGGCGGGCATCGATCAGCTCGACGTGGCCGGTGAACGGGTCGCCGTGTCCGGCCAGCACCTGATCGGCCGGCAGCTCCCGCGTCGCGCTCAGCGAGACGGCGTAGTCGATCAGCGGCTTGGGTCGAGGACCGCCGCTCGAGCCGTCAAGCGGTCGTGAGACCAGGGCGTTCGACGAGATCTTCGCGATCAGGTGATCGCCGGCGATCAACGCCCCACTGGGCTCATCGAAGAGGACGAGATCGGAACGGCTGTGGCCAGGACGGTGATGCACACTGAACTCGCGCCCGCCCATCATCAGCCGGTCGCCGTCGGCCAACGGTCGCGTGACCTCGCCGGCAGAGCCATAGCCGTGCAGCCCCGCCGTGAGCAGCGCCAACACCGTGTTCACATCCTCCGGGATCCCATGTCGGCGCATGATCGCCTGGGCATAGCGGTCGTCGCCGGCGGTGCTCTCCCGAAAGTCCGCAAGCCATGGCGCCAAGCCCGCGAAGGCAGCCACGGCCGCCCCGGATCGGCGCGCGACGATCTCCAGCAGGCCCTCATGGTCCATGTGCTGGTGCGTGAGGACCACCAGTTCGAGGTCCTCGATCCGGAATCCGAGTTCGGCGAGTCCGCGCTCGAGGCAGTCGAGCGAGGTCCCAGAATTCGGGCCCGTGTCCACGAGCGTCAGCGGGTCACCGGTGAGGACATAGCAGTTCACCCGACCGATGGCGAAGGGCGTCGGCACAGCGATCCGGTGGATCCCGGCAACCGGCTCGTCCGTGAACGACGAGCTCACCACCGAACCATGGCCAACGACGAGCTCACGACTGGACCATGGCCAACGACGAGCTCACGATCGGATCAGAGCCAGCAGCTCGTCGCGCCTGGTCTCCATGTCGGCCTCCGAGACCAGCGACTCGAGACACAGTCGCAGCAGCGGCTCCGTGTTGGAGGCGCGGACATTGAAGTGCCAGTCGTCATAGTCGATCGAGATGCCGTCGAGCCGCGATTGCTCAGCGTCCGCGTAACGCTCGGCGATCTCAGCGATCTTTCCGCTCGGATCGGCCACCTCCGAGTTGATCTCGCCGGAGATGAAGTAGCGGCTGCGCAGTGGCTCCAGCAGCTCCGAGAGCTTCAGCTGCCGCCGCGAGAGCTCCTCCAACACCAGCAGTGCGGGGATCGTCCCGGAGTCGGCGCAATAGAAGTCGCGGAAGTAATAGTGCCCGGAGACCTCGCCGCCGAACACGCCGCCCTCGGAGCGCATCCGCGACTTGAAGAACGCGTGGCCGACGCGGTTGATCAGCGCAGTGCCGCCCGCAGCCGTCACAAGGTCGGGCACCGCACGGCTGGCGCGCACGTCGTAGAGGATGGTCTCCGCGGGCTGCTTGCGCAGCATCGAGGTCGCCAGGATCGCGGTCATGAAGTCACCATCCACAAAGCGGCCGGTGTCATCGATGAAGAAGCAGCGGTCGGCATCGCCGTCCCACGCGATCCCGAGGTCTGCCCGCTGGCGGACGACCTCAGCCATGATGAACTCGCGGTTCTCCGGCAGCAGCGGGTTGGGCTCGTGGTCGGGGAAGTCCCCGTTGGGCGTCCAGTAGTTGGTCTCGAGGTCGAGCCCGAGCTGCTCGAGCAGCGGTCCGACCATTGGGCCGGCCATGCCGTTGCCACCGTCGACGACGACCTTCAGCGGACGGATCGCGCCCGGATCGATGAATCCCATCACCTGACGGCGGAACTCGTCATCGATCTCGACCTTCTCGACCGAGCCGCCCCCGGGCGCCTCGCCGAGGCCCGCCTGCACCAGCGCACTGATGTCTGCGATGCCCTCATCGCCCGAGAGCGCCACGGCGCCGCGTCTCACCAGCTTGGCGCCGGTGTAGGCCTTTGGGTTGTGTGACGCGGTGCACATCAACCCGCCGTCGAGCTCCCGCGAGCCGACGAGGTAATAGAGCATCTCAGTACCGACCTGCCCGGCGTCGAGCACATGCGCCCCCTCCGCGGTGATGCCGCGGGCGTAGCCGGCCGCCATCTCCGGTGCGGAGAGTCGCATGTCACGGCCCAGGCCGAGTCGCAGGTCGGCCACGGGCGTGTCGGCGAACCGCGAGATCACCCGCGCGAACGCGCGGCCGAGCTGGTACGCGCCGTCGGAATCGAGGTCGCGGCCATGGATGCCGCGCACGTCATATGCCTTGAAGATGTCCGGATTCACGGTCGCCATAGAGCCCGATTAAACTGGATAGCCATGTCAGGGCATTCCAAGTGGGCTTCGATCAAGCACAAGAAGGCGGTTGTCGACGCGCGCCGCGGCCAGCACTTCACGAAGCTGGCCCGCGCGATCACGGTCGCGGCGAAGGAGGGCGGGGGCGACCTCGAGGGCAACGCGGCGCTGTCGCTCGCCGTCCAGAAGGCGCGCGACGCCTCGATGCCCAAGGACAACATCGAGCGCGCGATCCAGAAGGGCACAGGCGCCGGCGTCGACGCCGAAGCCTGGGAGACAGTGTTGTACGAGGGTTACGGCCCGGGCGGCGTGGCGATGCTGATCGAGGCGCTCACCGACAACCGCAACCGCACGGCGGCGGACGTGCGGCACATCGTCGGCAAGCACGGCGGCAGTCTCGGCGAGCCCGGCTCGGTCGCGTATCTGTTCGACAAGCAGGGAGTGATTCTGGTCGATGCCGAGCGCTACGGCGAGGACGACCTGATGTCCGCGATCGACGCCGGCGCCGAGGACATCGTGCTCGACGACGATCTCTTCGAGGTGATCACCGCGCCCAGCGATCTGACGGTCGTGCGCGACGCCCTGCAGGCGGCGGAGATCGAGATCGAGAGCGCCGATGTGACCCAGCGCCCGAAGTCGCGCGTACCGCTCTCCGAGGACGACGCGGCAAAACTTATGAAACTCATCGACGCCCTCGAAGAGTCCGATGACGTCGGGGCTGTGCACGCCAATTACGACGTCGACGCGGACGTTCTGGAGAGGATCGCCGGTTGACCTCACCGCGCTTCCGCGCGACGGTCGCTACGCTCGCACCGCGATGAAACTGAAAGCAGGAGTCACGGCCGCCCTGGCCGCAGCGATGGTGCTCGGCCTGGCTGCATGCGGGAGCAGCAGCAAGGCCGGGGGAGTCATGCTCGCCCCGAGCGCGGGCGCGACCGTTGAGGCCGCGACCACCACGACGGCGGCCACCACCACGACCTCGACCACGGCGACCACGCCCAAGACCGGCGCGCTCTCAAAGGAGCCGACGATCACGCTCGAGAAGGGTCCGGCTCCGAAGAAGCTGATCGTCAGGGATCTGATCGTCGGCACCGGCGCGACCGCCGAGAAGGGCGACACGCTGGACGTCAACTACGTCGGCGCGCTGTTCAGCAACGCCAAGGTGTTCGACTCCTCCTGGAAGGACACGCCCGGCCAGTCGTTCGCCTTCACACTCGGCAACGGCTCGGTCATCAAGGGCTGGGACGCCGGCCTTGAGGGCATGAAGGTTGGCGGCCGCCGAGAGCTGATCATCCCGCCCGCGCTCGCCTACGGCAAGAGCGGCAGCGGTTCGACGATTCCGCCCAACGCCTCGCTGATCTTCATCGTCGACCTGCTCAAGGTCACCAAGTAGCGCCGCCGCCGCCGCGGCTCGCCCCGCTGGGCGGCCACGGCGCCACACGCTCCCAGCAGGCCGGTGAGGCCGAAGCCTTCCCGCCATGGGGAGGCGTCCGGGCGGCCGCGCAGAATACGAACACATGATCGTCTTGGGAGTGGATCCGGGCATCGCCAACACCGGCTACGGGATCGTCGAGAGTGCCGGCTCGCGGCTGAGCGCACTTGAGTACGGCGTGATCGAGACGGCAGCCTCGTTCAACCCGGAGCGGCGGCTCGCGGAGATCCACAGCGATATCGGGGAGCTGATCGAGCGCTTCGAGGTCGATGCGGTCGCGGTCGAGGATCTCTACTTCGGCGCCAACGTCGTAAGTGCGATGGCGGTCGGTCAGGCGCGCGGCGTCGTGCTGCTTGCCGCCGGCCAGCGCGGCGTCGGCGTGCGCGCATACACACCGCAGCAGGTCAAGGCGGCGGTCTGCGGCAGCGGGCGGGCGGACAAGGCACAGGTCGCAGGCATGGCCGCGAGGCTGCTGGGGCTGTCCACCCCGCCGCGACCCGATCATGCCGCCGATGCCCTCGCGGTCGCCGTCTGCGACTCCAATCGGGCGCCGCTGGCGAGCGCGATCGCGGAGTCGGCGCGGTGATCGCCCTGGTGACCGGCACGGTGGCGGTGCGCCGCGCTGACCACGTGATCGTCGACTGCGGCGGCGTCGGATACCGGCTCTCGGTCTCGAGCGAGACACTTCGCCACGTCCCGGTCGTCGGCAACCGCGTCACCCTCCACGCGCACCTGATCCCGCGCGATGATGCGCTCACGCTCTACGGTTTCGCCAGCGAGGACGAACGCGATCTCTTCCTGATGTTGCTGGGGGTCCAGTCGGTCGGGCCCAAGGTTGCGCTCGAGGTGCTCTCGGGCGGCCCGGCCCGCGATCTGCTGGCCGCGATCGCGGCCGGTGACAGCGCCCGCTTCCAGGCCGTCAAGGGCGTCGGCAAGCGCACGGCTGAGCGGATCATCGTCGAGTTGCGTGAGAAGGTCGGCGTCACCCTGCCCGAGCAGGCGATCAGCGTCGTCCGCTCCGACGACCCGCGGGCGATCGCGCGCGAGGCGCTCGTCGGGCTCGGATACAGCGCGCCCGAGGCCGACCAGCTGCTCGACGGGCTCGAGAGCGAGACGGCCGAGGGCCTGATCGCCGAGGCGCTGAGGGGAGCGCGCCGGTGACGATTCTCAGCGCCGAGGCGCTTCCTGAGGACGATGTCGACCGCTCGTTGCGTCCGCGCCGCCTCGATGACTTCATCGGCCAGGAGGCACTCAAGGATCAGCTGGCCGTCTCGATCGCCGCGGCCGCCAGACGCGAGGAGGCGCTGGATCACGTGCTGCTTGCCGGCCCACCCGGGCTGGGCAAGACCTCGCTGGCGCAGATCGTGGCGGCCGAACTGGGCGTGACGTTCGTGCAGACGGCGGGACCGGCACTGGAGCGCAAGGGGGACGTGGCGGCGTTCCTGACCGCGCTGGAGCCGCGCTCGGTGTTCTTCGTCGATGAGATCCACCGTCTGCCGCGTGCGCTCGAGGAGACCTTCTATCCGGCGATGGAGGACCGCTGTCTTCCGATCACCGTCGGCCAGGGCGCCGGCGCTCGCGTCGTCACGATCGACCTGCCGCCGTTCACGTTGATCGGCGCGACCACACGCACCGGCCTGCTGAGCACGCCGCTGCGTGACCGCTTCGGCATTCAGCACCGCCTTGACCACTACGACCCGCGCGACCTCGCCAGGATCGTGCGGCGCTCGGCGCGTCTGCTGGAGGTCGAGATCGAGGATGGCGGTGCGCTGGCGGTCGCGGCCCGAAGCCGCGGTACGCCCCGGGTCGCCAATCGCCTGCTCAAGCGCGTGCGTGATTACGCGGAGGTTCGCAGCGGGGGAGTGGTGACGCAGGAGGTCGCGAGCGCGGCGCTCGATCTGCTCGAGGTCGATGATGCCGGCCTGGACCGCCTCGACCGCGAGATCCTGCGCACGATCTGCGAGAAGTTCAGCGGCGGACCGGTCGGGCTGTCGACACTGGCGGCCTCGATCGGCGAGGAGCAGGACACGGTCGAGGACGTCTACGAGCCCTACCTGCTGCAGCGCGGGATGCTGGAGCGCACGCCGCGCGGGCGCGCGGCCACCCGTCGCGCCTACGAGCACCTCGGCCTCGAGCCCCCGGCCGCGCAGCTCGGGCTGCTGTGAGCGGCGACCGGGCCACGGGCCGGCCGCTGCGCGCACGCGGCGCAGCAGCGGCCGCTTCAGTCGACTGACTATCCTCAGCGCCGGCATGGCACACGAGCATTACTTCATCTGCCCGCACTGCGGAAACCGTTCGATGGGGACCGATCGCAACGCCGGCTTCAGGCGCGAGGCCCGCGGGTGTGAGAAGTGTGGATTCGCGTACCTGTTCGAGCTGCTCGACGATTACTACCCGGCTCCTTCCGCGGCGTTCTTCGCCTGCGATGCGGAGGGGCGCATCGTCGATTGCGGCCGTGGCTCCTTCGAGTTCACCGGCCTGCGGACGGAATCCGCGATCGGGCAGCCGCTGCAGGACGTGCTCGGCATGAGCTTCGAGGATGGCGTCGATCACATCGCGACCGCGCTCGAATGGGAGGTGCGCGTCAGCGGCAAGGCCGTGGCGCTGCAGGCGGGAGCCGAGCGCGCAAGCGCTGTGGCCGATATCTTCCCTGCATACGACGACGAAGAGGGCGGCCTGCTGGTCGTGCTGACGCCCTCAAATGGGCGCTGAGCAGCCCTAACAGCGTCTCAAGCCAACCTCTTCTAGCATCAGACCCCAGCGATGAGTGACCGCAAACGCCATGGATTCGTGCTGCTGCTCGTGGTAGGGCTGGTCGCTGCCTCGATCGCCATCATCGCGAGCAAGCCGACCAGGCTCGGGCTCGACCTCAAGGGCGGCGTCGAGCTCGTGTATCAGGCGACGCCCACACCGGGGTCTCCGGTCAACGCCGATTCGCTGCAGCGTGCCGTCGACGTGATGAACGATCGCGTCAACCAGCTGGGCGTCTCGCAGCCGGTGATCACGACGGTCGGCAAGGACCTGATCGACGTGCAGCTGCCGGACGTCAAGAACGTCGCCGAGGCCGAGCGGATCGTCGGCACCACCGCCCAGCTGTTCTTCTACGACTGGGAGGCGAATGTACTGACGCCGACCGGCAAGCCGGCGGCCGGCGGCATCTCGACCAGTGACCCGTCCTCGGTGGCACTGAGCCAGGGCGGCAGCAGCGCGTCGCCGGGCTCGAGCAGCCCCACCGCCGGCGCGATGGGGCTCTACGCGGCCGTTCAGCTCGGTGCCAAGCAGCCGATCAAGACCAAGGACATGAGCGAGCATGTCCCAGGCTGGGAACGAGTGGTTCCTGTTCGGCGCTCCCGGCAGCACTGCCTGCAAGTCGTTCGCGGCGGCGGAGCACCAGAAGGTCGTCAAGGGCGTTCACTGCCTGATCTCCGGCCCGCTGCTGCGTCCCCGTCGGCAAGACCCGCCACGCAGGCGACCAAGGAGCTCCAGACCGGGCTCTCGAGCGACGAGACCGCCGGCACGAGGCGCTCGATGTCAAGCAGGGAACCGTCGTCGTGCAGGCGGTGCCCAACAGCTTCGCCGCCTGGCCGAAGTTCGGCTCGCCCAACGCCGGTTACTACGTGCTCAACAACCACGTCGCGCTGCGCGGCGACAAGATCAGCAACCCGGAGGCCAGCACCGACTCGAGCGGGCAGCCGGAGCGTCAACTTCGGGTTCAAGGGCAACGGCGGGCACACTGTTCCAGAACGTCACCGGCACGATCGCGCTGCGTGGCTCGCTCGACAGCCCTCCGGGTCAGCAGCTGAACCAGCACTTCGCGATCGCACTCGACAACCAGCTGGTGAGCGTTCCGTACATCGACTTCCACCTCTTCCCTGAGGGGATCCCGTCGACCAACGGCAGCGAGATCAGCGGCGGGTTCACGACCGAGACCGCTCAGCGCGCTGGCGACGCAGCTGCGCCTGGGCGCGCTGCCGGTCAAGCTGACCAAGATCTCTGAGAATCAGGTCTCGGCGACCCTGGGCGCGCAGGCGCTGCATCAGGGCCTGGTGGCCGGGCTGGTCGGCCTTGCGTTCGTGGCGCTGCTGCTGCTCGTGTACTACCGCGTGCTGGGCCTGATCGCGATCGGCGGTCTGATCGTCTACGGCATCTACTTCTACGCGCTGATCAAGCTGATCCCGATCACGATGTCGCTCGCCGGCATCGCCGGCCTGATCCTGACGATCGGTGTCGCCGCCGACGCCAACATCGTGATCTTCGAGCGCGTCAAGGAGGAGATACGCGGCGGCAGATCGATCCGCCAGGGCATCGCGATCGGCTACCGCAAGGGGATCACGGCGATCATCGACGCAAACGTGGTCACGATCATCACCGCGTTCATCCTGTTCGTGCTCTCGACCTCAGACGTCAAGGGCTTCGCGTTCACGCTCGGTATCGGCACGTTCGTGTCGCTGTTCACGGCGGTGCTGGCGACGCAGGCGATCCTCACGACGATGGGCGATTCGCGGGTGATCCACAGCGCGTCGGCTCTGGGCGCCGCCGGCGAGAAGCGCCAATGGCGCTTCGACTTCATGGGCAGGAGCCGCTACTTCTTCTCGCTGTCGGGCGTGATCCTGCTGATCGGTGCGCTCGCCGTGGGCGGCAGGGGCCTCAACCTCGGCATCGACTTCACCGGCGGCACGCAGGTGTCGGTCGGACTCAACCATCAGGCGAGCGTCCAGAGCATCAAGTCGCTGGTGGCTGGTGTCGGTGGTGGCGACGCGACCGTTCAGGCCGTCAGCGGCCATTCGCTAGGTAACTACGGCTACCAGATCCAGTCCAAGTACCTCGGCAACGGCTACGCGCAGCTGCGTGGCGAGCTCAACAGCAAGTACGGCGTGCACAGCATCGCGACCCAGAGCGTCGGGCCGTCGTTCGGATCCACTGTGACCCACAGCGCGGTGATCGCGATCATCGTCTCGCTGGTGATCATCTCGCTGTACGTGGCGCTCCGATTCGAGTGGAAATTCACGGTGCCGGTGCTGATCGCGCTGATGCACGACCTGCTGATAACGGCCGGGCGTCTATGCGTTGGTCGGGCGCGTGGTGAACGCCGACACCGTCGCGGCGCTGCTGACGATCCTCGGCTATTCGCTGTACGACACGATCATCGTCTTTGACCGAGTGCGAGAGAACATCCCGCGCATGCCGCGGGCCGCCTTCTCGCAGGTCGTGAACCGCTCGATGTCAGAGGTGCTCACCAGATCCCTGATGACCACGTCCTGCACGCTGCTGCCGATCATCGCGCTGCTGCTGTTCGGCGGTGCGACGCTGAAGGACTTCGCGTTCGCGCTGCTCGTCGGTGTCGCATCCGGTGCTTACTCATCGATCTTCATCGCCTCGCCGGTGCTGATGCACTGGAAGGAGCGCGAGCACAGCTACCGCGCGCGCCGCGACCGCATCATCGAGCAGCGCGGCGCCGTGCCCGCCTATGCGGACGGCGGCGACGTCGATCCGACACCGACGCGGGTGCGCAGCACGGGCCGCCTGACCACGCCGCAGGACGACAATGTCTCGGCGGCCGAGTTCGAGCAGATGAAGCGCGACCTCGGCCTCGAGGAAGCCCGCGCTGAGCGTCATCGCACCTCGCGCGTGGCCGAGCGCCTCGCGCACACGACCGAGGAGGAGCTCGAGACGCCGGAACCGCCTGCACCTCGAAAGGGTCGCGGATCGGCACGGCGCGCAGCGACTCAGGAGCCTGCGGCTGACGCCCGAGCCCGACGTCTCAGCGGCGCAGGAACCTGAAGCTGGCACACCGGCTGAGATCGACGCGGCTTCGACGGAGGCCGACGCCGGCGTCGCCCGAGCGCCTGAACCGGCTGAGGGTGGAACCACACCGGCGCCTGACGAGAACGACGCCGGGGTCTCGCCGGCGCCCGACGAGGCCGAGAACGACGGCGTCGCGGACGTCCGTTCGGGCCCGAGCGCGCCGCGGTCACGTCCTCGTAACCGCAAGCATGGGAGAAGGCGCTGATGGGTCTGCTCGCGTGGGTGATGATGGGTCTGGCGATCTGGCACTTCACGATCTGGCTGCCCGACCGCTTCTGGGGTGGGATCGTCGGCGGCTTCCTCGGCGCGATCGTCGGCGCGACGCTGTTCGGTCTGATCGTCAACGGCTTCTCGATTCCGGGAATCCACGACACGCATCTGGTGACAGCGCTCGAGGCCATCCCCGGGGCGCTGATCGGGCTCGGACTCGTTTATGCCGAGGGCATCCGGCGCGAGAACACGCAGCTCGCAAGCGCTGCCTGATCCCGCAGTAGCGCGCCTGAGCTTCCGTCGGAGGCGGCGCCTACCCTGAAGGGATGGCCGTCAGCCTGCTTGATTCCAGATTCGTGGCGGCGGCCCCGGCCGCGACCGAGCTCCCGTCTGGCGAGGTACCCGTACACCGGCGGATAGAGCTCGCCCCCTACGACCTCGGCGCGGCGCTCGAGCTCGAGCGCGAACTCGGAGTCAGCCACGTGCTGGCCCAGATCCTGGTACGGCGCGGAAACCGGGACGTGGCAGCTGCACGAGCGTTTCTGCGGGCCGACGAGCGTCACGATCCGGTCTGCTTTGACGGCATCGACGCCTCGCTCGCACTCATTCAGCGCCACATCGCCGCCGGCAGCCGGATCGTGGTTCATGGCGACTATGACGTCGATGGGGTCTGCGCCACCGCTGTGCTGGTCCGGGCGCTGCGCTCGCTCGGAGCCGACGCCGGCTGGTATCTGCCCAGCCGCAGCCAGGACGGCTATGGCCTTGCGTCCGCCACCGTCGAGCGTCTGGCACGGAGCGGCACAGACCTGCTGATCACCGTCGACTGTGGGATCACGGCGGTTGAGCAGGTCGCGCAGGCGCGAGTCGGGGGAATGGACATGCTCGTCACCGACCATCACATGCCGCGCGCGGATGGCACGCTGCCTGACTGTCTGATCGTTCACCCCGCCCTGTGCGGGTATCCGACGCCTGATCTGTGCGGCACCGCGGTTGCACACAAACTGGCGCAGGCTCTCGGCGCCGGCACCGCCGAACAGGATCTCGAATTGGTCGCACTTGCCACGGTCGCGGACCTGATGCCGCTGCGGGGCGAGAATCGCCGGATCGTGCGCGACGGCCTCGTGCAGATGGCGGGCACGGAACGTACCGGCCTGCGGGCGCTGATGCGCGTCTCACGGGCCGACCCGAGCGCGCTCGACGCGTCCTGCCTGGCGTTCCGTCTGGCGCCACGGATCAACGCGGCGGGACGGATGCGACGGGCCGACGCCGGACTCGAGCTGCTGCTGACCGAGGATCCCCAGCGGGCCGATGAGATCGCGCGTGAGCTCGACGGGGTCAACACCGAGCGTCGCGCGGTCGAGCAGCGGATCCGCTGGGAAGCGGACGCGCTCGCGGCTGAGATGGGGGAGCGCAGCGCCTACGTGCTGGCGGCACCGGGCTGGCACGGGGGCGTGATCGGCATCGTGGCCTCGCGCGTCGTCGAGCGCTACAACCGGCCGGCGATCCTGCTCGCGATCGATCCGGCCGACCCGAGCGCCCCTGCGCACGGCTCCGGGCGCAGCATCCCGGGATTCGACCTCTTCGGCGCGCTGGAGGCGACCGGAGAGCACCTGGAGACCTATGGCGGCCACCGAATGGCAGCAGGCCTGAGCGTGCTGCCCGATCAGATCGCAGCGTTCAGGGACGCGTTCGAGTCTCATGCCGAGTCGGTGCTGACGCCGGATCTGCTGGCACCGGTTGAGCGCGTTGACGCGGTCGTCTCAGGCGGTGAGCTATCGCTCGCTCTGGCTGAGGAGCTGACGGCGCTGGCCCCGTTCGGCAACGGCAATCCGGATGTCCGCCTGTATGTGACCGGAGCGAGCTTCGACGGTGTGCAGCGAATGGGTGAATCCGGGCAGCATGTCCGCTTCAACCTCAACTCGGGTGGCAGCAGAGCCCGCGCCGTGGCGTTCGGCTGCGACGGACGCATCGCCGGCGCCGATGGCGATCCTGTCGACGCTAGCTTCAAGCTCGAGCGCAATGTCTGGAACGGAATTGTCGAGCCACGCGCGATCCTCCAGCACGCGAGCGCATGCGCACCCGCTGCGATCACGGTCCTGGGCGAGCCCGACGACTACCTGGAGGCCGCTCTGATGGAGCTCGACCGCGACCTCGACCTCGCAGCTGCCGACTCCGCCTCGGCCGATGCCGGTACCGGCTGTGCGGACGGCGCAGGTGGTCGCGTCGTGCTCGATCGCCGTGGTGAGGGGCAGCTCGCGACCATCGCGGACGCGCAGTCCGCGGCCGGCGCCGAGAGCCTCGTCCTGGTGATCTGCGCAAATACACCGAGGCGACTCGCAAGCATTGCCGGTCGCCGAGGGGGATTCGCGCTGATCACCCATGAGTCACTGCAAGACGAACCTGAACTGATGACCAAATTCGAGCATGTGGTGGTTCTGGATCCTCCGGCGTCAGAAACACAGGACATCACCACCAGGATGGGCGCTGGTTACACCCATTTGGCCTGGGGCGAAGCTGAGCTACGCTTTGGGCAGCAGATGCACGAGCAGGAGTACGCACTCCGTGCTTCGCTCGTGGCCCTCTACCGAGCCCTGCGGGAGCGGGGGAGGGTTGCCGGCGAGGAGCTCGAGCACCTGCTTCGTGGCGACGGAACGCACGCCCGTTCAGCCAGGCTGTCGGGGCGGCTGCTGAGAGTCCTCACGGAGCTTGGGCTCGTCAGCCTCGATCCGGATCTGCCGGCCCTGGAGATCGCCGGCACCGAGCGCACGGAATTGGAGCGCTCGGCGGCTTACAGGGCCTATACACAGACCAGTGAGGACGGCCAGCGATTCCTGAGCGCAGCAAGACCAAGAGCAGCGATCTGAAGCCGAGAGGCAACGGCAAGGCCGCCGCGCGCAGTGGTTCTGGGAACGGTGCGCTGACCGGTGCCGCGAAGGCCCCGCAGAATGGTGCTGCGAACGGTGTCGCGACAGCCGCGCCGGAGGCCGCCGTCGTCCTGAACGATTTCGAGCAGGGGCTGCTGGACGACCTCTTCGCGGTCGTCGAGGAGCACGCTGACGAGGCCGCCGTCGCCGTGGACCGTGACCGTGTTCGCGATGCCTTCATCTACGCCTGCCGCCACCATGCCGACCAGCGTCGCCGCTCCGGTGAGGAGTTCATCGTTCACCCGGTCAGCGTCGCCAAGGTCTGCGCCGGCATGCGCCTCGATACCGAGACCCTCTGCGCGGCGTTGCTGCACGACACCGTCGAGGACACACATGCCTCGATCGCCGATATCGAGGAGCGGTTCGGCGAGGAGATCGCCGGCCTCGTCGATGGCGTCACCAAGCTGACCGAGCTGACCTTCCAGTCCCGTGATGAGGCGCAGGCCGAGAACTACCGCAAGATGATGGTTGCGATGGCCTCGGACATCCGGGTCATTCTGATCAAGCTCGCCGACCGCCTGCACAACATGCGCACGATCGAAGCGATGCCGAAGCAGAAGCAGATCAACAAGGCCCGGGAGACACTCGACATCTACGCGCCGATCGCCCACCGCCTCGGTATCCATCGGATCAAGTGGGAGCTCGAGGATCTCGCCTTTCAGACGCTGCATCCGCGCAAGTACAACGAGATCAAGACGCTGGTCGCGCAGCATCGCGAGGACCGTGAGGATTACGTCAGCGAGGCCGGCGCGTACGTGTCGCATGAGCTTGAGGCGGTCGGCATCCGTGCCGAGATCTCCGGTCGTGCCAAGCACTTCTACTCGATCTACTCGAAGATGACCAAGAAGGGCCGCGAGTTCAACGAGATCTATGACCTTACGGCGATGCGCGTGATCGTGGGCTCGGTCAAGGACTGCTACGGCGCCGTGGGCGTGATCCACTCGATCTGGAAGCCGCTGCCGGGACGTTTCAAGGACTTCGTTGCGATGCCCAAGTTCAACATGTACCAGTCGCTGCACACGACAGTGATCGGGCCCGAGGGGCGACCGCTGGAGATCCAGATCCGCACGCGGGCGATGCACGACCTGGCCGAGTATGGGATCGCCGCCCACTGGATGTACAAGGAGGATCCCAAGACGGGCCGCCAGCCGGGCAAGGCCGGCGAGGCCGCGCTGCGTGATCCCGAGGGCAAGCTCAAGTGGCTGCGGTCGCTGGTCGACTGGCAGAAGGACGTCGCCGATCCGCGCGAGTTCGTGGAGACGCTGAAGGTCGACCTGTTCGAGGACGATGTCTTCGTGTTCACACCCAAGGGCGAGGTCAAGTCCCTGGCTGCGGGCGCAACCCCGCTCGACTTCGCCTACGAGATCCACACCGACGTCGGCCACCGTTGCGTCGGCGCCAAGGTCAACGGCAAGATCGTGCCGCTTTCCTACCAGCTGCGCTCCGGTGACATCGTCGAGGTGCTGACCTCAAAGCGTGAGCGTGGCCCATCCCGGGACTGGCTGTCGCTGGTCAAGACGACCCGCGCGCGCAACAAGATCAAGGCCTGGTACAAGGCCGAGAGCCGCAAGGACACCGAACACAGCGGTCGCGAACTGCTCCAGGAGCATCTGCGCAAACAGGGCCTGCCCGCTCAGAAGATCGTCGCGTCGCCGTTGATGGCCGAGGTCATACGCGAGATGGGTTTCCGCAAGGGCGACGACTTCTACATCGCGCTCGGCGCGGCCAAGATCTCACCTCAGGTCGTGATCAACAAGGTCATGCAGCGCCTGAAGGCGGGCGAGACCGCCGAGACCCAGCCGGCCGCCTCAGCCGACCTCCTGTCCTCAGGCCGTCGCCGCTCACGACCGACGACCTCCTCCAACCGCTACGGGATCGCTGTCGACGGCATCGACGAGGTGATGTTGCGACTCGCCAAGTGCTGCCATCCGGTGCCGGGTGATGAGATCGTGGGCTACATCTCGCTCGGTCGCGGCATCACGATCCACCGTGAGGACTGCCCGAACGTGGGAGTGCTGCGCAAGGACTCCGAGCGCTTCACGCCGGTCGCGTGGGACGGCGACGCCGACACCTCCTTCCAGGTCGAGATCGAGGTCCAGGGCTGGGATCGTCACCGCCTGCTGGAGGACCTGTCTCGCACCTTCGCCGAGGGCGGCATCAACATCCTCGAGGCGCGCTGCACCGTGAACCACCCGATGATCCGCAACCAGTTCGTGGTCGAGGTTGGCGACACGCGCACACTAGACCAGGCGATCTCCCGCCTGCGCAACATCGACAACGTCTTCGATGCCTACCGCGTCACTCCGGGCGCGGGCGGCTGAGAACCGGCCTGGAATCAACAGGCTCGAAATGGAAAAGCGGCGCCCTGGCGCGATTTCCTTGAACGCTCGCAATTTTCAGGAGCGTTCAGTGAAATCGGGCGCCTTCCATCCGATTTTTCCAGATGCTCCTGTTCAGGTTGTTGCGCGGCGACCTACAGGTCGATCTCTTGCGCCGGCGGCTGACGGCGGATCCTCGCGAGCCGAGCGCTCGCCCGCGGTGACTTGACGATCACGAGCGCCTCACCGGTACCGAGCGAGCGAACCTGCTCGGGATCGACGGCATAGCGATCCACCATGCGGGCGTTCGTCGAGACGTCCCGGGAGCGCAGGCCGCGTGCGGAGGGACGTGACTGGTAGCTGGTCTCCCAGACGCGCACGGTGCCGGCCAGGCGCGCGAGCGTCTCCGCCGACTCGGGCACGTCCTGGCGATGGGCGATCTTGACGGCGGTGTTGCCGAGCACCTGGTCGCGGAGGCCACGGGCGGCGCGGTCGAGGTCGGCCAACTCCTGAGTGGCCAGGAGCACGCCGATGCCAGACTCGCGCCCGCGCGCCAACAGCGCCAGGACATTGTCGGATCGGAGCGCCGAGAACTCGTCGATCGCCACCACCGCCAGCGGCTTGGGCACCGCGGCTGCCGCGGTCCCGACGCTCGTGCGCGACTCGCCGGCGCCCCCGTCCGTCAGGCGTGCGCCGGCAGCGGCGACAAGGTCCTGCACAGCCAGCGTTCCCAGCATCCCCGCGAGACTGCCGTAGGTGCTCGAGTTGAGGCTGAACAGGACAACCTCGCCGCCGCCATCAAGGGCGCGCCGCAGGTCGACGGTCGGCCGGCTCGGGTCAGGCTCGAGGAAGCGGCCGCTGTGCGACTCAGTCACGACCGCCAACCGCGATGCGAGCCCGCGTACGGCGCTGACCTGGTCGGACGTCAGCGAACCGATGTAATCGCGGACGTATTCGCGGCGCGGCCGCGACAGCCGCCGAGCCGCGACCGCCAGGCGCTCCGGTGCCATGAGTTCGACCACTCGGGTGAGCGTGAGCTGCTGCTGCGGGTCGGCCTCCAGAGCGACCTGGATCGCGATCTGCAGATAGCGCTCGGCCGCGCGGCGGTAGTGCGGCTCGGTGAAGCGCTCGGTGCCGAGCAGCTTGTCCTTGAGCTCCGTGGCATTGCCAACGGCCAGCGGATTCCAGTGCGCGCCGCCGTCCGGGGTCCACTGGATGAACCCACGGCCCGCGGCTGCGGTTGCCTCGCGCAGCTGGGCCGCGAACGCCGGGCTGCCCTTGAGGTCGATCGCGACCACCGGTCGGCCGCGCCTGGCCTGCTCGGACAGCAGGGTCAGCAGGGTCGTCGACTTGCCTGCGCCGGTGGCGCCGAGAATCAGTCCGTGGGCGGCGAGCGCTTCCTCGGGAACCGCGACCTGGTTGCCCGAGCGGTCGACCCCGATCGGCAGCTCGCGGGCGTTCGGCACCCTGTCCGCGATCCTGGCGTCACGTTCGCGTACGTGCCGGATCGCGAGCCGCAGCAGGCGGCTGCCAGCCAGCAGCACGCCGACCGCAACCGGCACCCACGCCGGCGCGAGCATCAGCGCGGCGAATCCGACTGTTGGCCATAGCATGCTGCGTGGCCGCATGAAGGATGGGGGTGGCGGGTCCGGCCTCACCGCTCGGCCCGTCCGGCGCCGGCGCGATTCGGGGTGCGGCGGGAGGCGGTGCGTGCGGCGATGGGCGAGCGGTATCCGGCGCCCACGATCCCGTCCGAGGCGAGTCGCTGGATGTGAACGATGTCGGCGATGCCGGCGCGACGCGCCGCGTCGGAGACCAGCTGGGCGATCGCCTTGTTCTGGACCACGTAGATGACCGCGCCGACGTCGCCGTCGCTCGCGTATGCGGTCATGATCCGCGTCATCCGGCTCGGGCTCTTGGCGGTCAGCTCGAGCTCGATGGCGACCCGGTGGCCGCTGCGCTGGGTCACCAACAGGTCGGGATAGTGGTGCTGAGGACGTCCACGAGGACCGAGCAGCCCCAGACCGACGCCGTATCGCACACGATCGCCTGCACGCAGTGCCGCGGTGTCCTGAGCGCGCATGCGGCGGTCGGCGGCAACCTCGACGAGGTCGCCGAAGGCGCCGCCCCGGGCTGCCAGCCACAGCCAGCCGACGCCGACGTCGTGCCGGTAGCCACGCAGGTCGACCCGCGGCCGTGGAAGCCGGCTCTCGATCGCGCCGAGGCCGCGGCTCGTGATCCAGGCGGCGCTCGGGTGCCCGTCGAAGATCCGCTCGTGGTTGGCCAGGCCTGCCGCTCGCAGGCGGCTCAGCCGGCGCGCGGCGGTGTCCTCGGTGACGCCGAGCAGCGATGCGACCTGGGGAGCGATCATGATGCGGTGCTCGGCCAACGGGCCGAGCACCGACAGATCCGCGTCGGTGATCGTGATCTCACGAGCCGGCGTCATGTCCTATAGAGGCATCGGCAGGGCCAGGTTGACCCCCCTGCCGCAGTGATTCGTCCGCAACGTGCGATCAGCACGACGTGCGAGACTGCGCAGCAGATGTCGCAGCAGGGTGAGCAGGAGGCCCGAGAGGCTGAGCTGGTGGAGGCTGTGCGCGAGGCGTTCGCGCAGACGCAGGATGCGCGGTTGCGGTTCGTGATCGACGCGCTGGTGCGACACCTGCACGGCTTTCTGCGCGAGACCCGCCTGACCGAGGAGGAGTGGCGCGCGGGAATCGACTTCCTGACCGCGGCGGGACACATCAGCGACGCCCGCCGCCAGGAGTTCGTGCTGCTCTCCGACGTGCTCGGAGTCTCGATGCAGACGATCGCGATCAACAACGAGGCCAACGGCGACGCGACCGAGGCGACGGTCCTGGGTCCGTTCTTCGTCGAGGGTGCGCCGGAGGTTGCGCTCGGTGGCGATATCAGCTTCGGTGCGGCCGGGGAGCCCTGCTGGGTCCAGGGCAGCGTCTCAGACACCCAGGGAAACCGCATCTCCGGCGCGCTTCTCGAGGTCTGGGAGTGCGATGAGGACGGCTTCTACGACGTTCAGTACGAGGGCGACCGCACGGCTGCTCGGGGGCGCCTTCGCGCCGACGACGAAGGCAACTTCAGCTTCTGGGCACTGACACCGGTGCCGTATGCGATCCCGCACGACGGGCCTGTGGGCAGGCTGCTTGACGCCACCGGGCGGTCACCGATGCGTGCGCCGCACCTTCACTTCCTGGTCAGCGCACCGGGGCGCCGTACGCTGATCACGCACATCTTCGTCGACGGCGAGGATCTCCGGCGCGGCGACGCCGTATTCGGCGTCAAGCAGTCGCTCGTGCGTGAATTCGCCCGTCAGCCGGTCGGCACGCCGACACCTGACGGCCGCGCGCTCGGTGATCGCGACTGGTCGCGGGTGCGATTCGACATCGTGCTCGCGCCCGCCGTCGCCTGAGCCCTACGCAAGCACCGTGAGCGCTCCCGGGGCGACGGTGAAGGTGTAATTCGCGGCCGTGCCGATGAAGTCGCCGTCGACCTGCACGGGGAGCTCGCGATCGTCCAGCGTGGCGATCCGGAGCTCCCTGGTGGCGGTGAACGCCTCGATCTGGCGGTGACCGGCCACCCGCGCGCTCGAGGAAAGTGCTCGCCAGGCGATCGAAGGGATATCAAGCGGGCTCGTGCGCTTGAGGACAAGGCCGGCCAGGTCCCCGCTGTGAAGCGCGGCGCCCTCGGCCATCTCGACACCACGGTCGCCGAAATACGTGTAGGGCGAGGCGTTCTGGATCAACACCGTGACGCCCTCAACCCGTGTCCTGGGGGCGTCTGTGCCGCCGCCGCCGAGTTCGGCCACCATTCGCAGCGGGTGCAGGAGGTAACGGCGACTGTAGGTGGAGGTTGCCACCCAGGCGTAGTAGTACTCGCCGAGTCGAGCCTTGAGGCGGGGGTGGGCGTCGACACGCTCAACGACGCTCGCGTCGAGGCCGACGCCCGCGGAGAACAGGAAATGCCTTTCGCCGACGCGGCCGAGGTCGACCACGCGGGGGTGCCAGTTTCCAGCAAGCGCGAGCAGGTGCTCGGTTGCATCGATCACATCCGCCGGGATTCCGAGCATGCGGCAGTAGACATTCGCGCGGCCGCCCGGCAGGCATGTCAGCGGCGTGCCGGTGCCGATCAGGCCGTTGGCGGCCTCGTTGGCGGTGCCGTCGCCGCCGAACGCGACGATCGCGTCGTAGCCCTCGGTGGCCGCCTCACGGCAGAGCTCGGTGGCGTGATCACGGCGCTCGGTATCGATCGCGTCGACCGTGTAGCTGCCGCGCAGAGCCGCGATGATGAGTTTCTTGAGTCTGCTTGAGACCGTCGTCGCATACGGATTGACGATCATCAGCAGCCGTCGGCGCGGTGGTTCGGCATCGGAGCTCAACTCGGTGATCACGTCGATCGCAGGTTCGTAGCTCGTAGCGCTCACGGCAGAGAGTCTCTCAGACCCGGGTGAGACGGCTGTCGACGCCGCGGTCCAGCGGGACCGCGGCGGAAGTGAGGCGGTTTGCATATACTGCAGCCACATAGCAGTACGCATCCAGAGGGGTGGAGGGAAATGGCCCTACGAAACCCCGGCAACCGACCGCAAGGAAACGGTGCCAATTCCATCAGGCTCCAACGACAGGCCTGGGAGATGTGGGTAGGGCGGTATTCCACCTCCGACCCCTGACACCCGGCGGAGGTTTTTTTGATATGCCGCCAGAAGCGCTGCGCTGTAAGGAATGCAAGACCGAATACCCGCTCGAGGCACGCTACGTCTGCGAACAGTGCTTCGGACCGCTCGAGGTCAGCTACGCCTCGCGTGATGGGCTCGATGCCGTAGAGATGAAGCGACGAATCCAAGCCGGACCGCATTCGATCTGGCGCTACGCGGACTTTCTGCCCGTCGAGCATCCGTATTCGGCGCTGGGCGCCGGCTGGACGCCGCTGGTGCGAGCCGATCAGCTGGCCGACGAGCTCGGGATCGGCGAACTCTGGGTCAAGAACGATGCGGCCAATCCGACGCACTCGTTCAAGGACCGTGTGGTATCGGTCGCGCTGGCGCGAGCCCAGGAGCTCGGCTATCGCACGATCGCCTGCGCGTCCACCGGCAATCTCGCCAATGCGGTTGCGGCCCACGCAGCTGCGGCCGGGCTCGAGTCCTATGTGTTCATCCCATCGGATCTGGAGGAGCAGAAGGTGCTCGCGACCGGCATCTACGGGACGAACCTGGTCGCCGTCAGGGGCAATTATGACGACGTCAACCGGCTCTGCACCGAGCTTGCGGGCGAGCACGAGTGGGCGTTCGTGAACATCAACATGAGGCCGTACTACTCGGAGGGATCTAAGACGCTCGCGTTCGAGATCGCCGAGCAGCTCGGGTTTGAGCTGCCGGATCGCGTGGTTGCGCCGATCGCCTCTGGCTCGCTCTTCACGAAGCTGGCCCGCGGTTTCGAAGAGTGGCTCGAGGTCGGACTGCTGGACGGTCGCGTGCCGACGTTCAACGGCGCCCAGGCGGAGGGTTGCTCACCGGTGGCCGCCGCCTTCAGCGAGGGGCTGGACTTCTGCAAGCCCGTGAAGCCGGACACGATCGCCAAGTCGCTGTCGATCGGCAACCCCGCGGACGGGCCGTATGCGCTTGATCTGGCGCGTCGCAGCGGCGGTTCGATCGACGCTGTCAACGACGATGAGATTCGCGATGGCATCAAGCTTCTCGCGCGGACGACGGGGATCTTCACCGAGACTGCCGGCGGCGTCACCACCGCTGTCCTGCGCAAGCTCGCCGAGCGTGGCGACATCGGCCGCGATGAGCGCGTTGTAGCCGTGATCACGGGCGAGGGTCTGAAGACGCTCGAGTGCGCCCGTGGGACGTTCGAGGCGTGGGAGATCGATGCGAACGCCGAGGCGTTCGAGGCCGCGCGCGAGCGTGTGGCCGTGTCCGCCTGAGAAGCTCTGCTGAGCCCGAGAGGAGAACCGAGACGATGGCAATCAACGTGAAGATCCCGACGCAACTGCGCGCCGCGACCGATGGTGAAGCGGTCGCCTCCGTGGAGGGCGCGACCGTCGCAGAGGTCCTGGACGCGCTGTACGCGCGGTTCGGCGAGCTCAAGGCACGGATTGCCGACGACGACGGGCTCCGGAGGTTCGTCAACGTCTACGTGGGCGGTGAGGACATCCGCTTTCTGCAGGGGCTCGAGACACCGGTCGCAGAGGGCACCGAGGTGACGATCCTCCCGGCGGTGGCAGGCGGCTGCTGACGGCCGCTTTGCAGACCGGGGCGGGCTGGGCTGCGGCCGCGCCCCGGTGGGATGATCGTCGTGAGGCTCGTCACCGGCCCCGGCTTCGGGATGCGGTCAACGGACCGCCCGGGCGGCCACGGCAGCCTCAGGAGGTGCTCAGGAGGTGCCTCAGGAGCTGCTCAGCCGGCCGCGGGAGCTGCGGCGTCGACCTGAGCCGGTAGCGCCAGCCCGATCGGACAGCTGACGCCGGTGCCGCCGAGCCCGCAGTAACCGCTCGGGTTCTTGTCGAGGTACTGCTGGTGGTAGTCCTCGGCGTAGTAGAACGGGCCGGCGGGGGCGAGCTCGGTCGTGACCGGGTCGTACCCTGACGCCTTGAGCTGATCCTCGTACGCGACCTTCGACGCCTCTGCGATCTGGCGTTGCTCGTCGTTTGAGTAATAGATCCCCGAGCGGTACTGGGTGCCAACGTCGTTGCCCTGTCGCATGCCCTGAGTGGGGTCGTGACCCTCCCAGAAGGCGCGCAAAACCTCCGCGTATGAGATCTGCTTGGGGTCGAACACCGCCAGAACCGCCTCCGTGTGCCCGGTGCTCCCGCTGCAGACCTCCTCGTAGGTTGGGTTCGGGGTGTACCCGCCCGTGTAACCGACGGCTGTCGTGTAGACACCTGGGAGCTTCCAGAAGACGCGCTCGGCGCCCCAGAAGCAACCGAGTGCCAAGACTGCGGTCTCGAGGTTGTCGGGGAACGGCGGCCTGATCGGAGTACCAAGCACGGTATGGATGCCGGAGACCTTCATCTCCTGCTCACGGCCCGGCAGCGCGCGCTCCGGGCTGACCATCTTCGCCTTCTCGCTGAAGAGTTCGAACATGCTTCAAGCTTACCCTCGTCGCGAGGCTCGGAAACGCGAGGTGTGGCGCTTCGTCCTCAGCCGTTCTCGAGCACGCTGCTCAGCGAGGAGGCGCTGGCCTGCAGGTCGGCCTTCGTGACCCGTGAGATCTGTGCCGCCAACGCGGAGATCCGAGAGACAACCGTCTTCTCGGACGGGGTCTCAAAGGTCTGCATGAGCGTGAGCAGGCCCGCCAAGGCCGTGTTGGCCTGTTTTGAGTTCTTGGCGTAGTTCCTGTTGAAGGCCTTTGTACCCGGCGGGACCAGTTGCGGGGACGCGGCGGCCAGCAACGCGCTCTGGCAGAGCTCGCTGGTCGCCGTGTAGAAGACCGCTGACTGAGCGGCTATGAAGCGCCTGACGATCGCCACGCCGCCGCTGAGGCGGTTCCACTTCAGCCGCTCTAGCGAACCTGACAGCTTGGCAAACGGGGTCAGGAAGGCCTGGTCAAAGGTGATCGACAGATCATCGCCCATCTCCTCACCCACGGCGGTCAGGGTCGCCTGGGCGCTGGCGCTCACCTGGTAGTTGGCCTGGGTGAGCGGCGCGAGCGCACTCCTGCACTGGCTGGAGACGGTCGCGATGTAGGAGTTGCTGTTACCCTGGCCGGCGGACATCGCCTTGAGGATGGCGCTCAGGTAGCCGGCGTACGTGTTCAGCGCGACCTTGTCAGAGGCGATGTTCAGCGGCGAGCGCGGGGGGGTGGGCTCGCCCGACTCGGCCTGGGCTGCGCTGGCGCTCGGGATCGGCACCGCCACCGCGAGTGCGGGTGGTGACGGAATCGTGACACGGACGCTGGGCGCCGCGGTGTGGGCGGCTGCGGAAGCGCTCGCCACGAGCGGAATCACGATTGTGGCGGCTGCTATGGCGGCGGTGGTACGGGCTCTCATCGGTAGGGATGCCTCGGGAGTGGCACTCAATAGACACCGGAGACGGGCCGGAGTTTCGCTCGTTGCGACTTTCGCCGCCGCTAAATCTACTGAGTCGCTTGACAAAGCGACTGTGCCTTGCTGCTGCCGGAGGGGGTGAGGCGCGATCACCCACCAAGCTTTGAGTACTCACCCGCTCACGGACGTGAGCTACCGCGGCCTCGCGTCAAGCTACGGGTTCAAGCTTGCGATCGGCCTCAGCCGAGCTGAACCGCTCGCATCGGCGCCTCAGGATCGCGCCAGGGCCTCGAAGTTCTCGTACAGGCGCGGCTCGCCGGTCTTCTCACGTGTCTTGCGGGCCGCGGGCTCGACCCGAGACCAGATCCCGCTGATCCACAACCAATCCTTGACGAGCTCCGCGCTGAGCAGGTCGTTCTTGGTCAGTGTTGCGATCGTCTCTCCGAACATCAGGGTCTTGCGAACCGCCGGGTTCTTCTCATCGGCAGTCTCAGGGTCGAAGTCGTCCGAAAAGAGCTCCGGCATGGCGTCCTCAATCCCGAGGGCCGTGCCCCATTGGGCGAGTTGGACGATCAGCTGTGCGTCTTCGCGAATGGGCGCACTCATTGGGTCCTCCATTCTGCTCGTGCTGCAACTGGTACCCGAGTGCAGCCTAACCCAGCATGAGCCGCGGTGGTGATTTCGCACGGGATCGTCCTTGCGTATCGACAACCCTCCGCCGTGATCCGTCGCGATCCGTCGTGATCGGTTTGAGTCGTCACGGGTCGTTGCCCTGTGGAGGCCTGGGCCCCGATCAGCTGGTGGTGCAAGCCCCGCGGTAGATCTTCTTCGGGATTGCATGTGTTCGGCAGGGCTTGGCACGGTCGACAGTCACCCACAGGCCGTTCTTGGCCTTGTAGACGGCGACCGCGTCGAAGCCATGCTTGCCGCCGACCACGACGCCCGAGTACGCCCAGCCGCCAGCGCAGCCGAACGATTTCTCAAACCTCGCGTTCTTCGGCTGCGCCGATCCGCGCTTCAGGCCGGCGCTGAGCGCCGCCTTGGTGCACGGCGGGAACTTTGACTTGCCAGTCGTGGCGCTGACCACGGGTGCAAACGCAGCCATCATGAACAGGGCGCTGACCAGGACAACCAAACTGGACCTCGTCGGTTTCATGCCCTCAGACTACAGTCCTCCTCGATCACGCTGCCGAAGTTTCGCGGGGTTGGCTGTGGGACAGATTCACCCGCGAGCGTGCCGACCCGGTAACAGCGGAGTTGTTCCATGAGATCGGGGAGTCGCTCCGGGCTGCGGCCTACGAACCGCTGGCCAGCCGTCGTTCAACCGTCGGTCACGGAGAGGAGGACTGAGAGCGTCTGCGAGGTGTTTGACACACGCAATGTCACTGAATGTGCCGCATCTCACTCAACATCGCCCGTGTCGCGACCGATCAAGAGAAAATGTGTGGGACCCGCCAATGGGGGGGCCTGCGGGCGGGTCCCACGCAAGGTTCTGTTTCCGTGCGGTGCTCAGGGTTCCTTCAACTCTGCCGCAGGAGGTTGAGGCCGGTGGCGCGCAAGGCACTTGGCGCTGTCATGGACTGCTCGATGCGCGAACCATGCCTCACGGGGGCGAGCTCCATTGGCGCCGTCCCCGCCCGTGGGAGTAGGTTGTTTGCCAATGACAGGAGCGCCCGCGGCGAGCGGTAACTCGACGCGGGCGCGTTGCTGTGACCAGGCTGTTAGGAGGTGGCGGCGGTCTGGCCCTCGTCCCAGCGTACGATCAGTGCGTAAATCACGACTCCGCTGAGCGCAATCGAGGTCAGCGCCCATAGCGGGTACGCCGAGTTGCCGACGAAGCCGAGCTGTTCGAGCACGTTGAGGCTCACGATGACGATCGCGAACCATCGCGCAATCGCATTGCCGGAGAGCAACCCCAGGCCGGCAAGCGCGATCACGACCCCCCAGATCAGGGTTATCCAGCCCCACGTCTTCAGGTCGAAGACAATGATCTGAGTTGGGGTGAGCAGGTAGTAGTGCTGCCTTGCAACGGCGATGAGGCCCTCGAGAACGTCGACCGCCCCCAGGACGATCAACAGCCAGCCAGCGAAGGTGATCCATCCCGAGCGGCTGTTACTTCCAGGCATGTATGCCCCCTTTTTTTGGTCCTATGCATCGGAACGCCGACCGATGTTCGGCTAGTGACATATACCACAAGGTGGTGCCGTGCCCTGCAAACGGCTCGTGCTCATCAGCATGGGTCGCAGACTCTCGGCTTGGGCGAGCCCCGGCGTACGTGTGGACACGCTCAAGATCGGTGCCGGCGCCAGCGAGCCTGGAGTGTGGAAGGATTGGCTTTCCGTTCAGCGTGTCGGCTGCCGGTCGCCGCGTTCATCCCCCGAACAGGTTCCTTACCCCGGGAGGTTCAGCTGTGTGCTTTGAGTTTGATGCCCTGCCGCCCAACGTGCCCAGTGACCGTGTGATCCATCGGATCGCTGGAGGCTCCGGGGCGGAGCGGCTTACGCTGGTTAGCGCCGATGGCACTGAGTTCGTCGTGGCGCTGGCGGTCTGCCCGGAGCCGATTGGCGACGTTGGCGTGATTATCCTGCCCGATGTTCGGGGGCTGTACCGCTTTTACGTCAATCTGGCCGAGCGCTTCGTGACAGCGGGTTATCACGCGATCGCCATCGACTACTTCGGTCGAACCGCAGGCGCTGAGGAGCGCGACGAGGACTTCGACTTCTGGCCGCACACGCTTGCGACGACCGTCGAGCGGGTTCAAGCGGACATCACCGCAGCTCGTGCGGCGCTGGCCGAGCGCTCGGGCGCCACTAGGTTCGTGACGGTTGGCTTCTGCTTCGGCGGCGCTCAGTCGGATCTCGCCGGCGCGAACGCTGAGCTGGGGCTGGACGCGGTGGTCAGCTTCTACGGAACGCTCGACCCGAGCCGGCATGGAATCGACGCGCCGGGCTTCCCGGTCCCTCTTCGGAACGCCGAGGAAATCGAGACACCTGTGCTCGCTCTTTACGGCGGTGCAGATGACGGGATTCCGGCCGATGACATCTCGACCTTTGACGCGATTCTGACCCGGAATGAGGTCCCGCACGAGATTCATGTCTACCCGGGGGCGCCTCACTCCTTCTTCGATCGCTCCTTTGAAGAACACGCGGACGCGTCGGCGGATGCGTGGCGCAGGGTGCTCGATTTTCTGGGGAAGGTTGGAACGGCCGCTGCCGCTTGAACAGCGCCGTCGGAGCTTGGTGTGCGCTGCCTGGGTCAATTCGGTTGAAGGCTCAACTGTTTTGAGAAAAAAGGTGCGATCCAAGGAGACTCATGGCTGACACGCGGCGACGTTTCCGAAGCGGGACCCGATCGAGAGGAGGGAGGACTGATGGCTGAGGAACCACAGCCGGCGCTCGCGTGGGTTCCACGGAACCCACGCGTGATGAGGATTTGCACTGATCGACTATGAACGGTGGGCCACTCTGCTTGAATGGACCGCGGATGAGTCTGAGCCGGGCCGGTGCGTCGCCTTTGAGGCCAGTGCGCGCTCTAAATCTCGTGGTCGTTGCGGTCGCTGCCCTCGCTCTGGGCGGCGGGCTGGCTGCTGGGACAACGGTGGCTGCGGCGGCATCGCTCGTGGGGAAGGGAGTGCCCGCTGCTTCTGCGGCGGCGACCCCTGGACCACCAGCGCCGCTGTCAGGCGTGTATATCGGAGCGGCTGACTCTGGTGACACGCAGGCATTCGCGAGCTGGCGCGGGTCGCCCGTGACGCTTGTCTCGGACTATCTGAGCCACAACGGAGATTGGAGTGGGCTCCAGAACCCGGCGTATTGGCTCAACGCTTGGGCGCCGACGGTGGCCAAGGGCGTTCCGCTCGTTCTTGGCGTGCCGATGATCGCGGCTGGGGGAGACACCTTCCAGGCCGGCGCGGCGGGAGCTTACGACTCGTATTACAGGACGCTCGCTCAGGATCTCGTGAACTCCGGTGAGGGCAACACGATGATCCGGCTCGGCTGGGAGTTCAACGGCAACTGGGATCCGTGGAGCGTGACGCCCACGGGCGCGGACTCACCGGCGAACTTCGTCGCCGACTGGCAGCACACCGTCAGCGTGATGCGCGCGATCGCACCGAACCTGAAGTTCGTGTGGAACGTCAACGATGGCGCGAACCCGTCCTACGCGGTTTCGTCAACCTATCCAGGCGATAACTATGTCGACTATGTTGGTGTCGACTCGTATGACAACGCGTCATGGTCCACCATCCTCAGCCCCAACAACTACGGCCTTGACTATTGGGCGGCGTTCGCGAAACAGCACGGCAAGCTGTTGGCGATCCCTGAGTGGGGACTCGCCGGCAGCGATGACCCGACGTACATCAGTGAGATGTACCAATGGATGAAGGCGAACGTGACCGGTTTCGAGTGCTTCTACGACTATCAGAACCAGTTGAACGAAGCCCCGAAGTCCGCCGCCGAGTACCAGACGCTGTATTCCTCGTGAAATATGGTGCGTGCCTGGGCCCAGCCTGATGGCTTGGACGCACGCATTGAGGAATGACCCCTGACGCCAGGTGAGATTCAGGTTCCCGGTGGCCTTCCTACGGTGCGCTCCGACGAGCAGATCGCCTTGGATCTGGGGATCTCCGTCAGCACCGGTCGGCACTACCTGACACAACGTTCACAAGAGGCTGAGGGTGCCAGACAGGCACAGGCGGTTCTGATTGCCCGCGGCAGGACGGTCCGAAGAGCGTCAAGAACCCGCCTGATTTCTTGTTGAAGGTCAGCCAGGGTCAGAACTGCGGCTTCCCGGGCTGCAACCAAACGACCGGCAGCCCGTGTGCGAGCGATGCCAAACCGTTTGCCACGTTCATGCCGCACTCCGACATCATGGGGGTCGCGGTCAGTGGCGGGACGCTGTATTTGGGCTCGTTCGTAGGTATGGGCGGCCACGGTGGTGGTGCGGTCTACTCGATGCCTCTCCGCGGTGGGAAGCCGACGCCTGTCGTGACCGGTTTCAAGGGTGCGACCGATGCGCTAGCGGCGAACAACGGCTACCCGCATGTCGGCGGATCTACGAGCAAGGGCGGCTACGCCTACCGCATCAAGCTGTAACCACCGGTCACAACGCTCGCGCACCCCGCCTGCGAGCACACAACCCCGGGTCGAGTTGCCGCGACCCGGGGCGGTTCCGCTGCCGAAGGATGCGCAGTTATCACAGGACGCTTACAGGCAGTGCGCCGTTTCCCGTATGGCTCCGCTTTAGGGGACGCCCCGCCCGGAGACGGACGTTTCCGATGGGCGGCGGGGCGTCCCTCTTTTTAGGCGGCCGAGTTGGGTGAACGTGATCCGCGTTGGTTCAGGCCACGTATCAGTAGGCGCAGAGATCAACTCAAGCGGGAGTCCAGATATGAAGCTCATGCGTTTCACCTTCGCCGTGACCGTTGTTGCCGGAGCCGTTCTGGCCAGCGCCGCGGCCGCCGGCGCGGTCCCGGTCGCCCACGTGGCCAGCACCTACACGGTGAGTGCGGTGAAGAGCCGCGGCCACACCATCCTTGTCGACAAGAACGGGCTTGCGCTCTACGTCTTCACCCATGACAAGGGGAAGTCGAACAGCTGCGTGAGGATTTCCGGCTGCTCGAGCGTCTGGCCGACGTTCAGGACGCGCGGCGGCCTAACGGCCGGCCCCGGCGTGAAGCGTTCACTGCTGGGAACGGCCAAGGTCGGCAACCAGCGTCAGGTCACCTACGGCGGTCATCCGCTCTACGAGTACGCCCAGAACGACTTCCCGGGCTTCACCGCCTATGTCGGCACCAACGAGTTCGGTGGCGACTGGGATGCGGTAGCACCTTCCGGAGCGCTGGTGAAGTAGTCGGCTATAGGACATCACGACCAGTTCACGTCGACCACGGTTTAGCTCTGCCGCTCTAGCCGGACTGCGAGAACCATCGCTGCCTGAGACAGATCACGCAGCGCCGTGACCGTTTCGCCGCGCTACTTCCCAAATGTTTCCAAAGCCACACACACCGGAGGCCAAAGCAACAACGCGCCCGGCAGGATTTGAACCTGCGACCTTCCGCTCCGGAGGCGGACGCTCTATCCCCTGAGCTACGGGCGCTCACATGGCTGGGGAGCCATCGGCGAGATTAGCGGGCTGTCGTGCGCAGAGGGGGTTCCGTGGCCAGCATGGCCGATGTGCAAGCCTTATCGCATGCAGCTGACGAGATTCGGCGTTTGGATAGGGAAGGCTCTGCCCGAGGAGGACTACGGCGACGCCGCGGCGCTCGCCGAGCGGGTTGGCTTTGGTGCGCTGTGGCTCGGCGGCTCGCCAAGGCTGTTGCAGGTGCGCTCCATGCTCGAGGCAACGGGGACGCTTGTTATCGCCACGGGCATCGTCAACATCTGGCAGTACGAGCCCGACGAGCTGGCGGCCGAATTCTGGGCGCTCGAGGAGGAGTTTCCCGATCGCCTGCTGCTGGGGATCGGCATCGGGCACCCGGAGGCGACCAGCGAGTACAAGACGCCACTGACCAAGACGCGGGAGTTTCTTGACGGGTTGTCAGGTGCTGAGCGGCCGGTGCCCCGGGAGCGGATGACACTGGCCGCATTGGGTCCGAAGATGCTCGATCTCAGCCTTGAGCGGACACTGGGACCGCACCCGTACTTCACGCCACCGGCGCATACGCGGCTTGCGCGCGAGCGCTTGGGCCCTGAGGCTTGGATCGCCCCGGAGCAGGCGGTGGTCCTCGACGCCGATTCAGAATCCGCTCTGGCGACGGCGCGAACGTATGCCGACCTATATCTGAATCTGAGCAACTATGCGAACAACCTGCGGCGCCTGGGTTATTCCGACGAAGCACTCGCTGAGGGCGGCAGTTCCGCGATGATCGACGAGATGGTGCCCCAGGGAGATGCCGCGGCGGTCGCGGGGGCGGTGCGCGCGCATCTTGACGCCGGCGCTGACCATGTCTGCGTTCAGGCCGTGGGGGCGCGCGGGGTTCCCACCCGCGAGTGGGCTGCGCTGGCGGCGGCGCTGTTCGGCTGATCTGTCCGGCCCTCAGGCTCAGCGACTGAGTCGGAGTGTCGTCACCGCTGTCGCGATGCGGGCGATCAGAGCTAGCGGGGAGCTAGGGCTGCCGTCGATCTGGCGGGCGGTGACTCGCATGACATGCCGACCGGTCGACACAAGGTCCTGGTCCCTCAGACGGTCGTGTTCGAAGGACCTGCGGCCGCGGTGAAACTCCCATCCGTCGAACTCGATCACGAGGTTCAAGTCTGGCCAGTACATGTCGACGTCGTGTCCGCCAAGGGCAACATTCAGCGCCGGCGCCGGCAGACCGGACTCGCGAAGCAGGTGCAGGAGCCTCCGCTCGTACCTGGAGCGCGTATCGCGGAGCTCACCGGGCGCGTCGATCAGACCACGGAGAACCGCAGCGCCTGAAGCGAGCGGGTTCCGCAACAGAACCTCGCGGACCTGGGACAGTCTCACGACACGACGATCAAGCGCTGCAAACAGTGCGGACTCGAGCTCCAACGCTTTTAGCTCGCCTGACAACGCGAGCAGGGCGCGGGCCGGGGACACCACCGGGATGCCGTGTCGCCAGCGCAGGTCCCGGTGGGCGATCGAGCGCACGCGATGGAGCCGAAGACCTGGGACCGGATGCGCGCTGCGACCGACCAGCAAAACGTCAATTGGATCGCGCTCCTGCGGCCGAAGCGTTACATCGAGCATGCCCCACAGATCCGCCGCAGCGCGCCCCGAGATGAGGGCGTCACCCTGGAACCGGAGAGCGGCCGCTATCAGACGACCATGCTGTCGATCAGCAGGCGGCCAGACCTGGTACACGGACGGAAAGACCCGCTCCAGTCGCCCGGTCTTGAGCCGGTGGGCGATCGCGGCCCGGCCGATTCCGCAGGCCAGCAGTTGGCTGCGATGGATCTGGCCGTGCTGCAGTCTGGCGATCCGGCTCACCTCAGCGTCGCCGCGGTCGTGGACCTGCTCAATCTGCCAAATCGATCCGACATGCGCCGAATTGCTCAGATTTGCTCGAGAAACCTGCTGTTTCGAGCGATTCTCGGTCTTCCAAGACGGATTGCCAGATTGAGCACGTCGAGGTCGAGCTTGAGATCGGGCGTCGCCCATGGCCGCGACTATGCCGGTTGAAGAGGTTCAGATCGGAGAGTGATACGGGATTGGCACAACCTGATCGCTCTCAGGGCAGCTTCCGCCGCTACCCGCAGCCGTTGAACCGGACCGCTGCTGCCTGACCAGCACCCAAGCCGCAGCCCGGCCGCCCAAGCCGGAGCCCGAACGCCCAAGCCCAAGCCCAAGCCGGCGCCGGAGCCGCGCCAAGCTCAGGTGCAACGCCTGCTGACCGGCACCTTCAGACTCGGGACCGGGGGAGCAACTCGCTGGCAGTAGGTGATCACGCCCGCCGAGACGACGCCCTCGAACGGGTAGATCAGATCGCCGGCTGAGACCGAGCACTTGAACAGCTGGCGTGAGCTGTCTCCACCGGCGGCATGACAGGACGAGCTCCTGAGCGGGCCGGCCATGAATCCGTGTCCGACCTCATAACGCATGTAGCGCTGGACGGCAGCGTGGATCCCGTCGCCGGCCGACACACCCGCGGCCAGCTTCGAGACGTGGGGTGCCTGCTGTCCGCTGACGATGATCGCGTCCTCGCGATTCTCCTCGACGATCGCGTTGGGGCTGTTGACGGACGCCTCAGCCGGTGTGTCGTAGGTCTCGTGGTGCACGAACCTCACGAGCGCGATCACGGCCACGGCGGCGATCCCGAACGGGATCGCCCATTGCGCCCAAAGTGGCAGTGAGCGATACCAGGAGCGCCGCCTGCCAGGATCGGATGCGCGCTGAGCGGCTGGCACAAACCCAGCGTACTCGCCGCTTGGCACACTGGCGGCGATGGAACTCTCGGTCTTCTTCGCCGGCACAGGCGGCTCGCTGCCGACACAGCGGCGCGGCCTGCCCGCGCTGCTCGTGCGCCGCGGCGGTGACCGCATTCTCGTGGACTGCGGCGAGGGCACGCAGCGACAGCTGCTGTGCTCGATCGGGCTGACCGAACTGGATGAGATCCTGATCACCCACCTGCACGCCGACCACTGGCTGGGCCTGCCGGGGATGCTGAAGACCTTCGACCTCCGCGGGCGCGAGACACCGCTCTACATCCACGGACCACGGGGACTCAAGGATCTGGTCAGTGGCCTGATGTCCTTCGCCGGCGCGACCGGTTACGGCCTCCATGTCGTCGAGCTCGAGGACGGTCAGATCCTCGAACGCGACGGCTACGAGATCGAAGCCGTCGCCGTGTCTCACCGCGGCCCTGCGTTCGCGTATGTCTTCAGCGAACACGATCGCCCCGGTGTCTTCGATCCAGATGCGGCTCGTCGCGCGGGTCTGACCGAGGGACCTGACTTCGGCCGGGTTCAGCGCGGTGAGACCGTCAACGGTGTCGCCCCCGAGCAGGTGATGGGCCCGTCGCGGCCGGGGCGCAGGATCACGGTCTCCGGCGACACCCGCCCGAGCGACGCGCTGCGTGATGCCGCGTTCGCGAGCGACCTCCTGATCCACGAGGCGACGTTCGCGATCGATGAGGCGGAACGGGCGCATCAGACCGGCCATTCAACGGCGTCGCAGGCGGCTGGAATCGCCCGCGATGCCGAGGTCAAGCTGCTCGCGCTCTATCACCTCTCGATTCGTTACCCGGTGAAGGTGCTCCGGGACGAGGCCCGCGCGATCTTCTCCAAGACGGTGCTGCCGCGCGACTTCGACACGATCGAGGTGCCGTTCGCTGAGCGGGGAGAGCCGGAGCTGAAACGCTGGTCGGAGCGGGAGACGGCCGCGACCGATGACCCTGCTAGCGTGAGCTGAACTGTCGCCTTTAACCCGGTCCCGTGAGGCCAGGAAGGACGCAAATTGTCTGAACACACGGTCGCGCTTGACCGCGACGACATGCGCCGCACGCTGGTGCGGATCGCACATGAGATCGTCGAGAAGAACCCGGCCGGCTTCGCGATCGTCGGCGTCCATCGCCGCGGTGCCGTCCTCGCCGGCCGGCTCCACACGATCATCGCTGAGCAGCTCGGGGCCGAGGTGGCGTTCGGCTCGGTCGACATCAGCTTCTACCGCGACGACCTGGGCCTGCGAGACGCCACCTCCAGCCCGGTGGTCCATTCGACGCAGCTGGACTTCGCGGTCGACGAGCTCACGATCGTGATCGTCGACGACGTGCTCTACACCGGCCGCACGGCTCGCTCGGCGATCGACGTTCTGTTCGATTACGGGCGCCCTTCGCGAGTGCAGCTGGCGGTGCTCGTCGACCGCGGCCACCGGGAGCTGCCGATCCGGCCCGACTACGTCGGCAAGAACCTTCCGACCGCGCGCGATCAGCGCGTCAACGTCCGCGTCGAGGAGGTCGACGGCGCCGACGAGGTGACGATCGGCCCGGCTACGCAGAGGACCGTCGCATGAGCCGGCATCTGCTCTCGATCGATGATCTCGACCGTGCCGGGATCGAGCGCGTGCTGGCGCGTGCCCAGTCCTTTGCGGAGGTCTCCGGACGCGAGATCAAGAAGGTTCCGGCGCTCAAGGGCCGCACCGTCGTCAACCTCTTCTATGAGGCCTCGACGC
The DNA here is from genome assembly GCA_963804615.1 of uncultured Actinomycetota bacterium. GTDB lineage: Bacteria > Actinomycetota > Thermoleophilia > Solirubrobacterales > Solirubrobacteraceae > Palsa-465. The sequence continues at coordinate 180,595 of CAWDRA010000001.1, forward strand.
GCACGAGCTCGAGCTTCGAGCTCGCCGCCAAGCGGCTCAGCGCCGACGTCGTCAGCATTCGCTCGGCCGGCTCGAGTGTCGACAAGGGCGAGTCGCTGAAGGACACCGTGCAGACCCTGAGCGCGTATGACCCGGCCGCGATCGTGATCCGCACGCCCTATGCGGGCTCCGCCGGGCAGGTGGCCGGCTGGACGGACGCGGCAGTTGTGAACGCCGGCGACGGCAAGCACGAACATCCGACCCAGGCGCTGCTTGACGTGTTCACGCTCACGCAGGCCGTGGGCAGCCTGGATGGGCTCAACATCTGGATCGTCGGCGACCTCCTGCATTCGCGGGTGGCGCGCTCGAACATCCTCGCGTTCAGGCGAATGGGGGCGAGCGTCACAGTCTGCGGCCCACCGACTCTGATCCCACGTGAGATCGAAGCGCTGGGTTGCACCGCGACGCCCACGATGGCCGCGCTGGACCAGGCGGACGTGGTGTACGTCCTGAGGATGCAGAACGAGCGCATGCACGACGCCTACGTGCCGTCGCTGCGCGAATACGCGCAGCGGTACCAGGTCAATCTGCACCGCCTGCGGCCCGGGCAGCTGCTGATGCACCCGGGGCCGGTGAACCGCGGCGTGGAGTTGTCCGGTGACGCGATCGATTCCGATGCGGCGCTGATCGGAGCGCAGGTGAAGTCAGGGGTGGCGGTCCGGATGGCGGTGCTCTACGACCTGCTGGTGGGCGCGCCGGCGCTGCAGGCGGTGGCCTATGAGCGCTGCCGCAAAGCTGTTTCAGCGCGGCATCCACACGGCGATCTCTTGATCCGCCAGGCCCATGTGCTCGATCCGCGGTCCGGACTCGATGCCCCCCAGGACATCCTGATCCGCGACGGACGCATCGCCGAGCTGGGTGCGCCCGGGGCGCTGTCGGTGTCAAGCGAGACACCGACAGCAGAAGCAGCCTCCAAGCACGTGTTTCCGGCATTCGTCGACCCGCACGTGCATCTCCGCACGCCCGGGCAGGAGTACAAGGAGAACCTCGAGACCGGCACGGCGGCGGCGGCCGCCGGGGGGTTCTGCCAGGTGATCGCCATGCCGAACACCGCGCCGACGGTCGATCAGGTCAGCGTGCTGCAGGCGCTGACCGCGACCGCGCGCGAGCAGGCGCTGGTTCCGACCGGCTTCTTGGCATCGATCACGGTGGGCCTTGCGGGCGGCGAGTTGACGGAGATGGCGGCGCTCGCCGACGCCGGTGCGCTCGGCTTCACCGACGACGGCAAGCCGGTGGTGGCGGCGGGCATGCTCCGCAGGGCGCTCCAGTACCAGCGCCTCGCTGGTGGCGTGATCGCGCTGCATGAGGAGGATCCCTCGCTCTCAGGTGCCGGCGTGATGCACGAGGGCGCGGTGTCCGCGCGCCTGGGCGTCACCGGGATCCCATCGATCAGCGAGTCGACCTTCGTCGCCCGTGACGCCGCGGTGGCCCTCTATGAGGATGCGCGTGTCCACTTCCAGCACCTGAGCTGCGTCGAGTCGGTGCAGGCGCTAGCGGCCGCGAGGGAGGCCGGCGCCAGGGTCAGCGGCGAGGCCACGCCACATCACCTGACGCTGACTGATGAGGCCGTGCTCGGCCTCGACAGCTGCTTCAAGATGAACCCGCCGCTGCGGACCGAGGATGACCGGCAGGCGGTGATCGAGGGCCTGCGCTCCGGCGTGATCGAATGCATCGCCACCGATCACGCGCCCCACGCGGCTCACGAGAAGGAGATGCCCTTCGAGCTCGCGCCGATGGGCACAACCGGGCTCGAGACGGCCTTCGCGGCGATCTACACCGAGCTCGTCAGACCCGGAGTGTTGGGGCTGGAACTCGTGGTTGAGCGGATGACGGCCGGCGGCGCCCTGTATGGGCTGCCGATCCCGCGCATCGCGGTCGGTGAACCGGCGAACGTCGTGATCGTCGACCTCGAACGCGAGTGGGTCGTCGGCGAGGGCGGATACGCCAGCCGTTCGCAGAACTGCTGCTTTCACGGTCGCAGGTTGAGCGGAGTGGTCGAGCTCACCGTCGCCGCCGGCGCGATCGCATTAGGGCCGCCGGCCCGGCGCTGAAGGGGGTCGCATGAGCTCAGACGCGTACGTGCTGCTCGAGGACGGCACGCGCTTTGACGGCCTCGCCTGCGGCGCCGATGACCACGCAGTCGGAGAGATCGTCTTCACGACCGCGATGTCCGGTTATCAGGAGGCGATGACCGACCCCAGCTACGCCGCGCAGCTGATCGCCTTCACCTACCCACAGATCGGCAACTACGGAGTCAGCGACCGGGCGATGGAATCCGACAGGATCCATGTCCGTGCCGCGATCATGCGGGCCGCGGTCGACTACGACGACGCACCCACCGCGCGCAGTGGTTGGTTGACCTGGCTGCGTCGGGAGGGGGTACCGGCGATCACGGACCTCGACACCCGCGCGCTGGTGCGCCATATCCGTGATCAGGGCGCGATGCTCGGCGGCGTCTTTCCGGCGCGCGTGTCCGAGGCACAGGCGCGAGAGCTGATCGTGGCCGAGCCGCCGATGGTGGGACGCGACCTGGCCCGGCAGGTGAGTCCGCCGGCGCCCGTCGCGCTCGACGGCGCCGGCGCCGCAGCGTCGGCGGGCGTGGACCCGATCAGGATCGCGATGATCGACACGGGCGTTAAGCGCTCGATCCTCGACCAGCTGACCCAGCGTGGCGTCGACCTCACACTTCACCCCTGCACGGTCGGCTCCGACGAGCTGCTCGCAAGCGATGCGGACGCCTTCTTCCTCGCCAACGGCCCGGGCGACCCGGCTGCGCTCGACTACGTCGTCGCCACGGTGCGCGAGCTGGTCGGAAAGAGGCCGGTCTACGGGATCTGCCTCGGCCACCAGCTGCTGTGTCGCGCCGTCGGCCTCGAGACCTACAAGCTCCCGTTTGGCCATCACGGCGCCAACCACCCGGTCAAGGATCTCGCCACCGGCCGGACGGAGATCACGAGCCAGAACCATGGCTTCGCGGTTCTGGGTCCGGGTCGCGCGAAGCGGATCGAGGGCGATGAGCCGGTGCGCTGGGAGACCGACTTCGGCGCGGCTGAGCTCAGTCATGTGAATCTCTACGACCGCACCGTCGAGGGACTGACGTTGCTCGACGTCCCGGGTGGCACGATCCAATACCACCCCGAGGCTGGGCCTGGCCCCAACGACTCGCTCTATCTGTTCGACCGCTTTGTCGACGAGATCAGGGAGGGCCGCTGATGCCTCGGCGAGACGACATCAGCAAGATCCTGCTGATCGGCTCCGGGCCGATCGTCATCGGCCAGGCTGCCGAGTTCGACTATTCGGGCACACAGGCGGCGCGCGTACTGATGGCCGAGGGCTACGAGGTCGTGCTCGTGAACTCCAATCCGGCGACGATCATGACCGACCCCGAGGTTGCGACGACAACCTACGTCGAGCCGCTGCTGCCCGGAACGGTCGAGAAGATCATTGAGCGCGAGCGCCCGGATGCGCTGCTGGCGACGCTCGGCGGGCAGACGGCGCTGAACCTCGCGAAGAACCTCCACGAGAACGGGGTGCTCGAGCGTTACGGCGTCGAGCTGATCGGTGCCAGGATCGACGCGATCAACCGCGGCGAGGACCGTGACCTGTTCCGCGAGACGATGCTCGAGGCCGGCCTGCGCGTGCCGCGCTCGGCGATCGCCCACACGCTCGAGGAGGCACGCGCAGCGGTTGCGGAGATCGGGTTGCCGGTGATCATCAGACCGGCATTCACGCTCGGCGGGGCAGGCGGCGGTGTGCTGCACGACATCAGCCAGTTCGAGGCGGTAATCGCCCGCGGCCTCGACGCTTCGCCGATCAGCCAGATCCTGATCGATGAGTCGGTGCTCGGCTGGGGCGAGTTCGAGCTCGAGGTGATGCGCGACAGCACTGACAACGTCGTGATCGTCTGCTCGATCGAGAACCTCGATCCGATGGGGGTGCACACCGGCGACAGCGTCTGTGTCGCGCCGCAGCAGACGCTCACCGACAGGCTCTACCAGCAGCTGCGCGACCAGGCGATCAAGGTGATCCGCGCGATCGGGGTCGAGACCGGCGGTTCGAACGTGCAGTTCGCGGTCAACCCGGCGACCGAGGAGATCATCGTCATCGAGATGAACCCGCGCGTGTCGCGCTCGAGTGCGCTGGCATCGAAGGCCACGGGCTTTCCGATCGCCAAGATTGCCGCACGGCTGGCGGTCGGCTACACGCTCCAGGAGATCTCCAACGACATCACGCGTGCGACCCCGGCCAGCTTCGAGCCTGCGATCGACTACTGCGTCGTGAAGTGGCCGCGGTTCGCGTTCGAGAAGTTCCCGGGCGCCGAGCAGGAGCTGACCACGCACATGAAGTCGGTCGGCGAGGCGATGGCGATCGGCCGGACGTTCAGGCAGGCGTTCGCGAAGGCGCTGCGTTCGCGTGAGCTCGACTCACGGCCGGATTTCCCCGACGACGATCGCGAGCTCCTGAGGCTGACGGCGCAGGCCGGGCCCGAGCGCTTCGACCAGCTGCTCGAGGCACTGCGGCGTGGGCACACGGTGGCGGAGCTGAATCAGCTGACACGGATCGACCCCTGGTTCCTGCGGGAGCTGCAGGCCGTCGCCGTGGATCCCGGGGCGGCGTTCTCCGGCACGCGGACCTTCAAGTCGGTCGACACCTGTGCGGCCGAGTTCGCGGCGCGAACGCCGTACTTCTACTCGGCCTGGGAGCGTCCGACTCCCGTTGGTCGCGACCAGGCATCGCTCGCCGAGCATGAGGTCGAGCGTGGCTCCAGGCCGAGCGTCGTGATCCTCGGTTCCGGGCCCAACCGCATCGGCCAGGGAATCGAGTTCGATTACTGCTGCGTCCATGCCGCCCAGACCGTGCGCGAATCCGGACGCGATGCGGTGATGATCAACTGCAACCCGGAGACGGTCTCGACGGATTACGACACCTCCGACCGCCTTTACTTCGAGCCGCTGACGCTCGAGGACGTCCTCGGCGTCTGCGAGGTCGAACAGCCGGAGGGCGTGATCGTCCAATTCGGAGGCCAGACGCCGTTGAAGCTCGCGGCCGGACTTCGCGCGGCCGGGATCCCGATCCTCGGGACCAGCACGGACGCGATCGACCTTGCGGAGGATCGGGCGCGCTTCGGGCCGCTGCTTGACCGCCTCGGTTACCAGGCGCCGCCGTATGCGTCGGCCTCGACACCTGAGGAGGCGCTGCAGCGAGCGCCTGAGGTCGGATTCCCGCTGCTCGTGCGTCCCAGCTACGTGCTCGGCGGTCGTGCGATGGAGATCGTCTACAGCGTCGACGGGCTGCGCGACTACCTCGAGCGCGTCGGTGTGATCGGGACCGCGGGCAGCGATGGTGAGAGCCCCACGATCTACCTTGACCGCTTCCTCGAGGACTCGGTCGAGGTCGATGTCGACGCTCTCTGCGATGGCGATCAGGTCTGGATCGCCGGGATCATGCAGCATGTCGAGGAGGCCGGAATCCACTCGGGCGACTCCGCCTGCGTGCTGCCGCCGCACTCGCTCGGCGAGGAGATGCTGGACGAGATCCGGGGCCAGGCGACGGGGATCGCGAAGGCGCTCGGCGTGGTCGGGCTGTTGAACGTCCAGTTCGCGATCCATGCGGGGGAGGGGCTGCACGTGATCGAGGCCAACCCGCGAGCGTCACGCACGGTCCCGTTCGTCTCCAAGGCGATTGGCCTGCCGGTCGCGAAGCTGGCCTGCCGGATCATGCTCGGCGAGCGGATCGCCGACCTGGAGCTGCCCAGCGAGGTCGCCACCGGTCATGTCTGCGTCAAGGAGGCGGTGCTGCCGTTCGATCGGTTCGCCGGCACCGATGTCCTGCTCGGGCCGGAGATGCGTTCAACCGGCGAGGTGATGGGCATCGCCCGTGACTTCCCGACCGCGTTCGCCAAGGCGCAGGCCGCGGCCGGGGCGCGGCTGCCGACGAGCGGCACCGTGTTCCTGACGGTCGCAGACCGCGACAAGTCCGCGGCAACGGGGATCGCGATCCAGCTTCACGACCTCGGTTTCAAGCTGCTTGCCACGCGCGGCACCGCCAAGGCGCTCGAGCGCATGGGGATTCCCGCCCAGACGATCAACAAGCTCTCCGAGGGCTCGCCGCACGTCGTCGAGGCGATCGCCCGGGGTGAGGTCGACCTCGTGATCAACACGCCGGTCGGCACGGGCGCGCGCACCGACGGGTACGAGATTCGCGCGGCGGCCGTTGCGAACCGGCTGCCGTGCATCACCACGATGTCGGGCGGGATCGCCGCGGTTCGGGCGATCGCTGCGGCGGCACACGGGGAGCCCGACGTGGTGTCGCTGCAGGAGCTCTATGCCGATTCGGCGCGGGCTTCCTGACGCGGCCGCCGTCGTGGTTGCGCCTGTCCTCCGGTCGATGTGCGGGCACGCCGGCGGGCCCAGTGCACGCTCTCGCCTGTATTTACAGTCGCTCCTGATTCGGGCGTGTCGGACGCCACCGGTCAGCCCGGAAACGGACCTTCCGGCCCGGATTTTCGGCGTCTGGCGGTCGTGACCGAACCCGTTTCAGGGCGTCGGGGACGCCCCACCGGTGTCGATCTGAACCTCAACCGCGGACTCCGTCATGCGTCCGCGAAACTGCCTGCAAACCTGCCGGATTGTCGGAACCTTCCTCGACAATGCTCAAGCTCAGGTTGAGGTCGAGCCGAAATTGGCCTACGAAGGGTTGATCGGGTGCTTCCAAGATGTATAGTCGCCCGCCATGCCGCCGGTCACTGATTCCCCTACGAAACTCATCGCTGCACCAGAGCGCTCGCTCGTGCAGCGGATGGAAGCGCTACAGCGCGCAAATGACATCCGCAGCCGCCGCGCCCAGCTCAAACGCGACCTCAAGGCGGGTCGTCAGCCGATTCACGAGTTGTTGCTGGATCCGCCCGAATACCTCGAGACCGCAAAGGTCTTCGACCTGATGCTGGCCGTGCCGAAATACGGCCGCGTGAAGGTCAACAAGATCCTGTCAACGTGCAGGATCTCACCGTCCAAGACGATCGGCGGGCTTTCACAGCGTCAGCGCGCCGAGCTCGTCGAGTTGATGCGCCGCCGCTAGCGGCGGCGCATCGCGGTCCGCGCGGAGTTCGGCCTGCCGTCAGGGTGCCCAAGGTGTTCGTCATCACGGGGCCGTCCGGAGTCGGCAAGGGCACACTGATCCGGAGCCTGTTCGAACAGTTCCCGACGCTGGAGCTGTCGGTCTCAGCGACGACGCGCCCGCCCAGGCCCGGAGAGCAGGACGGGGTCGCCTACCACTTCCTCACGCCCGAGGAGTTTGACGGCCGCGTCGCGGGCGATGAGTTCGTGGAGTGGGCGGAGTACTCCGGTAACCGCTATGGGACGCTGCGCTCCGAGTTGGACACGCGGATCGCCGACGGTATCCCGGTCGTGCTCGAAATCGAGGTCCAGGGTGCCCGCCAGGTCCGCGAGAAGATGCCGGAGGCCGTCCAGGTGTTCATCGCCCCACCTTCGCGCGACACTCTGCGTGCGCGCCTGACTGCCCGCGGGACAGACCCCCCCGAGCAGGTCAGGCGCCGCCTGGAGACCGCTGACGACGAACTCGCCGCCCAGCCGGAATTCCATCATGTCGTCGTCAACGACCGCCTCGAGGAGGCGACTGCGGCGCTGGCCGGGATCGTTGATCGAGAACTGGCCAGGTCCTAGCCAGACCTCGCCGGGGCCACCCGCATCGGGGCGACGTGCAGGAGTCGCGTTACTCTTGAGCGAACACACCTGACGAAACAAGCGACCAGAAGGGCCCCACGTGATCTCTCCCCGTATCGACAAGCTGCTTGAACACGTCGACTCCGACTACGCCAGCGTGGTCGTTGCCGCGCGGCGCGCGCGGCAGATCAACTCCTACTACCACAACCTTGGTGAGGGGTCCTTCGACGAGTTCCCGCCGCCGATGGTGGAGACGCGTTCGAAGAACTACCTGACGATCGCGCTCGAAGAGGTCGCTCAGGGCAAGCTGAAGTACCACTACAGGTAGGCCGGCGGCCTGAGCCGCCCAACTGCGCTGAATCGGAGCTTGAACATGAGACTCCTGATCGGCGTCAGCGGTGGGATCGCCGCCTACAAGGCACTTGAGACCGCCCGGCTCGCGGTCAAGGCCGGACATGCCGTCAGGGTGGTCCAGACTCCGACCAGCGAGCGCTTCGTCGGCCGGGCGTCGTTCGCCGGCGTCACCGGGGCGCCGGTGCTGACCTCGGAGTTCGAAACTGATCCCGCGCGCGGCGCCTATCCCGGCGAACCGGTGCCCGACCGCGCTCCGATCAGCCACCTCGCGCTGGTCGAGCGGGCCGATGTCTATCTGATCGCGCCGGCCAGTGCCAACACGATCGCCAAGCTCGCCGTGGGTACGGCGGACAACCTTGTGACCACGGCCGCGCTGGCTGCGGCTTGCCCGGTCCTGATCGCTCCCGCGATGAACAACAGGATGTACCTGAACGCGGCAACGCAGGCGAACCTCCGGACGCTGGCACAGCGCGACATCATCGTGATCCCACCCGGGGAGGGCGAGCTCGCCTCCTACGGCGAGCGAGGGGTCGGGCGGCTGCCTGAGCCCGCAGAGCTGCTGGCGGTCGTCGAGCGGTTCGCAGCAGGTGCCGGCGCTGATCCGGGCGGCGACGATGCGTCCTCGCTGCGGCCCGCCGAGTGGACCGGCGTGCGGCTGCTGGTCACCGCCGGCGGGACGCGTGAGCCGGTCGACAGTGTCCGCTACATCGGCAACAGGTCCTCGGGGCGGATGGGGTTGGCTCTGGCGGCCGAGGGCGTCAAGCGCGGGGCCGCCGTGACGCTGGTCGCAGCCAACATCGCGCTCGCGATCCCGGAGGGTGTACGGGTGCTGCCGGTCCAGACGGCAGCAGAGCTCGCGGACGCGTGCGCGGCGGAGTTCCCGTCGACCGACGTGCTTCTGATGGCCGCCGCCGTGGCCGATTTCAGGCCGGCGGATCCCGTCGACCGCAAACTCAAGAAGACCGGCGCCGACGCACCCACCAAGCTCGAGCTGGAGCCGACCGAGGACGTTCTCACGAGTCTGGTGCAGCAGCGCCGCGCGGGCCAGCTGCTGATCGGGTTCGCGGCCGAGCACGGCGACGGCGCGTTGGAGTACGGTCGCGAGAAGCTCGAGCGCAAGGGTCTCGACGCGATCATCGTCAACGACATCGCCCGGGCGGACATCGGCTTCGACACCGCCGACAACGAGGTCACGATCCTGAGCCGCGACGGCGGCGGTCGTCACGTCGAGCGCGCCGCCAAGGAACAGGTGGCCGTGGCCGTCATGGACGAGGTCCAGCGACTGCGCGGCGCCGCCTAGGACGATTGCGTCGTCCGGCGCGCGACTAGGATTGATGAGGCCATGGAGGATCTCTACGAGCTCTTCAGCCGCGGCTCGGCGCTGCTGGCCGATGGCCACTACCACCAGGCGACCGTTCCGCTCCGACGTGCCAGCAGGCTCTCGCCGCAGAGCACGTCGATCCGCGAGGCGTTCGGTCGTGCGCTGTTCCAGACTCAGCATTACCGTGAGGCTGCGGAGGAGTTTCAGGCGGTCGTCGAGCTGGCGCCCACCAATGACTACGCGCTGTTCTGCCTGGGGCGCAGTCTGCAGATGCTGGGACGCCACGCCGAGGCCAGGCAGCCGCTCGCGCTGGCCGCGTGTATGCAGCCGGGTCGCAGCGATTACCGCGTCTATCGGGATCGCGCTCGCGACGCGGCGGAGCGGGCTGCTGGGCGCCGCCAAAGCGACGCCTGACAGGGCCGCGACGCTGGTTCGCGGAGACGTTTGCGGGGGCTGACGCGAGCGCTGTCCGGTGCTACGCTAGCTTCACAGCTTCTGTAAAGCCGGAGTGAAGCCGGTGGGCAGTTTTTGGAAGTGGGCGCTCGCCCGCTTTTTTTATGACCATTAGTCAGAGAGGACGCGTTGCCAGCACTCATCACGGATATCGAGACCCGCATCGCAAGCGGTGCGCCTGATATCGAAGTGCTGCTCGTCGAAGTCGTCGACGGGGACACGCTGCGTCTTTTCATCGACCATTCGGACGGGGTCACGTTCGCCCACTGCGAGCAGGTCACGCGCCTGCTGAGCGAGTACCGGGAGAACTACACGATCGAGGTCTCGTCTCCGGGCGCGGATCGGCCGCTGACCAAACCACAGCACTATCGCCGCTTTCTGGGTCAGCGCGCACGGCTGCGCCTGCGTGAGGCCCGCGACGGGCACGGAAGCGTGACCGGCGAGCTGGTCGGAGTCTCTGACGACGATGTGACGATTGCGGCGGGTGAGGGTGTCGTCTCGATTCCCTACGAGCAGATCGCACGCTCCAACCTTGTACCTGGTGACTGAGAGGACCAATGTCAAAAGAGATCCTTGAAGCCGTCCGCGGCCTTGCAGCCGAGAAGAACATCTCCGCCGAGAAGCTCATGGAGGCGCTCGAAGACGCGCTGCTGTCGGCGTACAAGAAGACGCCCGGGTCGGCCCCCTACGCGCGCGTCGAGATGGACCGGGACACGGGTGATTTCACGGTCTGGGAGCTGAAGATCCCGCCGGAGATCGAGGAGCAACTGCTGATCGAGGCGACGACCGACCAGGAGCCCGCCGTCGACCCGGAGACCGGTGAGATGCGCGAGCCCCCGGCACCGGAGATCGACCTCGAGAAGCTCAAGGAGTTCGAGGACCAGATCGAGACCGAGGACGTGACCCCGCACGACTTCGGTCGCATCGCCGCACAGACCGCCAAACAGGTGATCTTCCAGCGCATCCGCGAGGCCGAGCGCGACATGATGTTCGAGGAGTACCGCGACCGCGTCGGCGAGCTGATCACGGGCATCGTGCAGCAGTCCGACTCGCGATACACGCTGGTCCAGCTGCGGGAGCGCGTCGAGGCGCTGCTGCCCAAGTCCGAGCAGGTTGACGGCGAGCGCTATGACCACTCACAGCGCATCAAGGCTGTGATCAAGGACGTCTCCAACTCGACCAAGGGGCCGTCGATCATCGTTTCGCGCCGTGACCCCGAGCTGATCAAGTCGCTGTTCGAGCTCGAGGTCCCGGAGATCGCCGACGGACTGGTGGAGATCACCGGCGTTGCGCGTGAGCCTGGATATCGCTCGAAGATCGCGGTGGTGTCGCACGTCGATGGCGTCGATCCGGTCGGCGCCTGCGTCGGCCCGCGCGGGTCGCGAGTGCGGATGGTCGTGTCCGAGTTGCGCGGCGAGAAGATCGACATCATTCCCTACAACGACGAGCCTGCGCGGTTCGTCGCCAAGGCGCTGTCGCCGGCGCGTGTGCGCGAGGTGCTGGTTGATGACGAGGCCAAGCAGGCGACGGTGATCGTGCCGGACGACCAGCTGTCGCTGGCGATCGGCCGCGAGGGCCAGAACGCACGGCTGGCCGCTCGCCTGACAGGCTGGCGGATCGACATCCGCTCCGAGACCGACTTCGCCGCCGAGGAGGTCGAGGCCGGGTACGAGGAGGAGGAGACCAGTGGCCGCTGCCACGCGATCCTCTCGAACGGCCGTCGCTGCCCGAACGCGGCGCTGCCCGGGTCGCGCTACTGCGGCATCGAGGCCCACCAGGCGCTCGAGGGGACCGGCTCAGACCAGGTTCCAACCGATTCCTGACCGCCGTTCCGGCACTGAACGCACATCTACACTGAGAGATCGATGACCAAGTCCACCGAAGAAGCACCGAAGCAGCGCGCGCCGAAGCCGGCCGCTGCAGCGAAGGCGCGTCCTGCGGCGGACAAGCCTGTCGCGGCGACCAAGACCGCCACTCCCGCCAAGTCCAAGGCCGCGGCCACCAAGGCCACGCCGGCCGCCAAGCCGGCTGCCACCAAGTCGGCCCCTGCGAAGCCCGCGGACTCCGCGGCCGCGGCAAAGGCCGGCACCACCGACAAACCCCAGGCCGACAGGGTGGCCACGGCCAAGCCTGGGGCCAGCGGGCCCCAGGCCGAGAAGCCCTCCCCTCAGGCGGCATCCGCGCCGCCGGCAGCGCCTGCGGGCGACGCCGTGGCGGCCGCCGGCACCGAACCGGCCGCAAAGCCGGCGACAGACGCAGACCACCACAAGCGTCCAACACGTGACTCCCTCCAGGGTGAGCGCGCTCCCGGGAACGCCGGCGGGCGTCGCCGCGTGGTGATCGACGCGCAGGCCTCGCGCCGCGCGCCCGCTGCGCCGGGGGCACCCGGGGGCGGGCCTGCACAGCAGCCTCGCCGCCAGCGCCGTGGCCGCCGTCGCCGCGGTGTCTATGACGAAGAGGCCGAGTCGCGTCCTGCGCAGACGACCAACACCGCACCCGACGTGATCCGGATCAACTCCGGATCGACCGTCAAGGATGTGGCCGAGTATCTGGACGTGCGCGTGCCGGAGATCGTAAAGAAGCTGATGGAGCTGGGTGACATGAAGACCCAGACGCAGACGCTGCCTGACGACACGATCGAGCTGCTCGGCGTCGAGTTCGGCAAGGAAGTCGAGATCGTGCACGCCGAGGACGAGACCGCCGCAGAGGTCGTGTTCAACGATTCCGAGGAGCAGCTGGTCGAGCGTGCGCCGGTCGTGACGATCATGGGTCACGTCGACCACGGCAAGACCTCGCTGCTTGATGCGATCCGTGAGACCGAGGTGGCTGCCGGCGAGGCGGGCGGAATCACCCAGCACATAGGCGCATACCAGGTCCACCACGACACGCACACCGTCACCTTCCTGGACACTCCGGGCCACGAGGCCTTCACCGCGATGCGCGCGCGCGGCGCCAAGGTCACCGACCTCGCCGTGATCGTCGTCGCCGCCGATGACGGCGTCAAGCCGCAGACCCAGGAGGCGATCGACCACGCCAAGGCGGCCGAGGTGCCGATGATCGTCGCGGTCAACAAGATCGACAAGGAGGGCGCCGACCCGACCCGCGTGCGGACCGAGATGACCCAGCTCGGGCTGCAGCCGGTTGAGTGGGGAGGCGATGTGGACTTCGTCGACGTCTCGGCCCGCACCCAGCAGGGTCTGGACGATCTGCTTGACACGATCGTCGCTCAGGCGGAGATCATGGAATTGCGTGCAAATCCCGACGCGGGCGCCTCCGGCACCGTGATCGAATCCAAGCTCGATCCCGGCCGCGGACCGGTCGTCAGCATCCTCGTGATGCGCGGGACGCTCGAGGTCGGCGACGCGCTGGTTGCAGGCGCCAGTTGGGGTCGCGTGCGCGCGATGCACGACTTCACCGGTGGGCGCGTCACACAGGCGAGTCCCGGCGAACCGGTGGAGGTACTCGGCTTCGACGGTGTACCCGAGGCCGGCGAGCGTTTCTGGGTGGTCGAACACGATCGCCGCGCCCGCCAGCTCGCGGGCGAGCGCGCCAACCGGCTCAAGACAGAGTCGCTGGCGCGCCAGCGCAGCAAGCGGATCTCGCTCGAGGACATCCTCGGCAGCGGGCTTCAGGAGCTCAACCTCGTGATCAAGTCCGATGTCGCCGGCTCGCTCGAGGCGCTCCAGGACGAGATCTCGAAGCTGCCGCAGGACGAGATCTCGGTGAACGTGATCCGCGCCGCCGTGGGTGGTGTCACCGAGTCGGACGTGATGTTCGCCGCTGCCTCTGACGCAGTGATCCTGGCGTTCAACGTGCGACCGGTGGGCGACGCCCGCGCGGTGGCAGAGCGCGAAGGCGTCGAGATCCGTCACTACTCGGTGATCTACCGTGCGATCGACGAGCTCCGCTCTGCGATGCAGGGCATGCTCGCGCCCGAGGAGGTCGAGGAGGCCGTCGGCAGCGCCGAGGTGCGCCAGATCTTCCGTGCGTCCCGCGTCGGAACCATCGCCGGGTCGCATGTGACCGACGGCAAGCTCTCACGCGGTGACAGGGTGCGCCTGGTCCGCGACGGCATGGTCATCTATGACGGTGAGATCGCATCGCTGAGGCGCTTCAACGAGGACGTCCGCGAGGTGGCCACCGGCTACGACTGCGGAATCGTGCTCGCGAACTATGCCGACGTCAAGGAGGGTGACGTCATGGAGGCCTATACCACGCGTCAGGTCGAGCGCGAGCTCGTCTGAGCACTCGAAGTGGAGCGTGCGAGAGCATGGCCGGGGCCCGGATGCGGCGCGTCGACGAGGCGATGCGCGAGGTGTTGAGCGACACGATCGCGACTGAGATGCAGGACCCGCGGGTCGGCTTCGTGACGGTGACCGGTGTGCGGACCAGCCCCGACCTGCGCCATGCTCGGGTGTTCGTGAGCGTCCTGGGCGACGACGAGGCGCGCGAGGCCAGCCTCGAGGGGCTGCGCTCGGCCCACGGCTTTCTGCAGGGCCGCGTGGCGCAGGCGCTGCGGCTGAAGCACACGCCGACACTCGCGTTTCACTACGACGAGTCGGTCGACCGCGGCATGCGCATCAGCGAGCTGCTCGACGAGGTCGCGCCGCCCGCGGGCCCGCACTCGCGCTTGCGCGCCGACTCGTCCGAACCGATCGACGCTTCCGAGGCCGCAGGAGCGCGTGATGAGTAGCCTCGTGGACGCTGACGCGATCGAGACCGCCCGCGCGGGAGTGATCGAGGAGCTGCGCTGCGCGGCCAAGACGATTCTCGTGACGCACGAACATCCCGATGGCGATGCCCTCGGATCGCTGGTCGCCATGCAGCACGTGCTGACCGCACTCGGTCACGACTGCGTGATGTTCATCGCCGACAGCGACCTGCCGCTTCCCTACGAATACCGCTTCCTGCCACTCGACGGTCTCGTCTCGGAGCCGCCTGCCGACCTCGGCGAGCGCAGGGCCGTGTTCCTGGACTGCGGCAACCTCGAGCGCAACCCCGGTGCCGAGCGCCTTCGTCCTGCGGGCGGCTGGCAGCGCATCCTCAACATCGACCACCACCATGACAACACGCGCTTCGGCTGCGTCAACTACGTGAATCCGGCAGCGTCCTGTACCGCGGAGATGATCTGGGATCTGGGCCATGCGCTCGGCGTCGAACTCACGCCGGTGATCGCCGATGCGCTGTATGTCGGTCTGATAACCGACACCGGCTGCTTCATGTACGAGAACACAGGGCCACGTGCGCATCGCATGGCCGCGGAGCTGATCGAGGCAGGGGTTGACGTCCATGCCATCTATCAGCAGGTGTATGAGGGCGTTCCGTTCGGCAAGCTGGCACTGCTCGCGCGTGGTCTGGCGAACACCGAGCGCCACGACGGCGGCCGACTGACCGCCTCCCAGCTCAGCGCCGAGGACTTCGAGGCGACCGGAGCGCCGGAGAGCTATGCCGAGGGCGTGATCGACCACCTGCGGGCGGTTCGCGGCACAGCCATGGCGGCGCTTGTCCGCGACCGCCTGGCGGCGTCCGGGGAACCGGCCGAGGCGGCGGACGGCGCGCGTATGCGCAAGGTGTCGCTGCGGGCCAGTGACGTACGCGTCGACGTGTCGGCGATCGCCCGTGCGCATGGTGGAGGCGGCCACCGCGCAGCGGCCGGCTTCAGCACGTCGATGACGTGGGAGGAGCTGGTCGCCTTCCTGAGCGAGCAGCTCGAGTCTCAGCTGGCCGACCTCCCGGACGCGTAGCTGGTGGCCCGGCCGGGGCGTCCCCAGGAGACCTGTTGGTGAGCGAGGACGGCCTGCTGCTCTGCGACAAGCCCGCGGGGATCACTTCACACGACGTCGTCGCACAGATTCGCCGTCAGCCGCGATCGTGGGGTCAAGGTCGGGCACGCGGGCACGCTCGATCCGTTCGCCACAGGCCTGCTGGTCGTGCTCGTCGGCCGTGCGACCAAGATTCAGCGGTTCGTGATGGAGCTGCCCAAGCGCTACGAGGTCACGGCCCGCTTCGGCGCCGTCTCGACGACCGGCGATCCCGAGGGTGAGCTGACCCTCACCGGGCGCGTACCGGAGGGTGAGCTGACGCTGCCGACCGGCGTGGTGCAGCAGCGACCGCCGGCCTACTCGGCGGTGAAGATCGGCGGCAAACGGGCTTACAAGCTGGCTCGCGCCGGCATCAAGGTCGAGATGCCCCCGCGCGAGGTGAGCGTGTACAGATTCGAGGAGACGCGGCGCCAGGGTGCCGAGCGCGACTTCGTGATCGAGTGCTCGTCGGGGACCTACGTGCGCTCGCTGATCGCCGATCTGGGCGACGCCTACTGCACGGCGCTGCGGCGCACACGCATCGGGGACTTCGATGTCTCGCAGGCCGACCCGGAGCGCCTGCTCCCGCTGGAGCCGGCGCTCCGCCGCATCGCCGGGGCCGACGCCGCGAGTCACTACGCTTCCTGACCCGATGCGCGTCACCGCCCTCAGCGAGGTCGAACCACGTCCACGCCGCGTGGCGGTGGGCGAGTTCGATGGCGTTCACATCGGTCACCGGGCGGTGATCGCCGGCAGCGACACGGTGCTGACGTTCGATCCACATCCGGCGATGGTCGTCGATCCGGAATGGGCCCTGAAGTTGCTCGCCAGCCTCGAGGTCAAGGCGGAGCTGATGGCCGAGCTCGGGGTGGAGGAGATGGTGGTGGTCCCGTTCGACCGCGGGTTCGCGTTTGTCGAAGCCTCCGAGTTCATCGATTCGGTGCTCGTGGGCACGCTCTGCGCCACGCAGGTGTCAGTCGGCTCGAACTTCCGGTTCGGTCACCGCGCCCAGGGAGACGCGGCGATGCTGGCCGCCGATGGCCGTTTTGAAGCACGCGTCGTGCCGCTGGTCGAGGCTGACGGCAGCGTCATTTCCTCCACCCGCATCCGGGCGCTCGTGGGCGAGGGGGCGGTCGAGCAGGCGGCGCACCTGCTGGGCTCGTCGTTCCGGATCCGCGGTGAGGTCGTCTCCGGAGACAGGCGCGGCCGCGAGCTCGGGTTCCCGACCGCGAATATCAGGCCGGACCCTGAGATCGTGTGCCCTGGGCATGGCGTCTACGCCTGCCGGGTCGGCGAGCGGCTGGCCGCGGTGAATGTCGGTGTGAGGCCGACGTTCGGCGACGGGCTGGCGCCTGCTGTCGAGGCGTTCATGCTCGACTTCGACGGGGATCTCTACGGGCACGCGACTGACGTCGAGTTCGTGGCCAGGCTGCGTGGCGAGGAGCGCTTCGACAGCGTCGACGAGCTGGTCGTGCAGATGCGTCGCGACGTGGAGAATGACCCGCGAACTGCTAGCCTCGGGGATCGAATGAGTCTTACACAGGAAAAGAAATCGGAGCTCATCGAGAAGTTCGGCGACTCCCCGCAGGACACCGGCAAGACCGAGGTCCAGGTCGCGCTGCTGACCGAGCGCATCAACGAACTGACCGAGCATCTGCGCACCCACAAGAAGGATCACCACTCGCGCCGCGGGCTGCTGATGCTCGTCGGCCAGCCGCCGCCGCTTCCTGAAGTACCTCCAGCGCAACGACCTCGAGCGCTATCGCGCGCTGGTCCGCGAGCTCGGCCTGCGCAAGTGAGTCCATGCCGGCGGCTCGCCGTCCCGGCGTTCAGCCTCAAGGGCGAGCGGACGATCGACGTTCACGGACGCGGACCTGCACGGCCAGACGACCGTGCTGGTCTTCTACCCGTTTGCGTTCAGCCCGGTCTGCACTGACCAGCTGAGCCTGTACGACGAGCTCCGCGGGGAGTTCGCCGAGCGCGGGGCGACGCTCTACGGCGTCTCCTGCGACGCGGTCTGGTCGCAGGCGCGCGTTCAAGGAGGAGCTCGGCATCGAGATCGAGCAGCTGTCGGACTTCGAGCCCAAGGGGGCGGTGTGCCGGGCGTTCGGCGTCTATCACCCCGGCGGATTCCCGCAGCGGGCGCTGGTGATCATCGGCCCGACGCGACCGTGAGTGGAGCTATCAGGCAGACTCGCCCGGCGACCTGCCGGGCGCGAACCTGATCTTCGACGGCCTGCAGGCCAGCGGTCTGAGGCGTCGCGCGCAGCGGTCAGGCGCCGGTCGATGAGCGACCTCCGTTCCGCGCCGGTACCCGGGCTGTCCGAGGACGACCACATGCGCGGCGCGGACGGCGCGCCGCTCCTGATCGAGTACGCGGACCTCGAGTGCCCGTACTGCGCCGTGGTGCATGTGAGCCTGCTCGGCTGGTTGGCGGCGGTCTGCGCCGCCTGGCGTTCCGCCACTTTCCGGTGCGCTCATCGCACCCGCGCGCGTGGGCAGTCCGCCTGCGCGGCTGAGGCCGCTGCAGCGCAGGGGCGCTTCTGGGAGATGCACGACTGCTGTCCTCGCGGACCAGGGGCGACTCGAGGACCCGCACCTGTGGGCGCGGGCTGAGGCGTTGGGGCTGGATCTCGAGCGGTTCGAGGCCGACCGGCGCGGCGAGGTCGTGGTCGAGCGGGTGCAGCGCGACTTCAGAGACGGTGTTCGCGGCGGCGTCGTGACCACGCCGACGGTGTTCTTCGAGGCGGCAGGGCTGACCTCGGCGAGCCGCTGCGGGACCTGCTGGCCCGCGCTCTCAGACCGGAGCATGGGCGCGGGTATCGGCTCGACGGTACGGCGCGGCGCCGCGAGGCGTGAGGCTGGTGGCTCAGCGCCGCGCGCACGAGGTCAAGGTGACGCTTGGATCGTCTCCGGCGGCAGCGGGACATTCGTCGGCGCTTCATACACAGGCCCTTGATCAGCATCATCAGGTCCGTGGGCGCCGGCCTCGGGCCGGATCGAGCCCGCGCGCTTGCCACGGGCCATCAGTGCTCCCATCGAGCTCGAGCAGTGCCGAGTGGACCCGCTCGATCCCCGGCGCTGTGGTGAACAGATCGTCGGTCATCGCCTGGATCAGCGCCCGGTTCTCCTCCTGACGCTGCACCAGCCCGCGACGAACGTGAAGGTCACCTCGGCCTCGTCCGGGTCCTCGACGAGCAGTGCGCGCCCGTAGTCGAGTACCTCCCCAAGCCGCTCGACGAACAGGCCGCGATCAGATCGTCCTTGCTCGTGAAATTCCGGAACAGCGTGCCGCGGCCGACGCCGGCAGCGTCGGCGATCTCGCCGACGCTGACCTCGACGCCGCGCTCACGGAACATGCGCGTCGGCCGCCTCCAGCAGCCGCTGCCGGTTGCGTTCCGCGTCCGTCCTCATCTGCGGGAGTCTCTCATGTCGCCGCAGCTCAACGCGGCGGGATCGAACTCAAGGCCCTCCAGGTGGCGCCTGCGCAGCAGCACCACCAGCAGCCGCGGCACCAGCGCGCCAGCATGAGCGCGGCGGCCAGGAAGGCGACGTGGTAGCCGGAGACGGTGGCCTGGCGTCGTGCCGACGCCCGAGCCTGATCAGGTTTTGGGTGTGATCGACCGCGAGCGTCGACAGGATCGCCAGCCCGAGCGAGCCACCGACCTGCTGGGCGCTGTTGAACAGGCCCGAGGCGAGGCCGGCGTCGTCGTTGCTGACGCCCGTCGTGGCCGAGCAGCGTCATCGGCACGAACACCAGGCCCAGTCCGATCGACAGCGGCATGAAGCCGACCAGCAGGTTACTCAGGTAGCTGGCCGTGGACCGGCGCCCGGGTCATCAGCAGCACCCCGAGCGTCGCCAGGATCAGGCCGACCACCGCGACGTGCGAACCCCGATCCGAGCGGATGATCGGCTGCGAGATGCCGGCGCCATCACGATTCCGAGCGTCACCGGCAGGAACGCGAGGCCGGCCTGCAGCGGGCTGTAGGCGAGGACTCCTGGACGTACAGCGAGACGAAGAAGAACATCCCGAACATCGCCGAGGCGACCAGCAGCATCACGCCGTTCGCCGCGGCGATCGAACGGACCCGGAAGATCGACAGCCGCACCAGCGGTGCGCTCGAGCGCGCTCGATCGCACGAAACGCGGCCAGCAGGATGACGCCGAGCGCAGCAGCCCGAGCGTCTTGATCGAGCCCCAGCCCCACGCCTGTGCCTTGACGATCCCGAAGACGATCGCGAGCAGGCCGCCGGTGACGGTCGTGGCGCCGGCCGCGTCGAAGCGAGCGGTGCCCGAGGTCGGCGCGCGACTCGGGCACGAACCGCAGCGCCAGCAGGACGTGTGCGATCGCCGACCGGGACGTTGACGAAGAAGATCCAGCGCCAGGAGACGAGATCGGTGAGGATGCCGCCGAGCAGCAGACCGAAGGCGGCGCCGCCGGCCGCGATCGCGCTCCAGACGCCGAGCGCGCGCGTGCGCTCGCGTGTTCCTGGAAGGTCGTCATGATGATCGACAGCGCCGCCGGGGAGACGAGCGCGCCGCCGAGGCCCTGGAGGCCGCGGCCGAGGATCAGCATCGTCGAGGACTGGGCCAGCCCGTTGAGCAGCGACGCGGCCGCGAACAGCGCACGCCGGCGACGAACAGCCGCCGGCGACCGAGCAGGTCCGCGGCGCGTCCGCCGAGCAGCAGGAAGCCGCCGAAGATCAGGGTGTAGGCGTTGACGACCCACTGCAGGTTCGCGGGCGAGAAGTGCAGACCGCGCTGGATCGACGGCAGCGCGACGTTGACGATCGTGGCGTCGAGCACGACCATGAACTGCGCCAGGCAGGCGATCACGAGGATCAGCCAGCGGTATTCGTTTTGGTTATGGCGGGCAAGGCTTCCTCCGGGTGGTCTGCTGAAAAATGGTAAGGAACTGGACTGGGCGGTCCGCTTACGGTAGCACAAGCGGACCGGCCGGTCCGATTGTGCGCATGAGCACGAGGCTCTGCCCGCAAATAGCGGGGTTTTTTGGTGCGGAGAGGGGTCAAGCAGAGCGCTTCGGTGCCTCTTGTGTTGATGTCCCGACCGGTGAACGGCAGCGTCCCAGGCGTCTCAGGTGTCGCAAATCCACCTGACACGGCGGATTTGCGACACCAACCGCCGGATCGCAACCCTCGCTCGACGGCAGGGCGGGCACGTGACCGCGGTAGACCACGAAACCGCTGCGTGCGCGCCACCCGCTAGCATCTGCCGCGTTCGGATTCAAGAGATAAGAGAAACGAAGCACTTCGCCGACCGAAGGGCGGAGCAAGAAGGGAATTGAATATGTCTGACGCCGTTACGCGCGTGTCCGTCGAGATCGCCGGCAAGGAGATCTCGTTCGAGACCGGCAAGCTGGCCAAACAGGCCTCCGGCGCAGTTGTCGTCCGAGCGGGCGACACGATGGTGCTCTGCACCGCGTCATCGGCAACCTCCGCGACGCGGACTTCCTCCCGCTGACGGTCGACGTCGAGGAGCGCATGTACGCCGCCGGGAAGATCCCCGGCTCGTTCTTCAAGCGCGAGGGTCGCGCTGGGGAGAAGGGGACGCTCACCGCACGCATGATCGACCGTCCGATCCGGCCGCTGTTCCCCAAGGGCTGGCGCTATGAGACGCAGCTGGTGGCGATGCCGCTGTCGGTCGACCACGTCAACCCGTACGACATCCTCGCGATGAACGGCGCGTCCGCGGCGCTGATGATCTCCGGATGCTCCGGTCCCGCCGCGGTCGGCGCCGTTCGGATCGGCAAGATCGACGGCAACTTCGTCGTCAACCCCGACGAGGAGGACCTGCTCGAGAACACCGACCTCGACCTGATCGTCGCCGGCACCAGCGAGGGCATCCTGATGGTCGAGGCCGGCGCCAACGAGATCCCCGAAGCGGAGATCCTCGACGCGCTCGACATCGCCCACGACGCGATCAAGAAGCTCGTGTGCGGCGCAGGACGAGCTGCGCGAGCAAGGCCGGCAAGGAGAAGATCGCAGTTCGACGGCTGCCGGGCGTCACCGACGAGCTGTACGAGCAGATCAAGGCCTCGCACGGCGCGCGCGCTCGACGCCGCCACGCAGGTCGAGGACAAGCTCGAGCGCCAGGACGCGACCAAGGCCGTCAAGGAGCAGATCGTCGAGCAGTACTCCGGCGACCCGGAGGGCGAGAGCTACGCCGAAGGCCACGGCAACGCCCAGCGCGCCTTCGACAAGCTCGAGAAGACGATGATCCGCGAGCGGATCGCGGTCCAGAAGAAGCGTCCCGACGGACGCAGCTCCGAGGAGATCCGGCCAATCGACATCGAGGTCTGCGTCACGCCGCGCACGCACGGCTCGGCGCTGTTCACGCGCGGCCAGACGCAGGCGTTGTCAGCGTTCGCGCTTGGCACCACGCGTGAGGAGATGCGGCTGGACACGCTTGGGCTGGAGACGACCAAGCGCTACTTCCACCACTACAACTTCCCGCCGTTCAGCGTCGGGGAGGCCGGGCGCCTCGGCGGCCCCAAGCGCCGCGACATCGGCCACGGCGCGCTCGCAGAGCGGGCGCTCGTACCGATGATCCCGAGCCAGGAGGACTTCCCGTACACGATCCGCGTCGTCTCGGAGATCCTCGAGTCCAACGGCTCCAGCTCGATGGCCAGCGTCTGCGGCTCGACGCCTCAGCCTGATGGACGCGGGCGTGCCGCTCAAGGCGCCGGTCGCGGGTATCGCGATGGGCCTGATCAAGGAGGGTGACGACTACATCATCCTGACCGACATCGCCGGCGTCGAGGACCACCTCGGCGACATGGACTTCAAGGTCGCCGGTACCGAGGACGGGATCACCGCGCTGCAGATGGACATCAAGATCACGGGCGTCAGCTTCGAGATCATGCGCGACGCGCTGGCCCAGGCGAAGGTGGCCCGCGAGTTCATCCTCGGCGAGATGGACAAGGTGATCGAGGCGCCGCGCGGCGAGCTCTCCAAGTACGCCCCCGGGATCTCCACGATCAAGATCGACCCCGAGAAGATCGGCCTGCTGATCGGCAAGGGCGGCGAGACGATCCGCGCGCTGCAGGAGGAGTTCGAGTCCCAGATCGACGTCAACGACGAGGGCAGGTGCTCGTCTACGCCTCGAACCGCGAACTCGGCGACGCGCTCGTCGACCGGATCCGGTCGATGACCAAGGAGGTCGAGATCGGCGACGAGTTCACCGGCAAGGTCGTCAAGACGACCACGTTCGGCGCGTTCATCGAGCTCGCCAAGGGCACCGACGGTCTGCTGCACATCTCCAACGTCGCCCCCGGCCGCCGGATCGCGACGGTCGAGGAGGTGCTCAACAAGGGCGACGAGCTGGTCGTCCGCGTGGTCGAGGTCGACCGCGAGCGCGGCCGCATCGGCCTGCGGCTCGCCGATGATCCGGAGATCGCCGGCAAGACCGTCGAGGAGCTCGCCGCGATCGTCGAGCGTAACGGCGGCGGCGACCGTCCCGACCGCGACCGCGGCGACCGCGGCGATCGCGGTGGTCGTGATCGCGAACCGGGACGTGACCGTGGCGACCGCGATCGCGGCGTCCGCGACAGCGACCCCGACCGCGCGTAGCGACCCTGCATCGATTGAGCACACTGCACCCAAGTGAGCCCGAGCATCGACTGACGACGCTCGATTCCGGCGTACGGATCGTGACGGAGGCGATGCCCTCCGTCCGGTCCGTCTCGCTCGGCTTCTGGATCGGCACCGGCTCGCGCGCCGAGTCCGAGGCCGAGGCGGGTCTGTCGCACCTGCTCGAGCATCTGCTGTTCAAGGGCTCGTCGAAGTACGCGTCGCTGGAGATCGACCAGATCTTCGACGGCATGGGCGCCGAGCTCAACGCCGGCACCGGCAAGGAGACGACGTCGGTCTACGCCCGCGTGATCGACTCGCACCTGCCGCAGGCGTTCGACGTGATCGCCGACATGGTGTTCCGGCCCGTCGCTGACCGAGATCGAGTCCGAGCGCGCGGTGATCCTCGAGGAGATCGCGATGTACGAGGACGACCCGCAGGAGAAGGTGTTCGACGTGCTCGGCGCGGCGATGTTCGGCGAGCACCCGCTGGGCCGTGCGATCATCGGGCGCGCCTCGGTGATCGCGGACACTCCGGCGGCTGAGATCGCGAGCTTTCACGCGGGCGCGCTACAGCCCGACGAACATCGTGATCGCCGCCGCAGGCGCGGTCGACCACGACGCGCTGGTGGCGCTCGCCGGTGCTGAGCTGCCATCGACGATGCGGCGGGCGCGCCCGCTGGCGCGCCGCTTCTGCCCGCACCGGCGCCGCCGTCCGGGACCACGGCGCTTCGAGCGCAAGGACACCGAGCAGTTCCACGTCTGCATCGGCGGGCCTGGCCTCTCACGCCACGACGAACGGCGTTTCTCGCTGCGCGTGCTCGACACGATCTTCGGCGGAACGTCCTCCTCGCGCCTGTTCCAGGAGGTGCGCGAGACGCCACGGGCTCGCGTACTCGGTCTACTCGTTCACGGCGCCTACCAGGACGTCGGGCAGGTCGGGCTGTACGTCGGCACGCGCACCGACAACCTCGGCGAGGCGATGGCGGATCGTCGACACCGAGCTCGCGCGGCTGCGCACCACGCCGGCGACTGCGGAGGAGCTCGCGCGCGCGAAGGAGAACCTGAAGGGCCGAGTGCTGCTGGCGCTCGAGTCGACCGGCGCGCGGATGAGCCGGCTGGGATCCGAGATGCTGGCCGGCGCGCCGCTGCTCGGGCTCGACGAGGTCGTCGCCCGGATCGATGCGGTCAGCCGTGTCTGACCTGGAGGAGCTGGCCGCCGAGCTGTGGGATCCGGCGAGGATGTCGGTCGCCGGCATCGGTCCCGATCAGCAGCGCTTCGACGAGGCGCTGGCGCGCGCTGAGGCGGCTGCCGACGGCGTGATCCGGGTCGCGGTCAGCGGCGCCGCCGGGCGCATGGGGGCGACGATATGCGCGGCTGTCGAGGGCGCCGAGGACATGGAGCTGGTGGCGCGCATCGACCCGGCGCTCGGAGTCGACGTTCGCGGCATCGCGCTGACAGTCGAGCGGCCGGAGGTACTGGTCGACTTCTCGGTCCCGAGCACCGCGGTCGCAAACATCCGGGCAGCCGTCGCCGCCGGAGTTCACGTGGTGGTCGGAACGACCGGCTTCGACATCGACGAGGTTCGCGGGTCTGGAGGGCGCGAACGTCCTGATCGCGCCGAACTTCGCGATCGGCGCGGTGCTGCTGATGCAGTTCGCGGCGCAGGCCGCAAAGCACATGCGCGCGGCGGAGATCATCGAGCTGCATCACGATCGGCAAGGTGGACAAGCCGAGCGGGACCGCGAAGCGCACCGCGCAGCTGATGCACGAGGCGGCACCGGATCGGCCCGAGCCCACATCCACTCGGTACGCCTGCCGGGCCTGGTCGCCCACGAGGAGGTGATCCTCGGCGACGTCGGCCAGACGCTGACGATCCGCCACGACTCGATCGATCGCGAGTCGTTCATGCCGGGCGTGCTGCTGGCGGTCCGCAGGGTCGGGGAGTTGCCCGAGCCGCTCGTGGTCGGCCTCGAGCACCTCCTGTGAAATGATCAGGCAGCGATGACTTTGAACCTCGGAACGATCCTCACGGCGATGGTGACGCCGTTCGACGCCGCAGGGCGCGTCGATGAAGCAGCGGCGGTTCGCCTGGTGCATCACCTGCTGAACAACGGCTCGGATGGCCTGGTGGTCTGCGGCACCACCGGCGAAGGGGCGACACTCGACGACGATGAGCACCTGGGCTTCATCGAGTTCGTTGATCGAGTGAGGTGCGGGCTGCCTTCCCCGACAAGACGGTGATCGCCGGCGTGGGCTCCAATGACACGCGCCACGCCATCAAGCTCACCGAGCGGGCGACGGCGCATGCGGCCCGATGCGCTGCTCTCCGTCAACCCCTACTACAACCGCCCGAGCCGACGAGGCATCGTCCGCCATTTCCAGGAGGTCAACGCGGCAACAGATCTCCCGATCCTGCTCTACAACATCCCCCAGCGCACCGGCGCGGACATGTCCAACGATCTGCTCGCCGAACTGGCGCAGCTGACCAACATCGTCGGCGTCAAGCAGGCCAACCCGGACAACGTCGCCACATCGACGGGCTTCAGCTGTATGCCGGCAACGATGACCTGCTGGCACCGGTCCTGGACATGGGGGAGGCCGGCGGCATCCTGACCGGCAGCCACGTCTTCGGACGCGAGATGAAGCGGATGGTGGACGAGCCCGAGAGCCGGGCCGAGATCGACGCTTCGCTGGCTGACGTCTACCGCGACATGGCGGTCGCGCCGGCAGCTTGCACCAACAAGGCGGCCCTGGGGCTGATCGGCGTAGACGTGGGTGACCACGGTTGCCCTACGTGCCGCTCGATGCAGCATGAGACGGCAGTCATCCGGGCGCTGCTTGAGCGCCACGGCATGCTCGAGGCGACGCAGGCGTGAGCGGCACAAGCTGCGCGTCCTGCCGCTCGGCGGCCTGGGCGAGATCGGCAAGAACATGATGGTGATCGAGTACGACGGCTCGATCGTCGTCGTCGACGTCGGGCTGCGCTTTCCGACCGCTGAGATGCTCGGCATCGACCTGGTGCTGCCCGACTTCTCGTACCTGCGTGACCGCGTCGAGGACATCGAGGCGATCGTGATCACCCACGGGCACGAGGACCACCTGGGAGCGCTGCCCTGGGTGCTGCGCGACCTTCGCAAATACGGTGAGCTGCCGCCCGTATACGCGCTCGCGCCTGACGATCGCGATGGCGCGCTCCAAGCTCGACGAGCACAAGCTGCGCGACGTCGAACTGGTCGAGGTGATGCCGGGCGACGAGGTCGCGGCCGGGGCGTTTGACATCGAGCTGATCCACATGACCCACTCGATCCCCGACACCTGTGCCGTTGCGATCACCTGCGATGTGGGCACGGTGCTGATGACCGGCGATTACAAGTTCGACCAGACGCCGGTCGATGGCGAGCCGGCCGACGTGCAGCGGCTGGCGGAGCTCGGGCGCGAGGGCGTGCTGCTGCTCTGCGGCGACTCGACCAACGCAGACCGGGCCGGGCTTCTCGCCTTCTGAGCGCGTCGTCGGTCCGCATCTGGAGGAGGTCTTCGCGCGGGCTGAGGGCCGGATCATCGTCACCAGCTTCGCCTCCAACATCCACCGCGTGCAGCAGGTGATCGATGCGGCTTCGGCGCTTGGGCGCAAGGTCGCACTGGTCGGCCGCTCGATGCGCAAGAACGTCGGCATCGGCCGCTCACTCGGGCACATCGAGGTGCCCGAAGGGATCCTGATCCAGCCCCAGGAGGTCGAGGACTGGCCCGACCACAAGGTGGTGGTGATCTCGACCGGATCCCAGGGCGAGCCGCTCTCAGCGCTGCGGCGCATGGCCCACAACGATCACCGCCAGATCAAACTGCGCGAGGGCGACACCGTCGTGTTCTCGGCGACGCCGATCCCCGGTAACGAGCGCGCTGTCAACGAGACGGTCGATCGGCTCTACCACATCGGCTGTGACGTGGTGACGACCGCCGACGCCCAGATCCACGCCTCCGGCCACGGTTACGCCGAGGAGCTCAAGCTGATGCTCAACCTCGTGCGCCCGCGTTACGTGATGCCGGTACATGGCGACCACAAGCGCATCCACCTGCACGGCCAGCTGGCCGAGGCGGTCGGGATCGACCCGGAGAACATCTTCCGCGGCGACAACGGACTGCCGCTCGAGATCGACGAGCGCGGGGCCGAGCTTCGGTGAGCGCGTGCAGTCCGGGATGATCTTCGTCGACGGTGTCGACATCGGCGATCCGGCCGACGTGGCGCTGCGCGACCGCCGCATGCTTTCGGCGGACGGCATCTTCATCGTCGTCGCGACGATCTCCGAGTCCGACGGCTCGCCCGTCGCAGAAACCGAGGTGATCTTCCGCGGCGTGCCCTTCGTCGAGCAGGCGGAGGAGCTGCGACAGGAGATCCGCGACGAGGTCGAGCGCTCACTGGCGCGGGCGCACCGCCGACGGCATCCACGAGGTCGACCTGCTCCAGGAGGAGCTGCACGATGACCTCGCGGCGTTCGTCTACGACCGGTTGCGACGCCGGCCGATGGTTCTGCCGGTCGTCGTCGAAGTCTGAGCAGCGCGCTCCTCGGCCGCCTGCGGCGACCGCGGGCGGGCGGATCGTGGCCGGGCGCGGAGGGAACACGATCTCGAAGCGCGTGCCCCCGAGTCTCGGGCAGGGACCGCAGCGTGACGGTCGCACCGATGGGCGCTCGGCGACCGCGTCGACGATCGCCAGCCCGAGGCCGGTGCCGCGGGCACCGTCGCCGGTGTCACCGCCGCCGCGGACAAAGCGCTCAAACACACGGCGTCTGCAGCTCCGGCGCGATGCCGGGGCCGTCGTCCTCGACCACCAGCGTCGGGTGGCCGTCATGGATGCCGGTGCGAGCGCATGATGTGTGTACCGGGCGGGGTGTGACTGAGTCGCGTTCTCGATCAGGTTCAGGATCAGCCGGTGCAGGTCGTCGCTGTTGCCGTCGACCGGCGCCGACTGCGGTGTCGATCGTCACGTCGTGGTCCTCGACGCCGGCCCAAGCTCGGCGGCGGCATCGGTCAGACGCGTCGGCCAGGTCGGTTCGGCGCCGCGGCTGCTGCCGCCCGACGTCGGCGCGGGCGAGCAGCAGCAGGTCAGCCGACCAGGCGACGCATACGGCGGGTCGACCGCAGCGCCGATTTGGCTGATTCGGCCTGCTCGCCGTCGAGCTCGTCTGCCAGCAGCTCGAGGTTCGCGAGCACGCTGGTGAGTGGCGTCCGAAGCTCATGTGAGGCGTCGGCGACGAACTCGCGCTGTCGCGCCAGCGCTGCTTCGCTCTCATTGCGGGCTGCATCCAGTGCGCCGAGCATCGACTTCGAGCGTGCGTGCCAGCTCTGCAACCTCATCGTCGGCCTCAGGGCTGGGGCACGCGCAGCGTCGGATCGCGCGTGCGCTCGATCTCGCGCGCGGCGTCGGTCAGCTCGACGACCGGGCGCATCGCGCGCTGGGCGACGAGCAGACCCGGCCAGCAGCGCCAGGATCGAGCCGCCGACGACGCCGCCGCGCAGGAAGATGCGGACCTCGCGGATCGTCTCGTTGAGGCTTGAGAGCGGCTCGGCGTAGAGCAGCCAGGTAAGCCGCGCCGTGCTTGGTCCGGCAACGGCGACCGTCTGCGTGTTGACGCGGTAGCCGTTCTCGACGTAGGTCTGACGCAGCGTCCGAGGCACGGCGAGGGAAACGCGGCTTGTTGGCCGGGCTGAATGCGGTCGGGGTCAGAGCCCGACGAGCAGAGCAGATGTCCTGTCTGTGCGAGAACAGCCGGAACTGGGCGCCGTCGGGCTTGCCGAAGTCAGGTAGATCGTCGGCTGCGCAGATGACCGATCCGTCCGCCTGGACGGCTGGGCTTGATCTCGGCGGCGAGCTGCTGGATCGCGCCGGCCTGCTGCTGGTAGAAAGAGTTGCTGAGGTGCCGGTCGGTGAGCACGTCCGTTACGCGTGGCGAACCCGGCGAGGATCACGAACGTCAGCGCGGCAGAGCCGCCGCCCAGGCGCCAGCGCACCGGGACACGCCGGTAGGCCGTGCAGGACGGCCCGCGTGAGCGATCGGACGCTTGAGTACGCATGGTCCGCCATCAAGCCCAATTTACGCTGGCCCGCGGCGCCGGTCAGACTCGCAGCACGTAGCCCGCGCCGCGGATCGTGTGCAGGAGCCGCGGCTCGCCATCGGCCTCGAGCTTGCGCCGCAGGTTCGAGACGAAAACCTCGATCGTGTTGGTCATCGAGAACGGGTCATAGCCCCAGACCTCGTCGAGCAGGCGCTGGCGGGAGACGACGATGCGCTCGTTGCGCATCAGGTATTCGAGCAGCTCGAACTCACGCTGGGTGAGGTCCAGCGCGCGGCTGCCGCGCAGCACCTCGTGCGTGTCGGGGTTCAGCTTGCAGATCACCGACGGTGATCGCCGCCTGGCCGCGAGGCGGGCGGCGGCGCAGCAGCGCGCGCAGGCGTGCCAGCAGCTCCTGGCGCTCGAACGGCTTGACCAGATAGTCATCAGCGCCGGCGTCGAGCCCCTCGACGCGCGACTCGACCGCGTCACGCGCGGTCAGCACGAGGATCGGAACGTCGTCGCCGTCGCGCAGCGTCTTGGCCACCTCGATCCCGTCGAGCTTCGGCAGCCCCAGGTCGAGGATCACCAGGTCCGGCAGGAAGGCGTGGGCCTCCTCGAGTGCGGCAACGCCGTCCGCCGGCGATCCGCACGTCGTAGCCCTCCATCCGCAGCGACCGTTGCAGGACCTGTGAGATCGCGTCGTCATCCTCGACGACGAGGACGCGCGCGGGGCGTTCAAAATCGGTTGCGGTGGTCATCGTGCACCAGGATGGTAAGCCCGCTGTGAGGTCATTCGGGGAGACTCTTCGGACTCTTTAGTCTGCTGAACGTCAAAACGAGCTCGACCCGCTGTTCGCCGGCGTAGACATTCATGCGTCCGCCGCGCGCAAAACCGCACAGCGTGAGCCCGCGGTCCCGCGCGAGCTCGACGGCCAGCGAGGTCGGCGCGCCGACGCCGACCAGCACCGGAGCGCCGGCAACGGCCGCCTTCTGCACGAGCTCGAAGGAGAGCCGGCCGCTGACGCACAGCAGCAGTTGGTGCAGCGGCATCAGGCCCTCGCGCAGCGCCCAGCCGATCACCTTGTCCATGGCGTTGTGGCGGCCGACGTCCTCGCGCACGCAGAGCAGCTCGCCGCCGGAGTCGAACAGGCCGGTCGCGTGCAGCCCGCCGGTGCGAGCGAAACCGGGCTGCACGAGCCTGTCCGGCAGATCCGCGAGCAGCGCGCGGTGCAGTGGCGCGCCGCTCCAGGGCGGTGCAGTCGCGCTCTGGACCGCGACCTCCTCGATCGCGCCCTTGCCGCAGACCCCGCAGGAGGAGGTCGTGTAGAAGCGCCGTGCTGCCAGCTCGCGCAGCAGCGGCCCGGCGACCTCGACCGTGTTGTTGGCCAGATCCTCGGTCAGGCCGGCCGCGTGCGGACCGTCGATCAGGCCCTCGCCGTACAGGAAGCCGAGCGCCAGCTCCTCGTCGTGACCGGGCGTCCGCATCGTGACCGCGACCGGCTCGCCGTCGACGCGGATCTCCAGCGGCTCCTCGACCGCGACCGTGTCCTCGCCGCCGTCGTGGGTGATCGTCTTGAGCGCGCCGACGCCGGATCCACGCTGATCACTCTAATCTGCGGCTTGTGACCAGGGACGAGTGGATCGCCGCGTTCGCGCGGGAGTTGGGAGTGGACCCGCCGACTGCCGAGCAGATCGATCAACTGCTGGAGCTCGCCTGCGACTGCGGCGCGCTCCTCAGAGCGGCCTGCGGCGCCGCTGGCCTGCTGGGTGGCCGGCCGCGCCGGCGCAAGCCGAGCGTCCAGGCTGCGAGATCGCGTCACGCCACGATGCCGCTCACGCCAGCAGCGCTCAACAGCCACTGATCACGCTAGCAGGTCAGCCGCTCGGCGGCCGCCAGGTCCTCCGGTGTGTTGATCGTCAGCTGCTGAGTCCCGCGCGTCGGTGCGATCGACGTCCGGCGCGACTGCAGATTGCGCCTGCGTCGACCGCACCGACGCGCGGGACTCGAGCGCTAGTCGCAACTGAGGCAGCGCGGTGGCGCGGTAGAGGGCGGGGAAGGGCTCGCCCGGCGCAAGGACGGCGACGTCAGCGTCGATCGCGGCCAGCGCCACGAGCTGATCGGGCAGTCGACGAACGGCATGTCGCACGGGAGCGCGATCACCGTCGAATGCTGCTCAAGGGCGGTGAGATCCCCAGCAGCGGGTGCGTGGGCTCGTCGGGCTCGAGCAGGACCGGGACGTCGAGATGGGGGAGGCGGGTGCGTGCGCTTGGCGACCACCACGCCATCCAGGCCGGCCTCGCGAGCCGCGGCCAGCGGGTAGTCGATCAACGGGCGTCCGGCCAGTCGTACGAGCGCCTTGTCGCCGCCGATACGGCTGCCCCTCCGCCCGCCAGCACGGCCACGGTCACTGTCATCGCACCAGTCTCGCAAGCAGGGAGTGGGTCGCAGGCGGTCGAAATAACACCTCTGTAGAATGGCTGCCGCCCGTACTGCGAACAAGACCCGGAAGCCGGCCCGCCAAGGGCGGTAGGTCCGGTGCTGGCCAGCGGGCCGGCACCGGAAGGCAAGCCGGCCGCGAATCGCGGCAGGAAGCCGCCGCCCACGCGGGCGACACGCTCGCTCGTCGCGAGCCGTCCGGCGCTGCGCGGGGTCCGCGACCTCGAGCCGCACCAGATCGACGTGGTCGCGCTTGCGCTGGTCGCGATCGGCATCTTCCTTGGGGGCGTCGCCTACGGCTTTTGGGCCGGCGGCTCGCTCGGGCACGGCGTGCTGAGCGGGCTTCGAGCTGCTGATCGGCAAGCTCGCGTACCTGGTCCCGATCGCGCTGGTCCTCGGCGGCGCCACGGGTGCTGGCGCGTGACCTCGATATCGCGCCGGCGACACGGCCACTGCGCAGCGGCACGATCTGTCTGACGCTGGCGCTCGCGCTGGCATTCGCGGCGGGCACGCTCGGCCTCGGCCCGGGCCGCACACCCGCTGACGGGGCCTGGTCGGCCGCGGTGCTCAAAGCCGCGCGGTGGCCTGCTCGGCGGCGTCGAATACGACGTCACCGGCCACCTGCTGTCCACGGCCGGTGCCGACATTCTGGCGGTGTTCCTGTTCATCGCGGGTGCGATCCTGCTGAGCGGCGCCACGTTCGCGTCGGTGATCAACGGCAGCAGGCGTCACGCGACGACTGCCCTGGGGCGCGGGCCGCGAGCGCGGCAGCGCGACACGGCGGGCGGAGATCCGGGCAGCCCGACTCAGCGGCGACGATGCTGAATCCGCGGTCGTTCGGTGCCCGAACCCCACGACGACGGAGTTCGTGGTCAGCGCGACCCACGTGGAGGCGCCGCCGATCGACGTCTACGAGAACGAGGACGGGCAGCGCAGCTTCTCGGCTCGATGACGCCGACCAGACGACGGAAGGCGAGTCGACGATCTGACCGCGCTCGCCGCTGGTCGAGCCCGATCGAGTTCGAGGACTTCGTCGACCTCGACGACGCGGATGCAGGATGCCGATGACGAGCCAGCCGACTATGAACCCGAGGCTGACGGTGAGGCCGGTCCCGAGCGCGCGATGTCGATCCGAGCGAGCTGACGCCGGCCGGTCGCTACCGCGCTTCGGTCACCGAGGATCCGGATTTCGTCTGGCGCGTGCCCGTCGCCGCGCTTCCTGGTGCGCTCGACCGGAGAGGCGGCCAAGCCCGACACGACCGGACAGGCGCAGACCGCGCGGAGCGCTGGTCGAGGCGCTCGGCCACTTCGGGATCGAGGCCAAGGTCGTGGGCCAGGTCAGCGGCCCGCACATCACGCGCTACGAGATCAGGCTCGCTCCGGGCACGAAGATGTCGAAGGTCGCGAACCTCAAGGACGACCTCGCGTACGCGCTGGCTGCGACCGACATCCGCATCCTCGCGCCGATTCCGGGCAAGACCGCCGTCGGCGTCGAGGTGCCGAACGCGCGCACGGCGGATCGTGCACCTCGGCGACGTCTTCCAGGAGCCGCCGGCCGACTGGTCGCCGCTCACCGTCTGGCTCGGCAAGGACATCGCCGGGCGCGCGATCGGCGCCGACCTGGCGAAGATGCCGCACCTGCTGGTCGCCGGCACCACCGGCGCCGGTAAGTCCGCCTGTGTGAACGCGATGCTCTCATCGATCCTGCTGCGCGCAACTCCGCACGAGGTTCGACTGGTGCTGGTCGACCCCAAGCAGGTCGAGCTCAACCACTACGAGTCGATCCCGCACCTGCTGACGCCGGTGATCACCAGCCCGAAGATGGCCGCCAACGCGCTGCAGAACCTCGTCAAGGAGATGGAGCAGCGCTACGGGACATGTCGCTGGCGCGCACCCGCTCGCTGCCGGAGCTCAACAAGGTGCGGGCAGGCCGCGGCGAGCCGCCGCTGCCGTACATCCTCTGTGTGATCGACGAGCTCGCCGACCTGATGATGGTCGCGCCGGCCGACGTCGAGGACTCGATCATCCGCCTCGCGCAGAAGGCTCGTGCCGTCGGCATCCACCTGGTGCTCGCCACGCAGTCGCCGCGAGTCGACGTGATCACCGGCATGATCAAGGCCAACGTGCCGTCGCGGATCGCGTTCGCGGTCTCGAGCCAGACCGACTCGCGCGTGATCCTCGATCAGAACGGCGCGGAGTCGCTGCTGGGGCAGGGTGACATGCTGTTCTCGCCGGTTGGAACCAACAAGCTGCAGCGCATCCAGGGCGCCTACATCGACGAGGAGCAGATCGCCGAGCTGACCGAGTCCTGGCGCAAGCAGGGCGAGCCGGAGCTGCGGGAGGAGCTGCTCGAGGCAGGTCGAGGACGAGGACGCAGGGTCGACGGTGGCTCCGACGACGGCTTCGATCCCGACGAGGATCCGTTGCTGGAGGAGGCGATCAGCCTCGTGGCCTCGATGGGCACCGCCTCGACATCGATGTTGCAGCGCCGCCTGCGGCTCGGCTACACGCGCGCCGGACGCGTGATCGACATGCTCGAGCGCCGTGGGATCATCTCCGGCTACGAGGGCTCCAAGCCGCGCCAGGTGCTGATCACCGAGGCCGACGTGCCGCGCATCCTCGTGCGCTGGCCGAGGGCGCTGGACCCGGCGCGCCGAAATCGCCCGCCGGCCCGATCGGACGAGGATCAGAGCGTTCCGCGCTCCGATTCGCGGCCGCGGTCGACCCCACTCGGATTCGAGCCGCCGACGGCCGAGCACATCCGGGCGCCTGAGTGACCGCGGCGCGAGCGCGGCTGCTGCGTCCCGGAACAGCGCACCGTGAGGCGTTTGGCGCTCTGCAGGGCTGCCTGCAGCGGTTTGTGCAGGTCCATTCGGTGCTTGCAGCGTAGGCTTGTGATCCATGGCCGATATCGGCTCCACTCTGCGCGAGACACGGATGCGTGCGCGCATCGACATCAGCGAGGTTGAGGTGCGCACGAAGATCCGTGCCAAGTATCTGCGCGCGCTCGAGAACGAGGAGTGGGATCTGCTGCCCGGCCCGGTCTACGTCAAGAGCTTCCTGAAGACCTATGGCGACTACCTGGGTCTGGACAGCCGACTGCTCGTCGACGAGTTCAAGCGCCGGTATGAGCGCCCGATGGAGCACGAGGCGCGAACACTTGCCAGCACGGCGCGTGAGCGCGAACGTCACCGCAACCCGAGTCGGGTGTCGGGCTTGCTGATGTCGCCACGCAGTGTCATCGGCATCGCCCTGGTCGTGATCGTGGCGGCGCTGTACATCATCGGCAGCCACACTGGTGGCGGTAGTGGTGGTGTCGGCAACATCACCACACCGACCACCGCCAACGACGGTCACGACACGCACAACCACAGGGCAAGTCGGCATGCCTCCACGAATGGGACCACACCCACCACGGGCACCGCGCCGACGACCGGGACCACGTCGGACACCACCACGGCTGCTGCCAAGGCAACGATCGCACTGGTTCCGACAGCGCCTGTTTGGATCTGCGTGGAGAACGCCGCCGGCAAGCCGCTCTTCACCGCGCAGACCTTTGATCCAGGTGAGAAGGTTCCAGCGGTGACGGGCCAGGAGTTCCGGATGACGCTTGGCAACAGCGACGTGACGATGACCGTCAACGGCAAGCCGTACGCGCTCAGCGGGAGCAGCAGCGCCATCAGCCTCAAGATAACCCCGAACGGCGTCACGCCAGTGACGTCCGGACCAACCTGCTCAGGGTGACCGACGCGGCAGTCTTCAAGGGTCGTGCTGCTGTGCGTGCCGGTGTGCTCGTCACTGGCACCGAGGTGCTGACCGGAATCATCACAGACCGCAACGGCCCGTGGGTGTCAGAGCGCCTGCGCGACCTGGGTGTCGACGTGGCGATGATCGAGGTCGTCGGTGACCGACCTGAGGATCTACGGACCGCGCTCGAGCAGATGACGCAGGCCGGAGTAGACGTGATCGTGACGACGGGCGGTCTTGGACCCACCGCGGACGACCTGACCGCTGAGGTCGTGGCGGGCTTCTGTGGGCGGGATCTGGTGTTGGACGCGCCGCTCGAGGCGCGCATTGAAGCGATCGTGCGATCGGCGGCCTCGCGGTGGCCGGATGTTGACCTGGATGCGCTCACGGCCGCCAACCGCAAGCAGGCGATGGTTCCGGTTGGCGCGACCGTGCTCGAGCCTCGCGGAACCGCCCCGGGTCTGGTGGTCTCGCCGGTGGGCGATCCCGGCCCGATCGTGGTGGTCCTACCCGGGCCGCCGGGCGAGCTTCAAACGATGTGGCCGGATGCGGTGGCCGCTGAGGCCTTCAGGCGCGCGATCGCCAATGCGACCGAATACCGCCGTGAGATCGTCCGCCTTTATGGCATGCCCGAGGCTGAGATCGCGACCACCCTGCGCGCCGCCGATGCGGCTGGCCTGGATCTGTCATCGCTGGAGATCACAACCTGCCTGCGAAGGAGCGAAATCGAGGTCTCGACCCGGTTCTCACCGGACGCGCAGAGCGATTACGACGCGCTACTGGAGTTCATCGCGAACCGCCACGGCGCCAAGCTGTTCTCACGCGATGGCAGCACCATCGACGACCAGGTCGCGGAGTTGCTCGTGGCCGAGACGATCGGCCTGGCGGAATCCTGCACCGCTGGATTGCTGGCCGCCCGCCTTACCGAGCGGCCAGGCTCATCGGCATACGTGATCGGCGGTGCGGTTGTCTACAGCAATCGGGCCAAGATCGATCTGGTCGGCGTCGAGCCCGATCTGATCGCCTCGCACGGCGCCGTCTCCTCGGAGGTGGCACAGGCGCTCGCCGACGGCGCACGGCAGCGGTTCGGGACCTCGGTTGGAGTCGGCATCACCGGCATCGCGGGGCCGGGTGGTGGCACACCCGAGAAGCCGGTCGGGCTGGTGTGGTTCTCGGTCTCCTACGGGCAGCCCGGCGCTTCCACAGCCGTGCGCTCGTTGACGCGCAGCGTCCTTGTGCCGGGCGACCGGGCGACTGTGCGCGATCGGGCCACCACCGTCGCCATGCATCTGATCGCGCGCGTACTCCGTGATGACTGACCGGGTGGTTGATACCGGGTGGTTGATGACTGACCGCGTGCTGCGCGGTCATTGAACCGACATTCGCCGCCGCCTGGCCGGCCTCCTTGATGCCGGGGGCAGGGCTCCTCCGTGGGTGTGGGGCTTCCTTTCAAGGGGGGTCACATGTGTGCCGAATGTGTCACGACGTGTAACGAAACTGTGCAGAAATGGGCGTCTGTGCCCTGATTGGCACGGTTCTGACACAGATCCTTGACGTTTGGGTCTTGTGCGAACACCTGTTCTGCGGTTCTGTCCGAGCCAGGCCGTAATTTGATCGTCCATAGAGGCATTGAGACAAGGAGCCAAGCGAGCATGAGCGAACAGGACAGGGCAGGCGCCAAGCCTGTCGCACCGGCGGATGCCAAGTCCGATGCCAAGCGCCAAGCGGCGCTGCAGGGAGCGCTGACCCAGATCGAGCGCCAGTTCGGCAAGGGCGCCGTCATGAGGATGGGCGACCCGGGCGCTCGCGTCGCGGTGGACGCGATCCCAACCGGCGCACTGTCGCTCGACATCGCTTTGGGGATCGGCGGCGTGCCGCGTGGGCGAGTGATCGAGATCTTCGGCCCGGAGTCGTCAGGCAAGACGACTCTCGTCTACCACATCCTCGCCGAGGCGCAGAAACTCGGCGGCGTGTGTGCGTTCGTTGACGCCGAGCACGCGATGGACCCGCTGTACGCACAGCAGATCGGCGTCGACATCGATGAGCTGCTGGTCTCGCAGCCCGATTACGGCGAGCAGGCGCTGGAGATCGTCGACATGCTGGTCAGATCAGGTGCTGTCGACGTGATCGCTGTGGACTCGGTCGCGGCGCTGACGCCGAGGGCTGAGCTCGAGGGCCAGATGGGCGATCAGACCGTCGGCCTGCAGGCGCGGATGATGTCTCAGGCGATGCGCAAACTGACCGGGGGGCTGAACCGCACGCAGACGCTGTGCGTGTTCACCAACCAGATCCGTGAGAAGGTCGGTGTGATGTTCGGCTCCCCGGAGACGCAGCCGGGTGGTAGGGCGCTGAAGTTCTATTCGTCGCAGCGGCTGGATATCCGCCGGATCGAGACGCTCAAGGACGGCACCGAGGCGGTCGGGAATCGAGTGCGGGTGAAGGTCGTCAAAAACAAGGTTGCGGCGCCGTTCCAGCAGGCCGAGTTCGATATCGAGTTCGGCAAGGGCATATCCACCTCCGGCTGTCTGTTGGATTACGGGATCGAGCACAACATCGTGACCAAGTCAGGGTCGTTCTTCTCCTATGGCGATGAGCGCCTGGGACAGGGTCGGGGCAACGCCAAGGCCTATCTGGACGAGCACAAGGAGGTGGCAAAGGAGATCGAATCCAAGGTCTATGCCGCTCTTGGAATCGGCCAGGACCTGGTGAAGCCGATCGAGCACTCCGGCGATGGGGTGGACCTGAACGATCTGGCGGAGGGGCTAGAAGCGGCCGCCTGATCCACTCAAGGGGCCTGACCGAGTGACCGATGGCAGCTGACGACGGGAAAGCGCTCGCGCTCGCATACCAGTACATCAACCGCCGCGAGCGAACCGTTGCAGAGGTTCGCTCGCGACTGGAGCGATCGGAGTTGCCGGAGGCTGAGATCACCGCCGCGATCGAGGAGCTTGTCGGGTTCGGATACGTGGATGATGCCCGCTACGCACGGGTGTTCGCCGAGGACAAGCGCACGCTTGAGGCCTGGGGAAACGGGCGGATCGAGCGCGCTCTGTTCGCGCGTGGGGTGGACCGCACGGTGATTGAGGAGGCTATGGCTGAGGCCGGAGCGGCAGATGGCATGTCGGCTCGGGAGCAGGAACTCAAGCGCGCCATGGAGCTGCTCGCCCGAAGGTTCCCGATCGGGGCTGCGGAATCGCGGGACCGCGAGCGCGCGTTCGGTGTGCTCGTCAGGAAGGGCTACGACAGTGAGCTGGCGGGAGATGCCGTCAGAGCCTGGGCGCGTGCTGCGCGCCCCTGAACACCGCGGGCGGATCATTGCTTCGGGTCGGTTACCGGACCTGCTCGGCCGGTGGCACGCTAGGATCGTCAATAGCGAACGAACGGCCGGGATGGCCGCTGATGAAACCCCAGGAAATCACGTGAACTTTGATGCTCGCCCCAATGTTCCCCGACGAGGGAGATCTCAACCGCTCGGTCGCTCCTGAGAACTGAAGACTGACCGGCCCGGGTGTTTGCGGGCCGTTTGAGAGGAACGACCATGGACATCATCGTTGCCGCAGCGCTGATAGCCGCAGGGATCGTCATCGCTGCGGCCGTTTACGCGAGGGTGACGGGCGCGAGCTGGCGGGCGGCGCGAGCGGGGAACGGCGGGACGACTGCGGTTGTTGAAGCCGGTTCTGGCCCTGGTCTGAGCCCCAGCGTGGGCCGCGGCGTGGATGCCGGTGTGAGCCACGCACTGGCGTCGCCTCCGGCAGTGACCAACGGAGGTGGCCGCGCATACAGCGAGGAGCTGTCGCGGCGCGAGGGTGCGGTCAGCCTGCGTGAGGCCGAACTCGCCGAACGGGCAACGATGCTCGATCATCAGCAGGACGACCTCGTCCGCGAGCTGGAGCGGATCTCTGGTATGTCGGCGTCGCGCGCAAAGCAGCTGCTGGTCGAAGCGATAGAGGATGACGCAAGGCAGGAGGCAGCCCGGCGCCTGCGACAGATTGAGGACGAGACACGCCGGGAGTCCGAGCGCCGCGTCCGGAACATCCTCGCGGTCGTAATGCAGCGACTGGCTGCCGGGCACGCAGCCGAGACGACCGTATCGGTGGTCCAGCTGTCCTCCGACGACATGAAGGGACGGATCATCGGCCGTGAGGGCCGCAACATCCGCGTTCTCGAGACGCTGACGGGCGTCGACTTCATCATCGACGACACTCCCGGCGCGGTCGTGCTCTCCGGCTTTGATGGGGTCCGCCGTGAGATCGCACGCCTGACGCTGGAGAAGCTGCTGCAGGACGGCCGCATCCATCCGGCGCGGATCGAGGAGGTCTACTACCAGGTCAAGTCAGAGCTCGATGCACATCTGATCGAGGCCGGCGAACAGGGTGCATTCGAGGCCGGGGTTCAGGGCCTCCACCCTGAGCTGATCAGGTATCTGGGTCGCCTGAAGTTCCGCACGAGCTACGGGCAGAACGTGCTCGGCCACTCGGTGGAGGTCTCGAGGCTGGCCGCGATGATGGCGTCCGAACTGGGCGCCGGTGCCAAGACATCCCGCCGCGCGGCCCTGCTACATGACATCGGCAAGGCGGTCACCCACGAGGTTGAGGGTCCGCACGCGATCGTCGGCGGTGACTTCGCCCGCAAGTACGGGGAATCCGAGGCCGTCGTCCACGCGATGCAGGCTCACCATAACGAGGTCGAGCCCCAAACCGTCGAGGCTGTGATCGTGCAGGCCGCCGATGCCCTCTCGGGCGCGCGCCCCGGTGCCCGCGGTGAGTCGCTCGAGCTGTACGTGAAGCGGCTGCGCGACCTCGAAGAGATCGCCACCAGCCACCAGGGAGTCGACAAGGTCTACGCGATGCAGGCCGGACGCGAGATTCGTGTGATCGTCGCTCCCGAGGCGATCGACGACGCCGCGGCAACACTGCTCTCGTTCGAGATCGCCCGCCACATCGAGAAGCAGCTCGAGTATCCCGGCCAGATCAAGGTCACGGTGATCCGGGAGTCACGGGCGGTCGACTACGCGCGCTGAGCGTCACAGGATCGTCAGACCACCAGGCGCCACCGCTAAATTTGCGCCCGTGAGCCCGACGCGTCGACTATCACCTGACCACGTTCGGGTGCCAGATGAACGAGCACGACTCGGAGCGGATGAAGGGCATGCTCGAGTCGCTCGGCTACGCGAGGCGGCGGCGCGTGGCGAGGCCGACCTGATCCTGTTCAACACCTGCTCGATCCGTGAGAAGGCTGATGAGCGCTTCATCGCGCACCTGTACGAGGCCAACGCGCTGAAGCGGCGCGCGCCGGACACGGTGATCGGCGTCGGCGGATGTTGGGCGCAGTCGGTCAAGGATGAGGTCTTCCAGCGGTTCCCGTTCGTCGATGTCGCCTTCGGACCTGGTCAGGTGCACAAGCTGGCCGAGTTCCTGACCAGCGATTCGCTCACCGCCCAGGGGCTACTTCGAGTTCGAGGGGTTCACGGGTGATCTGCCGGCCAAGCGCGCCCGTGAGTTCCAGGGGTGGCTGCAGATCAGCGTCGGCTGCAACTGTGTCTGCTCGTACTGCATCGTCCCGTCGACACGCGGGCGCGAGGTCAGCCGCGACCCGGACGTGCTGATCGCCGAGGTGGAGCGCCTGGCGATCGACGGCGTCACGCGAGATGACGCTGCTCGGCCAGAACGTCAACTCCTACGGCCGCGACCTCCCGGCCGAGTCGCGGACCAGCTTCTCCGAGCTGCTGCGCCGCATCGACGGCGTCCACGGGATCGAGCGGATTCGCTACACGAGCCCGCATCCGAAGGACATGCGCGAGGACGTGATCCGCGCGCACGCCGAGCTGCCTGCCCTGTGCGAGCACATCCATCTGCCGCTTCAATCCGGGTCGAGCGCGATCCTCAAGCGCATGCGCCGCACCTACACGCGCGAGCGCTACCTCGACCGCGTAGCGCTGATCCGCGAGCACATCCCGGACTGCGCGATCACAACCGACATCATCGTCGGCTTCCCGGGCGAGACCGAGGAGGACTTCGAGCGGACGCTTGAGGTCGCCGAGCAGGTCGGCTACGACGGCGCGTTCACCTTCATCTACTCGCCTCGGCGCGGCACTGAGGCGGCTGAGATGGATGCGCAGATCCCACACGAGGTCAAGGTCGAGCGTCTGGAGCGCCTGGTCGAGGTGGTCCAGCGGCGCGCGTGCGAGCGCGCCCAGCGGTTCATCGGTCGGACCCTCGAGGTGCTGATCGAGGGGCCTTCGCGCACCGATCCGAGCCGATTGCGCGGCCGCAGCCGCCACAACAAGGTCGTGAACTTCGACGGTCTCGGCGAGCCAGGCGACTTCGTGCAGGTGAAGATCACCGGTGCCACCAGCCAGACACTCACCGGCGAGATGTCGCTGCTGGCCCGCGCCGCAGGGTGACAAGCCGCATGTCCCCGTTTTTCAAGAGGCGGAAGGATCGCGCGTCGCTCGACCGTATGTTCGAGACGCGCAGTGAGGCCTGGGCCGCGGTCGGGCTCGAGGTCGAGGTAAACCAGCACATGGTCCGGAAGGCGACGTGGCGTCTGGTCGCGGAGGTGATCGCACTGATCGCTGTGGTGGTCGGCAAGAACGCGGCCGAGGCCCACATCACCGATCTGCATATCTCACGACCTACGCATTGCAAGGACGCTGGTGAAGGTTGTCGCGGTTGTACTCGTGCTGATTTTCGGCTGGCTGATCTCACGGGATCTGTCGCGGGTCGCGCCGGCGTTGTTCCGCCGCATGGATCCGGCCACGGCCGGAACCGTTGGCTTCCTCATTCGCCTCGTGGCTGTGATGGCGACGGTGCTTCTCGCGCTCGGAGTCGCCGGCATCACTCCGCAGGCGCTCGCGGTCGGCGGTGCGTTCACGGCGGTGGTGCTGGGACTTGCCGCTCAGCAGACGCTCGGGAACCTCTTCGCCGGGATGGTGCTGCTGAGCGCCCACCCGTTCAAGCTGGGTGAGCGCGTCCGGCTGCAGGCCGGCCCGCTCGGCGGGTCGATGGACGGTGTGGTCGCATCACTCGGCCTGATGTACACGACGCTCTCACGGGGTGAGGAGCGGGTCATGATCCCGAACACGGTCGTCCTGTCCTCGGCGGTGCTGCCGCTGCGGGAGCCGGATCCTGTGGATGTCAGGGTGACGTTGGGGTCCGGAATCCGTCCCAGTCAAGTCCAGGCGATCCTCGACGAGAACATCTCGACGCCCACCCGCAAGGCGCCCAGCGTGCTGCTGGAGGAGATCGACGGCGGCTCGGTCGTGGTGCGGGTCAAGGCCACACCCGAGCGTCCCTCCGATGGCGCCCAGCTCGCCGACGAGATCATCGCGGCGCTCGCCACGGTGACCGGTGAGCATCGTGTTCCCTCGGCCTCTGGGAACGCCGCCGAGGATCGTGTTCCATCGGCCGCCTCAGATGCCGATGAGGACGCACCTGCGGCCTGAACGGCCGTCTCAGCGCACGAGGCTGCAGTCGCATGACCGGGATCCCGCGTCCGATCTTGCCGGCTCGGGCGCGGTAGTCGGAGTATCCGGTATAGACATCGTCGGCCAGCGCCAGGAGGCGATCGTGCTCGGTCGGCTCGGTCACCTCGACGGCGCTGTAGGTTCCCGTGCGGCCACCGCGCATGAGCACGGCTGCCGGATGGGTTATGAGGTTGTGGTACCAGGAAGGGTGGCGGTCGCCACCCCAGTTGGAGGCGACAAGGATCACGTCCTCGTGGTCGCTGAAATAGAGGACGACGGCCAGCCGCGTTTGGCCTGAGCGGGCGCCTGTGGTGGTCAGGTTCGCGAACGGCAGGATCAGCAGCGGCGCCAGAGGAGTGCCCGTCAGCGCCCGAATCGGCCCGTCTGAACGCCGGACGAGCGCAGCACCGACTCGGCGCGCGAGCGCAGACTGCGATGCCCGACCGAACGCGAGCGCTGCGGTGCCGTCGGCGTCGGGGTCAAACCGCTGGATCCCGCCTGTGTCATGCGCTTCGTCATCCGGACGCTTCTCCAGCTGCGCCTCCGAGACCCGTCGCGCGATGCCGGCACCGCCGGCGAGCCGTTGGCCGAGCGCTGACAGCCCCGGAGCCACAGCGCCGATGCTGGCACCCAGGCGCAGTGGCAAGGGCGCCACGGTCACCTCCATGCGATTGCGTTCGATCGCGGTGACAACCGCTTTCACCACCTGCTCGGGCGAACTCGTGCCCACGCCCGGTGGCAGCTTGACGCTGCCGGCATCCGCGTACATGCCGGCGTCGCGCACGAACCCCGGCAGGATCACGGAAACGCCTACACCCGCTTCGCGCAGGTCGGCCCGGGCGCCGTGCGCGAACCCACGCAGGCCGAACTTGGTGGCGCTGTAGATGCTTGAGGCCGGTGCCGCCGTCTTGCCTGACAGCGACGACATCAGCACGACGTGGCCGCAGCGCCGGCTCAGCCATCGCCGGCGCGAGGGCACGCACGAGCGCGATCGGTGCCCGCAGGTTCACCTCGAGCAGTGTGTCGATCTGACCCGGGCTCAGCTCCAACAGATGCCCTGAGGCCGGCAACGCCGCGTTGGCGAGCAGGATGTCGACGCGACCTGCATCGGCGGCGAGTCGCTCGACGTCGATCTGAGCGCCAGGTCCGCGGCGATCGCCTTAGCGCCTAGCTCCTCGGCCAACGGGATCAGCACGTCGGCCCGCCGTCCGCTCAGAATCAGCTGTGCACCGCGCGCATGCAGCCCGCGTGCAAGCGCCTGGCCGAGGCCGCCGGTGGCGCCAGTGAGGAGAACGCGCGCGCCGTCTGGTCTCACTGTGGGTCCCTGAGCTTCAGCGCGGCCCCGAGCCTCACCGGGACACCCGCGAGTGCCATGAACGTGCGTGCCTGAGCGCCTCTCTTCATCGCGGGCACGATACTGCGCGGAAGTGTCACGTTCAGATGTGATTGCGCTGTTTGGCCCGA
This sequence comes from uncultured Actinomycetota bacterium, assembly GCA_963804615.1. Lineage (GTDB taxonomy): Bacteria > Actinomycetota > Thermoleophilia > Solirubrobacterales > Solirubrobacteraceae > Palsa-465. The sequence goes on from CAWDRA010000001.1 coordinate 225,003, forward strand.
CAGCCGTCGGCAAGACTGCGATCGCGATTGCGCTCGCCCGGCGTCTGCGCGAACACGGGGAGGATCCCGTGGCCGTCTCTGCCGATGCGTTGCAGGTCTACGCTGGACTCGAGATCCTGACCGGGGCCGCAGACGCGGCGCAACGGACTGAGCTGGATCACCGCCTGATCTCATTCCTCCCGGTTGATGCCCAGTTCAGCGCGGGACAGTACGCGGAGCTTGCCCACAGTGAAATCGACGCTCTGCTCGCCGCCGGCCGCCGTCCAATGGTGGTGGGCGGAACCGGGCTCTATCTGCGTGCAGCCCTGGCGGACCTCTCCCTGAAGCCGCCACCGATGGCCGGCGCGCGTGCCCGCTGGACCGCTGAGCTCCAGCGAGTCGGTCCGGAGGCGTTGCACGGGCTGCTCGAGCTTCGCGCACCCTGGGCGGCCGCAGACATCGCTGCCACCGACAGCCAGCGGATCGTGCGCGCGCTTGAGCTCGACGAGGTCGGTGAGCTGACTCCGGCGCGAGCGGAATCGGAGCTCTGGACGCGAGCGACTCGTCATCCGACCCTGCTGGTCGGCCTGACGGCCAGCCGCGACCGGCTCTACGAGCAGATCGACGCTCGTGTGGAGGCGATGCTCGCGGCCGGCGTCGAGCAGGAGGTGCGCGAGGCGAACGCCGCCGGCGCCAGCGTCACCGCCCGCAAGGCCCTCGGCTTCGGCGAGCTGCTGAGTGGGGACATCGAGGGCATGAAGCGACATACGCGCAACTACGCGCGCCGACAGTTGACATGGATGCGCAAACTGCCCGATATCGCGACGATCGACGTCACCGACCGCTCCGCCGAGGATGTCGCTGCTCAGATCAGCCTCCAATGGCTGCGCGGATGATTGAACCCGCGACGAACAATTCGGAACCGATCATCTAGCCTGCGCGCCGATGAACTTCGAGAAGTGGCAGGCGCTCGGCAACGACTATCTGATCCTGGAGGAGCGCTCGCTCACGTTCGAGCTGACGCCAGAGCGCATTCGCCGCCTGTGCGCGCCCCACACGGGCATCGGGTCGGACGGCATCCTGCTGGTATCGGCGCCGGATCAGCCCGGGTTCGTGGCGAACATGCGGATCTTCAACCCCGATGGGTCGGAATCCGGGCTCTCCGGCAACGGTGCCCGCGAGCTGCTCCTCTACCTGCGCCGGCGTCGCTGGACCGACCTTGATCAGTTCTCGATCAGCACGAGGGCCGGGGAGATCCGAGCGACCGTCACCTCGCCCACGACCTGCAGGGTTGACATGGGTCGCGCACGGCTCAGCAGCGACGACTACCCAACCGGCGCCTCCAACGGCGTCGGCCAGATCACGACGGGCGGCCGTGAGTGGATCTTCCAGCACGTTGCGGTCGGCAACCCGCAGTGCTCGATGGCGATTGCCAGCGAAGCGGACCTGGAGCAGCTCGACCTGGGCGCGATCGGACCGGACTTCGAGAACCATGTGCTCTTCCCAAATCGCACCAACGTCTCCTGGTACACGGTGCTCGGACCGGGCCGGATCCGCGCACGGATCTTTGAACGCGGCGTGGGGGAGACAGCCTCAAGCGGAACCGGCGCGATCGGCGCCGCGGTGGCCCATGTGGTGAGAGGCGGCGATTCGCCGGTGACGGTGGTGCTCGATGGCGGCGAGCTCGAGGTCGAGGTCGATGAGGATCTGCACATAAACCTGAGCGGTTGGGCGGTCCCGGTGATGCGGGGCACGTTCTCCGAGGAACTGATGGAGGAGTTGCGTGCGAGCGAGTAGCCGATTGGACAAGATCCCGCCTTACCTGTTTGCAGAGCTGGAACGGAAGATCGCCGAGAAGCGCGCCGCCGGGATCGACGTGATCAGCCTGGGAATCGGCGATCCGGATACACCGACCTATCCGGAGATCGTCAACGCCGCCCAGGCAGCTGTTGCCGATCCGGCGACGCATCAATACCCGAGCAATCGCGGCCGCCAGGACTTCCGTGAGGCGGTCGCCCGGTTCTACAGCCGCCGCTTCGGCGTGGAGCTCGACCCGGAGACCGAGGTGATGCCGGCGATCGGCGCCAAGGAATGCATCTTCAACCTGAACCTTGCGTTCCTGGACAACGATGACGTGGCCCTTGCCAGCGACCCCGGCTATCCCGTTTACACCGGCGGGCCGCTCCTGACCGGCGCTGAGGCGGCGCTGATGCCGCTGGTTCCCGAGCTTGGGTTTGCGCCTGACCTCGCCGCAATCCCGGCCGACACGCTGCGCCGGGCACGGCTGATGTTCTTCAACTACCCGAACAACCCGACCGGAGCAACGGTCCCCGATGGCTTCTTCGAGCGAGCGGTTCAGCTCGCCGCCACCAACGGGATCCTTGCGGTCCACGACAACGCCTACAGCGAGACCACATATGACGGTTACGTCGCTCCCTCGTTCCTGGCGACAGCTGGGGCGAAGGAGACAGGCGTCGAGGTCTTCTCGTGGTCCAAGGGCTACAACATGACCGGTTGGCGCTGTGCGGCGATCGTGGGCAATGCCGAGGCGATCGGGCACTACTGGAAGCTCAAGTCCAACATCGATTCCGGCCTGTTCGAGGCGGTGCAGCTGGCGGGTATCGCTGCGCTGCAGCCCGAGGTCGACGCCGAGGTCAGCTCGATGAACGCCGTCTACGCGCGTCGTCGCGACCTCGTATGCGACGCGCTGGCGGCAGCCGGGGTCACGGTGACCAAGCCCCGAGGGACGATCTATGTGTGGGCGCCGATCCCAGAGGGCTTTGCGAGCTCGGCCGCCTACTGCGAGCACGTGCTGGAACGGGCCGCCGTTGTGATCTCGCCGGGCGGTGCCTACGGCCGCAGCGGCGAGGGCTTCTTCCGGATCTCCCTGACGACGCCCGACGATCGGCTGCTGGAGGCCGTGGAGCGGCTGCGGGCGCTATGAACACACTGTGAGGAGCTCGCGCGCGTTGTAATGTCGGCTGGGTGACAGACACCGCCAACACCCACGCGAGAACCGACAGTCGTAGGCCTCGGCAGGCTCGTGCGCGCCAGCGCGCGTACATGGTGGCTGCCCTGCCAGATGGTGGCGAGGAGCAGCTCGATGAGCTGCGAGAGCTGTTGCTGACCGCTGGCGTCGTCGCGGTCGGCGCCACCGTCCAGCGGCGCGATCAGCCGCACCCGAACACCTACATCGGTCCCGGCAAGCTCGCGGAGCTCAAGCACGAGATCGGGCGCGCGGATGCCAATGTGGTCGCCTGTGATGACGAGCTCTCGCCGCGTCAGGAACGCAATCTCGAGGAGGCGCTGGGCGTTCCGGTCGTCGATCGCACGGCGGTGATCCTCGACATCTTCGCTGCGCATGCCCACACCGCGGAGGGCAAGCTGCAGGTGGAGCTGGCTCAGCTCCAATACAACCTCGCTCGCATGCGCGGGCTCTGGACTCACCTCGAGCGGCTCGGCGGCGGCGTCGGCACCAGAGGCCCCGGTGAGACACAGATCGAGACCGACCGGCGTTTGGCGCGCGACCGCATCTCCGCGCTGAAGCGCCGGCTCGCGCACGTGCGCTCGAACCGCAGCGTGATGCGCGCGGAACGGGAGCGAGGGCACTACCCGGAGGTCGCCCTGGCCGGCTACACGAACGCCGGCAAGTCGACGCTGCTCAACGCGCTCACGGGCGCCGAGGTGGGCGTGCGGGACAGCCTGTTTCACACGCTCGACCCCACCACTCGCGTGATGCGAAGCGGCGGTCGCGACTACCTGCTGACCGACACCGTCGGCTTCATTCGCAAGCTGCCACACCAACTGGTCGACGCATTCGGGGCGACGCTCGAGGAGACGCGGCTGTCCGACCTGATCCTGCACGTGGTCGACGGCTCGGCCTCGGAGGAGACGCGGCTGGCGATGATCGCAGCCGTCGAGGAGGTTCTGGCTGAGATCGACGCGGACGCCGTACCTCGCCTGCTGGTGCTCGGCAAGCTCGACCAGGTCGATGCCGACGGTCGCACCGCGCTTCGCCATCGCCATCCGGACGCGATCCTGATCTCCTCGGTGACCGGGGAGGGCATCCCCGAACTGACGGCTGCGATCGAGCAGGAGTTCGCGAGACGGCTGCGGGCCGTGGAGCTGCTGATCCCGTACAGCGAGGGGGCAAGATTGGCGGAACTGCACGGGATCGCCGGCGACCTGACGCGCGAGGACACACCCGAGGGGGTCCGCGTGAGCGCACGGCTGCCGCAACCGGTGGCCGAGCGCTTCGCGCGGTTCGCCGTTGGCCCGGCACCGACCGTTGAGGGGCTGCCACGCGTCAGCCCCACCGAGGACCGCACCGGCAAACCGGTTGCCAGGGTCGCGTGAGCGGTCGGTCGGATGTGCTCAGGGTCAGGCGCATGGACCCGCGGGCAATCATTCCGACCCGTGCGTACGCACATGACGCCGGCCTTGACCTCCATGCACTCGAGCCGCTGACGCTTGAGCCTGGGGAGCGGGCAAGTGCGCGCACGGGAGTGGCGGTCGAGATCCCCGCCGGCCACGCCGGCCTGGTGCTGCCGCGCTCTGGCCTGGCCGCACGTCACGGGATTGCTCTGGTCAATGCTCCCGGGCTGATCGACGCCGGCTACCGAGGCGAGCTGCAGGTGCTGTTGCTCAACACCGACCGGACGATTCGCTGCTCGCTCGCCGCCGGCGACCGCATCGCTCAGCTGATGCTGGTTGCGGTCGCGACGCCGGCGGTGATCGAGGTCGAGGAGCTCAGCGACAGCGAGCGCGGCGTCGGCGGTTTCGGCTCAAGCGGCTGAGAGCCCGGCCGCGCGCCTGGCGTCGCTGTGAGCGAGCCGTTCGAGCTCGTCGTCCAGCGGCTCCAGCTCGACCTCACCGCCCAACGCGGTCGCGATCAACCAATCCGCGAACCAGACGTTCTTGGGCAACAGCGGGCCGTGCAGGTAGGTGCCGATCACGCTGCCCGAGCGCGAGCCCTCGCGACCGTCGGCGCCATTGTTGCCGTGGCCGCTCAACACGCGTCCAAGCGGCTCGGCGTCAGCCCCGAGGTGAGTGCGCCCCCCGTGGTTCTCGAACCCGGCCAGGACACGCCTGCCGGCGCCGGGGAGCTCGACCTCGATCGCGACGTTGCCGACCAGCCGCGGCCCGTCCGCCCGCACCGTGCGCACGTCGAGGAGCCCCACGCCAGGCAGCTCATCGTCTCCCAGCTGGTAGGAATGGCCGAGCAGCTGGTAGCCGCCGCAGACCGCCAGCACGATCGCTCCCCGCGCCGCGGCGGCGGTGAGCGCAGAGCGCTTGTGTTCGAACAGGTCGGCCGCGCACAGCTCCTGGTCGCGGTCCTGTCCGCCACCCATGTAGTAGAGGTCGGCACTTTTCGCCGACAGCGACTCGCCGATACCGGCGCCGCTCAGCTCGAACCCGAGCCCGCGCCACTCACAGCGGCGCCTGAGCATCAGGAGGTTGCCACGGTCGGCATAGATGTTCATCAGGTCCGGGTAGAGCGCACAGACGCGCAGCGTCTCAGCCACCGAGCACCACCACCTGTGAGCCGATGTGCTCCAGTGTGGGCGGGATCTCGAGCACGTCGATGGGGTGGAGGCCGGCCCGCTGGCCGGCCTCCTGCACACCCTGCGCGCTGAGGATGTCCAACGCGATTCGGTCAGCGGTCTCGGTCCTCGCACCGGCGCGGTCGACGACCTCGCGGCGTCGCTCGAGCACGAACGTGTCGGCCTCGCGCCGGACCGCGGTCGGCTGACTGAAGTAGGCGCAGAAGTCGACCTCGGCGATGTCGGGCAGCGGCGCATCGTCGCCCTGATGCCACTCGAATTCCTCGAAGTCCGCGGCATCGGCGATCGCGGCGGCAACCACACCCCCCGGCACGAGATGGGCGGCGGCGCAGCGCAGAAATGCCGCCTGGCCCGCTGGTGCTCCGAGCAGCTGCAGCGTCTGCATGGGAACCAGGATCAGCGGAAACGCGCGTCCCGGCAGTGCGAATTCGCGCGCGTCGGCACAGACGGTCTCAACCGGGAGGCCGCCGGCGCGGGCCTCGAGTTCGACCAGGAGCTCAGCGTCGGCGTCGAGGGCGACGACGCTGTGCCCGGCACGACCCAGCGGCAGCGTCACGCGGCCGGTGCCCGCTCCGACATCGAGCACGGCCTGACCCTGTGGGACGTACCGCGCGGCCAGAGTCAGCCACAGCTCGAGGTCCTCCTCGTAGCGCCCGCATTCGAGGTCGTGCCAGATCACGGTGCTCATGCCGCGTTCTCCCAGTACTGGCGGACCAGGCCGCGGGCGCTGAGTTCGTCCCTGAGCGCCAGCAGCGCGGTGTAGGTCGGCAGCGCGAACAGGCGCCCGTCGGCGGCGCCTGCCACCGCGTGGTCAAGGGCGGCCGCAAGCTCGGGCACGACGGTCAGTTGCGAGACCGGGACCCCGGCATACTTGAGCCGCACGGCGAGCTCGGCGGCCCGAGTTCCAGCGCAGGTGACGCTGCGCACGTGCGGAGCCAGCAGCTCGAAGTCGGCGTCCCAGACCCAGGAGATGTCGCGCCCATCGGCGATCCCGTCGTTGAGCACGGCCAGCACATGCAGCCGATCCGACTCGAGCGCGAGCGTACGCAGAATCTCGTTCGCCCCGGCGGGGTTCTTGATCAGAAGGATCTGCAGTGCGGTGTCGCCGATAGCGATCGTTTCAGCCCGGCCGAAGGCGGCGGTGGCGCGCTGCAGCCCGGCGACGATATCTTGGATCCCGACGCCGAGAGCGATGCAGAGCGCCGTCGCGGCGAGCGCGTTGTAGATGTTGTAGAGGCCTGGCAGCCGCAGTGAGATCGCGTACTCACCGTCCGGCGTGATGAGGGTGAAGCTGGCCGCGCTCGTGCCGTGCAGGGTGATCCGCTCGGCACGAACGGACGGGCGCGGACGCCGCTGGCCACAGCTATGACAGTGATAGTGGCCAAGGTGGCCGAGGTAGATCGCGTCATACCGGTAGGGAGCGCCGCAGCGCCGGCAGTGCTTCGAGTCCGAGGCATGCTGCATCTCCGGTGACGCGAGAGCATCGTCGTCGATCCCGAAGTGGATGACGCCGTCGCGCTCGCGCCCGAGGTCTGCGATCAGCGGATCGTCGGCGTTGAGCACCAGCGTGCGGCTCTTCGGAAGGCGCCTGACGATCTCTGCCCAGCGCTCGGCGATCGTCTCGAGCTCGCCGTAGCGGTCGAGCTGGTCGCGAAACAGGTTGGCGAGCACGAGCGCGCGCGGCTGCAGCTGGTCACTGACCTCGCCGAGCCAGAACTCGTCGACCTCGAAGAGGCCGGTATCGCCGTGGATGCCGCGGCCGTCCGCCGCCGACAGCAGCGTCGACGCGATCCCGCCTGCCATGTTCGCACCGGCTCGGTTGTGAACGAGCCGGCGGCCGGCGCCATCGAGGATCGTCGCCGCGATCGAAGCGGTGGTGGTCTTACCGTTCGTAGCGGAGATGACCGCGCTTCCGTCTCGCAGGCGTGCCGAGAGCTCGGCGATCGCCTGTGGTTCCAGCCGCAGCAGCACCTTGCCGGGCAGGCTGGTGCCGCCGCCGCGTCCGCTGATCCTCGCGAGCTCACCCACCGTCCTCGCGAGCTGGATCTTTGCGGTGAGCACGCTCACACGGGCACCATCACTCGGAGAGTACGAGCGCCGCCAGGTCGCGACCGATTGCCACCGGCGCCGGGTCGATCGCGGCCTCCGCGTCGGCTCGCGACGTCACCCCCGTGAGCACGATGGCTGCATCGATCCCGACAGCGGCAGCGCCGCCGAGGTCCGCTACGAGGTGGTCCCCGATCACCAGTGCGCGACCGGTTCCGAGCCGGTCGAGTACGACCTCGAAAACCTGCGGGTCGGGCTTGCCGACGGCACGGGCGCTGACGCCCGTGGCGTACTCCAGCGCTGCGGCGACAGCACCGGTCCCGGGCGCGATGCCGTCGGCGGTCGGGTAGTTGGGGTCGCGGCCGCCGCAGATCAGTTCGGCGCCGCCGTGCAGGGCCCGCGTGGCAGTCAGGAGCTCTTCGTAGTTGAAGTCCGGGTGCGCGACGGCGACCACCACCTCGGCTGACTCGGCGAGGTCGGTGTTGTTGACGATGCGGTGTCCGGCATCCGCGACGTGCCGGAAGATGGCGGCGCCGCCGATCACGTAGACACGCGCCCCGGACGGTCGCTCCGCGAGCACGTACTGGATGGCCGAGCCGACACTGACGATCTCCTCGACAGCGGCGGTGCAGCCGATCGACCACAGCTTCTGGACGTACTCCTCGGGCGAGCGGCTGCCGTCGTTGGTGACGAAGGCGAGGCGCTTGCCCGCCTCGCGGATCGCAGCGATCGCCTCGGGCGCCCGTGCCGTGGCGACGCCGCCGACCCAGACCGTGCCGTCGAGGTCGAGGATCACGTGGTCATAGGCCGCGATCAGAGGGGAGAGGGGCACGCCAGGATTATCGCCGTCGTGATTGGTGGCCGCTCATGTCGCAAACAGGGTGTCCTGTGCGGGCGGTGGCGGATCCAGCAGACACTCGGGACCATCGTTGCGCACGTCGTTCACAGCCGGGCCGACGGGGCGCAGGGCGATCTCGGCAGACGGCAGGCCGGCAGCAGGTCCTGCAGAGGCGGCAGTGCGGAATCGTGGGCGAGCCACAGACTCTCGGCGTCGGGTTCGAGGATCACCGGCATGCGGTCATGGACAGCTGCCATGCTGGTGTTGGCGGCCGTGGTGATGATCGTGCAGGTTCGCAGCTCCTCCGGCTCGCCGCGGTGCCAGACCGACCAGAGCCCGGCGAACGCGAACAGCGCACCATCGGTCCGGGTGATGTGGAACGGCTGCTTGCGCTGCTGACCAGCGACCGCCTGCCACTCGTAGAAGCCGTCGGCCGGGAATCAGGCAGCGGAAGCGCTCGAACGGCTTCCGGTACGCGGCGCGCTCGAGCAGCGTCTCGGCGCGGGCGTTGATCATCTTGAAGCCGCCGCCCGTGTCCTTTGCCCAGCTGGGCACGAGACCCCAGCGCAGCATCTCGCCGCGCGGCGCGCCCTCGCGATCGGTCGTGACCGTGATCACATCTGTCCCCGGAGCGATGTTGTAGTGCGGTCGGACCTCGAGCGACTCGCCGATCGGAAAGCGAGCACGCAGCCGCGCTGGATCGGGCGCGGCCAGCGAGTAGCGCCCGCACATCTGCTTGCCTCAAGCGACCGACTGGCCTAGCGCCCGGCGGCGCGAGCCTCGACCTGCTCGCGGCGCTTGGCCAGCGCGGCCTTCTGGCGCCTGCGTCCCCAGAACACAAGGCCGCCGATCACGACGAACACGAGCACGAGCCCGTAGAAGATCGCGAGGTCGAGCGAGATGCCACCGGCCGCCAGGCCGATGCCGTCGACGATCCCGAAGCCAAGCGCCAGGATCGCGACGATCGCTGCGATCACGATCACGATCCCGCGGATGCGAGCGAAGATGCCGGCGCTCGAGGGCGGCGCGATCAGCCCGATCAGCGCGCAGCCCGAAGAGCTGCCGTGAGCTCGGCGCCTCGACACCCGAGCTTCTCGGTCGCGGCCTTGAGGTCGCCGGCGCGGCGCTCGGCAAGCGCCAGCGACGCGTCCGCCATGCGGCGCAGCTGCAGGCGCTCCTGGGGGCGGGCGGCGGCGAGCGCCTTCTGGAAAGTGCTCACGCGCGGCCTTGGCGTCGTAGCTCTCGGCCGCGCGGGCACCGAGGATCGCCTGCGCCGCCGCGCGGTAGCGGGTCTCGGCCTCGAGCTCCTCGTCGCTACGTGGTCTCCAGCGCCTGCATCGCGGCGAGCTGGCCCTTCTGTTCGATGCGGACTGCGCGCTGTTGCTTCGGCATGGCGCGAAGTCTAGTGCAGCGGCGCGCTAATCGTGACGAGCGCGTCGAACAGCCGCGTCCAGTGTCGGCCTCGGGGTCGTCGCAGAGGCCGCTGTGGACCGAGGAGCGTCTGGATCGTCGGTGCTCGAAGGCGCCACCAGCCAGTGGAAGCGCTCAGATTGCGGCAGCTGCGCGATCGGGCCGGCGTCGGGTCACCGGCCGCAACCCGCACGCGCGCCTCGAGATGTTCGCCGCACAGCCTCGAGGTCGACGCCCGGGGCCAGCGCCTCGATGCGGCGCGGGTCGAGCGCGACCCGCGCCCGCAGGAACCCGCGTGTGCGGCAGAACACGATCACGCCGACGTTGACGAACTCCTCGCGCTCGATCCGCGGGACGACGCGCAGCACCGCGTACTGGAACGGCTCAGGCGCCACGAGCGGCCTCCGCCTCGGCGAGGAACACCGCGCGGCGACGCGAGCCGCGCGCTGGGAGTAGTCGCGATACGCTCGTGCGGGCAGCCTCCGCGTCGCTCGCCAAGCCACTCGTCGGGGACCAGCAGCCACGGCCGCAGCGATCACGTCGTCGGTGAGCACGCCGCCAGGCGCGCGTCGGCCGCGGGCAGCTCCGAGGCCAGCGGCAGCAGCACGTGATCGGCGATCAGCGGGAACGGCTCTCGCGCGCGGCAGACAAGGTCGCGGTCGCTGTGGTGCTGGTAGAGCGCGGCGCCATGGTCGATCAGCCAGGTCTCGCGGTGCCAGACCAGCAGGTTCGGGTTGCGCGGCGTGCGGTCGACGTTGGTCGTGAGCGCGTCGAACCAGACGATCTCAGAGGCGCGTGAGCGCGGACAGCGAGCCGGGGCGCGCCGGGTTGTAGTCGAGCGCGCCGGGCAGGAAGTCGATCCCGCAGTTGAGCCCGGCGCTGGCGGTGATCAGCTCGTTGATCTCCGGGTCGGGCTCGGTGCGGCCGAGCTCGGCGTCGAGCTCGACCAGCACCAGCTCCGGAACCGGCAGACCCGGCCGCGCGCGCCAGCTCGCCGACGATCACCTCGGCCACCAGCGCCTTCAGGCCCTGGCCGGCGGCGCGGAACTTGACCACGTAGAGGCCGTCGTCGTCGGCCTCCACCAGGCCGGGCAGCGAGCCGCCCTCGCGCAGCGGCGTCACGTAGCGAGTGGCGGTCACCGTCCTCAGCATGCGAGGATCATGTCAGCGAGCAACACCCAGAACAGGAGGAACACGGGCCGATGGCGGATTTCAACGAGCAGGTGATCACCGAGTTTCGTGAAACGCAGGGCGAGGTCGGCGGGATGTTCGAGGGCATGCCGATGCTGCTGCTGCACCACGTCGGCGCCAAGTCCGGAACCGAGCGCGTCGCGCCGCTGGCCTATCTGCCCGACGGCGACGTTACGTGATCTTCGCCTCCAAGGGCGGGGCGCCGGAGAACCCGGCCTGGTACCACAACCTCAAGGCCAACCCGGAGACCGAGATCGAGGTCGGCGAGCGGCACATTCCCGGTCGTCGCCGAGGAGGCGACCGGCGACGAGCGCGACCGGCTCTACGACGCGCAGGCGACCGCTGCGACCGCAGTTCGCCGAGTACCAGACCAAGACCGACCGCAAGATCCCGGTGATCGTGCTCTCGCCAAGGCCTGATGGAGTTCGACTACGACTGGCTGGTAGTCGGGTCGGGTTTCGGCGGCAGCGTCGCGGCGCTGCGCCTGGCGGAGAAGGGCTACAGGGTGGCGGTGCTCGAGTGCGGGCGGCGTTTCGCCGACGACGAGTTCGCGAAGGGGACCAAGCGACTTCCGCCGCTACAACTGGGCGCCGCAGCTGGGCATGCGCGGGGTCATGCGGATGACGCATGTTCAAGGACGTGTTCATCGTGTCCGGCTGCGGCGTCGGCGGCGGCAGCCTCGGCTACGCCAACACGCTCTACCGCGCGCGATCCGGCTTCTACGCGAACGCGCAGTGGGCGGGGCTGGCCGACTGGGAGCGCGAGCTCGAGCCGTTCTACGACGAGGCGGAGCGGATGCTCGGTGTCACGCCCTACGACCGCGACGGCGCCGCCGACGTGCTGCTGCGCGAGTACGCCGAGTCGATCGGCGTCGGCGACACCTACACGCGCACGCCGGTCGGCGTGTTCCTCGGCGAGGCCGGCAAGACGGTGCCCGACCCGTACTTCGGCGGCGAGGGCCCGGAGCGCACCGGTTGCGTGCGCTGCGGCGGCTGCATGATCGGCTGCCGCTACGGCGCCAAGAACACGCTCGTCAAGAACTACCTGTGGTTCGCCGAGAAGCTCGGCGTGACGATCCTGCCGGACCGGATCGTGACCGACATCCGCCCGCTCGGCGACGGCACCGGAGCCGACGGCTACGAGGTCACGCACGAACGTTCCGGGGCGCTCCTGCGCCGCGGGCGCGCAAGCGCGCGCGCCCGTGGGGTGATCGTCGCCGCCGGAGCGCTCGGGACCAACCGGCTGCTCCAGCGCTGCAAGCTGAACGGGTCGCTGCCGCGCATCTCCGACCGGCTCGGGTACACGGTGCGGACCAACAGCGAGTCGATCATGTCGGTCTGCGCGCCCGCAGGGCTCCGGCTACGACTTCAGCGACTCGGTTGCGATCACGCTCGAGCATCTACCCCGATGCGAACACGCACATCGAGGTCGTCACCTACGGCGACGGCGGTGACTGGCAGGTGGCTGCTGCGTCAGATGATGGTCGAGTGCCGGCGGGCGCGGCACGCAGCCACTGCATTTCCTGCTGGCGCTGTTGCGGCACCCGCGGGCGCGCGCATCAGCGCGTTGAGGTTCGAGGGGCCGCGCGGCGTGCGATCATCCTGCTGGTGATGCAGTCGCTCGACAACTCGATGCGGCTCAAGGTCAAGCGACGGCTGCCGGGCGGTGGCGTGATGCTGACGACCGAGCAGGATCCGCTGCATCCCGAACCCGGACAAGATCCCGGCGGCCTACGACGGCCGGCTCGCTGGTTCGCGCAAGCAGGATCGGCGGCACGGCGTACACGGTCGTGACCGAGGCGGTGCTCGGCAATCCCGCTGACCGCGCACATCCTCGGCGGCGCCGTGATCGGCGCCGGACCGGAGTCCGGGCGTCGTCGACAGCCGCAACCGTGTGTTCGGCTACGAGAACCTGCTGGTCTGCGACGGCGCCGTCGATTCCGGCCAACGTCGGCGTCAACCCGAGCCTGACGATCACCGCGCTGGCCGAACGCGCGATGAGCTTCATCCGCGAAACGACCGAAGGAGCGAACTAGATGCGTTATCGGAAACTGGGTAGTTCCGACCTCGAAGTGTCGGAGATTTCACTCGGGGCGTGGCTCACCTACTCCGGGCGGATCGAGTTCGAGCAGACGCGCGCCTGCACCGAGGCGGCGTTCGACGCCGGCATCAACTTCTTCGACACCGCGAACGTCTACGGGCGCGGCGCGGCCGAGACCGCCTGGGGTGAGATCCTCTCCAAGCACCCGCGGGACTCCTACATCCTCGCGACCAAGGTCAACGGGCAGATGTCCGATGACCCTGACGACCGCGGACTGTCAGCGCGCGCAGATCGCGAAGCAGATCGACGCGTCGCTGAAGCGGCTGCAGACGGACTACGTCGACCTGTACCAGGCCCACCGCTTCGATGTGGACGTGCCGATCGAGGAGACGATCGAGGCGCTGCAGAAGGTCGTCGAGCCGAGGGCAAGGCGCGCTACCTGGGCTTCAGCGAATGGACGCCCGAGCAGATCCAGGCCGCGATCGACATCGCCGGACCGGACCTGTTCTGCTCATCGCAGCCGCAGTATTCGATGCTGTGGCAGGCGCCCGAGGCCGAGGTCTTCCCGCTGTGCGCTGCGCAACGACATCTCACAGATCGTCTGGTCGCCGCTCGCTCAGGGCGTCCTGACCGGCAAGTACAAGCCGGGCGAGGCGCCGCCCGAGGACTCGCGAGCCGCCAGGACGTCGATGGGCACCGCGATGTATCTGGTGATGAACGACGAGGCGCTCGAGGCCGTGCAGCGGCTGGTCCCGATCGCCGAGGGGCTCGGGCTGACCCTGCCGCAGATGGCGCTGGCGTGGGTGCTGCGCCGCCCGGAACTGGCCTCCGCGATCGTCGGGGCCTCGCGGCCCGAGCAGGTTCACGCCAACGCCTCGGCGTCCGGGATCGAGCTGTCCGCGGACGTGCTTGCGCGCGATCGACGAGGCGCTTGGCGACGCGCCGGTGACGGAGCCCACGCTGGCTGCGTTCGCGAAGGCGGGCGTCAAACACCGCTGACTCAGGTACGCGGCTCGGGCAACGAGAGCGCGAACCCGAGGGCGACGATCGCGAACACCGGCAGGATCATCAGGGTCGTGTGGATCCCGATCGCGTCAGCGAGCGCGCCGAGCGCCGTGGCCATCAGCCCGCCGACTCCGATCGCGAGCCCGAAGGTGATCCCGGAGGCGAGCCCGCGCCGTGCCGGCAGGTACTGCTGGCCGAGCACGACCGTGGTCGAGAACGGCAGCGTCCAGCGAGAAGCCGACCAGGATCCGAACCGCGTAGAACCGCGATGAGGCCGGTCATGGGGAGGACAACAGTGAACACGATCAGCAGCGGCATCGCCCGCCGCACGACGGTGCGCTTGCCGAAGCGGTCGGCCAGGCGGCCCGCCGATCAGAGTGCCTGCGGCGCCCGCACAGGAGCATCATCGTCAGCGCCACGCTGCCCGCCGTATGCGTGCTGTGGAGGTTGGCGATGACGTAGACGGGAATGAATGCGAGCAGTGCGTACAACGGCACCGTGCGTGCCACCGCGGCGCTGACAAGGCGGCTGAACGGACCCCATTCCGCCGCCGGCGCCACGGCGTCGTGGCGTTCCTCGTGCGCCGCTCGAATCAGGCGGCCCTTGAGGCGTTCGACGTCGAGCAGCAGCAGCGCGGCGATGGCGATGCCTGGGATCGCGAGCAGCGGCGTGGCTGAGAGACCGCCGATCGCGAGCACGATCAACACGGCCACCGGGCCTGCTGCAAAGCCGACGTTGCCGCCGACCGAGAAGTAGCTCATCCCGCGTACGCTGCCACCGCCCACCAGATGTGCCATGCGCGCGCCTTCGGGATGGAACAGCGCGACGCCGAGCCCACTGAGACCGACGGCGAGCGCCAGCTGCGGATAGGTGTTGCAGAGGCCCGATGCTGGCGATGCCCAGGCTGGCCAGCAGAACGCCCAGCGGCGCCAGCAGCGGGGCCGTGATGCGATCGGACCAGATCCCGAAGATCGGCTGGATCGACAGCGGAGCCGATCGACGCGATTGAGACGAGCGCGGTCGCGGAGGCGAGGTTGAGGTGGTGGACGGCGATCAATGTCGGCAGCAGAGCGGGCACGCTGCCCTGGCACAGGTCGACGAAGCCGTGCCCCATCGACAGGCGGCTCATCGAGCGCGCGTCGACTCGCGCCGGCGCCGTGCCGGATGCGAGCGTCGCGCTCATGCGCGCATGCCCGCGACCAGCAGGTCCGCGACCTGTGCGCGCGCCTTATCGGCAGGCCAGCGGTGCCCAGAGCGCATGTGACGGTACGTCCAGCCGGTTGCGTTGAAGAGCAATGTGGCGGTCTCGTCGACGTCGCCGCGACACGACGAGAGGCTCCCACGTCGATGCCATCCTGGAGTATCCGGCGGATCGCGCTGGACGAACGGGCCGCGGGTGAGGACCTGGCCCTCGCCGGGCTCGTGGTAGATCTCGGCGAGGTGTATGTCGAGGGCCTCCATCAGGCCGAGGTAGCGCTCGTCGACGTCGCAGATGCTGAGCAGCGCCAACCGGAGTCGCTCGGGTGCGGGCGCCAGCGACGTCAGGGCCGGGAGCGCCGCCTCCTGGTGCTCTCGCTCGAGCAGTTCAGCCAGGCTCGAGAGGATGTCCTCGCGCGAGATGCCGCGGCGATGAAGCGTCATTCGGGACAGGCCTGCGGACCGTGCGAGATCCTCGAGCGCGAGCTCGTGCCAGGGGCGGTGGCCCAGTTCGTCGCGGATCTGGCGGACTCGGTCAGGCTCAAGCATGAGCCAGGAGTGTAGCGGTAACGTTACGTCTCTGTAACGCCATCCGAGGCCGGATGGAACTGCTCTGCATGCCGACCCCTGGAGTCAGTCGTCCTCGCTGGTCGGCGAGCGTCGCTGGCGCTTGCGCTCGCCCTGGTTGCGCTTCGCATCGAGGCGGCGGCGCTCAGAACCCGGGGTTGGACGAGTGGGCGTGCGCGGCGGCGCGACCTGCAGGCCTGACACGAGCCTTCGTTGCAGGCGCTTCAGGGCGAGCTCCCGGTTCTGACTCTGGCTTCGCGCGTCCTGCGCGACCGCTACGACACGTGCCCCGAGCCGCGACATCAGCCGCTGCTTCTGCGCCTCATCAAGTACCGTCGACGCCGCGACGTCGAACACCGCCTCGATCCGAGAGGCGGTGACGTTGGCGTGCTGTCCGCCCGGCCCGGAGGATCGAGAGGCCCGCAGAGTGACCTCGGCGAGCGGGATCGCGGTTTGGCTTCCAATCGGCATCGGATCGTCCATCGCGCGAACGTTATCCGTGGGCGCGGTGAGTTCGCCCGCCTCGACGCCGCGCCGGCGCTCAGATGATCGCGCCCTGGCGCTCGAGCTCGCGGCGCACGGCATCCGCGCTCGGGTCGCGGCCGTGTCTGGCCTGCAGAGCCGCTGCGACTCCGGCCGCATGACCTGTCGCGAACGCGGTGCCCATCACTCGCAGCGAGCAGTAAGCCCGGGTATCGCAGCTGACCAAGCGGCCCGCGCTCCAGAGGTTGTCCCTGTTGATCGAGCGCAATGCCTGCAACGGGATGTCGTAGAACGCGCGCCCGTCAATCGGTGTGTATCTGGTCGAGCCGACGCCCTGGTGCTCCTCGATCGGCCAGCCACAGCGAGCGATGCCGTCATCAGGTCGGCGGCGGGCGCCGAGCACGTCAGCGCCGGTGACCGCGTAGCGACCGACGACGTGGCGGGTTTCGCGCACCCCGATCTGTGGCCCGGTGCCGGTGAGGTAGGCATCCTCCCAACCGGGGATATGACTGCGGAACGCGTTCAGGTAGTCCCAGGCCTGTTCGCGTGCGGCCTGCTCTGCGCGCGTGAGGTCGTACATGTCCAGCGCATCGACGGTCTGGTCGACGATCTGCATCGTCAGATCGCCGGTGAGCGGGAGACGCGCCGCCGGGCCATGATCGCGTTCCAGCTTGCGCTCGCTCGTGGCGTTGTGCGCAGCCACCGCCTGACGCATCGTCTCCGAGGAGATCACCGCGTCGGCTCGGACTCCGCCGATCCGCATGCTGAGCGTCGCCGCCTGGCGCTCGGCGAGCGGGGTCACGCCGACCTCGGCACCCGCGAGCTGAGCAAGGTTGCCGTCGCCGCTTGCGTCGACGAAACTCGCGCCACTGACCGTCCTGATCTGCCCGGCGGTGGCTGCCGAGACGCAGTTGACGCGGTCCTGCTGTGAGTCGGCGGCCACCAGGTAGCTGTGCAACCCGATCGACACGCCGGCGTCGGCGACCATACGATCAAGCGTCAGCTTGGTGTACTCGGGATCGATCATCACGACCGTGTTGCCGGACCACTTGAACGTGATCTCCTGGTAGGCGCCGCCGGCACGCAGGCGAGCCAGGAGATCGCCGCCGACTCCGCCAACCACCAGCTCCCGGCGTTGGTCGAAGAAGCCGCAGTAGCTCAGCACGGAGCTCGCGGTGGCGGCGCCGCCCAGGAACGGATGGCGCTCGATCAGGTGTACGGACGCACCGGCCTGCGCAGCTCCGATCGCGGCGGCGACGCCTGCGCTGCCGCCGCCGATGACGACCACCTCAAAGGTCTCGGCGCTTGCCTGCTCGGAGGACACCGGCGGAAAGCTACTGGTGATCGCCGCAAGTAGTCTCCGCCGCGGTGGTCCATCATGGGGCGATGGCAGACAGCCGGACTCCGCTTGGCATCTACGTGCACGTCCCCTTCTGTGCGGCCCGCTGCGGATATTGCGACTTCAACACCTATGTGCCCAGGCTCCTCGGACAACAGTCGGAGTTCGTGGAGGCTGCGCTGGCGGAGATGACCCTCGCCCGTGGCGAGTTGGGCGATCGTGCCGTGACCACGGTATTCATCGGCGGCGGCACTCCGACGCTGCTCGGAGCCGATGAGCTCCTGCGGCTGCTGCACGGCGTCGAGGAGCGCTTCACGCTCACGCCCGGCGCCGAGGTCACGACGGAGGCGAACCCCGAGTCGGTCAACCTCGACATGCTCCGCGAGCTGCGGGCGGGCGGTTTCACGCGGCTGTCGTTGGGAATGCAATCGGCGACGCCCCATGTGCTGCGCACGCTCGACCGGGAGCACACGGCGGGCCGGGCGGCCGCGGCTGCGCTGGAGGCTCGCACGGCCGGCTTCGAGCACGTGTCCCTCGACCTGATCTACGGGACGCCTGGGGAGACCGACGAGGATTGGGAGCGGACGCTGGATGCGGCGCTCGGAACCGACCCTGATCACATCTCCGCATATGCGCTCACAGTGGAACCGGGAACCGCGATGCGTGCGGCGGTCGTTTCCGGACGCCTGCCGGCGCCCGATGATGCGGACCAGGCGCGGCGCTTCACGCGTGCGGATGAGCGCCTGCAAGCTGCCGGCCTATCGTGGTATGAGCTGAGCTCCTGGGCGGCGAGCGAGAGCTCCGCTGCCGCCACAACATCGGCTACTGGCGCTCATATGACTGGTGGGGGGTGGGTCCCGGGGCGCACTCGCACCTCGATGGGGTGCGCTGGTGGAACGTGCTGCTCCCCTCGACCTACGCGGAACGCCTGCGTTCGGGCCTGTCACCCGCGGCCGGGTGTGAGACCCTCACCGAGCAGCAGCGTGTGTTCGAGGCGATCATGCTGGGCCTACGGGAGCGACGGGGTCTGGACATGTCGATCCTGAGCTCGGCGGGGCGGCGGGCGCTCGACCGTGAGGTAGAGCGGGGCCGGCTGACGGTGGTCGCTGGCCGTGCGCAGCTCACGCAGAGCGGCCGTCTGTTCGCGGACGCGGTGGTGCGCGAGATCACCGACTGAACGGCGCTAATCGTCAGGCCAGCGAAATCCCGGTCCGGTCAGGTCCGCGCTGAGCGGGCTCGGCGGCAGACCCGCCGGAGGATCGGTCTGGTTGTAGCCCGACGGCGCCAGGTCGTTGGGAGTGTCCGGATGGAAGATGGAGGCCAGATATTGGGCCTGCCCGCGCCCAGCCCCGAGCTCCGTCTGGCCCCCACCGTAGGCGCCGATTCGGTTCGCGTCACAGTAGTCGTAGGTCGCGCACAGCTCGCGCAGAGAGCCGATGCGCGAGGGCTTGATGTTGACCATGCGTGGGGGGAATGGCAGCGCCTCGATGTCGGAGATGCTGTGGATCGGAGCGTCCCAGGTGATCCGTTCGTGTTGGTCGGCGAGGACAGCGGCCGTCTCCGGTGAGCTGAGGTCGGGATCCTCGAGCCAGGCGTCGGGGAAGGCTTCGACCACCCGCCGATACAGGACCGGATCGGCTGACTGGTCGACCACGGTGCCCTTGTACATGCCCTTGAAGTCGATCGAGTCCACCGCGCCCGTCGCAATCAGTTGGGCGAAGAGCTCCGGGGTCCATGAGCTGGTCGCGTCGAGCTTGAAGCGGATCGTCGGGTCGAGCGCCAGCCTTCTGCTGACCGGTTCGAGCGTCGGCGGCTCACCGAGGCGGGTCGACGCGACATAGCGCATCGGTCGCGGCGTGCGACCCAGCGCGTCCGGCAGCGAGGTGCCCGCCTGACGGAGTGCCAGATCAAGCGCGGCGCTCTCGAAGGCCCAGATCCGATACAGGCGAGATGCCGGCATCTCAGGCGCGGTCGGGAACAGCTCGAGCGCCTCGACGTGGTCGCAGAACTCGCCGATGGTCCAACGGCCGCTCAGAGGCTGAACCGCGCCGGCGCGCTCGAACTCGTCATGTTCGGGGCCGCTGTAGACGACGTCCTCACCGACACCGGTGAGCCCGCCGCCCTGGATCTGGACGATCGTTGTCTGCCGGAGCATCTCCACCGAGACCTGGGCGCTGAGGCCCTCCAGCGAGTAGCCGCTGACCTCCAGCGGGAGCTGCGCGAGGCGATCGAACGTGGCCATTGGTTCATGATCACGCATCGCGGCCCACGACGCGGCATCGGAGGCTGGGGCGGAGCAACCGCTCAGCCTCCCAGACTGGCCCGCCGGCGCCTCAGGTATCGGATCTCTGCGGGGTTGACCGCCAGGCCGATCGCCGCATCGTAGGCGTCGCGTGCGTCAGCCGAGCGGCCCAACCGGCGCAGCAGGTCTGCCCTGGTCGCGTGCCAGGGGTGGTAGCCCTCCAGGTCGAGGCCATCGACTTCACTCAGGGCGACCTCCGGACCATCGAGCTCGGCCCGCACGACGGCGCGGTTCAGCGCCACGACCGGGCTGGGGTTGACCGCGAGCAGGTGGTTGTAGAGCTGGCTGAGCTGCTCCCAGTCGGTGTCACGGATGTCACGGGCGTGGGTGTGAACGGCGCTGATCGCCGCCTCGAGCTGGTAGCGGCCGGGCGGCTCGCCGCTCGCGATCAGCTCGCGAACGATCCGATGGCCCTCCTCGATCAGCGCCCTGTTCCAGCTGCCGCGATCCTGTTCGGCCAGCGTCACCAGCTCTCCGTCGGCGGCGATCCGAGAGGCGCTGCGCGCCTCGGTCAGCAGCATCAGCGCCAGGAGCCCGTCGACCTCATGGGACGCCGGCAGCAGCTCGGCCAGCAGTCGCGTCAAGCGCATCGCCTCGGCGGTCAGATCGGGGCGAAGCGGCTGTTCGCCGCCGGGCAGGTAACCCTCGTTGAACACGAGGTAGAGGACCGACAGCACGGCGTCCAGCCGCTCCGGCAGCTCATCGTACATCAGGCACGCGGTAGGGGATGTGGGCAGACGCGATCTTCGCCTTGGCGCGGGTGATCCGCTGACCGACGGCGGCCTCCGACTGGAGCAGTCCACGCGCGATCTGGCCACGGTCAGTCCGCCGACCATGCCGCAGCGTGAGCGACACCTGCGCGTCGCGGGACAGCGCGGGATGGCAGCAGATGAAGATCAGCCGCAGCCTGTCATCGCCCGCCAGCTCGATGCCCCCGAGCTCCGTCCCGGCCATCGGTTCGGGAACCGGCTGCATTGCCCAGCCGACCATCGCCGCCGAGTACTTCTGCTCGACGTCGAGAGTCGCGGCGCACCCGGTCGATCGCCTTGCGAGTGGCGGTCGTCATCAGCCAACCTCCTGGGTTGGGTGGCGGCTGCTCGCCGCCAGTGCTCAACAGCCGCGAGGAACGCCTCGCCGGCCGCCTCCTCGGCGATGTCAAGGCCGAAGCGGCGTGCCAGCGAGGCCACCAGCAGGGGCCATTCCCTGCGGTAGAGCGTCCTCGATCATCGGCGGATCCGACCTCCGCTCTCGGAGCTAGGCTCCGGGCGGCTCCTCCATGAACGGGCGCACCTCGAGCGGCTGCCGGCAGGCCACGGCCGCGCTGCGCGAGAACTCCAGCGCGGCGTCCAGATCGGGCACCTCGATCACCCAGAATCCCGCCGAGATACTCCTTGGTCTCAAGGTACGGGCCGTCACTGACCTGTGGTGTCCCGCCACGTGCGTCGATCACGGTCGCGGTGGCACCTGGTCGTGCAGGCCGCCGGCGAAGACGAAGATCCCGTCGGCCCTCGCCTTGTCGTTGACGGCCGTGACGTCGGCGATGATCGGCGCCATCTCCTGCGGCCGAGCGAGTGCGGCTGTCAGGCTGGTCGTATACGGATACGAGGTACTGAGGCATGTGTGTCTCCTTCGTTGCGTGGGCGGTCCCCAAGACCGCCCTCATCCATACCACGCACGGGATCTGCCCGGATCCGACATCGCGCTCATGGAATGCTTGCAAGCGTGACCGACGCGACCGAGCTTGAGGTCGGCGACCGCATCGTGCGGATCACCAACCCTGACCGCGATCTACTTCTCCGCAGCGCGGCGAGACCAAGCTCGATCTGGCGAAGTACTACATCGAGCGTCGGCGACGGCATCGTGCGCGCGCTGCGCGAGCGGCCGTGCATGCTGCACCGTTTCCCTTCGGGCGTCGACGGCGAGAAGGTGCACCAGAAGCGGTTGCCGAAGGGCGCACCGGACTGGGTGCAGACGGTGGATATCTACTTCCCGCGCTACGGCCGTACCGCGGATGAGCTGTGCGTGACCGAGCTGGCGAGCGTGATCTGGGCGGTGCAGATGTCGACCGTCGAATTCCATCCCGTGGAATTCCCGCCGGGCCGACGTGGAGAAGCCCGACGAATGGCGGATCGATATCGACCCGATGCCGCGACTGCTCGCTGGAGCGGGTCAAGCGGGTCGCCGGCGTGGTCCGCGAGGTGCTCGACGAGCTCGGCGCCGTCGGGTTTCCCGAAGACCAGCGGGCGGCGCCGGGCTCCACGTCTACGTGCGCATCTCGCCTCGCTGGGGCTTCGGCGATCTGCGGCGGGCGGCACTCGCATTCGCGCGGGAGATCGAGCGACGAGTGCCCGATGACGCGACCACCGTCTGGTGGCGCAAGGACCGCGACCCGGCGAAGGTGTTCGTCGACTTCAACCAGAATGCCCGCGACCACACGATCGCCTCGCGCGTACTCGGTGCGCGGGCGTCCCGTCCGGCACGCGTGTCGACGCCGTTCACCTGGGACGAACTCGACGACGATCGAGCCGGCCCGAGTTCACGATCGCGACGGTGCCGGCGCGGTTCGCGAAGCTGGGCGACCTGCACGCCGCGATCGACGACGACCGCTTCGACATCACGCCGCTGCTGGAATGGGCCGACCGGGATGGCCTCGAGGAGGCCTCCTAACCGCGAACCCCAAGCGCGTCCCCGCAATCAAGAGCACCACCGGTGCAGCGCCGGCCGCCGGCAGCAAACGCCGAATCCGGGAGACGGGCACGATGACCGAACTCTAGCCATGTCGTGTGGACGCCCGGTAAGGTGCCCGCCGTGATCGAGACCGCAACGGGAGACGAGACCGAGCCGAGGCCACAGCCGCGGTGGCCGAGCGCGCGCGCCGAGGGAGCCCATCGCCCGCAGACCTTGTTGCTCTGCAGCGTCGGACTGCTGGCGGCAGTGATCAGCTTGCGCTGGCTGCTGTCGCTGCACGCCTTTCCTGCGGACGGCTGGGCGGCCAAGGTCGGCGCCGCGCCGAAGCCCTGGCTCGTCTACGAGATCACGCGCGTCTACCAGCAGGTGGGGCGGCCGCTGGTCGCTCTGGGCGAGGTGCTGGTGATGCTGGCGTGGCTCTGGCACGGCAGCGGCCGCAGGGCGGCCCAGGGGCTGTTCTTCGCGCTGCTCGCATCAGCCGCATGTGGTCTCATCAAGGTGATCTGTGGCCCGACTCCGATGTGGCTGTCGCTGCAGCACGTCGGCACGAACTTCCCGAGTGGCGTGGTCACATTCGTGACCGCCGCCGGCGGCTATTTGACCGTGGTGGCGTGGCGGCGGGGAGGCAGGATCGGGCCGGCGATCATGGTGCTCGTCATCCTCGGTGCCGGCCCTGCACGGGTGCTCGGCGGCCAGCATCTCCTGAGCGACGCGTTGGGCGGTTACATGCTCGGTGTCGCCGCGCTGATCACCGCCTGGGTCTATCTGGCTGAGCCCGCACGTCAACCCTCGCGCCGTGCGACCGTCCAGACAGAGACGCTGAGAATGCCGGCAACCACGATCGGGAGCAGCCACCAGGCCGCCGCGCCGGCGTTGGAGAGCACGAGCGTGACGATCAGCGCCGCCGTCACCGCAAGTGCGATGCGCCAGTCGTCGCCGATAACGAACGCCCAGGCGAATCTCAGCAGCGCCTCGAGTCGGCTCACGTGATCAGCTCCGGTCGCCGCGGCTGCCTGTCGAGGTACCGCCGCAGCGAGCGGACGGTTGCGACCGCGAACAGCGCCACAGCGGCGATGATCGCGATCAGAGCGCTCTCGCCTCCCGGCCAGCGCGCGTGCACGCCCTCGCCACCCCAGAACATTCCGAACGATGTGAGCATCACGCCAACGACGAACTTGAGCGTGTTCTCCGGCACACGTGCCAGCGGGGCCCGCAGAGCCGCGCCGACGCAGACCACGATCAGAACGGCTGCACCGGCCGCTGCCGCGGCGAGCGGCACGTTCTTCTGATTGGCGCCGAAGGTCAGCACGATGAAGACGACCTCGAGCCCCTCCAGGAACGAGCCTTTGAAGGCCACCAGAAACGCGTAGCCATCGAAGCCCGGGTCGACAGCGCCGGCATGGCGGGCCGACTCGCTCTCGCTGGCGAATGCGGCTTCTTCATCGTGCAGCGCCTTGAGTCCAGCGGCGCGGAGAATCGCCTTGCGCAACCACTGCAGGCCGAAGATCAGCAGCAGACCGCCGACGACCCCCCGCAGCACGTTCAGCGGCAGCGCCGTCAGCGTCGGCCCGAGGACGGCCGTCACCACCGCCAGAGACACCAGCGCAGCGGACACACCGGTCATTGCCGAGCGCCAGCTCCGTGTCGCTCCGACGGCGAGCACAATCGTGAGCGCCTCCACGGCCTCAACTGCGCAGGCGATGAAGACCGATACGACAAGGCCGATGTCGGTCCCTGTCAACGTCCGGCTCCGCTGTCAGGTTTCTGGCGTGGAAAGCGCCGCGACGAGGTCCCTCCAGAGGTCTTCGACAGCCTCCAGGCCGACGCTCAGCCGGATCAATCCGGATGGTAGATGCTCCTGCCCCGGGTGGACCGCGCGGCGCTCGAGTGAGGTCTCAACACCTCCGAGGCTGGTCGCGTGGCGGACCAGTGTGACGGCCATGCAAGCGCGGTCTGCCGCGGCGCCGTCGTCGAGCTCGAAGCTGACGATCGTTCCGAAGTCCGGATAGCGCACCCGCTGCACGGCCGGGTGGCCGGCCAAACGCTCGGCGAGCTCGCTTGCTGTGTGCTGGGCGCGCTCGAGGCGCAGGGCCAGGGTTCGGGCGCCGCGCAGGGCAAGGAAGCATTCGAGCATTCCTGGCGTCGCGCCGAACAGGCTGCGGGTGCCGTGAAGCCGCTGCAGCTCCTGCGCGTCGGCCGTCACCGCGGCCCCCATCAACAGATCAGAATGGCCACCGATCAGCTTTGTCGCGGAGTGCACGACAAGGTCCGCACCCAATTCCAGCGGGCGCTGCAGCAGTGGCGTCGCGAAGGTGTTGTCGACCACGATCCGAGTTGCTGGGGCCCGCGGCGCGGCGCAGATCGCCGCGAGGTCCGCCACGTCCAGCAGCGGGTTTGAAGGTGACTCCAGCCAAAGCATGTCGGCGGTGCCCGCCCGTTCCAACCAGCGATCGTCTTGGGCTGCGAGCCGCTCGACGCTCCAGCCGTATGCACGCAGGCCGTGCTCGGCGATCCCGGCGACGCCCTGGTAGCAGTCGTCGCAGAGCACGAGATGGGCGCCTGTGGGCAACCGGCTGAGCACGGCCGCGCATGCCGCCATGCCCGAGGAGAACGCCACCGCGCCACCGCCCTCGAGCCCGCCGAGGAGGGCCTCGAATGCCTCCCAGGCCTCTGTGCCCTCATTGCGCGAATAGATGCGGTCGCTTCCCAGCGTGTAGGTCGAGGCGCCGATGATCGGTGTGTTGAGCGGCTTACCCGGCGTCGTGACCGGGCGTCCGCCGGCTATCAGCCACGTCTCCGCACTCACGTCTTCACGTCTCATCGCCCCACACTCCTCTGATGGCCGGGGACGCTCAGCCTACCGCCGGTGGCCCGAGCGAGGATCAGATCGCGGCACCGTTACAGTTGCGGCGTGTCGATCGAGCCGCCTGAACCGGTCGCAGACCTCGACTGGTCACCCGAGCGGGCCCGAACCTTCGGGAACAGCATCCTCGAGCTCTACACCGATTTTCTGGAGTCGGTGGCGGACGGCCCGGCGAGCCCGAGGCTGGCCCAGGCTGCCGTCCGGCACGCGGTCGCGCTCGAGGTCCCGGAGGAACCGGCCACGGACGCGGTGATCGTGAACCATCTGCAGGCGATCCTCGACAACTCCACGCGAACGGGCGCTGGGGGGTTCTTTGCCTACATCAGCGGGGGCGGTACCGTGCCGGGCGCACTCGTGGAGGTTCTCGCCTCGGGGCTGAACCCGAACGTCGGTGGATGGGTGCTCTCCCCGGCCGCAACCGAGGTCGAGGCGCGGCTGATCGCTTGGATGACGGAGCGTTTTGGACTCCCGCCGGACTCCGGCGGACAGATCGTCCAGGGCGGTGCGCTTGCCAATCTGACCGCGCTGAAGGTGGCGCGTGACCGGGCCCTTCCCGGCAGCCGACTCGACGGGCTTCGCGAGGCCGGGCCGATCGCCTTCTATGCCACGGCCGAGGCCCACTTCACGATCGACCGCGCCGCCGACGTGCTCGGCCTTGGTGAGGACGCTGTCCGCAAGATCCCGACCGATCGCGAGAATCGGATGATCGTCGGTGAGCTCGAGCGCCAGCTCGAGACCGACATCGCGAGCGGCATCTTGCCGGCGGCGATCGTGGCCAATGCCGGCACCACCGGCACCGGTGCGATCGATCCGCTGTCCGAGATCAGTGCGCTCGCCCGGAGTCACGACTGCTGGTTGCACGTCGACGCCGCCTACGGCGGCGCAGCTGCCCTTTCCGACGAGCTGCGGCCGCTTCTCGTCGGTATCGAATCGGCTGACTCGATCACCTTTGACGCGCACAAGTGGATGTACGTGCCGCTGACCTGCGCGTTCGTCCTCTTTCGTGACAGTGCCGCTGGGGCACGCTCCTTCAGCGCGCACGCAGCGTATGTGGAGCAGGACAAGGAGCACGCCGATCGCGGGCGGGACATAGGCTTCGAGGGGCTCCAGCTGAGCCGCAATTTTGCCGCGCTGCGCGCGTGGGTCTCGCTGCTTGCACATGGCCGCGCCGCCTATGCCCGGCGGATCGAACACGACGTGCGGTTGACGAGCTGGCTGGCCGGCCGGGTTGGGGAGACCCCTGAGCTTGAGCTGATGTGTCCGCCGTCGCTGTCGATCTGCTGCTTCCGATACCGACCCGAGGGCGTCACCGACGAGGATTACCTGGATCGTCTCAATACCCACGTCATGACCGAGCTGCAGATAGATGGGACGGTGTTCCCGTCGAACGCGTCGGTCCAGGGTCGCGCGGCAATCCGGACGTGCATCGTCAGCTATCGGACCGAGGCGGTCCACCTCGAACATCTGCTGGCCTCGACGCTCGAACTCGGCGCCAGGATTCATCGCTCAGGCCAGGTCGCGTAGCCGTGGGCGAGAGCCTGTGGGCCCTGAGCGCGGAGGAACTGGTGGATCGCACCGCGGCCGTCGATCCGACGCCCGGCGGCGGGGCGATCGCGGCGGTGACGGCTGCGTTCGGGCTGAGCCTGGTGCAGATGGCCGTTGAGATATCGATTGCCGGCTCGGCGGGCGCAGGAGACGATCTGGCGCAACTTGGCGATGCTCGGAATCGGGCGCTTGAATTGCGTGCGCAGCTGATGGCGAGCGTTGATCGCGACGCCGAGGAGTTCGACGCCCTGATGGCCGCCTACCGCATGCCTCGGGCTACGGAGGCGGAGCGGGAGCTTCGCGTCCGCGCAGTCGATGAGGCCACGGTGACCGCGACGGAGGGGCCGCTTGGACTCGCTGCCGCCGCACTCGTCGGGATCGCATTGGGCGATGAGGTTGAGCCGTTGGTCAAGGCGACGATCGTCAGCGACGTCCAGGCAGGCCGTGACCTTCTGGGCGGCGCCGCATTGGCTGCGTTGAGAACTGCTGACATCAATCTCGCCGGGCTCGAGCGGGCGGGGCATCGCGAGGCCGTCGCCCTGCGGACACGGCGGGACAGTCTCGAGGGCGCATTGCGCAGCGCACAGGAGCGAGGATGGCGGCACGACTGATCGATGCGGGCGAGGTTGCGGCGCCGATCCGAGCGCAGACGCGCGAGCGTGTGGCTCGGCTCGACCGCGAGCTGCGAGTGGTGGGGTTGGTGAGCCAGACCGACGGGCCCGCCCACACCTACGCACAGCATGCGCGCCGCGGTGCTCAGGATGCCGGAGTGACGATGGATCTTTGGCAGCTGGATCCCGATCGTGCCGCTGCGGCAATCGGCGAGGCCAACGGTGATCCGTCCGTCGACGGCATCTTCCTCTACTACCCGCTCGTGAATACTCAGGAGGACCGCTGGCTGCGTGAGCTCGTGGATCCGCGCAAGGACGTGGAAGGCATGCACAGCTTCTGGAGTCGGCTTCTGTACGAGAACCGCCGCTATGTCGACGTCGGGAGCGACCTGCGGGCGATCCTTCCGTGCACCCCGCTGGGGATCCGCAAGCTTCTCGACGAGGCTGACCTCGCCAATCGGCGCACGGGAGACCGTGCGCCGCTCGACGGGATCGTGGCGTGCGTGATCAACCGAAGTGACGTCGTCGGGCGGCCGCTCTCGGCGATGCTCGCGAATGATGGCGCGACCGTGATCTCGATCGATATCACGGGTGCTGTCGTGTTCGAGCCCGCGATCGGCCGGCACTCTCACGTCGTCAGCGACACCGACTTTGACCGGGTCTCCGCGTTGCGCCAGGCCGATGTCGTCATAACGGGAGTGCCATCGCGCGAGTTCGCATTGGTCACGGGGGAGGAGATCAAGGCAGGAGCCATCTGCGTGAACTTCTCGGAGTTCCGCAATTTCGATGACTCGGTGCTCGACGTGGCGTCAGCGTTCGTTCCGCGTGTCGGGCCGATGACCGTGGCGATGGCGACACGCAACCTGCTCCGATTGGCGGCGCTGCGTCCGCGGGTGTAGTCGCACTACGATCCGGTCGATGGGATTGAATCGTCGCTACGCGACTCCGGGGAAGCGGGTGCAGGCACGGTGAGCACCCAGGACCGAACGTTCCTTCTGCGCCAGAGGCTCGCTGAGGCGCTGCCTGAGCGCTCCTTCACGATCGACCTATGGGACGGCAGCAGCGTGCCGCCGAGCGATGGGATGACGGGACCGACGTTCAGTGTTCGTTCGCCGCTCGCTCTGGGGCATGTGCTCCGTGCTCCGGGACAGCTGGGCCTTGGCCGGGCGTATGTGAGCGGTGAGATCGAGGTCAGCGATATGGATGCGGTCCTCAAGCTGCTCGACAGCTACAGCGTGCCGCCGCTGGACGCGAGCGGGCGCGCTCGCCTGGCGGCCGCGGCTGTACGGGCCGGTGCGTTGCATTCATGGCCGAGGGCCCCCAGCGCGGAGCTGCGACCGTGGGGGCGCCGTCACAGCCGTGAGCGCGACCGCCGGTCGGTGACGCATCACTACGACGTCTCAAACGAGTTCTTCGCTCTGATGCTCGGAGAATCTCTGACCTACTCGTGTGCGATCTTCTCGCGGGGGGCGCAGACCCTTGCGGAGGCACAGAGCACCAAGCTCGAGCTCGTCTGCACGAAGCTCCAACTTCAGCCGGGGGAGCGGGTGCTGGACGTCGGCTGCGGCTGGGGCAGTTTCGCGCTGCACGCGGCCGACCGGCATCAGGTCCATGTGACCGGCATAACGCTGTCAGAGCCACAGGCCGCCCTGGCCCGCGAGCGCGCTGCCGCTGCTGGTCTGGCTGACCGGGTCGACATCCGGGTCGCGGACTATCGGGACCTGGGGGCGGAGCGGTTCGATGCCGTGTCCTCAATCGGCATGGTCGAGCACGTCGGCAGCACCAACATCGACGCATATGTGAGGCAGCTGCATCGTGTACTGCGACCCGGCGGGCGGCTGCTCAACCATGGCATCGCGCGGCTGCGGCACGGCGACCCCGAAGCAGGGCCGTTCTCCGAGCGCTTCGTGTTTCCCGATGCCGCGCCGCTGCACGTGTCGCGGGTGCTGGGCGCTGTGGAGGCGGCCGGCCTGGAGCCGACCCACGTCGAGGGCTTCCGGCTCGACTATGCGCGGACGCTGACCGAGTGGACCCGCAACCTCGAGGCCAACTCCGAGCGAGCGCAGGAGTTGATCGGAGCCGAACGCATGCGGATCTGGCGCCTCTACCTGCGAGCTGCGCGTAAGGGCTTCGAGACCGGCTTCACCTCCGTCTTCCAGGTCCTCGCGTACCGGCCCGACTGAGCTGCTGGCTCGGTACCGTTGCGGCATGGGCGAGCGGCGCGAGATCCTCGACTGGGCCGACGTCGGTCCGGCCACTCGCCGGCTGGCCGAGACCGTCAACGATGACGGCTTCCAGCCGGACGTGATCCTCGCCATCGCACGCGGCGGTCTCATCGTCGCCGCCAGCCTCGGCTACGCCCTTGGCGTGAAGAACACGTGGACGATGAACGTGGAGTTCTATACCGGCGTTGACGAGCGTCTCGAAATGCCGATCATCCTTCCGCCCGTACCGGAATTCGTAGATCTGGAGGAGGCGAGGGTCCTGATCGCGGACGATGTTGCCGACACCGGCGCCACGCTTGCGCTCGTAAAGGAGTATTGCGGTCCGCGGGTCGGTGAGCTGCGGATTGCAACGTTGTATGAGAAGCCGCATTCCGCGGTCAAGTGCGACTACGTGTGGCGGCGCACCGACCGGTGGATCGTCTTCCCGTGGAGCGCTGAGTCGGTGTTGAGGCCGAAGCCATCCACACAGCCTCCCGCCGGCTCTGTCGAGTCGAGCGCCGTGCCCGGCGAAGCTGCCTGAGTTCGCCGCTAGCCAGCTGCCAGACGGCGGCCTGGCAACGGGTGCGAGATTGCACCCCGCTGACTCGTCGGTATACATAACATGCATTATCGAGCATTAAGCGAGAGGTTCTGACACCGGCTGTGGATTCTGTGGTGTGGGGTCTCACCGCGCGACGTGAAGCTACGGACGTTTGGGGGCATTTTCGCCCCCAAACGTCCGTAGCTTCCGGCAGCATCGCGGCGTGACCTGACCGTCGGTGTCGAGCGGCCGCTGCGCGCGCGGCTCGTACGGATGCGCCAGAGATGCGACCGGATCCGATTTCGACGCCGGCGGTCGACGCCGGCGGTCGAAGCCAGCGGTCGAAGCCAGCCGCGCGCGACGTCCGAGCGATCTACTGCCGTTCGACGAGAGCTTTGAAGTTCTGAAGGGCTTGTTCGAGCGCCTTGGTGTTCATGCGCTTGGCAATGAGCGCATCAGCGGTCCTGCCGAATACGCCGCCCGGCAACTCGTAATCGAACGTCGTGGTCAGACGCGTTCCATCGCCGTCCGCGCTGACCTCCCAGCGAGCGCGTCCGGACAACATGCCCTCCATCTGGAGAACCTGAAGACTGTCTGGCTGGTACTCAAGAACCGTCTCGGTCAGCGGCATCGATACGCCTGCCGACTTCACCTTGAAGGAGACCTTGCCTCCTTCTTGGGGAAACGGAGCCGTGATGTTGATCTTCTTCATCCCTGGGTACCAGTCCGGCCATTGACTGGCATCACTCAGAAGCCGCATCGTCTCCTGCGGCGATGCCTTGATCTGGACATTGCGCTGCACCATTGCCATCGCGGATCTCCTCTGTTCTGTGTGACCGCGTCTTCGGATCTGGTCGACACCATCGCCAGCGCCCGAAACGGCAAGCACCCTATACGAGCGTCGAGCGGTCCGCACCAGTCAGGCTCCGGCGTTCGCAAGCTCGGCCTCTAGTAGTCGGCGAGCATATCGGTGAGCCACTCCCCTCTAGGCTCGGCATAGTCGACGCCGACCGCGATTGCGAGCGCCTGTCCGGGCC
This sequence comes from uncultured Actinomycetota bacterium, assembly GCA_963804615.1. GTDB lineage: Bacteria > Actinomycetota > Thermoleophilia > Solirubrobacterales > Solirubrobacteraceae > Palsa-465. The sequence continues at coordinate 256,453 of CAWDRA010000001.1, forward strand.
GTCAACCGGCCCGAACAGGCGTCCGTCTCAGTACCGCTCTACATCCCGGTGAGGAACGGCTTCAGCTTCTTGACGGTCGCGGGGATGGTTGCCGTCGACGGGAGCGCGGGTAGCACGCCATGGCCCCCAGCGGCCGCGTCGAAGAAACTGAAATGCGTTGCCTCATTCGCCGCGACCTTTGCCGCAACCAGCCGCAGGTCAGCGGAGCTGAATGAGCTGGACGCCCCAAGGTAGGCCTCCACAAACGCTGTCTCCAGCGCCACGCCGGTGTTCAACAGCGATTGGCCGCTCTTCAGGACTGAGGCCGGGATCTGGAAGCTGGCGTTCGTCAGCTTCGGGGTCTTTGACCCGAGTGCCTTGCCGAGGAACGCCTTGTGCGCCTTTTCATCGGCGAGGGCGGCCTGGAAGTAATCCCGGTTCTGCAGCTTGGGGTGCGAGAACTTTCCGAAGCTCCCGAGAATTGCGCTGTACACGAACACGGCGAGGCTTTCAGCGGTGTAGGCGGCCTGCATCGTCGAGATGTCGCTGCTGGTTGGCCCAGCAGCGAGCGCGACACCCGAGAGCGAGGCAAGCACACCACCGCTGGTTGCGAGGACGAGTCCCCCCTTTGCGGTGTTTCGCAGGAACTGCCCACGGTTGACGGTTGACTGAACTTCGGTCATGGCGGTCCTCCTGATAGAAGCGATTTGCTTACAGCAGGTATTCGCAAGCGGCGGCGAATCGGATCACTTGAGTCCTGAGGGCAGCTTGCTCTGGTCTGCTCAGCCGTCGGGGCCTGCCCTTAGGCTTCACGGCGTGCGTGCGCCATGCCTCCACAACCCGAGCGCCGATGACGTCGAGAAGCAGATGGGCACGGGCGAGTTCTTCTGGATCGACCTGCAGGACCCGGCTGACGATCAGCTCCAGGCGATCGGTCAGCTGCTCAAACTGCACCCGCTGACGATTCAGGACGCTCGGACCTTCAATCAAAATCCGAAGTTCGTGGAGTTCGAGGGCTACGTCTACATGGTCGCCTACGGCGTTGACCCGGCCGTGAAGTCAGGAGAGCCGCTGCTGCACGAGACCCACCTCGTGGTCTCCGGCGAGTACGTGATGACGGTTCATCAGCGCACGCTGGCGAGTCTGGCGGAGCTGCGCGAGCGCTATCAGGACATCGAGCTGCGCAGCGAACTGCAGCTCGTATACAGGATTCTGGACGCGCTCGCCAGCACCTTCTTTCCGGTGCTGGCTCGGATCGACGATGACATCGACACGATCGAGGATGACGTGCTCGAAAGCCCGAACCAGGACAGCCTGGAGCGGATCTTCTCGCTGAAGCGCGATCTGGTCGCGATGCGACGCGTGGTCACTCCCCTGCGGGATGTCTATGCCCGCAACGTCGAGCGGATCGGCGAGCTGCCGGGAATGCAGGGGGACGGTCAGGTCTACTTCCGGGACCTCTACGACACGATGATCCGCGTCTCTGACCTGGTCGACTCCTATCGCGATCTGCTCAGCGGCGCGACCGATCTCTACCTGGCCACGGTCGCGAACCGGCAGGGTGAGGTCAACAAGCAGTTGACCATCATCGCGACGATCTTCCTGCCACTCACGTTCCTGACCGGCTTCTTCGGCCAGAACTTCGCCTTCCTCGTGCGACACATTACGAGCACATGGTCGTTCGCCGTATTCGGAGTCTGTCTGCTGGTCGCGGCCACCGTCGTGCCGGTCTGGATCTTCCGACGCAGGCGTTGGATCTAGCGCTCAGATCACCTCGTCGTCACCAAGTTCGGGCACGGGGCCGGTGGACCGCTCGCTCTCGCGCTTGCGAGTTCCGGTGCGGACCGCGAACACGAGCATCCTCACGAGGAAGGCGAGCAGCACCAGGTCGAGCACCATCTGAAGCGTGACCACGAAGCGGGTCGCATCGGTGCGAGCGACGATGTCTCCGAAGCCGACCGTGGTGAGCACAGTCACGGTGAAGTACACCGCCGCGATGTGGTCGAGCGGTTCCGAGAAGCTCGCGTTGTGTGCGTGCCACATCGAGAGGTAGGTGTACGCAAAGCCGAAGATCGTGACCGGGAGGATCAGCGCCAGCGCTTCGATCGCTCGGAGCGTCGGGTAGTCGGAAGCGACGATGCTGTGCACCAGCCAGACGACAACGCCCATCAACGCGGCTCCGGCGACTATCAGCCAGATCGCCAGCCAGGGTCCTGACTCCCCCGCCACTGGCACCAGCACGTACAGCGCGCACAGGACGAGCACATTGGCTGCAGCCCGCAACCCCGTACGCGCCACGAGCCGCCGCCGGGCACGCGGATCGAGTTCCTGAAATCGCTTGGCCACCTCGGGCAAACAGCCTAAAGCTCCCCTCGGCTGGTCAGCGGTCGTCGCTCCAGGCGCTGAACGTAGACTCAGGCCCAAATCCCGGATCGAAAGGGCACGTCATGAGTGACAGACCACTGTTCATCTATGCCGCCGCATACGAGACGCTCGACGACGCAACAGCCGACTATGAGGCGCTGCTCGAGCTCCATGCGGCCGAACTGGTCGGAAGCTACGACGTGGCGATCATCTCCAAGGACGAGAACGGCAAGGTCCACGTTCACAAGCATGAGAAGCCGACGCAGCACGGCGCCTGGACGGGCATCGGGATCGGCGCCCTGGTCGGGATCCTGTTCCCTCCGTCGCTGATCGCATCGGCCGTCGTCGGCGGCGGCGCGGGTGCCGCGATCGGCCATCTGGCGCGCGGGATGTCACGCAAGGACATGCATGAACTCGGAGAGCTGCTCGACGACGGACAGGCGGCACTCGTGGTGATCGGCGAATCCCGTGTCGACGAGCAGGTCAAGAAGTCGCTGACACGGGCGCGAAAGTCGCTCGAACAGGAGATCGACGCCGAGGCCGAGGATATGAAGCAGGCGCTCAGGGACGCTGAGAAGGAAGCGACCGCGGACTGACCGGCCTGGGGCCCCCGTCGGTCAGGGCATCGATGACACGAAGCAGCTCGGCGGTTTCGGCCGCCGAGCCGGTCAGAAGCACCTTGAAGCGCGAGCGCTGCTCGTCGTAAAGCGTCTCGACCCGTAGGCGGGGCGCGGCATCCTCACCGCCTGAGGTCATCGCCTCCAGCATCCGCGTCATCCTCGCGGCGGCGGCTGCGCCGAACCCGTCGATGACGACGATGCTCGAGACGTCCACGACCGCCTCCCGGCTGGCCACGGCGTCGCCTGCAACGCGGCCCGCAGGCTCGGCGCGCACCTCCCCCGCCCCGGTACCCGCGAAAGCCTCAAGCGCAGGGCGTGCAATCCGGTACTGCTTGCCGATCCGCACGCCTGGTAGGCGGCCCTCGCGCACGTAGTTGCGCACTGTGCGGACCTGGAGGCCCAGGATCTGGGCCGCCTCCTCCGCCGAGTAGAGCTGGTCGTTCATCGAAATCGCAATCTTATGACTACCGGCCTCGGGGTGGAGTGCGGTTTACAGTCGTTTACAGCTGTTTACTGGCGGTTATGGCAGCCATAACTCTGGGTTAGAGCAACACTCGCCCGGGTACCAGGCTTTATGAGCCCAGGGACCGGCGAAACGCACGGTCCCCAACCTGGGGGTTATGGCGACTATTCCCGTAGGTTATAGCCGCAGGAATCGCGTAACCCTTCCCGAAGAGGCGGAGACCGGCGGGATCTCCGCGGTTGCGGGTGTGGTCGCCGCGATAACCGGGAAGAGGTTTGGGTATGCCGCGGGGTTATGGCTGACGAACATCAACGATCGACCGAGTCGCTCGGTCTGTCCGCGGGTTTAAGTTCCGTATAGCTAACGGTCTCGGTTTCGAGGCCACCATGGGAGGTTGTGATGCGAAAACTGACTCTGACCGTCGCCATCGGGGCAATGCTGCTGTGCGCTCCGGCTGCGCTGGCGGCTTCATCGCCGACGGTGTCGCCCGGCTCGGTGACGGCCATCTCCGGTACAGCGGCCACGATGCACGGAACCGTGAATCCAAACGGACTCGCTACCACGTACCAGTTCCACTACGGCGCGACGAACGCGCTGGGCGGCAATGCCCCAGCCGCGCCTGCGAGCGCAGGCGCCGGTTCCTCAGCTGTCTCGGAATCAGCCAAGCTCAGCGGCCTGTCGCCCGACACCACGTACTACTTCCAGCTGGTCGCCACCAACAGTGCCGGAAGCTCGTCGACTCCGATCGAGACGTTCAAGACGACCGGAAACCCGGCGCCGACGGTGACCACCGGCGCCGCCAACCGAGTCGACCGCTACGCGGCGACCATGACTGGCTCGATCAACCCCAACAATCAGGCGACGACCTACTACTTCCAGTACGGTCCGACCGACGCCTATGGGTTCCAGACGGCCGCGAAGTCTCTGGCCACGGGCGTGGCGGCGGTCGCGGTGAGCGCGGCACTGCCGGGGCTTCAGCCTGGCGCCACGTTCCACTACCGGCTGGTCGCTCTGCACGGCTCGACCTCCGTTTCCTACGGGGCGGACGTGGCGTTCACAACGCTGCCCTGGCCGCGCCCGCACACTGGCCTCAGTTGGGACATCAGCCCGAGCTCAGCCGGTCGAGCGCCGGCGACGTTCATGGTCAAGGGTCATCTGCGGTTGTCGGGCTCGATCTCGCCGTCTCTCGCCTGCCACGGGCGCGTGACGATCAGCTACTACGACGGCAGCCGCAGGGTTGCCATGAGCAGAGCCCCACTGAGCTCATCGTGCACCTATGGCGCCAGGACCAGGATCGGTCGTCTGACGCAGCGACATGTCCGTCTGACCGTGAAGCTGCGCTATGGCGGCGACACCTACGCCGCGCCGAGCAACGGCCAGGCCTCAGTCAGAGTCGGGTGATCGGATACCCATACCCACGGAGCTGGACACGGCGCGGGGGTCAGGCGAGCCCGGAACGACTCGCGACCTCGGCGATGATCCCCGAGAGCTGACTTCCCTGCCATGCGATCGGTGACCTGCCCGGCGGATCGGTGATCAGTTGCGCGTTCGGGATCGCCTCGGCGTAGGCAATCCCGAGCGCCTCCGGGTGCTGTGGGTCAGCGTCGTCGTTCGAGGCCACGACCGCAGCCGGCACGCATATCTGGCGGAGGTCTGCAAGGGTTTGAAACGGCCACGACCGCGGCACCGCGCTGAGCGCATCCGCCACAGCCTCCAGGTTGTCGTGCTGTGCGAGCCGCTGGCGGGTGACCTTCTCCACCGTGCGGGCGAACTCCCGTGTGCCGCCGGGGGTACGGCAGGCCTCGACAAACGCCTCGATGCCGCCACCGCGCAACGCGGCGGACAGCCGATCCCAACGCTCGAGGCGCAGCTCCTCCGCGCTGATGTCACCGCTATAAGCAGGGGTTATAACCACCATTCCCGCCACGCGGTCGGGAGCCCGTAGGGCCACGTTCAGGAGGGTATGGGCACCCATCGACGCGCCGGCGAGCACCGCGCGATCGACGCCTCTGGCGTCGAGGACCGCGAGCACATCGTCGCCGAGCAGATCGTAGGCGTATGCGTCAGGTGTCGGCGCCGGCGATGAGTGGCCGTGGGCGCGAGCGTCGTAGGCGATGACGCGATGCCCCGAGCGCTCGAGCGCCCGGGAGCCCATCACGACGTAGCGGCGCGTCGCCGTCAGGCCATGCAGCAACAGGACCACCGCCCCATCGCCGGCTTCCTCGCCGGACAGCCTGACGCCCCTGGATTCGACCGTGAACTCCGTCGCCATCCGGCAAAACTCTAAGGGTTCATCAGTAGTCCTGAGCGCTCATCACTAAGCTGAGTCTCATATGGACGTCACCGAACAGACATTTGCCAGCGCCGTCATCGAGCGCTCCAGAGAGCTTCCCGTGGTCGTCGATTTCTGGGCTGAGTGGTGCGGCCCCTGCCGCCAGCTCGGTCCTGTGCTCGAGCGCGCGGTCGAGCAGCGCGCCGGCAAGATCGAACTCGTGAAGGTCGACACCGACAGCAACCAGCAGCTCGCGCGCGACTACAGCATTCAGGGGATTCCGGCCGTGAAGGCCTTCAAGGACGGCGCGGTCGCCTCCGAATTTGTCGGCGTGGTTCCGCCCGCGGCGGTGGAGCGTTTCCTCGACGAGCTCCTCCCCTCCGAGGTGGATGGTCTTGTCGGCCTGGGCGATAAGGCCTCGCTGCAGCGCGCGGTCGAGCTCGAGCCGGGACGTGCCGACGCGGCCGTGCCGCTCGCCAAGCTCCTGCATGCGCAGGGCGACAGCGAGACGGCGGCGGGCCTGCTACGGAACGTCAGCGGCAGCTTTGCGGCCGACGGACTGCTCGCAAGGATCGAGCTCGAGGACGGCCGGACGCCCGACCTCACAGCCGCATTCGCGGCGCTCGACTCCGGCGAGACCGAGCGCGCCCTGGACCTGTTGATCGAGGCGCTAGCGACCTCAGGGCCCGCACAGGACAAGATCCGTCAAGTCGTCGTCGGCGTCCTGGACGAGCTGGGCGCCGAGAGCGAGCTCGCTCGCGCATCACGCCGCCGGCTCGCGTCGGCGCTGTACTGACAGACGCCTTCCCGTGGGCAGCCCGGCCCGCTGGCCGGCTGCCCCGCTACACGCTGAGCGCCAACTGCTCGGGCTCGACCTCCGCTGCCGTGAGCCCGGCCACGCGGACGCCCAACAGCCGCACTGGCCGACGCATGCCGAAGCTCCGCAACAGCTCGAGCGCGACTCGACCCACATCCGTGCTGGCGTTGACCGGCACGGACAGCGTGCGAGCGCGCGTGTGCGTCGAGAAGTCCTCCAGCCGCACCTTCAGGCCAACGGTGCGCCCGCGTCGACCCTGGCGAGCCAGGGCGGTGCAGAGCTCATCCACCAGCCTCGCCAGAATCGCCTCGAGCTCGGCCGGATCCTCGACGTCGCGGTCGAACGTGCGCTCGCGCGATTCGGAGACCACCCTGCGTTCCTCGCTAACGGCACCGTCGTGCTCGAACCGTGCAAGCGCCTGCAGGTGCAGGGCCGTCCGGGCTGTGAACGCCGCTCGCAGCGTCTCGATCGGAGCTTCCCGCAGCGCCCCAACCGTCGAGATGCCGAGCGCCCGCAGACGCTCCGCCGTGCGACCGCCGATTCCGGGGATCAACGTGCAGGGCGCCGCAGCAAACCTGGCGCAGGCCTGCTCGCGCGTCAGCACGACGAATCCGTTCGGCTTCTCGGCGTCGGACGCGACCTTGGCGACCAGCTTGTTCGGACCGATCCCGACCGAGGCATTCAGCCCCGTCCGTGCGCGGACATCGGCGACGATCCGGCGCATGCTCGCCTTTGGCGCCGGCAGACCGGTCAGCTCCAGATAGGCCTCATCCAGTCCGATCACCTCGACCGTGTCCACGTGATGCCTGACGAGCGCCATCACCTCGGCGGAGGCTGCGCGGTAGTAGGGGAAGTCGGGCGACAGGAAGACCGCCTGGGGGCACAGCCGCCGTGCCCGCAACGCCGGCATCGCCGAGCCCACGCCGAACCGCCGCGCCTCATACGAGGCGGTCGTGACGACGGCCCGCGGCCCCGAACCGGAGACGACCACCGGCAGGCCGCGCAGCTCCGGGCGGCGGCGCAGCTCGACTGACACGTAGAACGCATCGAGGTCGAGCAGGGCAACGACGCGATCCTGCGATTCGGTGACCTGGCCGGACACGAACAGAGGTTCGCACACAGACCAGACGTCTCGGCCGGGCTCGGGACCGGACCTGCGCGCGCTGCAGCGGGGGTGCCGTCCAGCGGGACGAGCACCCCCGAGCGCGCGCTACGTGTTGGTGTTCGAGTGCAACAGCTGGAAGTGCGGACCGGTCACGCTGTCGGTTCCGCGCGCGATCAGACCCACCGCGTACTGCGGCCAGAAGGCCGCGACCGGCGGATCGCCATCGCCGCAGGGCCCGTCCGAGTTGCCGGGGTTGTTGAACCAGAGGAACCCGTCGACGTACATGTAACCCGTGTTCCAGCTGAGCGGGCCGGTGCCGCGTCCAGGCGGATTGCAGAGTTCCTCATTGCCGTTCTCGACCTTGTTCTGGGGCACGAGCGGACCGCGGCCGTTGGTGCCGGTCTCGACGATGAAGTGCGCCCCACCCAGGTCCCGTGCGATCTCCTGGCCGTAGTGGATATCGCTGGTCGTCCACTCCTTGTGGGTGGCGTTGACGTAGAAGCCGGCCGCATCGGCGACGTCAGCCTGCTTGAGCAGGTTGGCGGTCTGCTGGGCCGAGTTCCAGCCGTCCGGCGCGCCGCCGTCCAGGTAGACGAGGACGTGCGGATCGCGTGAGAGCGTGCTGACCGCGAAGTTGAGCTCACTCAGGCGGGTCTGGAGGGCGCCGGGGCTGAGGCAGTGGGTCTCGAGCAATGAGTCCTCCTCCAGGTAGAGGACCACGCGGAAGTTGCCGATTCCGCGTGCCAGCTGGGTGATCCAGTTCTCGAATCGCGTCTTGATCGCGATCGGGCTCTGGCAGGAACCGTGAACGAGCGAGTAGGTGCTTAGCGGGATCGTGGTGTTCGGCTGCGCCACCTCGGCGTCGGCAAGGTACTTCTCGACCGTGCTCGCCAATGACCTCGCGGGCTGGTTCCACATCCAGAAGCGGTAGCTGCCAGAGCCGGGCGCGAAGGCGATCCGGTGCAGCGCCTGAGCCCAGGAGGGGTTGCTACGCGCGTAGTGTGCGTAAGCCTTTCCGGCCGGGGACTGGCCCCCGAACACGTACCAGTTGACGTATTGCAGCGGGTCGCCGTCAGTCGGCGTCTGGGGATAGTCGAGCGGGTTCTGAGGGTCTGCCGTATCGAGGGGGTCGTTCTGGAGCAGATCGATCGTCGCCTGCGTCGGCGACCCCAGCGCCTGGGGACTCGCGCCGTAGAGGTAGGCACGGAGGCGGCGCATCGGCCCGTTGATGCCCTGGTCATGGATCGTCACGTAGAACGTGTAGCTGCTCTGCCCGGGCGCGAAGTCGGCCTCGCTGTTGCCGACCTTGTCAAAGGTATTGCCGTCCTCTGAACCCTTGTTGGTGACGCCGTAGTGGACAACCTCGGGACCATTGGTGTTCGTGCGGTCGATCGTGACCGCAAAGCGCCCGACGTTCTCGTCTGCGCGGTAGACGGCGCTGGAGAAGGACACACCGCCGGAGCCGGCAGCTTGCGCCCTGCGGGCGTGATGTGTCCTGTGGGCGGCGGTGCGTGCTCTGGCGGCGGCGGTTCGGGCGCTGACCGCCACGGCACGGAACTCGGCTGCGGCTGCGTTGGCAGGGCGGGCAATGACCCGCGCCTGCGCGGCCGGTGCAGATGGCTGCAGGGTCAGCACTGCGAGCGCGACCAGGATCGAGAGCGAGAGCAGGGGAACGATACGACGCGGTGTCATGAGTGCTGACATCGGCCGGGCTGCCTCCTGCGGCAAGGAGGCGACGGGTCCCTAAACAGATGGTCGACCCAAATGTCGTGCTACCTCAACATGAGCGTGCTAGGGGCCTGGACTCCGCGGCGGACTTCAGGGAGATTCGCCGGCGCATGCCGGCGAATCTCCCTGCACAGAGCGGGATCGCGAAGACCGGCCTTGAGGCCCTCAAACCGACGCCATGACCTGAGCGACGCCGGACATGCCGAGGTATCGCGCAGTGGTCTGGTTCAGATCGAAGCTGCGGCCGTAGACGTAGGGTCCGCGGTCATCGACCGTGGCCAGAACCGAGCGGCCTGCGTAGGAGATCGTCACCTTGGTGCCGCACGGCAATGTCTTGTTGGCAACGCCGTAGGTGGCGTGAAAGCCGCATGCGGTGTTGCCGGCGTCGTAGTACCAGGAGGCCACGGTCGGCTCGAGGCCCACGATCCGCCCGGCGGCGGCCGAGGCGGCACGCAGGCGTGCGTCACCTCCATAACTGACGCGAACGGGCGTCGTACCGACCTGGCTTATGCGGTAGCGGAAGCTGAAGTGGCCCTCACCGCCGGTGCGGGCGGTCGCGACAGTGCGCCAGTGCCCGCCTTTGCGGACGACCAGCTTGACCTGGGCATCACGACCGTCGGGGACCAGCGCGCCCCGCACGACGATGGTGCTGCCGCTCGCGCGGGTGAGCACCCGGTCGTTGACGACGAAGTGCGAGGCCCTGGTCGCACGCGCGCGTCGAGTGCTGCCTGGCGCCCACCCGCCTCTGTGGCCGGCATGGCTGGACCTGATGGCTGTGCCGGTCTGGTCGCCACGGGCGGTTGCCGCATAGCCGCCGAAGGCCCCTGCAACGGCCGCCAGGGTCATGAACAGAGCGCAGGACACGACTCGAGCCGTGCCGAGCGCGGTCAGTGTTCGAATGGCTCCCATCGCTGAGGGCCTCCTTTTTTTCAGTTCTCGACCGGGTGCCTACGGAGTTAGCTGACGGGCTCGCGGAGACCGTGTGGCGCTGTCTGCGCGCTCACACGCCCCCGCTACGAGGTGCTGCCGGCCGCGGCCGGCGTTCGATTCGCCCCAGCCAGTGGTTACTGGCGGTTGGTTCCCCCGCTCGCCTCGCACCGGGCTGAGGCGATTCGGCAGGTCGATTGATGACGCCGGGCAGAGTGGCAGTGCGCACAGCCCCTCGTGTGTGACCTTGGTCACACAACGCCGGTTAAGATGCCCTAACGAAAATCGCGTCAGCGGCAGCTTTGCCCTGCAATTGGCTTAGATTCAGGGCACTTGGGAGAATCTCTGCGTGCCCGATCGCAAACTGAGTTGACCAACCCGAACCGCCTCAGTGGCCTCGACAGCTCGTTCCTGCATCTGGAGGACGGCGGATCGCATATGCACGTCGGGGCATGTGTCGTGTTCGACGGACCGCCGCCGGCCTACGGCGACCTGGTCGACAGCCTGGGCGCGCGCCTGCAGCTGATCCCCCGCTACCGGCAGCGCCTGATGTACGTGCCGCTCGACCAGGGCCGGCCTGTGTGGGTTGATGACCCCCAGTTCCGCCTGCCCTTCCACATTCGCCATACGGCTCTGCCAAGGCCCGGAACCGACGCCCAGTTGCGCCGCCTGACCGGGCGGATCTTCTCGCAGGGGCTGGACCGCGGCCGCCCGCTTTGGGAGCTGTGGCTGATCGAGGGCCTGCGCGGTGGGCGCTTCGCGCTGCTGTCGAAGACCCACCACGCGCTGATCGATGGTGTCTCCGGGGTCGACCTCGCCAGCGTGATCTTCGACACCCGAGCCGATGCGGATCCCGGCGGTGTGCTGACCGAGCCGTGGGTTCCGAAGCCGCTTCCCACGCGCGCACAGCTGCTGGCTGACGCGCTGCTGGAGCGTGCGACCGGCCCGGGACACGCCATGCGCGGGGCGACGGCGGTACTTGCCGGTCCCAGAGATCTCGCCACCCGTGCCAGAGGAGCACTGATCGGCCTCGGCGCGTTGGCGCTGGCGGGACTCGACCCGGCCCCGAGCACCCCGTTCAATCGGCCGATCGGCCCGCACCGGCGGTTCACCTGGGTCGATGGGTCGCTGGCTGACCTGCGGATCGCGAAGCAGGCACTTGGAGGCACCATCAACGATGTGGTCCTGGCGGCCGTTGCCGGAGCGCTCGGCGCCTACATGCGTAGACACGGAGACGAGACGGATGGTGTGCTGCTGAAGGCACTCGTGCCGGTCTCGGTGCGTATTCCGAGCGACAACGGCGCGCTCGGCAACCGGGTGGCGGCGATGCGTGCTCCGCTCCCGGTCGGCATCAGGGATCCCGCGGAGCGGCTCGCCGTCATCACCGAGGCAATGACCGAGGCCAAGCGCTCGGGCCAGGTGGTCGGAGCGCAGGCGCTCACGGGTCTTTCAGGCTTCGCCTCACCCACTCTGGTCGCTCAGGCGGCACGCCTGCAGGCTCGGCAGCGGCTGTTCAACCTCGTCATCTCCAACGTGCCCGGGCCGCAGACGCCTCTGTACCTGCTCGGGCGCAGGATGCGCGCGATCTACCCGCTGGTGCCGTTGGCGGCAAATACTGCGCTTGGGGTCGCTGTCGTCAGTTACGACGGCGGGCTCGGTTTCGGCCTCAGCGCCGATTTCGACGCGCTCCGCGATCTTGAGCTGCTCGCCGGCGATCTGCGCAGGGCGATCGCGGAACTGGTCAGCGCGGCCGAGCCGGCGGCTCGCGAACCGCGATCGTCATCCGCGACAGCGCGCACAGGCGCCCGTCGTCGTCGCTGATTTCGACCTCCCAGACCCAGGTTGTGCGACCCGCGTGCTTGCGAGTCGCCACCGCATGGATCGTGCCGCCGCTGATCGGTCGCAGGAAGCTGGTCTGGTTGGACAGACCGCTCGCGCTGAGGCCCTTCTCGACCACCACCACACCCGTGGCCCACGAAGCGAGCCCCTCGGCGATCGAGGCGTACACGCCGCCGTGCACGATGCCGCCATGCTGCTTGTGCACGGGCCGGACGACCAATCGTGCACTGGCGAGCTCGGGCGTCAATTCCTCGATCTCGAGCCCGTAGAAGGTGTCAAAGTCGGTCGCATCGCCTCTGGGGTCGTGCTCGAGCCAGCTCATCGTCGCGCAAGCACCTAGTCGTATTGGATCAGGGAATGCACCGGGTAGCCCTCGAGCTGGGTGCGGCCGTCAAAGGATTCGAGCTCGACCAGGAACACGCACGCCAGCACCTCGCCACCGAGCCGAACGACGAGATCGGCCAGCGCCCTCGCGGTACCGCCGGTGGCAAGCAGGTCGTCGTGGATCAGCACGCGCGTGCCTCCTGCGAAGGCGTCTGCGTGCATCTCCAGCGCATCGATCCCATACTCGAGCGCGTATTCGGAGCTGATCGTCTCATGCGGGAGCTTCCCGCGCTTGCGAGCCGGAACGAATCCTGCGTGAAGCGCGTGCGCCAAAGCGCCGCCGAGGATGAAGCCGCGGGCCTCGGCGGCGACGACATAGTCGACCTCCAGATCGCGCGCGTATTTGGCCAGTCTGGTGACGGCGGCACCCATTGCCCGCGGGTCGAGCAGCAGCGGCGTGATGTCGCGGAAGAGGATGCCCGGCGTCGGGAAATCGGGGATGTCGCGCACGTACCCGCGCAGATTGACGCCGTCCTCGAAGCGCGCCGACATCTGTCCGGCCTCAGCTTGCGATCTTGCGAAGGTCGCGGATCAGTAGCAGATGCTTGAGGTGTGTGGTGACGGACGCCAGGTTCTCCAGCGCCTCGACGGCCTCCTTGCGACGCTCCGGATTGCGTGAGCGCAGTGCCGGCGCCAGGATGCTCTGCAGCAGCTGGGCCTCGCGATCGGCCGAGGTCCTGAAGACACGGAGGTTGCGGCCACCCACGCCGTAGCGAGCCAGCTCTGATACGGCGCGGATGATCTCGCGCTCGGTGTCGTCGAAGTAGCGCGTCCCGCCGCGAACATCGCCCTTGATGACGCTGAAGTCGACCAGTTCTCCGACGAGCTTCGGGTCGGCGCCGGTCTCCTCGACGACATCCGCCGAGCGAGTACAGCGCGCCCGGATCGCGCGACACCGAGGTGCGCCGCAACGCCTTCGGATCGGGTGCCGCGCCCACGTCGCGCTCGCTGCGACCACCGGCGAGTTCCTGCCGGATCACGCGCAGTGGCAGGAACTCATCGCGTTGCAGGCGCAGAATCGTGCGAAGCCTCTGAACGTCCTCTGGCGAGTAGAGCCGGTAGCCACCCTGTGTCCGCCGCGGCGTCAGCAGCTTCTGGTCCTCGAGATAACGGATCTTTGAGATCGAGATGTCGGGAAACTCGAGTTCGAGTGCCTTGCAGACGGCCCCGATCGTCGCCGACTTCGCCGGCGGTCGCCGAGCGATCGCGGCGGATCGGGGAGCTCGACCGGGATCTCGTTGCCGTCGTCGATGCGTCATCGCGCCGAGGAAGGCGAGCTTGTATTTGCCGATCTGCAGCTCGTCGCCATCGTTCAGGCGCTGCGAGTCGATCCTGCGGCGGTTCACATATGTGCCGTTCAGCGAGCCGCAGTCATCCAGGTAGTAGTGCTCGCCGCGCTTGACAACCACGGCGTGGTCGCGGGAGACCGTGACATCGTCGAGGAAGACATCGCTGTCAGGTCGCCGGCCGACGGTCAACCGCGGGACGATCGAGCGCGAAGCGTCTCGCCGGCGCGGCCGCCACCCGCCCTGATCACCAGAGCCGCGCCGTGGGCCGTGACCGCCTCGATCGGAACCTCCTCGAACTCGCCGGTGTCGCCGATCCTGTAGGTCGCGGTCGAATCGCCGGCGGCAGACTCCGAGCCGCCCATGAAGGCTCCGCAGCGCTGGCAGTAGTTAGCGCCGTCCGCGTTCGCGAACCCGCACTCAGGGCAATGCTGAGCCACGTGCCTGGCTCTCAGCCGAGACCGCCGGGCTGCTCGTCGCGTCGGCGGGTAGTTCCCGGTCAGGATGTCTGTCAGTTGCTGGACGTCGGCGCCGCTGATCACGAGTTCGCCGCTCTCGTCCTTGCGACGGAGCCGGTTGACGAGCTCTGCGCGCAGGATGTCGATCTTGCCGTGCAGGATCCGGCGCTGGTAGGAGACCTCCGTCTCCTCGTCGGTCAGCTCCTTGATCAGGTCCTTCAACTCCGTGTCGGTGAGCGATCCGAGGTCTGGGAAAGTTTCCATTCGAGAGTCTTCCTCCGTGCGGCAGCGCGGCGATTTCTGGATGGTGCGACAGCGCTGAGTATACCGTCGAAGCCCATAGGGTCAAGCTGAGCTTGAGAGTTCCCTCCAGGCGCCTCACCCGGATCGCTGGAGGAGGATCCGGCGTTCCTGGTCCTCAGTTCATGCGCTCCGCGCCTGATGTAGAGCACCGTCGCCAGCAGAGACAGCGCCAGACCGACGTAGAGCATCACCAGCGCGAGCCAGCGCACGCCGGCCATGGCGAAGAACGGTGCTGCCATCGTCGGCGCCACTCCAAGGCGTCCAGCCCAGTTGATCTTGATCTCGATACCGACGGCTGAGGCTGTAGCGGCTGAGGCCCAGCATCAGCAGCTCGCGCGCAATCACCAGCGCCAGCGCCCAGCGCGGCAGCAGCGCGAAATGCCAGCACACCACCATCCCCGAAACCACCAGGACCCGGTCGACGATCGGGTCCAGGAGCGCACCCAGACGGCTGTACTGCCCCGTCAGCCGTGCGGCGAAGCCGTCGAGGTAGTCCGCCCAGCCGATCACCGCAAACAGCACCGCCGCCAGGGCGCTTTCACCGTCGGAGCTCGAGAGCGCCACGACCAGGAACACCGGAATCAGCGCCAGACGCAGGAATCCGATCACGTTCGGGACCGTGAGCGGGTGCAGCGGCTGGTCAGAACTCGTCGCCTCCGGGTTGGGCCCGGAGCGGTCGATGCCAAGCAGGCGTTTCTTGGTCAGTCCAGGTTTTGCCAAAGCGCAAGCGTCGCCGAGGCCGCGCCCTCCAGCGGCAGCACGCGGGCTTCCTGTCCCCTGCGGATCTGGACTTCGAGCTCCCCCGACTGCAGCGTACGTCGCCCGATCGTGAGGCGCAGCGGGCAGCCGAGCAGTTCGGCGTCGGCGAACTTCTCCCCCGGCCCGGCTTCGCGCTCGTCGTAGATCGTGTCGAGCCCGGCCGCCATGAGCTGTTCGTAAAGCCCGTCTGACAGCTCCCGTTCCTCGCTGCCAGGTTTGCCGAGCGTCACAAGGTGAACGTCGAACGGAGCGATCGCCCGCGGCCAGGAGATGCCGCGCTCATCGGCGAACTGCTCGATCGCCGCCGCCGCGATTCGGGCCGGGCCGATCCCGTAGCAGCCCATCCACAGTGGTTGGCTGGCTCCGGTGTGGTCGAGGTAGTTGGCCCCGAGCGCGACGCTGTAGCGCGTGCCGAGCTTGAAGATGTTCCCGACCTCGATTGCCGGCTCGATCCTGACCGCATGGCCACCGATCGTGTCACCCGGCACGACGCTGCGGAAGTCGCCGCGCTCGAACTCGAAGTCGCGCCCTGGTACCACGCCCCGCAGATGCAGATCGGGCCGATTCGCACCGGCGACGTAGCCGCCGGCATCGGCTGCGACGACAGCATCATCGAGCAGGATCCTGGCTGCGACACCGACCGGGCCGATCGATCCCGGCGGCCCCAGCTGCGCCTCGATCTCGGCCGGATTGGCCTGGCGGAACTGCGATTGCAGCGCCAATGCCAGCTTGATGTCATTGACCTTGTGGTCGCCCCGCAGCATCGCCAGCACGAAGCCGCCGTCCGGCAGCACGACCGGGTATGCCTTCAGCAGCGCTCCCTCCGGCAGGTCGAGAGCCGCTGCGACCTGAGCGATCGTCGATCATTCCCGGGGTCGGAACCTCCTCGGGTGTGTCCGTTGCGGCCGGCAGCTGCACGGCCTGTGGCTGCGCCGAGGCGACCTCGAGGTTCGCCGCATACCCTGGTGCCAGGACGACCTGGTTCTCCCCGGCCGCGCACGGTGCCATGTACTCGTGGGCGCCGATGCCGCCCATCGCACCCACATCAGCCTCGACGCTGTACCACTCCAGGCCGCAGCGGTCGAAGATGCGGTCGTAGGCGCCGGCGTGCTTCTGGTATGTGGCGTCGAGCCCCGCAGGGTCACAGTCAAAGCTGTAGGAGTCCTTCATCACGAACTCGCGCGAGCGCAGCACGGCGGCGCGGGGACGAGGCTCGTCGCGTTCCTTGGTCTGGAAGTGGTAGAGGATCTTCGGCAGATCGCGGTAGGAGCGCATCAGGTCGAGGCGTGGGTGGTCACGACCTCCTCGCTGGTCGGTCCCAGGACCAAGTCGGCATGCTTGCGATCCTGGAGCTTGAACAGCTCCTCACCGAAGACGTCGTAGCGACCGCTGCGCCTCCACAGCTCCGCTGGCTGCAGCACCGGCATCAGCATCTCCAGGCCGCCGATCGCGTCCATCTCCTCGCGGATGATCTGGACGATCCGCTGGTGGCTGCGCCAGCCGGCCGGCATCCAGCTCCACAGCCCGGCGCCAACCTGCCGGATCAGTCCTGCGCGCACGAGCAGCTTGTGACTCAGCGCCTCCGCGTCGGCCGGCGGCTCGCGTTCAGTGGGCAGCAGATACTCGGACAGACGCGGCATGGCGAGCAAGCGTACGGGGGCTGGCCGCGGCGCGCTCACCGCCCCGGTGCTCTGATAGAACCACCAGAGCGACCCCGAAGACAGGAGCAAAGCATGGCCGTTCACTGTTCCCGATCTTCCCTACGCCTTCGACGCGCTCGAGCCCCACATCGACGCGCAGACGATGGAGATCCATCACGACAAGCATCACGCCGCCTACGTGACCAACGGCAACAAGGCGATCGAGGGCACCGAGTGGGCCGACAAGAGCGCCGAGGAGATCCTGACGTCTCAGGCGGCGCTGGCCGTTCCCGCAATCCGCAACAACATCGGCGGACACTTCAATCACACGCTGTTCTGGGAGTCGCTGAGCCCGACTGGCGGCGGCGAGCCGACCGGAGCCCTGGCCGACGCCATCAATGGCGCGTTCGGGTCGTTCGCAGACTTCCAGGAGAAGGCCAACGCCGCCGGCGTCGGCCGCTTC
The DNA here is from genome assembly GCA_963804615.1 of uncultured Actinomycetota bacterium. Classification (GTDB taxonomy): domain Bacteria; phylum Actinomycetota; class Thermoleophilia; order Solirubrobacterales; family Solirubrobacteraceae; genus Palsa-465. The sequence continues at coordinate 273,860 of CAWDRA010000001.1, forward strand.
GGCTCCGGCTGGTGGTGGCTGGTTGCGAACGGGGGTGGCGTCGAGCTGATCTCGACCCCCAACCAGGACACGCCGCTGATCGACGGCAAGACGCCGCTGCTCGGCGTCGACGTGTGGGAGCACGCCTACTACCTCAAGTACCAGAACCGCCGCCCGGAGTACCTGGCGGCGATCTGGAACGTGATCGACTGGAACAAGGTCGCCGAGCGCTTCGCGGCGGCCTGAGCTCCTGCCGCCGGGGCGGGGGTCAAGATTCAAGGGTGCGGTTATACCCCGTGATACGCACGTTAAGCGACCTGGCCCGCGGCGGCGCTAGGCGCGCGTAAAGCGGCGGCCGGACGGGCGAGAGTGCCTCGTCCAGCCTTGGCCGCCGCCTCCGGCTCCTTGGCCGCCTCTGCCTCGAGCATCGCGAGCCGTTCCGGCGTCATCGCGGTGGCGTCCTCGTTCTCAGCGAGCCACGCGCTGGCCTCGGCAGCGCTCTGTTTCGTCGCGGACCAGCCGCTTGCCGGCGGCGTAGTAGCGGTCGATCTCCTTGAAGAGCTCGTCGACCAGCTCGTCGGTCGGAACCTTCTTGAGCGGCTCGCCCTTGGCGTAGATCATGCCCATGTCCTTGGCGCCGGTGATCCCGAAGTCGGCGTGGCGGGCCTCGCCGATGCCGTTCACCGCGCAGCCGAGCACCGACACCTCGATCGGGTCCTCATAGGCCTCCAGGCGCCGCTCGACCTCGGCGACGACCGTGTCCATGTCGAACTGCAGGCGGCCGCAGGTCGGGCAGGCGATCAGCTCCGGCCCGCGCCGGCGCAGTCGCAGCGCCTTGAGGATCTCCCAGGCGACCTTGACCTCCTCCTCGGCCTGGAAGGTCGAGAGCGAGATCCGGATCGTGTCGCCGATGTCGTCGGCGAGCAGCGTGCCGAGCCCGACGGCGGACTTCAGCGAACCGGACCACTTGGTGCCCGCCTCGGTCACGCCGAGGTGCAGCGGATACGGGATCCGCTCCGACAGCAGGCGGTTGGAGGCGATCGTGTTCGGCACGCTGGTCGACTTCATCGAGACCTTGAAGTTCGTGAAGTCGAGCCGTTCCATCAGCTCGACGAACTCAACGGCAGCCGTGACGAGCGCCTCGACCGGGTCTCGTACTCGAGTTCGCGCAGGTGCGCCGGAAGCGATCCGGAGTTGACGCCGATCCGCAGAGGCGTGCCCAGCGCCTTGGCCTTCGCCACGACCTCGGCGACCTTCTCCGGCCCGCCGATGTTGCCCGGGTTGAGGCGGATGCAGTGCGCGCCGGCGTCGAGCGCCTTCAGCGCGAGCGTGTGGTTGAAGTGGATGTCCGCGATCACCGGGATCGGCGACTCGCGCACGATCGTCTTCAGCGCCTCAGCGTCCTGGTCGCGCGGAACCGCGCAGCGCACGAGGTCTGCGCCCGCCTCCGCAACGCGCCTGATCTGCGCGAGCGTCGCGTCGATATCGGCGGTCTCGGTCTTGGTCATCGTCTGCACGGCGACGGGTGCGCCGCCGCCGATCAACACCCCGCCGACGTCGATCTGATTCTTGGAGGCCATCGCGAGCGCAGTCTAGAGGACGCCGGAGACGCCTCCATCGGCGAAACTTGGCCGATGGAGGCTGGTGCTGAACTGGTCGCCCGCGCGCGTTTGATCTGTGGCGATGCCCACGTGATCGGTCGCCCGGCGCTGCTGTCGGTCTATCGCTCAGACGGAACCGACACGTGATGGGCCGCTGCCGCTTGCAGCGGCCCTGCCTGGCACGGGCGCCGAGGTGGCCGGCTCGTCTCAGCTTGCCGTGAAACGTCGGCACCGTACGTTGTTCGCGGTGCCGGAACCAGCACCGGCGGTGGCGCGCTGCCACGATCGGGTGCGCTGATGATCGTCCTGACGCGCATGCGTCGGATCCTCGAGCACGGCGACGGCTAGATCACGGTCGAGCCCGGCGCGCCGACGGATCTGCTGGCCCGGTGCCGGCGCGCCCTGGCTCGTCGAGGCGCCCGCGCCGTACCGCCCACCTCCCCCATGCGCGTCGGCACCGTCGGCGGCCACGTCGCCGAGACGGCCGGCATCGAGAACGTTGACGCGCTGGAGCTGGTCGACCCGTCGGGCCGGCGCGTCCGGGTCGAGTCGGGCCTCCCCGGCTATGACATTGCCGGTGCCTTCCCGGGATCGCGGGGTCGAGCCGGAATCGCCGTCGCGATCACGCTTCGCGCGGCGCTCGAGCCGCGAGCGGGGCGCAACGGCGGTGAATGAGGTGGTGATCCCGCGCAGCCTCGCCGACGCGGCCGGGGCGTTGGCGGGAGCCGCTGCAGCGAGCGCCCGGTGCGCATCGTCGGCGGCGGCACCAAGCTCGGTTGGGGCTTTCCGGCGCCGCCAGCGAGCGCTGCGGCTGCAGACCACCCACCTCGACGGTGTCGTGATCAGCACCCGACCTCGAGACCGCCACGCTCCAGGCCGGCGCGACCATCCTTCAGGCTCAGGCGACGCTTGCGCGCAGCGGCGTGATGTTCGCGGCCGACCCTCACCTGGGTCTGGGCCACGGCTCGCCCGCAACTGTCGGCGGCGTCTTCGCGACGGCTGACAGCGGGCCCCTGAGTCACCGCTACGGCTCCGTGCGTGAACAGGCTCTGGGTCTGACCGCGGCCCTCGGCGACGGCAGGCTCGTGCACACCGGGCGGCTGGGCCGGGATCGCCAGGACGGATACGACCTGACACGGCTGCTCGTGGGCTCATTCGGCACTCTCGGGGCGATCCTGGCCGTGGACGTGCGCCTGCATCCGCTGCCAGGAGGCACGGCCACCGCACTGGCGGCGACCGCCGACGCGTCGCGGTTGGCGGCGGCCGCGCGGACGCTGGCCGATCAGCACCGCGACCTCGAGGCCCTCGACCTTGCCTGGCGGGGCGGGCGGGGCGGGATCCTGGCGCGCGTGGCCGGTGAGGATGCCGCCGCGCGCGCCGCCGGTGTCGCCGCAACGATGCGCGGTTGCGGCCTCGGCGAGACAGAGGTGCGCGCGGACGACGGCGGCCTCTGGAGCCGGCAGCGTGCTGGGCAGCGATCGCCGCGCCAGGCAGTGATCCGGGTCGACGTGAGTCGCGGCAACCTGGCGGATGCTCTGGCGCTGGCTGATCGGGCAGCGGCAACGGTTGTCGGGCGAGCGGCTCTGGGCATCCTCTACATGACCCTCGACGTTGCGATGATCGCGGTGATCCGTGCCGGCATGCCGGTGCGCACGCCGGCGGTGGTGCTCGACCTGCCGGCAGCCTCGCGGGGCGCAATTGATCCCTGGGGAGTACCGGAGGGCTCGGCGCTGGAGCTGATGCGTGAGCTGAAGGCCAGCTTCGATCCGGCCGGGATCTGCAACCCTGGCGTATTCGTCGGCAGGATCTGAGACCCGAACCGTCTGAGGCGATGAGACCCCCAAGATGAGTTGCACCCACTGCGGGCTATGCCTGGAGAGCTGCCCCACCTACACGCTCGACGGCTGCGAGGCCGAGTCACCCCGAGGGCGCATCGTGTTGATCGAGGATGCCCTGGCGCCGGACGGTTGCGCCACGGCAGAGATGGCCGACCACATCGACTCGTGCCTGGGTTGTATGGCCTGCATGACGGTCTGTCCGGAGGAGGTTCCGTACGCGGATCTGCTTGCGGCGGCGCAGGAGGCGATCGAACGCGATCTTCCGCGCCCGCCGCTTGAGCGGCTGCGCCGCCAGACCGCGCTTTCAGCGATCCCTCGCACGGCTCGGCTCGGCCGGCTCGATCGGCGCCGCGCGATCCCGCATTTCACGCCTGCCGTCGGCTCATATCGCGGCCGTGTGGGACTCCTGCTCGGCTGCGCCACGCGCCCGTCCCAGAACCGGATCCAGCGGGCGACGGTGTCGGTGCTCGCGGCCGAGGGCTACGAGGTGATCGCACCGGCTGCGGTCGACTGCTGCGGAGCTGTCGAGCTCCTGGCCGGCGCACGCGACCACGGCCTGCGGCGGGCTCAGGCCACCATCAACGCCTTCGCGGCGGTCGGTGGCGTGGACCGCATCGTTGCCAGCTCCGGCGCGTGCGGGGCCGCACTGAAGGATTACGGCCGGTTACTGGGAACACCGGGGGCTCGCGCCCTAAGTGCGCTTGCCGTCGACGTCCATGAGTTGCTGGCGTCGGCGCCGCGGCGAGCGGCCAGCGGGCCGCTCGCCCTCCGAATCGCCTACCACGACGCCTGCCGGCTCCGCCACGGCCAGGGCATCAGCGCGCAACCGCGGAGTCTGCTGAGTGCGATCCCGGGTGTCGAGCTGGTGGAGATACGGCTGGACGCGGGCGCGTGTTGCGGCGCACCGGGCATCTACCGCCTGACGTCACCCGAGACGTCGGCGGCCCTGGGCCGCCGCCAGGCGCAGGCCGTGCTCGACGCCGGCGCCGATCTGGTCGTGAGCGCCGACCCAGGCTGCGTCGGTCAGCTGGAGCGCCACCTGCGCGAGCTTGGCAGTCCGCTGGCGGTCCTGCATCCGGTCGAGGTGCTCGCTCGGGCGCTGCACGGCGCCCGCGGGAGCGGCGACGCTCAGTGAGTGCCCAGACCTTTACCCGCGATCGCGGAGATGTCGTTGCTGAGGCCGACGAACAGCAGGATCCCGATCAGCCCGAACCCGACGATCGTCGCCCGCTCGATCACTCGTAGCGAGATGCGGTGACCGCGGATCTTCTCGGCGACGGCCCAGAAGATGTGCCCACCGTCGAGCGGCAGCACCGGAAACAGGTTGATGACACCGAGTGCGAGCGAGATGAGCGCCAGGATCTCGATGCCGGAAGTCCAGCCTGCGGCGATGTCCTCCTGAGCGATCTTGTAGCTGCCCACGATGCTGTGCAGCTGACGGCGGTTCTGCGGCTTGAAGATCTCGACGATGTCGGTGACCTCGGCCTTGGTCACGTTCCACAGACCTGTGGCGCTATGAGTGGCGGCGTAGAGGATTCCGTTCGGAGCGAGTTTGAACTCGAAGCCGACGCCAACAAGCATCTTCTTTTCGACCCCGCTCCAGCGCGGGCGCAGCGACAGGGTCTTCAGGGCGCCTTCGCGTCGCACCACGATCGTCGCAGGCGTCTGTGCCCGACAACCGTCGCTGCGGGCATCATCTGCGCACCTGTGCTTGTCGATCTGTGCTCCGAGGCGCTCGGAGGACCCCCGCACGCCGTCCACCGACACCAGGACATCACCGGCCTGGATCTTGCCGACCGCGGCGCTGCCGGGGATCACGCCGCCGATCCTGTTGGTGACGACGTCCTGGCCGCTGCGGTTGACCACGTTGTGGCTTCCCACCCCCAGGAAGAACACGAATGCCAGGACCAATGCCAGAGCGATGTTGACGGCGGGCCCGGCACCGATCACCACGATCCGCTTCCACACGGGCTGGTTTATGTAGGCGCGCGCCTCGATCTCCGGTGTCTCGAACGTCTCGTTCGGAGCCATCCCGGTGATCTTCACGAACCCGCCAAGCGGGATCATGCCGATGCCGTACTCGGTCTCGCCGATCTGCCGTTTGACGAACATCGGCCCGAAGAACAGGGAGAAGCGCTCGACCCGCATGCCGACCGCCTTGGCCGCCACGAAGTGGCCACCCTCGTGCAGCACGATCAGCAGCGCGAAGCCTATGAACGCAAGCGCCCAGGACATGGTTCCTCAGTCTGACAGCCGCTGCACGACTGCAGACGCGGTTGCCCGCGCCCGCACGTCGGCGTCCATGAGGGACTCGAATGACTGGACTGGCTGTGATGGCATGGCGGCGAGCGTCTCCTCGATGACCTGCGCAATCCCGAGGAAAGCGAGTCTTCCTAAGAGGAACGCATGAACCGCCACCTCGTTTGCAGCATTGAGCGTGCAGGGGGCCGTACCGCCTGCGATCCCGGCCGTGCGCGCCAGCGCCAGGCAGGCGAAGGTGTCGGAGTCCGGCGGCTCAAACGTGAGCGTCCCGACGGCCGCCAGATCGAGCGGCGGCAGGGGCACCTCCGAACGGTTGGGGTGATGCAGCGCATAGGCGATCGGAACGCGCATGTCGGGGTAGCCGAGATGCGCGAGCGTGGCACCGTCGCAGAGCTGTATCAGGCTGTGAACGATCGATTGGGGATGCACCACCACCTCGATCTGGTCATAGGGCGTCCCGAACAGATGGTGGGCCTCGATCACCTCGAGTCCCTTGTTCATCAGCGTCGCTGAATCGATGGTGATCTTGCCGCCCATCGACCAGGTCGGATGTGCGAGCGCCTCGTCGATGGTTACGTCGGCCAGCTGATCGCGTGTGCGTCCCCTGAACGGGCCTCCGGAGGCGGTCAGAACGAGTCGGTCGACCGTCCCGGCCGACTCGCGGCCGAGCAGCTGAAACAGCGCCGAGTGCTCGGAATCGACCGGCAGGATCTGGGCGCCGGTGGCCTCCGCGAGCTGGTTCACGAGCTCTCCGCCGACCACGAGCGATTCCTTGTTGGCCAAGGCGAGGTCGATGCCCTCCCCCAGCGTTGCCACGGTCGCCAGCAGGCCCGCGGACCCGACGATTGCGTTCAGGACGATGTCGCAGCCCGACTCGGTCACAAGCCGCACCAGGCCGTCCGGACCAGAGAGCACCTCGCCGTCGATCCACGCCTCCGATGCGCGAGCGGCCGCGTCGGGATCAGCCAGCGCGATGCGGCGTACGCCGAGCCGCGTGGCCTGTTCGATCACGGCCTTCCAGTCACCGCCGGCACTGAGGCCGACCAGGTCGAGCTCGCCCTCGCTGCGAATGACCACGTCGAGCGCCTGTGTCCCGATCGAGCCGGTCGAACCCAGGATAACCAAGCGTCGCGACACGATCGCCTACCTCGGGACGCTGATCGCGATGTAGTAGGCCGCCACGACCGTGAACATGATCGCGTCGAGCCGATCGAGCGCACCCCCGTGTGCTCCGAATATGGTGCCTGCGTCCTTGATGCCGGCGTCGCGCTTGATCAGCGACTCGAACAGGTCACCGATCGGACCGAGCACCGCGATTGCGACGCCGAGCAGCAGCGCGGTGCTGTGTGACAGCCACGTCTCCTGGTACAGGCCAGCGACGACAACCGCGACGATCGCGACAAGCGCTCCGCAGGCGAGGCCCTCGACCGTCTTCTTCGGAGAGATCGACGGCGCCAGCGGATGGCGCCCGAACATCCTTCCGCCGAGGTAGGCCGCGGTGTCACCCAGGAACGTCCCCAGCATCACGTCGATCAGAAGCCCGTTGCCGTGCGGAAGCTGTCTCAGCAGGACAGCGTGCGCGGAGGCGAAGCCGATCCACATCACGCCAAGCAGCGTCGAGGCGATCGTCAGGGTTGCGCCCGTACTCTGACCGCGTGCGAGCACCGCCAGGAACACGAGCGGAGCGGAGGCGAGCGCGACGCCGACCACGGCCGCGAGTGTCCCGTAGCGCGCTGCGACGCACATGCCGGCGCCGACCACGAAGCCGACGACCGGCACCGGCTTCCAGTCAGGCAGCATCGTGTAGAGCTCGCTCAGGCAGACGCAGGCGATCACCGCCATCAGCGCCATCCAGCCGACCCCGCCGATGTCGACGAAGATCACCGCCAGCACGGCCGCAGGCACGGCGACGATGACCCGCGCCGTCAGGTCGGAGCGTGGGCGGCGCCGACGCGGGGGCTCCCCGGCCGCGCTGCGACCGGCCTGCACGCTACGCCGGACCGGAGGCATCAGCGTCCACCGAAGCGCCGCTGGCGCGAGGAGTACTCGGCGAGGCTGGCCGCGAAGGCCTCACGCGTAAAGTCGGGCCAGAGCTCGTCGCGAAACACAAACTCGGAGTAGGCCGACTGCCAGGTCAGGAAGTTAGACACTCGCCGCTCGCCGCTGGTGCGGATGATCAGGTCGGGGTCGTTCATATCGGGTGCATACAGGTGACGCCTAAACTCGTCCTCACCGCCGCCTGTGAAGCTGCGCGCGGCATCGAGTATCTCCGCGCGCCCACCGTAGTTGAACGCGACGAACAGCGTGATCCGGTCGTTGGCCGCCGTTTCGGACTCCGCCCACTCCATCTTCTCCATCAGGCGCTGCGAGACCGGCGCCGAGCGGCGGCCGATGAAGCGCATGCGCACGCCCTCAGCTTTGAGCTCCGGAGTCTCGGCATCGATGCGCCGTGCGAACATCCGCATCAGACCGCTGACCTCCGCCCTCGATCGGCTCCAGTTCTCGGTCGAGAACGAGTAGACCGTCAGCTCTCTGATCCCGAAGCCGACGGCGTCCCGCAGGCGCGCCTTGACGACGTCAGCGCCGGCCTCATGGCCGCGGATCGCTGCCAGTCCGCGCTGCCTGGCCCAGCGGCCGTTGCCGTCGGTGATGATCGCGACGTGGCGCGGGCCATCGGCGCCCGGATCTGGCGCGGCGCCGGCGTCCATCTAACGTCCTGACGCCGCGAGCCTGCTCGCGAATTCCAGGCTCACGACTAGACCTCGAGGATCTCTTCTTCCTTGACCTTCAGCAGCTCGTCGAGCTCGGTAACCCTGGCGTCCGTCACCTTCTGGAGTTCGGTCTCGGCGCGATGCTCGTCGTCGGCGCCGATCTCACCCTCACCTTTCAGCTCGCGGAGGTCGTGCATCACGTCGCGGCGCACGTTGCGGATCGCGACGCGCCCCTCCTCGGCGATCCCGCGCACAACCTTGACCAGCTCACGCCGACGCTCCTCGGTCAGTTCCGGCAGCATCAGGCGTATCACGCCTCCATCGTTGGAAGGCGTCAGGCCGACGTCTGACTCGAGGATCGCCTTCTCGATCGCCTTGATCGAGCTCTTGTCGTAAGGCTGGATCGAGAGCAGCCGCGCCTCGGGCGCGCTGATCGTCGCCAGCTGCTTGAGTGGGGTCACGGTGCCGTAGTAATCGACATTGATGCGGTCCAGCAGCGCCGGGCTGGCGCGGCCCGTGCGCACCGAGCTGAACTCGTGCCGCGTCGAATCCACCGATTTATGCATGCGCTCACGCGCGTCGTCGAGGAAGCCCGTGACCAGATCGTCGTCGCTCATGTCTTCACCAGGGTTCCCACGAGTTCACCGGACACTATCCGGTTGATGTTGCTCCCGTCGGCCATGTTGAAGACGACGATCGGGAGGTTGTTGTCCATGCACAGCGCGAACGCGGTCGAGTCCATCACCTGAAGACCCTGGGTGAGCGCCTCCTTGTGAGTGATCTCCGGTATGAACTTCGCGTTGGGGTCCTTCGCGGGATCGGCGCTGTAGACGCCCTCGATCCCGTTCTTGGCCATCAGCACGACCTCCGCGTGGACCTCGGCTGCGCGCAGCGCGGCGGCCGTGTCGGTGGTGAAGAACGGGTTGCCGGTGCCGGCCGCGAAGATCACGACGCGCCCCTTCTCGAGGTGGCGGACGGCGCGGCGGCGGATGTAGGGCTCGGCAACCTCTGAGATCGTGATCGCCGACTGCACGCGGGTCGGGATCTCGCTCTTCTCCAGCGCGTCCTGGAGCGCCAGTGCGTTCAGGACCGTCGCGAGCATCCCCATGTAGTCGCCGGTCGCGCGGTCCATACCGCGCGCCGCGGCCTCAAGGCCGCGGTAGATGTTGCCGCCACCAACCACGACGGCGACCTCCACCCCACGCCGGTGAATCGCGGCGATCTCCTGCGCAACAGCCTGGACGCGCTCAGGATCGGTGCCGTAATCACGGTCACCCATCAGCGCCTCACCGGAAAGCTTCAGCAGCACGCGCCCGTAGGCGGGTGCTGCGTCTGTGCCTGGCGTGCTGCTCACGTTTGGGGCAGCCTAATCGCCGACTGCAAACCGAGCGAAACGGCGGATGACGACGTTCTCACCGGTGTCCGAGGCAAGCTTCGCGCGGATCGCCTCGATCGTCTGACCGCCGTACTTGTCCTCGTTCACGTGCTTCTGGCGCAGGAGCACGACCTCGTCCATCCACTTCTTGACCGAGCCCTCGACGATCTTCTCGCGGACGTTCTCCGGGCGGTCCTGGGCCTTCTCGGTGGCGACCCGGACCTCGCGTTCGCGGTCCTCAACGGGAACGTCATCCTCGGTGACCGCCAGGGTCAGCGGGCTGGCGGCGATGTGCAGCGCCACGTCCTTGGCGAAGCCGACGAAGGCATCGTTCTTGGCGACGAAGTCGGTTTCACAGTCGACCTCGACAAGGACACCGACCATCTTCGCTCCCGCGCGGTGCACGTAGGTCTGAATCGTGCCCTCCGTGGCGTCGTTGCCGGCGCGCTTGGCGGCCTGCGCCTCGCCACGTGCGCGCAGCAGCTCGACGGCGCGCTCAAAGTCGCCGTCAGCCTCGGCCAGCGCGTTCTTGCAGGCCATCATCCCCGCGCCCGTGCGGTCGCGGAGGGTCTTGACGTCTGATGCGGCTATGGCGCTCATGCGGACTCCTCGGTTGTCTCAGCGGTCGCTTCCGTGTCGGCAGCCTCGACCGCGGCTTCCGCCTCAGGGGCGCCCTGCGCGATTTCGGCGTCAGCCGCGGCCGAGCCGTCCTCTGCGGGAGCGGCCTCGGCTGCTGCTGCAGGAGCCGCGCTCGACGCGTTCTCCGCGGCTGCATCGGCTGCACGGGCGTCCGCAGCGGCGGGGGATTCGGTTCCAGCTGGGGTGGTGGGCTCAGCCGGCGCCTCGGACGCAGCGGCTTGCTCGGGCGCGGGGGGTGCGGCCGCGGGCGCCTCAGGCGCAGCGGCGGCCTGGGCAGCGGCCCTGGCAGCCGTCTCCGCGGCTGCTGCCGCCTCGGCGGCTGCGGCAGCATCAGCGGCTGCCTTCGCCTCCGCCTCTGCGGCTGCCTTGGCCTCGGCCTCGGCCCGTGCCTGCTCCTCGGCGGCCCGGCGGGCCGCTTCCTCAGCCTCCCGGCGGGCACGCTCCTCGGCCTCCTTGCGCTCGCGCTCGAGCCGCGCCCGCTCCTCATCCGCGCGGAAGGCGCCGTAGGACTCGGCGACGACATCGCCGATCGCACGCGTGACGGCGGCGCAAGAACGGATCGCGTCGTCGTTGCCCGGGATCACGAAGTCGATCCCCTCGGGGTCGCAGTTGGTGTCGACCAGGCCGATGATCGGAATCCGCAGGCGCTGTGCCTCCTTGACGGCGATGGCCTCGGTCTTGAGATCGATCACGAACACGGCGTCCGGCTGCCGCTGCATGTTCTTCACGCCGCCGAGGTTCGCCCGGAGCTTCTCGAGGTCGGCCAGCGCAGCCATCCGCTCACGTGTCGGCAGCAGCTGCAGCTGACCCTCGGCCTCGTAACGCTCGAGGTCGTGAAGCCGCTTGATCCTGCCGGAGATCGTCTGGAAGTTGGTCAGCAGCCCACCGAGCCAACGGTGGTTGACGTAAGGCATCCCGGCCGCCTCGGCCGTGTCCTTGATCGCGTCACGCGCCTGCTTCTTGGTGCCCACGAACATCACCGTGCCGCCGCGCCGAGCGATGTCGGAGGCGAATTTCTGCGCATCCTGGAGCAGCCGATCGGTCTGCTGCAGGTCGATGATGTAGATGCCGTCGCGCTCACCGAAGATGAACCGGCGCATCTTCGGATTCCAGCGCCGCGTCTGGTGGCCGAAATGCACGCCGGCCTCCAGCAGCTCTTTGATGCCCACCTGAGCCACTTGAAACTCCCTTGATGTGATTTTGTGAAGCCACCGCCGGCCGTATTCGGTCGCGACTCCGGGCTTGTCCCGGAGCAGGGCGCGACCCGGCCCGTGCGGCGGGTCGGGAACAGAACGACCAACAGTGTAGTTCAGGCCGACTGAGCGCGTGCGAGTGTGAGCGCGGCCTCGAGATCGGCGGGCAGTGGTGAGCTGATGTCGATCGGCTCACCACTCACCGGGTGTGGGAAATGGAGCCGGGCGGAGTGCAGGAACTGGCGCTCGAGCCCGAACCATGCCGGTCCTCCGTAGGCACGATCGCCCAGCACCGGGTGCCCGATCGCGCCCATGTGCACGCGGATCTGGTGTGTCCGTCCAGTCTCGAGCGTGACCCGCAACAGCGCCGTCCTGCCGAGCGGCTCGAGCAGCTCAAAGTGCGTCCGCGCCTCGCGCGGGGTGTCGGTGTCGATCGAGTGCAGCAGGCGGTCGCGGCGGTCGCGACCGATCGGCGCGTCGACCGTCCCCGAGTGCGCCGGCGGGATCCCCTCGACCAGTGCCAGATATTCGCGACCGAGTTCGCGATCCTGCAGCATGCGCTGAAGTGCGCGGTGCACGGCGTCGCCCTTGGCGACAACCAACAATCCCGAAGTGTCACGGTCGAGACGGTGCACGATCCCGGGGCGCTGTGGGTCCCCGCCGCCGGCGGCGCGGCCGGCAAGTGCCTGCGCGAGCGTGCCGCTCTCATGCGCAGGCGACGGGTGGACCACGAGTCCAGCCGGCTTGTCCACCACGATCAGCGCCTCGTCCTCGTAGGCGATCGCGAACAGTGCGGGTGCGGGTCCGCTGACCTGCACCCGCCCCAACGTCTCAGCCGCCACCACCACCTGCTCCCCGGGCCTGACGGCGTAGCGCTTCTGGACGGCCCGGCCGTCGACCGTGACCAGCCCGGCACCGATCAGCCGTGCCGCCTGCGCCCGCGAACCGAGCGGCTCGGCCAGGAACTGGTCCAGCCGCAGACCGGCCACATCGGGTCCAACGGTCCCCTCCCACCTGGTCTCAGCTGTCATCACTGCCCCGCTCGATCACCAACACCAGGATGATCACACCGAACGTGATCGACATGTCAGCGACGTTGAAGGCCGGCCAGTGCGGAAGCTTGACGAAGTCGATCACCGAGCCGCGCGCAACCCTATCGATCAGATTGCCGACGGCGCCGCCGATGAGCATCCCGGTTGGCAGCCACAACAGACGTCGCTGGGGTTGGATCAGCATGAATGTGACTAGCGCGATCAGCGCGATCGCGGTCACCACATACACCAGCGCGCCGGTGCCCGCCAGGAAGCTGAAGGCCACGCCGGTGTTCCGCTCATAGACCAGCGTGACCCCCGGAACCAGGTGACGAACCTGCCCGGGCTTGATCCACGTCCCGAGCGTGTGCTTGGTCAGCTGGTCGAGCCCGATTACGACCACGAACACGAGCGCGGCGCGAAGCGCCGCGCGTCGTCGCGCCGCGTCAGCCACCGATCGCTTTGACCAGGACTGTGCGCCCGACAATCAGTACGAGGATCGCCAGCATCGGGCTGAGATCGATGGCTCCCATCGATGGGATCAGGCGCCGGAAGATCCCGAGGAACGGCTCGGAGACATCACGCAGAAAGCCCAGCACCGCGTCCAGCACCCGTGAGTACGAAGGCCGCGCGCCGAACGAGAGCAGCAGACTGCTGAGTATGTAGATCAGGATCAGCGCGATGTAGACGTCGAACAGATCCTCGATGTAGCTCGCGACGTTCGCCCGGGTGACCGCCTCGAGAAGCATCGTCAGCGCTGCTTGGGAGGGTTCACGACGGCCTCGATCGCGTCCTGGAAGGCGGCGCGGATACCGGCTCGCTCGAGCGCGTCGAGCCCGCGGGCCGTTGAGCCGCCGGGGGACGTCACCTCGCGGCGCACTCTGAGGGTGTCGTGTCCCTTGGCTTCGATCAGCGCCGCTGAGCCGGTCATGGTCGCGGTGACCAGCTCACCCGCGAGTCCAGCGCCCAGCCCGTGGCGTACGGCGGCGTCGATCTGAGCCTCCGCGACCAGCGCCTGGTATGCAGGCCCGACGCCCGTGACCGCGGTCGCGGCGTCCAGCAGACGTTCGGGCACCGCCACCACCCTGCCGAGTCGTCCGAACAGCTCGAGCACGGCCGCCTCGACCGCCTGATCGACCGTCCGTGACTCAGGACCGCGTTGCGCGTAGACGACCACCCCCTGGCGGATCTCGACCGGCGTGTTGGGCATCAGCGCGAATACCTGGCTGCTGGGGTATGCGGCCTCGAGCACAGCGGTCGGAGTTGCGCCGAGCACCGATGCGACAGGCTTCGTGATTCCGGTCAGCTCCGCGGCGACCGACTCGAGGTGGTAGGGCTTGTGGCACAGGACCACCAGGTCCGCGCGCTCGGCAAGCTCACGGTTGGTGGCGAGGCGCTCGCCGCCGAGCTCGTCCGCGAGCGCCTGCGCCCGGCCCGAACCGCTGTCGGTGCAGAGCACGGGCTCACCCCACCCGCGCGCGATTGCGCGGGCCATGTTCCCGGATCCGATCAGTCCGACTCTCATCGCCGAGCAAGCGTACCTGCGGTGCCGCGCGTCAGCGGACGCGGCGGCACCAGCGCGGGCGCTAGGACTGGTTGAAGAAGCCCTTCTCGAGCAGCCGCGCGCGCTCCTCTGCCGAGACTTCCACATTCTGAGGAGTCAGCAGGAAGACCTTGTCCGCCACCCGCTGCATGCCGCCGTCGAGCGCGTACGTCAGGCCACTGGCGAAGTCGATCAACCGCTTGGACAGGTCCGAGTCAGCCGTCTGCAGGTTCAGGATCACCGGAATCAGGTCCTTGAACTTGTCGGCGATGTCCTGCGCGTCATTGAAGTTCTTGGGTGCGACGAAGTGCACGCGCACGTCGTTGCCGCCCGAGCCGCGGCCGTTGGGGCGCGTGGCGACCGGTCTCAGTACCGTCGCCTGGCGGTCGTCGTCGGCGAAGATGTCGTCGTACTCGTCGCGGCGGCGCCGGGGGCGCTCGTCGAGACGGCGCACCGTCGGGCGATCGCGGTAGCTGTCTTGCATCTGAACCTCCGGTTCCGAGTAGGGCCCGTAATCGTCGTCGTAGGCCTCATCCTCGGCGAGGCCGAAGTAGACGAGCGTCCGATGCCATGTGTCGCGAAATGCCATATCGGATGGGGGTTCGGGTTTCCGGATGATTTCCCTGCAGGTGGCGCCCAGGGCGCCCAATCCGGGTGATTATGGCGCGCTTTGCCGGTAGAGCGCAGATCCGAGCCTGATGATCGTGGCGCCCTCCTCCGCGGCGACCCCGTAATCCTGGCTCGTGCCCATCGACAGCTCCCTCAGGTCATGAGCGTCGGCGAGCTCTCGCAGCGCTGCAAAATGCCGTCTGCTGTCCTCGGGATCGGCCGCCCGCGGCGGCATCGTCATCAGGCCCGCCACCGGCACGGGACAGCGCTCGAGGAAGCCCGCCAGCGCGGCCGTCGTGACCCCCGCCTTCCCGGGATCGCCGGCGACGTTGACCTCGACCAGGATCCGTGTCTCGGGTGTTCCGTGCCTGGCGAGCTGTGCCAGCGCCGAATCGGACGCCACCGAGTGGATGTAGCGCACGTGTGGCAGCAGCTGGGCGACCTTCCGGCTCTGCAGCGCGCCGATGAAGTCCCAGGTGAGCTCGGGGTGTTGCGCGGCCTTGAGCACGAGTTCCTGAGCACGATTCTCGCCCGCCAGGGTGATCCCGCCCTCCACGAGCGCCGCCAGCTCCTCGATCGGTAGGTACTTGACGGCCGCGAGTACCTGAACCTCGCCGGGCCGGCGGCCGGCGGCGTCAAGGCGCTCGTGCACGCGCTCGAGGCTGTGGCGCACGTCGTCGGCTCGGAGGCCGTGGATCAGGTCAACCACGCGATCAGCGCCTGGCGGCCTGCGGCCTCGCCCTCACGACGGTAGGAGAAGAGCTCGGGCTCGGTACTGCAGATCGTGCAGATGCCGCAATCGTGGATCGCCTTGACGCCGCCATCCCGCAGCTGTGCTCTGGCGATCGCCCTTAGGTCCAAGTTCCTTTGTCGGCTGAAACCTGGGAACCGCGCATGCAGCTCAGGGCCGACCTCGTAGCAGCAGCTGCCCGCGGCCGGTCCGATCGCAGCGCTTGACGCGCTTGCGCTCATTCCCTCCACGCGCGCCTGCAGCTCGGCCAGTGTTCGGCTGATCACGCCGCTCTCGAGGCCGCGCCAGCCGGCATGCACTGCAACCGCGACTCCCTGGCCGGCGATCACGATCGGGACGCAGTCGGCGGTGATCACTGCCGGCGCAGAGCCACGCTGTGTCGCAAACAGCGCATCAGCTTCGGTCGCAGTCGTAACGTCGGTGGCCGCGACCAGCGCCGTTCCGTGTACCTGCCGGGCACAGACGGGCCGCACCCCCAGCCTCTCACCGATCGTCGGCAGCGTCTGGCGCACGTCGCCCCAGGAACGCGTCGTGAAGACGGCTCTCGCGCCCGGAAGGTCGATCGCGATCTGGCCCTCCAGGTCATAGAAGGGGTCAGCGAGCTGCACGCGCTCGAGGCTACTCCGCGGCCTGGAGCGCAACCGTGAGCTGGCTGTCGCGATCGGGGCCGAGACCGTCGTACATCGCGTTGCGCGCGCCCTGCAGCCCACGGCCAATCGCAGGCCCCTCAGCGATGCCCGCCGCGCGAAGATCATCGCCGCTGATCTCAAGTCTCATGTGCCTGAGCTCGCGTAGCCAGCGCTGCGGAGCCGCCGGTGGCCCGACCGCCGACGCGAGGGCCACGGTCGCCACCGCCGCGCTGCCCACCACCCGCGCGATCTCGGCACCGGAGGATACCTCGGCCAGGCGCGCGGCAAGCTCCGGCGCGCGGGTGCGGGCCTCGACGATCGCGTCGCGGTCGGCGGCGCCGAAGCCAAGGCTGTCGAGGTCGCCACCAAGCTTCACGGCGGCGAGCACGACGATGTCAGGACGACCGTCGGTGGGCAGCATGCGGAGCGCCGCCGCGGCGAGCGGTGCATCGACCCGGTCGCGGTGCGAACCGGGCTCAAGCTGCGCTCGGCCCTTCATTCGAGCCCGCTCCCGGAGGGCGAAAAGCGCCGCCGCCGGCCACCGGAGGCCATCCGCGGGCTCCGCGCGCGGTGGCGAGCCTGGCTGCCGGCCGCCGTCATCAGCGCGGTCTTCGCGCTGCCGCTGATCCTGCAGTGGGTGCTGCAAGGACCGGGGAACTTCGAGGCGTACTTCGCCTACCAGTCCGGCGGGCAGGCCGGCGGCCACACCACGGCCCAGGTCATTGACTACGTGCTCTGGTTCTGGTGGCCGCACGCGGACGCGTGGGCGGCGGCGCTGACCCTGGCGCTCACCGCCGGGCTGCTGACCGTGGCGGCTCCCGCCCGGCCCGGCCCGGCGGTTCTGCTGCTCGCTGCTGCTCGTCGACGCGCTCTCGGTCGCGGCCGTGGCCGGCTACGTGATGGTCGGCGTCGACGAGCTCAACCAGTACTACATCTGCTACTTCTCCTGGGCCAACCCGGTGATCCTGGTGCTCGTCAGCGTGCTCGCGATGGGCGAGCTGGTCGCGTCGGCCGGGCGGGGGAGGTCCGCCGGGGCGGTGACGACGGCGGCGGCGATGGCGGCCTGGTGGGTGTTCGCGGCGGCGCCCGCCACCCAGCTGACGACGGTCTACGTTGACCCGGCGAACCCGCGGGCGGGTAACAGCACCGACGCCATGCTGCCGGCCGGCGTCGCCGCGATGGGCGCGCTGGCGGCCGGGCGCACGATCGTCTTGACCTTCCCGCATAACAGCTGGCCGACCGTCACCGGCATCCTGGTGCAGGCGGAGCGGACCGGCGTGCCCGCCTGCGTGGCCGACCGGCACTGGAAGTTCATGCTGACGAGCCAGTTCATCTGCACCCCGGCGCAGCTCGCGGCCGGCTACCCGATGAGCGTGTACCCGGCCGGCGCCAACCCCGGGGGGTGACGGCGGTGGCCCGGTTCCCGGCTGCGATAGCGGCCGCAGGGGCCGACATGCCAATTCCTCAATCGTTACCGTTAGCGCTGCCTAGGGGCATATCCGCCACTATCGTGACCACGTGATTATCGGCGGTTCACGACAGCAGCAGCCCCAGCCGGCCTGGCGACGCTGCCCGTCAGGGGCCGGCGGGCGCGTGCTCGGGGTTCCGGCCGCCGTGATCGTCTGGGCCGCCCCGTTCGCGCTGGTGCTGGCGGTGCTCTTGGTCAGGAACGCGTTCCTGTTCAGCACCCCGGAGTACGAGGACGCCGACATGGGGGCCAACTCGATCCTGATCGAGCAGGCCCGCCGGTTCACGCTGGTCGTCGGCCACTACTCGCGGGAGCACTTCAACGAGCCGGGACCGGCGTTCCTGTACGTGCAGGCCTGGGGCGAGTCGCTCTTCTACGACGCGCTGCACCTGGTCCCGACGGCGTGGAACGGGCAGCTGGTCGGGCTTTACGCGCTGAACGCGCTGTTCGCCGCGGCCGTGGTGGCGGTCGGCTACGGCTGGACCAGGTCTTTTCGCGGCGCCGCGGCCACGCTGGCCGCGGTCGCCCTGCTCGGCGCGCTGCACCCGACCGCGTTCAGCTCGGACTGGATGCCGTACGTGTTCGTGCTCGCCTACCTCGCCTTCGTGGTCGCGATCGCGTCGGTGGCGGCCGGGCGCGGCCAGGACTGCTGGCTGGCGGCGCTGGCGGGCTGGTTCCTGATCCACGGCTACGCCGCCTTCCTGCTCTTCGTCCCGGTGCTGGCGGTCGCGGCGGTGGCGGCGGTCCTGTGGCGGCGGTGGCGGGAAAACGTCAAAGCCGGAAAATCTGGTATCGAACGGTCCCTGTTTTCACCCCCGGCCCGCCGAGTCTGGATTCCGGTGGCGGCCATCAGCGCGGTCTTCGCGCTGCCGATGGCCGTCGAGCTCGCGCTGCACTGGCCGGGCAACTTCGTCAAGTACGTCACCTACACCTCGTCGGCCAAGCCCGTGACGTTCACCCCGGTCCAGCTGGTGAGGTACGTGCTCTGGTTCTGGTGGCCGCACGAGCACGCCTGGGCGCTGGCGGTCGTCCTGGTGGCCGCGGCCGCCGTGGCGACGTGGCGGCTTCGCAGCGGCCCGCTGCGCCGGTTCTGCGGGGCCCTGCTGGCGGCCGACGCCCTGTCCACGGTCATGTTCCTCGCCTACGCGAAGGACGCGGCCGACTCCCTCACGAACTACTACATCGGCTACTTCTACTGGACCGCGCCGCTGCTCGCGGTCCTGGTGATCGCCCTCGCCGTGACCGAGCTGGTGCCGGGGCGGGTCGCCGCCGTCGCCGGCGACGTGCGCGGCGGTCGCCGCCGCGGCGGCCTTCGCCGTCGCCCCGCTCACCCGGTTCGACCTGGCCCACGTGGACCCGGAGACGCCGTCGACGACGGGCATCGTGACCGACCCCACGCTGGGCCCGGGGACCGCCTTTCTCGCTCAGCGGGCCGACGGCCGGCCCCTGGTGTTCCGGTTCGAGAGCGGCGCCTGGCCGGCCATCACCGGTCTCCTGGTGCAGGCCGAGCGGACCGGCGTGACCGCCTGCGTGGCCGACCCCAGCTGGGAGTTCATGATGACGCAGCAGTTCATCTGCACCCCCGCCGAGCTCCGCGACGGCGCCTCGTTCTACGTCTACCCGCCCGGTCCGGTGCCGTCCGGTATTACCGTCGTCTACCGGCTTCGGCGCGGGATAGTGACCGCAGGGGGTAAGTGAACGTAGCCTGGGGTCGTGGACAGGCGAATATTCGGGCTCGAGAACGAGTACGGCGTTACGTGTACCTTCCGGGGACAGCGGCGGCTGTCACCGGACGAGGTGGCCCGCTACCTCTTCCGCCGCGTGGTCTCCTGGGGTCGAAGCAGCAACGTCTTCCTGCGCAACGGGGCGCGCTTGTACCTGGACGTGGGCAGCCACCCCGAGTACGCCACCCCCGAGTGCGACAACGTTGTTGACCTCGTCGCGCACGACAAGGCCGGCGAGCGGATCCTCGAGGGGCTCCTGGTCGACGCCGACCGCCGCCTGCGCGAGGAGGGCATCGCGGGCGACATCTACCTCTTCAAGAACAACACCGACTCGGCCGGCAACTCCTACGGCTGCCACGAGAACTACCTCGTCGGCAGGCACGGGGAGTTCGGCGGGCTGGCCGACATCCTGATCCCGTTCCTGGTCACCAGGCAGATCATCTGCGGCGCGGGCAAGGTCCTGCAGACCCCGCGGGGCGCGGTCTACTGCGTCAGCCAGCGCGCCGAGCACATCTGGGAGGGCGTCTCAAGCGCCACCACCAGGTCGCGGCCGATCATCAACACCCGCGACGAGCCGCACGCGGACGCCGAGCGCTTCCGGCGCCTGCACGTCATCGTCGGCGACTCGAACATGTCCGAGACCACCATGCTCCTCAAGGTCGGATCGACCGACCTGGTGCTGCGGATGGTCGAGGCCGGCGTCGTGCTCCGCGACATGACCCTGGACAACCCGATCAGGGCGATCCGCGAGGTCAGCCACGACATGACCGGCCGCAGCAAGGTCCGGCTGGCCAACGGCCGGGAGATGTCCGCGCTCGAGATCCAGTGGGAGTACCTGTCCCGCGCCAAGGACTTCACCGAGAAGAACGGCATCGACCCGATCACGCTGCGCGTCATCGAGATGTGGGAGCGGGCGCTGACCGCGATCGAGGACGGCAACCTCGACA
>CAWDRA010000002.1:0-167045 GCA_963804615.1 uncultured Actinomycetota bacterium
GAGTGCCTGATTCCGCTTGAAAGCTGCCCACGTCGATGAGGATTATCAGGTCGCGCATTGGGGGGAAGATTTCGAAGCCCTCGCGCGCCGCCGCGGACGCCGCGACTATTTTATTCGGCGAACCGTTTTCTGGAGCTTCTCTCGCAGTAATTCCAATATTTCGCGTAGCCTGATGCGTCGGTCGCTTGTTCACGATATGACGCTGTCGCGAGGGGCGCTCAGCGAGAAATCACACCTGGCCACTTCTCCTTTGACGGAGCTGGCGACGGCTGTGATAGTGCCGGCTCAGCTTGAGATATGTGCTTTAAAATTCAATTCGCAGTTTAATTGCAGCGTTCTTCTTTGTCTTGGCGACCAGCCTTGCCCTTTGACCGCCTTTCAAGAACACTTTGAAAAGTGATTGGGGTGGTGACCAAATGCTCAACGCGCCGCGCATTCCAGAACTCGCGCAACGCGACCGGTTCGTGCGCCGGGCCGCCGCGGAAGGACGCGTGCTGACGCTCGCGGACGAAGAGAACGCGTCCGTCCCTTCCCAGAAAGTACCTGGCCGGACCGTGCAGCTCTTCTGGTCGAGCCCGATCGAAGCCGGCCGCTGGGCGGAGGCCCTGGCAGGGAACCGCGAGCTCCAGGAGATCACTCTCGAAGTTTTCGCCACCGACATCCTCCCCGGCATCGCGACGGCGAAGGGCTTCGTCGGCACCGGTTGGGTTTCCGATCCGATCGAAGCGGAAATCGATCCGCGTGACCTGCTGATCCGCCTCAAATCCGAGGCGCTTCCAGTTTACGTGGCCGCCGTCCGCGACAAGGGCGAAGTTTACCTTGTCGGCAATGCCGAAGGGCCGATACCGACGCCGGGAACGATAAAACCGCGTTCGGCCGACAAGCTCCACGTCTTTTCGAACAGGCCCGACGCCGAAGCCACAGATGAAGAAGATCTCGGCAAGCGCGTCATCGTCGATCCGCTTCCGAACCTCATTGCTGCCACGCTCGCCTGGGCTGCCTCAGCGGGCCACCCGATCATGATCGAGCCCATTCGCGGTGCGGGTTTCATCGAGATGAAAGCCGCCGACCTGCAAGAACGCCTCTTGGCCGAAAAGCCAGAGCCGGCTGCAAAAAGCGCCTGATTTCGAGGCTCTTGGTCCCCTCGCGCTCGCCCGTCCGCCGTCGCGACAACTCACCGTTTGCGCTGCATCGGAGCCATGCTAGAGAGCCCTTTCGCCGTATTTTGCCCGAGCCAAGCCAGGGGTTCCCAATGCACGACATCGTCCGCCAACTCGACAAGGCGCCGCCGCACGCCTCGGCGGCGGACAGAAACGCATCGACGCCCAGCACGCCAAAGGCAAACTGACGGCCCGCGAACGCATCGAGCTGCTTGACCCGGATTCGTTCGAAGAATGGGACATGTTCATCGAGCACCGCTGCACCGACTTCGGCATGGAGAAACAGAACGTCCCCGGCGACGGCGTCGTCACCGGCTAGGGCACCATCAACGGCCGGCTCGTCTACGTCTTCAGCCAGGATTTCACGGTCTTCGGCGGCTCGCTGCTCGAGGCCCACGCCAAGAAAATCACCAAGATCATGGACCACGCCGTCAAGAACGCGCCGCCCCGTCATCGGCATCATCGACTCTGGCGGCGCCCGCATCCAGGAAGGGGTCGACGTCGCTCGGCGGTTACGCGGACGTGTTCCAGCGAAACGTACATCGCCTCGGGCGTCATCCCGCAGATCTCGCTGATCATGGGCCCCTGCGCCGGCGGCGCGGTTATTCCCGGCCATGACCGACTTCATCTTCATGGTGAAGGACACGACGTACATGTTCGTCACCGGGCCTGAAGTGGTGAAGACGGTCACGACGAGACGGTGACAGCGGAAGATCTCGGCGGCGCTCACGCATACGACGAAATCCGGCGTCGCCGATATGGCACTCGAGAACGACGTCGAAGCGCTGCTCATGATGCGGCGACTTTGACTTCCTGCCGTCGAACAACGGCGACGCCCCGTGGTGCCGACTGATGATCGTCGCCGACCGCCTCGAACCAGTCGCTCGACACGTTGTTCCCGGACAATCCGAACAAGCCCTACGACATCAAGGAGCTGATCCTGAAAGTCGTGGACGAGAGCGACTTCTTCGAGTACACGATGCACTTCGCGAAGAACATTGTGATCGGGCTTTGCGCGCATGGATGGCGCGACAGCGTCGGCATCGTCGCCAATCAGCCGATGGTGCTCGCCGGCGTGCTCGACATCGACGCTTCGCTCAAGGCGGCGCGCTTCGTCCGTTTCTGCGACTGCTTCAATATTCCGATCGTGACATTCGTCGACGTTCCCGGCTTCCTGCCCGGCACGTCTCAGGAGTACGGCGGCATCATCAAGCATGGCGCGAAGATTGCTGTTCGCCTACGCCGAGGCGACAGTGCCGAAAGTGACTGTCATTACGCGCAAGGCCTACGGCGGCGCGTATGACGTGATGAGCTCCAAGCACCTGCGCGGCGACGTGAATTATGCTTGGCCGACGGCTGAAATCGCGGTGATGGGGCCGAAGGGGGCGGTCGAAATTATCTATCCGCGCGGAGATTAGTCCGATCCGGTGAAGATCCGGCGCGCGATCAGGAGTACGCGAAGAGTTCGCCAACCCGTTCGTCGCCGCCCATCGCGGATTACATCGACAAGGTGATCATGCCGTCAGGAGACGCGAAGGCGCCTGTGCCGCGCGCTCGACATGCTGCGCAACAAGACGCTCGAAAATCCTGGAACAAGCACGATAACATTCCGCTTTAAATAAACAGACTATGGAGCGAGCCCGAGGATGACATCAGTAGGTCAGCTGCTTAGAATCCAACCCAGACACCGCTACGCCAATAGCCGCGGCCTTCATGCTCGCGCCAGCGGTAATGATCGCTGTCGCCCCATCTCCAGCTATCCGGATGAATGGTTACGTTGAAGCCCGGTTCGTAGTTGTAACGATGCTTGACGTGCCAGCAATCGCCCTCGCCGTTACACACAATTTCCGCTGACGCTGTCGTTGCCGTGAAGGCAAGCATCCCAGCCCCGAGAAGCGCGGCAGTTGTGACAAGTTTCATGTTCGTCTCCCTTTCAGTTTGGCTGTGGACTGCATGCCAAACCACTTCGCGGCGAGATGGTTTCCCAGGTCGAGTGCGAGTTTCTCAACGCCCCGCGCATCCTCTAGAAGACGTACGAATTTAATTTGGATTCTCGCGCTGATTCCGACGGCGAAGTTGCGCTTGGAGATCGCGAGCCTTCAGTGTGCAGGATGGGCCCTGTTGGTTGCGCGCACGTGATGAAGGATTTTTCTCAACACGCTAGCCATCAGTTCGTTTGCGCGTCTGTTGAGCGACGCGTCCGCGGTCTCCGTGATCGACTTTCCGAGATTGTGCGCACGGCGATAGCCAAGCCGCTCGGGCAGCGAACCGCTGAGCGTTTTGACGCCGGTGGTCTCGAAGATAGGCGTCGTGCCCCACTTTCTTCCTTCGCATCAAGGATACGGCACAATGCAACGCATAGGCGGTCGCGCGGCACACCTATCCGCTCGAGCTCGTAGAGAAGGAGCGTTGTTGGATGGAGATCGTCCGAGCTTGAGCCCGTCGGCATCACGATAATGTCGGACGCGCGAGCAACCGCGAAGGTTTCCGGAGAAAGGTGGCCGGGAGTATCGACGACGACCAGATCCAGGTCGGCCGATTGCTTCAAAGCATCAGCGACGGAGGAATAAGCTTCTGCGTTGATTTTTTTGAGACGCGGCTGGTCGCGCGGGTGCTCGACCAGCGAACGGATGTCTGTTGACCAAAATCGAGATCGACGAGCTTAACTCGCAGATCACCTTGCACTGCAACAACCGCAATGGCGCGCGCGAGCGTACTTTTGCCGACGCCGCCTTTCTGGCCGATGATAGACAAAACGACAGGCATAGAAATTGACAGCCAACGGTCCGTTCGAACACGACCTCAGGCTAACCCCACC
This sequence comes from uncultured Actinomycetota bacterium, assembly GCA_963804615.1. Lineage (GTDB taxonomy): Bacteria > Actinomycetota > Thermoleophilia > Solirubrobacterales > Solirubrobacteraceae > Palsa-465. The sequence goes on from CAWDRA010000002.1 coordinate 3,979, forward strand.
CGCACGTGCGGCCAAGCACCTTCGCGCCGAAGAGTAAGCGCACGTGGATTAATCTTATGCGGCGAAGCAAAAAGACGGGATTTCCGAGGTCCCCGCCCTTGGATTTGGTCGCCGCTCGCTGCCCCTTTCCCCAAACAAAAGGAACCTAAAGAGTCCGATGCGCGTTGGTTTGCCGACCCACATTGCTAAGGAGGACCACAATGGGTGGTAATCTCATTTACTATGCGATCGTCTTTTTGATCGTTGCGATCGTCGCTGCCGCTCTTGGATTTGCGGGGTTGCCGGCACGGCAATCTCAGGTGCCCACTTGTTGTTGATGGTCGCCGTCGTGTTCATAGTCGTTGGTCTGTTGGCCGGCGTTTTGCGACGCGGTGTCTAGGTTAGATTTCGAGAACTTCAAATTCGAGCCCCGGTGTCCTGCGACGCGGGGCTCGATCGTTAGAGGACGTCTCACGGCAGCATCAATTTGCCTTTGAACCTGCCGCCCTGCAACGTATCGCTCAAGGTGTCGAGATTGTACGTTCCGCTTCCAGTCGCGCCTTGATATTTTCCGGTGCCGCCAGTTGTTTGGTACGTGTACTCTTTGAGGTGCGAACCCTCCTGAAAACTGTCGAAGATCTTATCGCCGCTTTTTAAGGACCTCGTGCAAGTACCCTCTCCATGCCAGGCGCCGTCCGGCATGTACTCATATTTTCCGGTGCAGTCCTCTGAGTAATTCGCCGTCGACACATCTTGAGGAATAGCGATGCAGCGACCGGCGTAATCGACGAGTTTATGGCCCTTCTCTTTTTCTTTTTCATCCCACTTGTCAACGACGCAGGACAACGCGCCTGCTTCTTCGATCCAGCTGCCTGCGCTCGCCAATTCGCTTCCTGCTGAGAAGTGACATCGCGCTAATGGCGATGATGATATGCTGAGACGTCGTCACGAGGCAATTTCCTTCCTCGCAAATTGAGCTGTGAAAATTGTCGTCGTCGGCGGACATCAAAATTGCTCTGCCAGCGGATCAGTATTGCTCGCAAATGCAGACACACGCCACCGTCAAAAGGTCGTTGGAGCAGATTCTCGATTATCGATCTTATTGAACGCTGGTGAAGGAGCTGACGATTAACGCGGTTCAGAAAATATAGCCAGCGTTTCTCTTCGCCTGCGCTCGGCGTTCCGCCGAGCTGAAAAGCCACTGCGACCCGATGATCAGCCTGCCGAGCAAAGGCAATTTGATGCGTCGTCCGAACTTATCGCCTTCGTCGCCAAGATAGCGAATGTCTCTGACTTCCAGCGATGCTGTCCGAAAAATCCGAACCAGTCGCCGGGATTGAATTTAAACGGCGCGTTCTTAAGGCGGCCCGCCAGCCATTTCTCGCGCTGTTTCAACAATTCCGGGAGAAAAGAAGTCGACGATCCAGTAAGCTGCGTGATCGAGCGCGCGCAGCTCGTCGGCAAGCGCACCAACATCTTCGTTTGTGAGATAAGGGACGACGCCTTCCGTGAGGATCAGCATTTTTCGGCTTTGCGCGTTCGCACTCCGGAGCACTTCGCGCCGCTCAGCAGGCTTGGCAAGATCGGCCTTGACGCGCGTAAGCTTGAAGCGCGGTGTCTCGCGCGCGAGCAAGCTTTCCTTGTAATCGATCATGGCCGCATAATCGGCTTCGATCCAATTGAGCGTTGGCGGCAGATCCATCCGATAAGGTCGCGTATCAAGTCCGGCCCCTAGATTAAGGACGGTGTCGACGCCATTCGCGAGAGCACCACGAATGAACTCGTCGATGATCCGCGTGCGAACCGAAATCACCCAAGCCGTAATGAAGGTCTCGGCATTCCTTCTGCGATCCGCTTACCGCGTTCGCCGGAAAGAACGGTCGCTAGCGGATCGCGAAAGAGGGCATCCGGGCGCTCGGTCTCCACTCCGCGATAATGCGCGACCCAAAATGCCGTATCGGAGACGTTTTAACGAGCGTGTTCGCCACGAGCCATGTCCTCTACGGTTGGTAATGATCACGTTGAGACGCCTAGGTGGCGAATGCGTCAAGGGAGCGACCAAAATAGGCAAGACAGAAATCATTTTGGCGCTGACCCCTTCGTCGTGGGTGATGCTCTTACCCGTCATGAACCTCGTATCGTTGGCGACTAAGGGGCCGGTCTCGTCGTCGAGGCCGCCGACGTTGCGGACTTGCCATGGAAACGCCGCAAGCGCCCTCGATAGCCGGGACTATTTGTAGGATCCGCTCGGGAAGACGAGGAAAAAAATGGTGCAACCGATCGCAATCGTTTTCGTGCATGGCATCCACACCTTCGCGCCGGGATATCACGCCGGCATGCAAGCTGCGATCGAAGCTCGTCTGCCGAAGCGCGTTCGCGATGTCGTGACCTTCCGGTCGGTTTTCTGGGCCGAGCGCGTACGTCAGCGCCAGAAGGAATATCTCGACGCCGTCGAGAAGCGGGGTCTCTTCCGCGCGACGCCTTATCGCAGCCTCGTCGTGCAAGGCCTCGGCGATGCCGCCGCATATCAGAAGACGAAGAGCTTTCGCAACTCTTGCTATTATGAAATTCAGTCGGACATCCGTGCTGTCCTTGAAACGCTGGACGGCGATAATCTTCCGGACCGCCCGCTGATCTTCATCGGTCATTCGCTTGGCTGCCACATCATCTCGTCCTTCATCTGGGACGTGAACACGATCAAGAATTGGGACGAGCAGCGATTGGCTCAAGAAGGAGAGGAGGTTCGCGAATTCGCTGACTACTTGAAAAACGGCTCGCCGTTTCGCCGCCTCGATACGCTTGCGGGACTTGTGATGATGGGCTCCAACATGCCGCTCTTCACTTTCACGTTCGGTCCCGGCCGCATTCTGCCGATCACGTCATCGCGCAATCCGGGCGATCCACCCGCTTTTCCCGGAAAGCAGCTTGACCACGAAGTGCGCGCGCGCACGCGATGGCTCAACTATTACAGCCGCAACGATCTTCTGGCTACCCTTTGAAGCCGCTCAACGAGGCCTATGCCGACGAACCGTTGCTTGATGATATAGAGGTCGCATCCGAAGGCATGTTTCTCCGTATGGTCGGCCACTTCTCGCAGCCTCTGGTCGCGTTCAACGCGCACACCGGTTACTGGAACAGTCGGCGCGTGGTCCGCGGAGCTGCCGATTTGATCGCGTCTCTTGCGACCGTTGGCGAGCCCGTCGAAAAGCGGCGGTTCTTCTCCTGGCGCCGACCCGCAGACGTGGCGGCGGCAACCTGAAAAGACTAAGCGTTCGAGCATTGCCGTTCCGATTGAGCCGGAACGGAACTCTAGTTTCTGTTTTGACGCGTTTTCTTCACGCGAACCGGTGAATAATTTCAGGCGCCCGCATCTTTCGCGGCAAGTCCCCCGACCGCTGACCAATCGAGTTCGTCGCCACCATGAGCTAGAAGCGTTAGAAAGCGGTCGCGCAGAAGGCTGGCCAAGGGAAGAGGAACGCGCAGCTCTTCACCCGCCGCGAGCGTAAGCCGAACATCCTTCAATCCGAGAGGTGCCGCGAACCCCGCAGGCGAGAATTTTCCATCGGCTATCAGGGTGCCATAGGTTTTGTAAACGGGCGCCCCGAACAACGTCGACGTCAAAATCTCGAGATACTGATGCTTGTCGAGCCCTGCCTTGCCGACGAGTGCCATGGCTTCGCCGGAGAGATTTCATCACCGATGCGATCAGGAAATTACCGCTGAGTTTGACGATGTTGGCGGCTTCGGGCTCTTCCGATACGACGAATGTTTTCTGCCCGACGGCGTCGAGCAGCGGAGAAACGGCTTCGATCGCATCGGCTTTGCCCGCCGCGACGACGAAGAGTTTAGCAGCCGCCGCCGCTTCAGGACGGCCGAACACGGGTGCTGCAACATAGCGCTGATCGACCTTTGCATGAGCCGCCGCGAGCCGCTTCGACAGCGCCGTGCTGATTGTGCTCAGCGAGACATGAACGGCGCCCGGCCGAAGATGCGTGACAACGCCGATGATCATCGTAGGCGACCGCTTCCACCGCATGGTCGTCGGCGAGCATCGTGAAGACCGCATCGCCTTCGCAAGCTTCTCCAGGTGTCGCGGCAATCTCGGCGCCCTTGGACTGAAGCGCCTCGGCCTTCCCGCGCGAACGATTGTAGAGGGTAACGTCGTGTCCCGCTTTGATGAGGTTTGCTGCGATGCCGGAGCCCATCTGGCCGAGGCCGATAAAACCGATTTTCATGTTTTTCACCCGCTCCTGCGTCGACTGTTTTGCTACCGACTTTCACGAGGCCGGCCATGCGGCCGCCGGCCACATCTACCTGGAGAAGGACGTGCTTTCGACCCGGCTCTCGATCCGCAAGCGCGGAGGATCGCTGGGGCACTACCAGTCGATGGAGAAAGACGAGCGCTTCAGCCACTTCCGCGGCCGCATGATGGGCAGCCTGATCATGACACTGGGGGCGATGGCGGCCGAGCACGTCTTCTATGGCGAGAACTCCCAGGGAGTCAGCGGCGACCTCTACAGTGCCACCGCCACGGCGGCCTCGATGGTCGGGATGTGGGGCATGGGCCCCGATGAGATGCCGCTGCTGATCAAGCCCGTGAAGCGGCTCGGGCCTGGCGAGCAGCTGCAGTCACAGGCGGCAGTGCGCCAGCGCCTCGAAGAGATCGGCAATCAGATCATGAATCGGGCCAGCAGTGGTTCGCCGTTGATGGGCGATCCGATCGGCACGGTGCTGTCGAGCCCGGGCAAGCGTGACTCGGTGGCGGTTCTGCTCGGCCAGGCGTACGTGACCGCGTATACGCTGATGGCCACCAACCGTGAGGCGATCGAGCGGATCGCGGACACGCTGGTGGCGCGTAAGGAGCTTCATGGCGATGAGGTCGTTGACCTGCTCGACAGTGTCGGTCTGGTCCGGCCTCAGATCAATGTCGACGACGACAGCACCTGGCCAGCGGTGATCGAGCAGAGGGCATGAGCGGGTCGACGAGATGACCGAGCATTCGCAACAGTCCGATCCGGTGCTGGCGCCGCCGCTGACCGCACTGGGCAAGGCCGAACAGCTCCCGCAGGAGCCGCCGCCACACGCCAATAAGTTCCGGGTTGCGCTGGCAGTGCTCTGCGGGATCGCGCTCGGCGCGCTCGCTATCGCCGCCGCGGTCGTGGTCCATGACAGCAGCACCAACGGGAGCTCCAGCGGCTTTGCGGCATGGTCGGAATGGGCTCCGACCGACTCGAGCAGCACTGGGGTTGGGGAGATCGCCGATCACGTGGCCCCGTATTACCGCCTCAATGCCTCCAAGCAGCTGAACGTGATCACGCCGATCTCCGTCTCCCAGGCAACCTCCGCCGGGACCACAACCGGCAGTGGGCTGACGGTCGCCGTCGACACGACGCCGTCGAGCAGCAGCAGCCCGTCGCTTTCGCTGCTGAACGGCAAGACGGTCGCCTACAACATCTGCGGTCTGGGTCCAGCTGACTGCGAGCTTCCCGGGACGCCCTCGTCCAACCGGATGCTGCTGATGCGGCGTCAGGCGCTCGAGCTCGCGCTGTATACGTTCAAGTACATCCCTGACAGTGAGAATGTGCTCGTGGTGCTGCCCCCCGCGAGAGCCACCAAGAGCACCTCCACCACCGCCGGAGGAGCAAAGGAGACGATCGCGTTGCTGTTCGTCCGCAAGGAACTAGCGCCCTGGCTCAACGTGCCGCTCTCAAAGACGCTCGCGTCGTATCCGCTCGAGGACTCCGAGCTCGCCGTCTGGAGCAAGACTCAGGAGGCCAGTTTCGTTGACGAGGTCACGGCCAACGGGCTGTTCTCCTCGCAGATGGAGTCCCAGCAGGAGGGCGGCCGCCTGATGGTGCTCACACAGCTTCCGACCCAGTGACCTCGTCGCTCTGCGACTCCTGCGCTCACCAGCAGCTCGTCCCCAACACCCGCGGCTCCGTGTTCTCCCTGTGCCGACGCTCGCGGGAGCAGCCGGAACGGTTCGTGCGCTATCCGCAGCTACCCGTGCTGGAATGTGAGGGGTATGAACGCGACGAGCTCAAAGACAGTGGACCCTCACCGCCACCGTCACCGGCCTGAACACGGCGGCGGTCAAGGGCACCCGCCTGACTAGAACCGAGCAGGTCGTGCTCGATGAGCGCGGCGCCGCCGGCGACCGCCGCTTCTTCCTGATCGACGACCGCGGACGGATGCAGAACGGGAAGCAGCTCGGCAAGCTGCAGCAGATCGTCACCACGTTCGAGGGAGGGCTGCTGACACTCGCGTTCCCGGACGGCTGCGTCGTGTCCGCGCCCGTAGAGCACGGCGACGAGGTGACCGCGAAGTTCTACGCGCACACGGTCACCGGCCCCCTGGTGCCCGGACCGTTCTCAGAGGCGGTCTCCGAATTCGTCGGCCGGCAGCTGCAGCTCGTGGCCGCCGGATCTGCGGTCGACCGCGGGGCGGCGGGCGCGGTGAGCCTCGTCTCCGGCGGCTCCCTGCGAAGGCTCGCCGAGCAGGGCGAGGTGGACAGCGTCGACAGCCGCCGCTTCCGGATGCTGATCGAGGTTGACGGTGTGGCCGCGCATGCGGAGGATGCCTGGCTCGGGGTCAAGCTCGAGGTCGGTGAGGCGGTGTTGCGGTTCGACGGTCACGTCGGCCGCTGCCTGATCACGGCCCGCGATCCCGACACCGGCGAGCCGACGCTGCCGACACTCGACCTGCTCCGGAACTATCGCAGCGAGGTCGAGTCGACGGAACCCCTCCCGTTCGGGGTCTACGGTCGGGTTTTGCGCGGGGGCGTCGTGCGCGTCGGCGACGCGGTGATGGTTGCATGAGCCGCGAGCCCACGATGGGCAAGGAGCACGTCACGATCGACGTTGAGGGCCGGGTCACGCTCGAGCTGGATCCGCCGATCGCGATCGTCACGCTGACGCGCCCCGACAAGCACAACGCGCTCGACCTGCCCATGCTCGACGCGATCAACGCCGTCACGGAACGGCTCCGCGGCGAGCCTGATGTGAATGCAGTCGTGCTCCACGGTGCCGGCCCGAGCTTCTGTTCGGGACTTGACTTCCCGTCCGTCGCGGCCGCGGGCGGACTCGAATCGTCGAGGTCGGTTCTGGACGAGCCGCCTCCGAACCGCTTCCAACGCGCCGCATACGCCTGGATCGAGCTTCCGGTCCCCGTGATCGCCGCCGTGCATGGCAACTGCTTGGGCGGCGGTCTGCAGATCGCGCTCGCGGCCGACATCAGGCTTGCGACCGCGGATGCTCGCCTCTCCGTGATGGAGGTTCGCTGGGGGCTGATTCCCGACATGTCGATCACCCGCACGCTCCCTCGTCTGGTCGGGATCGACGTCGCCAAGGAGCTGACCTACACAGCCCGGGTCGTCACCGGCGAGCAGGCAGCCCGGCTCGGACTGGTCACGCGCCTGGCGGTGGATCCTCTGGCGGATGCGTTGGCGTTGGCCCGGGAGATTGCGTCACGCTCCCCTGACGCGGTCCGGCGGGCAAAGCGTCTGTTCGACGAGGCCTGGAGCGGCCCGGCCTCCGAGACGCTTGGGCTCGAAGCCCGGCTGCAGGGGGAGTTGATCGGCACGCCCAACCAGCTCGCGGCGGTTCAGGCCGGGTTGACCAAGACGAACTCTAGTTGACGACGCAATGATATTTGGGGTCTCGGGCCGTCCGACCCGATCGCCAACATAAGTCGAGTTCCTGGGCGGTCCTCTATTCGGCAGCTCCTCCTCGGACGATGCTGCCCACGGAGAGCGGGACCGCTAAGGCAGGTCCCTGCTCTCCGCCAGCGTCACCGGCCCTGTATTCACAACTGCTGTGAGCCTGCGACAAGTGAGGAGTGTGCCTCGATGGAAATTCAAAATGCGGTTCGGTCGCGCGCGCTGATGGTCGCGTTTGCGGCTGCGGGCGCCTGTGGATCGATGGCTGCCGCAGCAGCAGCCGAGGTGCCCCACAAATCGCCACCGTCAAGCTGCCCCGCCGCTGCGAAGTTGACCGGTCCCGCTGGGACCTCTCTCAAGACCAAGCAGTCGGCCAAGAGCGGCGGGACGATTGTCTGCTCCTACACGAACAGCAAGTATGCGAATTTGACCTTGGACGTCAGCACCGTGAAGGGTGTGAATGCGTCTTCCTTCGACACGGCCATGGGTATGCAGGCAAAGGGGCAGCACGCGACGCCAAAAACGATTCACGGTCTCGGGTCCGCCGCCGTTGAGTTCACCGAGAAGGACGCGAAGACCAATGCCGATGGGATCGCGACCACAACGGTCGCGGCACTCGTTGGCGACAAGGAGGTCGTGGTGGTCGCCACGCTCCCTGCCAAGCACGTCCTCGATGTAGCTCACACGCTGATCGGGTAGCCCTTCGTTCGACGGTCACGCGCGCCGCGACCGTCGGTGTGGCGTGCTCTTCGCTCGATCACCTTCCGCGACTCCACCTCGGCCGCACGGGTCCGCAACAACCCGATTCGCGCCGGCCCTCCCCGGGTAGCTATCCAGAACACAGGTGTGAAGCTCCAACCCAGCGAAGGGAGCCCATCATGGGCATCACTGACAAGGCCAAGAACACCGCGCAGAAGCTCGAAGGCAAAGCAAAGGAAGCTGTAGGCAAGCACACCGACGACCGTGACCTCCAGACCGAGGGCAAGAAGGACCAGGTCTCAGGCGATCTGAAGAACGCCGGCGAGAAGCTCAAGGACGCCGTCAAAAACTGACCGGCACAAACAGTCGCCCGTGACAAAGCTGCAGGAACCCTGAGCACGCCACGGAAACAAGACTCTGTGTGTGGGACCCGCCCGCAGGCCCCCCCATTGGCGAGTCCCACACACTGCTTTCCCTTGATCGGTCGTGCCGCAGGCAATGTTGAGTGAGATGCGGCACAGCTCAACGAAATCGGACACCTCGGCAGCAACCTGCTTGAGCCTCAAATCTTCCTCGGTGTGCCGCGCCAGCGGCTGGTCATGCTCCAACACCGATTCGATGAACCGCAGTCACGGGCGATCAGAACCGCCTGTGCCCTGCGAGCCGCGGAGTACTGCCGGACAAGGACTCGAACCTTGAATACCAGGGCCAGAACCTGGCGTGTTGCCAATTACACCATCCGGCAATGAGCCTGCGCGAGTATAGCCCGGGGCGTCTGGTTGACCCGGAGGCGCTGGGGGCTCAGCCGTCGTCGTCACTGCGCGGCGCGAACAGCGCGGCGATGTGGTCCTCGAGCTCAGCGTCGTCGAGGATCAGCATGACCGTGTCGTCGGCCTGGATCTCCGAATCGGCCTTGGGCACGAAGCCGCGGTTGCCACGGATGATCGAGATCACAAGCGCGCCGTCAGGCAGGTCCAGCTCACCGACGCGCTTGCCGACCACGGCGGCAGTCGGTGGCACCTCGAACTCGATGATCTCGAGGTGCTCCTCCTCGAGCGCCAGCAGGTGCACGAGCCCGTACTCCGGGACCTCGTGCTCGATCAGACGCAGGATCAGATCGGTGGCGGAGACGGCCGGCTGGATCCCGAGCATCTTGAAGTGCGGGAGGTTGCGCGGGTTGTTGACGCGCGCCACGATCCGCTGCACGCCGTATTTCTCCTTGGCGACCTGGCTGATCAGGATGTTGTCCTCATCGTCGCCGGTCACGGCGATCGACCAGGTCGGCGCGCTGGATGCCGGCGCGCTCCAGGACCCAGAGCTCGCTCGCGTCGCCGTACTGGACGGCGTGCTCGAGCTCCTCCTCGACGACCCGGAAGCGATCGTGGTTGGACTCGATCAGCGTGACCTCGCCGTCCTTGGCGATCAGCTCACGCGCGAGGTTCCACCCCACCTTGCCGGCGCCGGCGATGATCACGTACATATGGCTGGACTCCTCAGTGCGGCGCGAGCAGAACCCGCTCGGCCTGGTCGATCGCCACCTGCGTCGGGCAGATGGTCTGAAGTCCCTGCTCGGCGTACCAGGCGGCGCGAGCCGGATCGGCGACGCGCACGACCACGCGCGGCACGTTGAACCGGCGCTGCGCGATCTGTGAGATCACGAGGTTGGTGTTATCGCCGCTGGTCGCCGCCATGAACACATCGGCCTGCTCGATCCCGGCCTCGATCAGACCATCGATCTCGAGCGCGGTGCCGACGGTGAAGCGGCCGCCGGCGTCCTCCCAGGTGGAGATCTGGTCGCGATCCAGACGCTCATGTGAGAGCGGGTCACGATCCATCACTGAGACGTCGTGTCCGGCGTCGAGCGCCCGCTTGGCGACGGCCGAGCCGACGCGTCCACAACCGATGATCAGGATGAACATGGCTGCACTGTGAACATCGGCGCACGACGGCCGCAGCGATCGCTACTGGCCCGGCACCCAGAGCCGGCCGCTCTGCTGTGCGGGCCCTGGCCCACCGGGCTGCTCGGCGGCTCGTCCTGCTCTCTCCGCCGACTCGGCGGCGCGCACGTCGGTTCCGCGCGGCGCCCCACCGGCCCCGCCGCTGACCTGCACAAACGCCATCTGCAGCTGCGAGAGCGCGTCGCGGATCGCCGCAGCCTGCTCAGGAGCGACCTGCTCGATCTGCGGCAGCAGCGCCCGCACCGAGTCGACCGCCAGCTGTACCTGCTCCGAGGTCGCGCTCATCCTCGGTTCCCGGCATCAGACCGGTTCGCCGCATCCCGAGGTTGATCATCGTCACCACGTTCTCAAGCAGCACATGCTCAACCCGCACGCGCTTGATCTCCTGCTCGTAGGCGGCCCGCAGCTGCTCCTCAGTGAGCTCGTCCGGTCCGTTCGGGATAGTCCCCGGCCATCAGTTCACCTCCAGCAAGGCATCACGGTTGCGTTTCCAGCATAGGTGGCACGCGTCGACTTCGACGGTCGCCTCATACGCCTCGGGCGAGCGTCAGTACCCTGCGCCAGCAGGGCCCGCTGCCGCTGCGCGCCGTTGGCCTCGACGGCAGGTCGACCTCGAGGCCGAGCTCGCGCCGCACCGGCTCGGTCCAGGTCCAACAGTCGATCGACGGCGCGCCGCGCGGGATAGGCCTCGCCGCGATCAAGGTCGAGCAGCTCACCGTCGAGCCCGTACCTGATCGCGCGCCACATGTTCTCCTCGATCAGCCGCGGCGGCAGATCGGCGTGCGGGCGGCCCTCGTCGACGTCGCGCGCCGCCTGCGCCACGCAGGCGGTGATCAGGGCGGCCAGCGCCTCGGACTCACCGGCCGTCGCCTGTGCGTCGCAGATCCGCACCTCGACCGTGCCGAACGAGAGGTGCGGCCGCACCGACCACCAGACCTGGGTGTACTCGACGATCGAGCGCGGTGCGGATCAGCAGCGCCAGGTAGTCGGAGAACGCGCGCCAGCTGCCGAACGCATCCGGGACCCCGCAGCGCGGAAAGCTCTTGGTGAAGATCTGCGAGCGCAGACTGTGCAGACCGCCGTCACTGCCCTCGAGGAACGGCGAGTTCGCGGAGATCGCAAGCAGCGACGGCAGCACCGGCCGCAGGCGGTCACAGACCTGCGATCGCGCGATCGGCGCCGCGCACGCCCACGTGCACGTGCGTCGAGAAGGTGTTGTTGCGCCACGCCACATATTGCAGCCCGTTCTCAACCCGGTGGTAGTGATCGGTGTCGATGATCTGCTGCTCCCGGTAGTCGGCCCAGGGGTGCGTCCCGGTCGCGCCGAGCAGCACGTTGTGCGCGTCCGCCAGCGCGAACAGCCGCCTGCGAAAATCGCGCTGCTGTGGCCACCGCCGCCTGCGAAGTCCTCGCCGCGGCCCGAGCGGATCTCGATCTCCGACGAGATCAGCTCGCCGGCGATCGCGGTCGGCCAGCACGCTGGTCGGACTGTGCCGAGTCGCGCAGCTCCTCGAAGCGCGCCGATCAGACCAAGGTGGGTCGGGTCGAGGATCGCGAACTCCTCCTCGATGCCGACCGTGAAATCGGTCGACTCCTCCAAGCGGGCGAACCCGCCTTCCAGATCGATCGCGCTCAAGCCGGGTCGTCAGGCCAGGTAGAAGTAGAGCGCGTGCAGCAGGTCGACCGCCGGGCTCGATGCGTGCACGGTCACGTCCGGCGGAGTCTGCAGCAGCGCTTCCGTGTAGTTGAAGATCACGCGCACGCCAATCTCGACGAGGTCGTCAGCGACGACCTGCGCAACCTGTGAGGGCAGCGCCAGCACCGCCACCACGACCTCCTCGTCCCTCACGATCTCGCGCATCGCGCCGTAATCGCTCACCACCAGGTTGCCGACCTGGTTACCGACCTTCTCGGGGTCGGTGTCGAACAGCGCCACCACCCTGAAGCCGTGATCGGCGAAGACGTCGGAGGTCGCGATCGCAGTCCCCAGATGACCGGCGCCGAACAGCGCGATGTTGTGCTGGCCGGACGTCCGCAGGATGCTGCGGATCTCACCGATCAGCGCATCGACGTTGTAACCGACGCCGCGCTTTCCGAACTTGCCGAACCCGGACAGGTCACGCCGGATCTGCGTAGAGTTCACGTGCGTGTAGTCGGCCAGCTCCTGCGAGCTGATCGTCTCCTTGCCCATCTTCCGGGCCTGTGTGAGAACCATCAGGTAGCGCGACAGCCGCGCGGCCACCCCAAGGCCCAGCTTCTCCCCTGATCCCTGTTACGTCCTGCGCCATGAGCCATGCACTCTACTGTGGGCGGCTCGCCGCTTCACGTTCGCAAGCGCCGACTCGAACGCTCGGACTCATCCACGAACAGCTCGAACGCCATCAGCGCCGTCGACCTCGACCACCGGGATCCGCTCCAGGTAGCGCTTGAACAGTGCGTCGTCGGACTCGATGTCGACCTGTTGCAGCTCGAAACGGCACCCGTGCTCGCACACGTTCGATCACCGTCAGCGCCTGGTCGCAGAGATGGCATCCTGGGCGCCCGTAGATGACCACCGTCACGGTCTCAGCCGTTCCCCCGTTGAGTAAACGTCAAGCTCGAGGTAGTCCGGGAAACGTCAGCACCGGTGAGAAACGAGCGGCGCTCGCGATCATCGCCGCGTTGTCGGTGCACAGCGCTCGTGGCGGGACTTCGAGCTCCACCCCCAGGCCGACCAAGTGCCTCTCGCAGCGAGCCGTTGGCCGCGACCCCGCCGCCGATCGCCAGCCGCTCCGCCCCAGTCGCCTTCAGCGCACGCCGCACGCGGATCAGCAGCGCCGTCCACGATCGCGCGCTGGTACGAGGCCGCGAGGTCGGCTCGATGCCGACCCGCCTCCTCCTCTCCGAGCTCACGCACCTTGTAGAGCAGCGCCGTCTTGAGGCCGGCGAACGAGAAGTCGAGCCCAGCCATCCGCTCGGCCGTCGGAAAATCGAAAGCCTGCGGGTCGCCGTCGAGCGCCAGTCGTTCGAGCGCGGCGCCCCCCGGGTAGCCGAGGCCGAGCAGGCGGGCGCCCTTGTCGAACGCCTCCCCCGCGGCGTCGTCGAGCGTCTGACCGAGGATGCGCAACTCCGGACCACGATCGCGGACGTCGGCAAGCAGCGTATGGCCGCCGCTGGCGATCAGCGCCAGGAACGGCGGCTCGAACTCGGTCGGCTTGAGGAAGCTGGCTGCGAGGTGACCGTGAAGGTGATCGACGCCCGCGAACGGCAGCTCACGCGCGGCTGCGAGTGCCTTGGCGGCGCAGAACCCGACCAGCAGCGCCGCGACCAGTCCCGGCCCGCGGGTGGCGGCGACCAGCGAGACGTCGTCGAGCGTCGCATCGGCGGTACGCAGCGCCTCGTCGAGCACCGCCGGGAGCAGCGCCAGATGCTGGCGCGAGGCGATCTCCGGCACCACGCCGCCGAAGCGATCGTGCACCCCCTGCGACGAGATCACGTTCGCGCGGATCTCACCGTCGCCGGTGATCAGCGCGGCACAGGTGTCGTCGCAGCTGGTCTCGATCGCGAGAATCATGGGTTCTCCCACGGCGTGCCGATCGCCCGCCACATGATCAGCGCGTCCTCACCGTTGTCGGCGTAGTAGTGCGGCCGCGTACCGACCCCGCGGAAGCCGTAGCGCTCGTACAGCGCGATCGCGCCGAGGTTGGAGACGCGCGCCTCGAGCGTGTAGTTCGCATCCTCGCCCGCACGCTCGATGACAGCGTCGAGCAGCGCGCTGGCGATGCCCTCGCGCCGGCGCTCGGGCGCGGTCGCCAGCGTCATCACGTGATAGGCCTCGTCGTAGCGGGCGCAGAACACGTATCCAACGATCTCCTCGCCCCTGACAGCGGCCAGGCGGATCCCCGAGGGCTTTGTCAGCTCCAGGACGAACATCGACAGCGACCACGGGCTCGTGAACGCGCGCCGCTCGATCGCAATAACCTGCGGCAGATCGCTGTAGCCGAGCTGTCTGATCGCGAGCCCCTCGCTCATCGGCCGCTCGCGATCTCAGCGTCCGGCCGCCGCAGGTACTCCGGCTCCAGCGTGCCGTCCACCGATGGGTCGAGCAACACTCCGAGCCGGCAGTGCTCCCGCGCCGAGACACGGTGGGCGAAATCGGCGTCGGCTGGCACCTCGGCCCCAGCCCGCTCGAGCAACTCGCGAAACCTGATCGCGCCATCGCCGACCGCGATCACTCCGTTGCCGGCTCGCTTGCCGGCAACGTCGCCCAACGCCTCGGGCGTGAGCACGCGCGGGCTCAGGCCATCGCCGCCGACAAACGCCTCGCCGCGGCGCGCGTCGATCACGGCAAGCACCGGCCGCGGCGCGGCCAAGCGGGCCAGCGCCGCGCACTCCAGGGACATCAGCGTCGAAACGCCGACGAGCGGCGTGCCCGTCGCGGCACTGAGCGCCTGCGCGGTCGCGATACCGATCCTGAGGCCCGTGAAGGTTCCCGGCCCGACGCCGACGGCAATCCGGTCGACGGCCTCCCAGCCGGCTCCCGACTGCTCCAGCAGCTCATGGATCAGCGGCAGCAGTCTCTGTGCATGGCCGGGACGCCCGCCCGCAGGCGGTTCGTCGACGGCGCCGGCGTCGACGAGCGTGCGCAGGCAGACGTTGGCGTCGTCATCGAAGTCGCGCAGTGCAACCGCTGTGAGTGCGGTCGCCGTATCGAACCCCAGCACCCTCATCTCAGCTCGATGAGCCGGCGGTCGTCACCGGCGTGAGCCATTTTCACGCGCAGCGCCACACGACCGAGTTCGGCGATCTCCCGGGCTCCGGCATCCGGCCACTCGACGAACGTGATCGTGTCAGGCCCGATGTAATCGGCGAGCAGGTCCGGGTCCTCATCGGCCAGCGATCGGAGTCTGTACAGGTCGACGTGGGATACGAATGCGATCCCGTCGGCCGCCGGGCGGTAGCGCTGACCGATCGTGAAGGTCGGGCTGGTCACCGGATCCGTGACCCCGAGCGCGCGCGCCGCGCCGCGGACGAGCGTGGTCTTGCCGACGCCGAGCTCGCCCTCGATCAGGACCACGTCACCGGGCCGGAGGGTGGCCGCCAGTTCGGCGCCGAGTGCCTCTGTCTCGCTGGCCGAGGCTGACTCCCGATCTGTCCCATCCACAGGCCCGAATGTAGCTTCGCTACCGTCGAGGCGCGGATGCGACAGAGAATCTCGTTGCTGCTGAGGCAGCTGAAGAGCTCCGAGACGAGCAAGGCCGCGGGCCTGGCCGGCGCGATGATCGTCAACAACTGCATCGCGTTGATCTCCTCGATCGTGTTCGCACGCATGCTCGGCGACGGCTACGGCTCACTCGCGGCGCTCGTCAGCTATCTGGTGATCCTCACCGTGGTGGGACAGGCCGTGCAGGTCACGACCGCACGCGACGGGGTGCTCGGGAGACTCGGGACGGGCGAGGATCTGCTCGCGACACTCGAGCGCTGGGCACGGGCGTTCGGGATCTTCACCGTAGGGGCGACGATCGTTTCGATCGCGCTCCGGCATCCGATCGCAGACGCCGTCGGCGTGCCGCATCAGAGTTGGGCCGCGGCTGCCGGGATTCCGGCGGGCTGCATGTATCTGGCTGTCAGCACGCTGCGCGGCACGCTCCAGGGCATCGGCGACTTCCGCACCGTTGGCCTCAGTCTCATCGGCGAGCAGGGGTCGCGGCTCATCGCCGGGGCGATCCTGGCAGAGGTCGGGTTCGGGATCGGCGGCGCCTACGTCGGCTCGCTGATCGCCTACATCGCGATGACGGTCTATTGCATGCGGGCGATCTACGGGCGCCTGGCTGGCCCGACCTACAAGCGCTGGCGGCTGCGGAACGCGGCGAACGGCGCGCTGAGCCTCGCTCGCCATGTCAGGGCGGCAGCGATCCCGATCGTCGCGCTCGGAATCATCCAGCTCCTCCAGAACATGGACCTGATCGTCGCCAAGCACCAGTTCTCAAACAGGGTCGCAAGCTCATATGCGGCTGCCACAGTCGCTGCCAAGGTGCTGATCTGGGTGGCAATGGGCGCGAGCTTCTACCTGGTGCCGGAGACGACCCGCCTGATGGCGCAGCGACGCAGGACGCAGCCCGTCCTGATGCGTTCACTTGCGATCATCGCGGTCTGCGCGGTGCCGTGCATGCTGATCTTCGCGTTCGCGGCGCATCCGCTGCTGGCTGCGGTCTTCGGCGAGGACAAGGCGATCGCTTCCAACGCCCTGCTCCCGCTCGGTGCCGCATTCACCGTGCTCTCGTGCACCTACCTCGCGGTCCAGTACATGCTGGCGCTCAAGCGCGTCTGGTTCCTGGTGCCGCTCGGCCTGGTCGCGGCACTCGAACCGGTGCTGCTGTTGCAGGCGCCCAAGCAGCCGGCAGCATTTGCGACCGTGGTGCTGTTGGTGCAGCTGCTCGCCGCCGCCGTCGCGTACGTGGCAGCGCTGGCACGCCGGCCGGCACTCGAACGGGTCGCCTAGAACAGCCCGAGCTGCTCGGGATCGGCCTCGCTCACGGGCACCGGCTCCGGGGCGACCGGTTCCGGCTGCGCGGCGAGCGGCACCGGCTCGGGCTCCGGCTCCGAAGCGAGCGGCACCGGCTGGTCGGGCGGCCCCAGTTTGAGGATCTCCGGGATCCGCAGGAAGTCGGCCCGCAGCATCTCCAGCGTCGACGGCGTGTAGAGCGCGGCCGCAGGGTGATACAGCGGATACAGCCGGACCGCCCGAGGCCCGATCGTCCGCACCTCCGCATGACCATGGATCTTGGAGATCCCGGTCGGCTCGCCGCGCAGCAGTTTGGTGGCGAAGTTGCCGAGCGTGCACACCATCGTCGGCTGGATCAGCTCGAGTTGGCTGTAGAGGTAGTTCTGGCAGGAGTCGAGCTCGTGCGGGTGGGGGTCTCGGTTGCCAGGAGGTCTGCACTTCAACGTATTCGCGATGAACACGTCGCCCCGCTCCATACCGATCTCCCCGAGCAGCTTCTCGAGCAGCTTGCCGGCCTGCCCGACGAAGGGGAGCCCCTGCTGATCCTCGTTCGCCCCCGGCGCCTCGCCCACGAACATCAGCTCCGCGTCGGCGTTGCCCGACCCGAACACGACCTGCGTTCTGGTCTCGTGCAATGCGCAGGCGGTGCAGGTCCGCGCCTCCTGATAGACGGCCTTCAGCAGCTCTCGGCGTTCCGCAGCAGAGCTCTCGGACAGGGTCTCCATCTCCGGCGATGCTAACCGCCGTTTGTGAGATCTGTGCAGATCTGTACGATTGCGGGAGGCCGTCACCTTGGTACATGGGATGGACCTGAGAGCAATGGCACCCACTGCTTCCAATCGCGCTGTGATGCGGATCGCGATCGTCGGCCCCGGCCGGCTGGGCAACGCGATCGCGCAGACGCTGATCCCAGACGACGCTCTGTCGGTATCTGGTCCATTTGGGCGCGGCGCCGAACCCACTTCGTGCGACGTCGTCCTGCTGTGCGTACCGGACGGCGAGATCGCCAACGCCGCCGCCGCGATCGCCCCCGGCCCGCTCGTCGGCCACTGTTCGGGTGCCACAGGACTCGAGCCGCTGCGCCCGCACGAGGCCTTCTCGCTGCATCCGCTGATGACGGTCACAGAGGCCGGCGCCGACTTCACCGGCGCCACCGCTGCGATCGATGCAACCAGCCCGCGCGCCTTCTCAGCCGCTGAGGAGCTTGCCCAGGCGTTGCAGATGCGGACGATCCGCGTCGAGCCGGAGGACCGTCCTGCCTATCACGCGGCCGCGTCGATCGCCTCGAACTTCCTGGTGACGCTTGAGGCCGCCGCCGAACAGATCGGTTCCGGCGCCGGACTCGAGCGTGAGATGCTGGTGCCGCTGGTGCGAGCGACCGTCGATAACTGGGCGGCGCTCGGTGGCAGGCGCGCCCTGACGGGCCCCGTCGCTCGCGGCGATGAGATCACCGTCGCCCGGCAGCGGGACACCGTTATCGAACGCGCCCCGGAGCTGCTGCCACTTTTCGATGCGTTGGCGAACGCGACCAGGATGCTTGCGGCATGAGGACGCTGCGCACCGTTCCCGAACTGCACGCTGCACTGGCACAGCCGCGACGAGACGGACGCCGCATCGGCCTCGTGCCAACGATGGGGGCGCTGCACGACGGCCATCTCTCGCTGATGCGCCGCGCGAGACAGGAGAGCGATGTGGCGGTCGTCTCGCTATTCGTCAACCCGGTCCAGTTCAATGAGGATGCCGATCTCTCTGCCTACCCGCGTGATGAGCAGCGCGACGCCCTGCTGGCGGCCGATCAGGACATGGACTTCCTGTTCGCGCCATCCGCCGATGAGATCTACCCGGCGGGCTTCGCGACGACGGTCAGCGTGGCGGGCGTGACCGATGCCCTGGAGGGCGTGGAGCGTGGCCGTGGTCATTTCGACGGCGTTGCCACCGTGGTCACCAAGCTCTTCAACATCGTCGGCCCTGACGTTGCCTACTTCGGTCAGAAGGACGCGCAGCAGGTTCTGGTGATACGGCGGCTGGTGCGGGACCTGAACATGCCGGTGCGGGTCGAGGTCTGCCCGATCGTGCGTGAGCGCGACGGTCTGGCGCTGTCCAGCCGCAACGTGCGGCTGACCGCGGACGAGCGCGACCGCGCGCTCGCGCTGAGCCGCTCGCTCCAGGCCGCGGCCGCGCTGGTCGACGCGGGTGAGCTCGACGCCCAGACCGTGATCGCAGCCGCTCACTCCGAGCTCGACGCCGCGCCCGTCGAAACCGAGTACTTCGCCATCGTCGCCCCCGACACGCTCGAGCCTCTGACGGCGATCGACGGTCCGGCACTTGCGCTGGTCGCAGCGCGCGTCGGAGACATCCGCCTGATTGACAACCAGCTGCTCTCACCAGATCCAACGAGCTCCCGACCGCCGGTGGCGGCGGGAAGCAACATGAGGAGTGTTTGACATGTCGCACCCGGCACCATCCCGACCCCCGGCACCTGCTCGCCCCCCGGCCCACAGCCCCCGGCTCACGGCCCCCGAGGATGCGTCGCGCCTTCCGATGACGCTT
Organism: uncultured Actinomycetota bacterium; assembly: GCA_963804615.1. Classification (GTDB taxonomy): domain Bacteria; phylum Actinomycetota; class Thermoleophilia; order Solirubrobacterales; family Solirubrobacteraceae; genus Palsa-465. The sequence continues at coordinate 23,306 of CAWDRA010000002.1, forward strand.
CCGATTCTGGCCGAGAAGCACGGTCGCGGCGAGGCGCTCGTGATGGTGACCGCGTATGACTTCCCCAGCGCTCGCACCGCTGAGGCAGCGGGTGTCGACCTCGTGCTCGTCGGCGACTCGGGGGCGGAGATGGTGCTCGGCTACCCCTCCACCGTTGCGGTGACCACCGAGGAGATGGTGATGCTCGCCAGGGCGGTCCGCCGCGGGCTCCGGACCCCGTTCATGATCGCCGACCTCCCGTTCGGTTCCTACGAGGAGTCCGACGCTCAGGCGGTGCGCACGGCAGTGCGGTTCATCAAGGAGACGGGCGCCGACGCGGTCAAGCTCGAGCGCGGCAACGCCACGGCGGTGGCGCGGGCGCGGGCGATCGTCGAGGCCGGAATCCCGGTGATGGGACACGTCGGACTGACCCCGCAGACCTCCACCGCGCTCGGCGGCAATCGTGCCCAGGGCCGCACCGCGGCCGGCGCGGCGCGTATCGCGCGGGAGATGCTGGCGTTGCAGGATGCAGGATGTTTCTCGATCGTGCTCGAGGCGATTCCAGCCGCTGTCACCGAGGAGCTCATGACCCTCATGCGCATACCGGTGATCGGCATCGGTGCTGGCCCGGCCACCGACGGTCAGGTGCTGGTCTTCCACGATCTGCTGGGCATCCGCGACGCCGGCGGCGCCCGCTTCGCCCAGCGCTACGCGAACCTGCAGCCGGAAATGACGGCCGGGATCGCCGCCTACGCCGCCGACGTGCGCGAACGCCGCTATCCGGCGCCGGAGCACTGCTACTCGATCGACGCCGAGGAGCTGGCGAATCTGCAAACTGAGCTTTCGACTTTGAGGAATCACCCCGGAACCCAATAGGATGCGGCCATGCCGCGGATTCCTCAGGCTCTTGCCCCGCGAGAGAAGGTCTACTTCGAGCTGTTCGAGGACGCCGGCAACAATGTCATGCGCTCCGGGGATCTGCTCGAGCAGCTGCTGAGCGACTACCCCGACCGCCGCCAGCTCGCTGCCGAGATCCGTGACTGTGAGCACGACGGCGACCGGATCACGCACGACATCCTGGACCGACTCAACCACACGGTCGCCACTCCGATCGACCGCGAGGACGTGCTTGCGCTTACGTCCGCGCTCGACGACATCGTCGACTTCATCGAGGAGGTCGCCGACTACCTCGGCCTCTACAAGATCGAGGCTCCGATGGATCAGGCGATCAAGCTCGCCGAGGTGCTGAACCAGGCCTGCCGGCAGATCGCCGAGGCAGTTCCGAAACTGCGCGGCTTCCACGACATCTCAAGCCACACGGTCGAGATCAACCGCCTCGAGAACGAGGGCGACCGGATCACCCGCGAGGCGATCGCATCGCTGTTCAACGGTGGCATCGACCCGATGGTCGTGATCCGCTGGAAGGATCTGTTCGAGCGCCTGGAGGACGCGATCGATGCCACCGAGCACGTCGCGCACATCCTCGAGGCGATCGTGATCAAGAACAGCTGACCTGGTCGTAGGTGATCGTCCGGATCACCTTCGCCGGCGAGCCGGCCGCTACTGAAAACGGCGGCAGATCCGCGGTGACGACGGAGTTGGCACCGATCACGCAGCGCTCGCCGATGGTGACGCCGCTGGCTATCACCACATGCGCACCGCACCAGACGTTGTCACCGACGCGGGTGGCGCCCTTGCTGGTGAAGCCCTGCCACGGCACCGGCCGAACCGGGTCGTCGTAACGATGGTTGGCATCGGTGATCACGCAGCCGTTGGCGAACATGCAATTCTCACCGATCTCCACCAGCTCGAGCGCAGCCACCATCACGTCGAGGTTGAACATCGTCCCGGCACCGATCCGGACCCGCGCCGGCTCCGGCATCGTGACCCAGACACCGGGCTCGAACAGCACATGCGCTCCGAGCTCGAGCCGGCCGTCACGCAGCGACTCGAGCACGTTTCCGTGGATTGGCCAGCGCGCGAACGCCCGCCGCCGCGCCAGCTCATAGTGGATCCGGCCGCGGTTCCACGGCAGGCTGTTCTGCTCGTACCAGCACCACTTCTGCGCCCAGAGTTTCGCCTCCGCGAGCAGCTCGCTCACGCCGCCACCGCTGCCCGCCTGCGGCCGCCGCGCCCCGCGCGCTCGGGCCGCGCCGCCAGCAGCGGCTTCAGGAACCTACCCGTGTACGACTCCGGTACAGCGGCTATCTGCTCCGGCGTGCCGCTGGCGATCAGCTCCCCGCCCTCATCGCCGCCCTCCGGACCGAGATCGATCAGGTAATCCGAGACCTTGATCACGTCGAGGTTGTGCTCGATCACCACCACCGAGTTCCCCGCGTCGACCAGTTTGTCGAGCACCTCCAGCAACCGCTGGATGTCGGCGAAATGCAGGCCCGTGGTCGGCTCGTCAAGGATGTAGATCGTTCGTCCGGTCGCCACCTTGGCGAGTTCCGCAGCCAGCTTCACGCGCTGCGCCTCACCGCCTGACAGCGTCGTTGCCGGCTGCCCCAGCCGCATGTATCCAAGACCGACATCGTTGAGGGTCTGCACCCGGCGCCTGATCTTGGGGATATGGGCGAAGAACTCCAACGCCTCCCCGATCGGCATCTCCAGCACGTCGGCGATCGTCTTTCCCTTGAAGCGAACCTCGAGCGTCTCACGGTTGTAGCGCTTGCCGTGGCACTGCTCGCAGGGCACATAGACGTCCGGCAGGAAGTGCATCTCGATCTTGATCTGACCGTCGCCCTTGCAGACCTCGCAGCGCCCGCCCTTGACGTTGAACGAGAAGCGGCCCTGCTTGTACCCGCGCGCCCGAGCCTCGGGCGTCTTTGCGAACAGATCCCGGATCTGGTCGAACAGACCGATGTAGGTCGCCGGGTTCGAACGCGGTGTGCGCCCGATCGGCGACTGGTCGACGGAGATGATCTTGTCGAGCTGCTCGAGCCCGCTGATCGCCGAATGCGCCCCGGCCCGTACCCGAGTCTTGCCGAGCCTGTTAGCCGCTGCCTTGAACAGCACCTCGTTGACAAGCGTCGATTTGCCCGAGCCCGAGACGCCGGTCACGCTGCACAACACCCCCAGCGGCACCTTGACGTCGATCCCCTTGAGGTTGTTCTCCGCAGCGCCCTTGATGGCCACGTAGCCTGTCGGCTTGCGGCGCTTCCTCGGCGGCTCGATCCGCCGGGTTCCTGCCAGGAACTGCCCGGTCAGCGACTCCGGAACCTGCGCAACCTCGTCAGCCGTCCCCTGCGCGACCACATATCCACCGTGCTCACCGGCGCCGGGCCCGATGTCGAGCAGATGGTCGGCTGATCGCATCGTCTCCTCGTCATGCTCCACGACCAGCACGGTGTTGCCCAGATCCCGCAGGCGCTCAAGCGTCCCGATCAGCTTCCGGTTGTCGCGCTGGTGCAACCCGATCGAGGGCTCGTCGAGGATGTAGAGCACGCCAACCAGCGATGATCCGATCTGCGTGGCCAGGCGAATCCGCTGCGCCTCCCCACCCGAGAGCGTCGCCGACGCGCGCTCCATGCTCAGATAACCGACCCCGACGTTCTCCAGGAAGCTGAGCCGTTCCTCGATCTCCCGCAGGATCAGGTGGGCGATGCGCCGGTCATGCTCGGAGAGCTCGAGCCCGCGCACCCACTCCAGCGCCAGCCGTGTCGACAGTGCCGTGAACTCGGGAATCGGCAGGCCGGCAACCAGCACCGCTCGCGACTCCGGCTTCAGCCGCGCGCCGCCGCAATCGGGGCAGGGCCGCAACGTCATGTACTCCTCGATCTTCTCCTTGACGAACTCCGACTCGGTCTCGCGGTAGCGGCGCTCGAGGCCTTTGACGATCCCCTCGAACGCCGTCGTGTAGTTGCGCCGGCGTCCGAAGCGGTTGCGATATGCGACCTGGAAGCGATCGCCGTTGGTTCCGTACATGAAGAAGTCACGCTGATCCTCAGGCAGTCGCACCCAGGGGACGTCGAGATCGACCCCGTAGCGCTCCGCGATCGCCTGCATCAGCTGCTCGTAATAGTCGGAGGCGCTCGCCGCCCACGGGGCGATCGCGCCCTCTCCGATCGACAGCTCCGGATCGGGCACCACCAGCTCCGGGTCGATCTCCATCTGCGAGCCGAGACCGGTGCAGCGCGGGCAGGCACCGTGCGGCGAGTTGAAGCTGAAGATCCGCGGCTCGAGCTCGACCAGGCTCGGCCCATGCACCGGACAGGCGAACTTCTCGCTGTACAGCTGCACCTGACCTGCCTCGCCGTCGCCGCCTGGGCTGTCCACCAGCTCGACCTCGACCAGCCCTCCCGCCAGCGCCACCGCGGTCTCAATCGAATCGGCCAGGCGCTTGCGCAGATCCTCCTTCATCACGAGCCGATCGACGACGATCGAGATGTCGTGCTTGAACTTCTTGTCGAGCACGATCTCCTCGTCGAGCCGCCGCAGCTCACCGTCGATCTTCGCGCGCGTGAAGCCCTCGCCACGCAGCTCCTCGAGCTGCTTGCCGTACTCCCCCTTGCGCCCACGCACGATCGGCGCCAGCACCATGAAGCGCGTTCCCTCCGCCAGCTCCATCACCTGGTCGATGATCTGCTCCGCCGACTGTCCGGTGATCGGCCGGCCGCAGATGTGACAGTGCGGCTTGCCGATCCGCGCCCACAGCAGTCGCAGGTAGTCGTAGATCTCGGTGACGGTCCCGACCGTCGAGCGCGGATTGCGTGAGGTCGTCTTCTGATCTATCGAGATCGCCGGCGACAATCCCTCGATCGAGTCTACGTCCGGCTTGTCCATCTGACCCAGGAACTGCCGGGCGTAAGCGGACAGGGACTCCACGTAACGGCGCTGGCCCTCGGCATAGATCGTGTCGAACGCCAGGGACGATTTCCCTGAGCCTGAGAGGCCGGTGATGACCGTCATCGAGTCTCGCGGGATCGTGACGGTGATGTCTTTGAGGTTGTGCTCCCGCGCGCCGGAGACGATCAGTTGATTCACGACATTGATCTTATTCAAGCGAACAGACGTTCCCCTACGCTCGCCCTTCGGCCACAGCCACGTCGAGCTCGCGCTTGAGGTCACGGATCTCGTCACGGAGCTTGGCGGCGTACTCGAAGCGGAGGTCCTCAGCCGCGGCCAGCATCTCCTCCTCGAGCTCGATGATCTGCCGCTCGAGCTCGGCCGGGGCCAATGTCCCGGCGGCCTCGCGCTGACGACGGCGCCGCGACTTCGGGACCTTCCCCGCCGACTGCAGGAACTCGGCGATGTCGGAGATTCCCTTTGTGATCGTCTCCGGCGTGATGCCGTGATCGCGGTTGTAGGCGAGCTGGATCTCCCGACGCCGGTCGGTCTCCTCGATCGCGGTCATCATCGCGGTCGACTGCTTGTCGGCATACATCAGCACCTTGCCTTCGACATTGCGCGCCGCCCGCCCGATCGTCTGGATCAGCGACGTGGCACCCCGTAGGAATCCCTCCTTGTCGGCATCCAGGATCGCGACGAGCGACACCTCCGGCAGGTCGAGCCCCTCGCGCAGCAGGTTGACTCCGACCAGCGCGTCGAACTCGCCGAGTCGCAGCTCGCGAATTATCTGAATGCGCTCGAGCGTGTCGACCTCCGAGTGCAGGTAGCGCACCTTGAAGCCCATCTCCAGCAGGTAATCGGTCAGATCCTCCGACATCTTCTTGGTCAGCGTCGTCACCAGCACGCGCTCGTTGCGGTCGACCCGAACCCGGATCTCGTTCATCAGATCGTCGATCTGGTTCCTGGTCTCGCGCACCTCGATGTCCGGGTCGACAATCCCGGTCGGCCGCACGATCTGCTCGACGATTCGCTGCGAGTGCGTCCGCTCATACTCGCCCGGAGTCGCGGAGACGAACACGATCTGCGGGGTGATGCTGAGGAACTCCTGGAAGGTCTGGGGTCGGTTGTCCAGCGCGCTCGGAAGCCGGAAGCCGTAATCGACGAGCGTCTGCTTTCTGCTGCGATCGCCCTCCGCCATACCGCCGATCTGCGGCACCGTCTGGTGCGACTCGTCGATGAAGCAGACGAAGTCCTCCGGAAAGTAGTCGAGCAGGCAGTACGGCCGCTCGCCTGGCTTGCGCCCGTCGAGGATGCGGCTGTAATTCTCGATGCCGCTGCAGAAACCCATCTCGCGCAGCATCTCCATGTCGTATTGAGTGCGCTGCCTGAGTCGGTGCGACTCGAGCAGCTTGCCGCTGGCATCGAGCTCCTTGGTGCGCTCCTCGAGCTCCGCGCCGATGGCCGCGACCGCCTCCTCGATGTGACCCTCGCGCACGTTGTAATGCGAGGCCGGCCAGATCGCGACGTGTTCGAGGTCATCCTCGATCAGCTCTCCCGTGACCGGATCGAAGTGCTGAAGATGCTCGATCTCGTCGCCGAACATGCTGATGCGGTAGGCCGTCTCCGCGTATGCCGGCCAGATCTCGAGCGTCTCCCCACGCACCCGGAAGGTGCCGCGCGCCAGCGCCGTGTCGTTGCGGTTGTACTGGATGCTGACGAGCTTCCGCAGCAGCCCGTCCCGGTCGATCATCGAGCCCTTCACCAGCGTCTGCAGGTTCTCGTCGTAGACCTCCGGCGAACCGAGTCCGTAGATGCTTGAGACGGACGCCACGATCAACACGTCCCGCCTCGCGAACAGCGCCGCCGTGGCGGCGTGCCTGAGCCGGTCGATCTCCTGGTTGATCGCCGAGTCCTTCTCGATGTACAGATCCTTGCTGGGAACGTAGGCCTCGGGCTGGTAATAGTCGTAGTAGGAGACGAAGTACTCGACCGCGTTGCGCGGGAAGAACGTGCGGAACTCGTTGCAGAGCTGTGCCGCCAGCGTCTTGTTGTGCGCGATCACCAGTGAGGGCCGGTCGACCTCCGCAATCGTCGCCGCCATCGTCATCGTCTTGCCGGTCCCGGTCGCACCGAGCAGCGTCATCGCCCGCTCGCCGTTGCTGATGCCCTCGGCGAGGCTCGCAATTGCCGCAGGCTGATCGGCGGTGGGGCTGAAGGTGGCGTCTAGTTCGAATCCCGGCACTTGTCAGCTTCGATCCTAGCGGTGGGAGGGTCAGCTTCTGACCGCATTGGCTTCGGGGGTGGCCCCGCTTGGCCACCCCCTCGGCGAGCGTCTACCCGGTCAGCCGACCGGCAGGATCGGAGGCAGCTGGTAGCTGCCGTCGAACACTGCCGAGCCCGGTTCGTACACCCCCGAGGTTGTTTCAATGTAACCCTTCCGCGGAAGGATTGTTGACTGCTCAAATGTAGTCGTGGTCGCTGAAACCCACCTGCTCAGTAGCCAGAGCGTGGGGAGGCTCACAGCGGCCCAGGTCAGCAGCACCTGCCAGCCGCGAACCTGCGTGGCAGGACAGAGCCAGAGCATCAACGGCACGAGCCACGCGGCGCTGAGCGACGGTGAAGCAAGCGCGATCGGAGCGATCAGCAGGGCGAAGTAATGGCTGTCCACAAGCGGGGACGCTGTCAGCATCAGCAGGACGGCCACTGAGAACGCGCGGCGGCAATCGGCTCGCACCCGCATCAGGGCAATGACCAGGACGGCGCAGACCAGGAGCTGCAATGTGGTACCTGCCATGCGATTTCCCCCCAGGTGAACCACGAGCGCCGTCAGCCCATAGCCCCGGGCATACAGGATGCTGGTCTGCAGCTCGAGTAACCGTCGCCACTCACCGATCTCACCGAAGCCGAGCACTGCCCACCCGATCAGATTGATCGCCGCGGCCGTGGCCATAGATACAGCGGCGGCTCGCAGCCTTCGAGTCAGCAGCAGCCAGAGGAGCAGCGGCCACACGATCGGCTTGAGCGACAGCAGAATCGCCGTCATGACGCCGGTGAACATCGGGTGATCCCGCCACCGCCAGACCGACGCGAGCCCGCAGAGAAGCAGGAGCGTGACGTTTGCGGTTTGCCAGCCGTTTATCACCGGCCACCAGAGAAGCGCAACCGAGTACACACGCCAGTCGCGAACCCCCAGGAGCCACAGGGCCACGAGGCATGCCCCTATCGACAAAAACACGAACACGATGTCTGCAACCGCCACGGGCAGCAGCGAGAACGGAACGAACAGCAGCGCAGCCGGCGCCGGGTAGGGAAACGACTCCGACAGCTCCTGGGATATCTGTGCCCGACTCCAGGCATACGGGCTCAGTCCGTGCCGAACGAGCCTCCCGGCAACCCAGAAGTCATGGTGAAAGTCCACGGCCAGCTCATGACGGCCCAGGTAGGTCACCATCAGCCACGCGGTCACCATCAACGGAAGTACCAGCAGCGCGTGCTCGACCGCGCGCCGCGCTCCGAGGAGTCCCGTTTCCAGGTGCGCGCCCGTGTCACTGCGGTGTCCGGGCATCTTCTGCATGGGGCACATACGGCGCGCCGACCGATGGCCTTTCAGGCCTATACGTCCAAGATTTGTGCCCCTCGCCCTCGACGAGAGTATGAGTTTTGGGCGCGGGGCGGGCGCTGCTCAGCTATAGCCGAGCTGGTGGGCGTAGTGGGTGCGGTAGGCCTGCTGCTTGGCGGTGACCTCAGAGACGTAGGCGCGGGTCTGAGCGATCGGGATGTCGGCAGTGGTGAACGACTGATGAGCGGCTCGGGCCTTGTTCAGCCAGGTGTTGACGTTGGTCTCGCCTCCGTTGTAGGCGGCCAACGCCAGGGTCTCATTGCCACCGTACGCGTTGAGCAGGTAGCGCAGGTAATAGCTGCCGTAGGCGATATTCACCGATGGTGTGCCGAGGTCTGCGACGTTGAAGGCATAGCCACCTGACCGGCGCGCGAGGAACTCCGCTGTCGTAGGCTCCACCTGCATCAACCCGAGCGCGCCGGTCGAGGACTCGCGCGGCCGGAAGCGGGTCTCCGCGTAGATGACCGCCGCGATCAACGCCGGGTCCAGGTGCTTGGCAGCCGCCTGCTGGCGGATGATCGACGCGTAGCTGAGAGGCAACGTGAAGTGTTGGATCGCACGCCGGGCCAGCGGCAGCACCACCAGCACGCCGGCGCCGATCAGCACCAGCGTGACGAGCAGCGGTGAGCCGACGGCGCCGCATGCCCACGCCACCGGAGCGCCCGCGCGAATAGGTTACGTGCCGCTGAGTCACGCCCACGTCAGGCTCCTGCCGGGTTCACGCGATCCTCACCCACGCTCACACACCCAGCATGACAAGGATCGATGACAGCTTGTGTTCGAGTTCTGCAACGTCGCCGTCGTTGCTGACGACGAAGGTGGAACGTGCGGCCTTTTCCTCCTGGCTGAGCTGACGCGCTGCGCGCTCGTCCAACGCCCGGTGTCCGCGGGACTGCGCGCGACCGGCGCGCACCTGCTCGTTCGCGATCACTGCGATGGTGGCGTCATACATCGCGTCGCTCCCCGCCTCGAACAGAAGTGGCACCTCCACCACCAACACCCGAGGAGCCGGCTCGTTGCGGTTCGCCGCGGCTCGCCAGGCGGCTACCCGCTCGTGCACGAGCGGCCATAACAGCTGCTCCAGCCAGGAACGGTCACCCTCCGTCGCGAAAGCGCGCTCGGCTAGGGCGGCACGATCGACGACGCCGTCCGGTGCCACCTCGCGCCCGAAACGCTCAACCACACTGTCGCGCACCTGCGGCGCGCGGTACAGCTCATGGACGACGGCGTCGCTTGAGATGACGGCAGCCCCAAGACGTTCAAGCGCAGCGAGTGCGGTCGACTTCCCTGCACCGATACCGCCTGTTAAAGCAATGAAGGGCGGCGCGTGCAAGACGTACCGCCCCTCACCAAACTCGGCCTGAGCGCCGGCTACGAGACAGGCTCGCCGTCGGCCGCGGCGGCGGGTTCGTCCTCGGCCGCGGCGGCGGCTCGTCCTCGGCCTCAGCTCGGCCGCGGCGGCGGGCTCGTCCTCGGCCACAGCGGCGGGCTCGTCCTCGGCCACAGCGGCGGGCTCGTCCTCAGCCACAGCGGCGGGCTCGTCCTCGGCGACGTCGGTCGACGCCTCCTCGGACGCGAACTCGACCGGGTCCGCAACTCCGACCTCGGCCACCGGTGCGGGAGCCTCGACCTCGGCCTCGGGGTCTGATTCGGCGAACACCTCTTCAGACAGCCCCAGCTCAGGCACGTCCTCGATCTCATCCGCGGCAGGCGCGACGATCGGCCGAACCGGGAGCACCTGACCCTCGACGCGCTTGATCGAGAGCGACAGGCGCCGACGCTCGGAGTCGATCTCGAGGATCTTGACGCGGACCGGATCGCCTGGCTGGATGATCTCGCGCGGGTTCTCAACGTGATGCTGCGCCAGTTCGGAGATGTGGACCAGACCCTCGACGCCGTCGAGGATCTCCACGAACGCCCCGAATGCCACGACCTTGGTGACCGTGCCCTCGAGCTCATCGCCGATGTTGTAGGTGTCGATCACGCGCTGCCACGGATCCTCCTGGGTCTGCTTGAGACCCAGCGAGATGCGCTGGCGGTTGCGGTCGATGTCGAGCACCTTCACCGAGACGGTGTCACCGATGTTGAGGATCTCCGACGGGTGGTTCACGTGAGACCACGACAGCTCGGAGATATGGATCAGGCCGTCGATCCCATCGAGGTCGACGAACGCTCCGAAGTCGACGATGTTGGAGATCACGCCCTCCACGACCTGGCCGGGCTGCAGACGATCGAGGATCCGCTCACGGTCCTCCTTGCGCTGCTCTTCGAGCACGGCTCGGCGCGACAGCACGACGTTGTTGCGCGAGCGATTGAGCTCGATCACCTTGCACTCGATCGTCGTACCCATGTACTCGTCGAGATTTGGTACGCGGCGGATGTCGACCAGCGAAGCGGGAAGGAATCCGCGCACTCCGAGGTCGATGATCAGACCGCCCTTGACCACTTCGATGACCGAGCCCTCGACCGGTTCACCGGACTGGGCAGCAGCCTCGATGCGGCGCCAGGCCTTCTCGAAGCGGGCGCGCTTCTTGGAGAGGATCAGGCGGCCGTCCTGGTCCTCCTTGGTGAGGACCAGCGCGTCGACCTCTTCGCCGATCGACACTTCGTCGCTCGGATCGACCGACTTGCGGATCGAGAGCTCGTTGGCCGGAATGACGCCTTCAGACTTGTAGCCGATGTCGACGAGTACCTCGTCGTTGTCGATGCGCACGACATAGCCGGTGACCACGTCACCTTCGGAGAAGGGCTTGATCGTGGCGTCGTAATTGGGGACGATCGAGCCGTCCGGCAGTTCAAGCAGCAGGCCATCGGATCCTTCGACGACCTTGACGTCCTGAAGTTCGGTTGGGTTTGGGTCTGTGATGGTTGACATGTGGACACCCGAGTGTAGCCAGGGAGCTCGTCCCAGCGCGCGGCGAGTCGAGGGTGAGGCTGCCGACGTTCGGGGCGGTGGCGCTCCTAAACTCGGCCGCGGCCATGCCGACCAGAGCCACCAAGCGCGGAGCCGAGCGCACTCCGATCAATCGCGACTGCGACGTCCTGATCTGCGGCGCGAGCTTCGCGGGTCTCGCGACGGCGTGCGAGTTGGCGAACACGGGCGCGAAGGTGATGGTGATCGACCGCTACGAGGTCGGCGAGCGCCAGACCTCGGCGTGCGCGATCCCGACCGCGTGGCTCGAGGCGCTCGATCTGATGGGGTCCCACCAGCAGACGTTCGGCGAACTGGTGATCCACACGCCGCATGCGACGATCCGCTTCGATCTGCCGTGGACGTTCAGCACCTTCGACTACCGCAGGCTCTGCGGTTTGCTCTGGGACCGGCTCCCGCGCGATCGCTTCGAGTTCGAGACCGCGAAGGTCGACGGCCGCGATGGCGACACGGTTCTCACCGACCGCGGTGAGATTCGCGCGCCACTGGTTGTCGACGCGCTCGGCTGGCGACGCGTGCTCGGCGCGGGCGAGCCGATTCAGCCACCCGACGCCTATCTGTCGCGTGGCCTCGAGGTCCATCCCAACGGCAGCGGTGACGAGCTCGAAATATGGATCGATCGCAGGTATGTGCCGGCGGGCTACGGCTGGAGCTTCCCCGCCGGTCATGAGGTCCGCGTCGGAGTCGGCTCTTTCGACCCGCGATTCCATGTGAAGGACACAACCGTCCAGCTGGCGCAGGACCTCGACCGCGAGCCGGTCAGGTACCAGGGAAACTGGATCCCCCACCGCATTCGCGACGCGATCGAGGGCGGCGTGTTCTTCACGGGCGACTCAGCCGGGCATTGCCTGCCGCTGACCGCGGAGGGCATCAGAACCGCGCTCTATTTCGGCATCGCCTGTGGTCGTGAGCTGGTGCAGGTGATCGCCGGCCGCCAGAGCAAGGGCGATGCGCTGGCCAGATACGGTGCGTTCAGCGCCACCCACCGTTGGAAGTTCGACTCGATGCTGCAGGTGCAGCGACTGGTCCCGCGGATCCCGCCGCGGTGCCTCTCCCCATCGCTGCGCGTGCTTGCCAACCAGCGCTTTGTCGACTGGTCGTTCAACCACTACCTCGAGATCGCGCACCCGTCGTTTGCGACTTCGCGCTGAGCTGCGGCCGGCTCGCCGCTGCTTCGCCGGCCGGCTATTTGGCCGACAGCCAGTCGGCGCCGACCCCCGCCTCGACGGCCAGCGGCGGGTCCATCTCGAAGGCGGCCTCCATCTCCCGGATCGCGAGAGCGCGCACCTGCTCGGCCTCTCGCTCGGGGCCCTCGAACAGCAGCTCGTCGTGAATCTGCAGGATCAGGCGCGAGCGCAGGTCCTCTGCCGCGAGCGCGTCGTAGGCACGAACCATCGCGATCTTCATGATGTCGGCCGCGGTGCCCTGGATCACCATGTTGACCGCGAAGCGCTCGCCCTGCTTGCGCATCTCCCATCGTCGTGCCCGCAGCTCCGGCACCTGCCGCCGGCGGCCGAATAGGGTGGAGACGTATCCGAGCTCGGTGCCCTGTTCGATCGTCTCCTCGATGAAGCGCTTGACCGCCGGAAAGCCGGACAGATAGCGCTGGATGAACTCGTCGGCCTCGGCCTGCGGGATGTCGAGGCGATCGGCCATGCCGTAGGCCGAGAGCCCGTAGACGATCCCGTAGTTGATCATCTTCGACTTCGACCGCATGCCCGGATCGATCTGGTCGGCGGTGACATCGAAGACGCGCATGGCCGTGGCCGTGTGCACGTCCTCGCCGCGCATGAAGATCTCCTTGAGCGCGTCCTCTCCGGCGATCTGGGCGAGCAGGCGAAGCTCCACCTGTGAGTAGTCGGCGCTGACCAACAGGTTGCCAGGTTCAGCAACGAAGCAGGCCCGGATCTCGCGACCGAGCTCCGTCCGGATCGGAATGTTCTGCAGGTTCGGGCTGTTCGAGGACAGTCGACCGGTTGCCGCCGCGGTCTGGTTGAAGGTCGTGTGGATCCGGCCGTCCGCGGCGATCAGCTGCGGCAGCGCGTCGAGATAGGTCTGGGCCAGCTTCGTCAGCTCGCGCCACCGTTCGATCTTCGGGATGATCGGGTGCTCGTCGCGAATCGCCTGCAGCACCCGAGCATCGGTGCTGTAACCCGTCTTGCCGCGTCGCTTGCGCGAGAGTCCCAACTTGCCGAACAGGATCTCCTCCAGTTGGCGCGGTGATCCGAGCGTGAACTCCTCCCCTGCCAGCTCGAAGATCTCCTGCTCGAGGTTGTCAGCCTCCAGCTTGACGCGCGCCGAGATCGCGGCCAGACGCTCCGTGTCGGGCTTCAACCCCGCGACCTCCATGTCGCGCAGGATTCGCACCAGCGGAAGCTCAACCTCGTTCATCAGCCCGGTCAGGCCACGGCCGCGAAGCTCCTCACGCTGCCAGTCGGCCAGCGCTCGGACGAGGACCGCGTCGGCCGCAGCCGGATCGACGTCGGCCGGGACGCTGAACCCACGCTCCTCGGTGAGCTCACGGAATGGGTAGGCACGCCGCGCCGGTTCGAGTAGGTAGGCCCCGATCTCCGTGTCGTGCAGCAGTGTCTCGGGCACCGTCCTCAGCGACTTCGCATCGTGTGCGATCACCGCCCGTACGCCGAGGCGCGCGACTACCTGCTCCGGTCCTTCGCAGAAGCCACTCAACACCTCGTCCCCGCTCAGCAAGCCGAAGCTCCAGCGTGACTCCTCGCCGAACAACGCTCCCTCCGGCGCATCCGGCGCTCGCACTGCCAGCGCGACCTCAACGCGCCCTTCGAGCGCAGTGAGATCCTCGACGGTGGCCCCGCGCACCTTGAACGTGGGCGCGGCAACTGCCCCGGCATTCGCGGCCACGCGCGCCGGGGCGGGGGCCGCCTCGTCCACGCCAAAGGCCTCTTCCAGCCGCCTCAGCGGATCCCGCAGCTCGAACTGCCGGAAGGTGTCACGCAGCTGCGAGCGATCGGGCGTCTGCGTGACGAGCTCGGCGAGGTCGAGCTCCACCGGGATGTCACGCTTGGCGGTCGCGAGCTGCTTGGACAGGCGCGCGTCGTCGGCGTGGTTGGTCAGGTTCTCCTTGCGCTTGGCACCCGAGATCTCATCGACCGAGGCGAGCACCTGCTCGAGCGAACCGAATCGTTGCAGCAGGTCGGCTGCGGTCTTGTCGCCGATTCCGGGAACCCCGGGGATGTTGTCGCTGGTGTCGCCCTTGAGCCCGATGAAGTCGGGAACGAGCTCAGGGGTGATCCCATAGCGGTCGACGACGCCCTGACTGTCATAGATCTTCGTGTCGGTGATACCCCGACCAGGAGCCATGATCCGCGTGGTGTCGTCCACCAGCTGGAAGGCATCGCGATCGCCGGTCAGCACCATCACCTGGATCGGCGCGCCGCTGGGACCGGCATGCTTTGCGAGTTGAGCGAGCGAGGCGATCACGTCGTCAGCCTCATAGCCCTCGACCCGCAGGTTGCGGTAGCCGAATGCCTCGATCAGCGGCTCGAAGTGCGGCCACTGCTCCCTCAGCAGATCCGGACGCGACGAGCGCTGAGCCTTGTATTCGGGGTACAGCTCCTTGCGACCGGTGTAGCCGCCGTCCCAGACGACGATCGTCGGTTGCTGCCCGTACTCGGTGAGGATCTTGACCAGCATGGAGGCCAGGCCGAAGATCGCATTCGTGGGTACGCCGGTGGAGGTTGCGATCGATTCGGGCAGCGCGAAGAACGCACGGTAGGCCAGGCTGTTGCCGTCGATCAGCAGCAGCTCATCGGTCAGGGCGTCGGTGGCGGTCGCGTTGTCGGCGGCTGTTGCGGCCATCGACCGGAGCCTAGTTGGTTGATTCAGCGTCCGGGCTCTGGCGGCCCTGGGGGCCCTGGGGGCCTGGGAGCCTTGGGGGTTCTGCGGGTCCTGGGCGGCACGCGAGGGCTTGGAGCGCTTGGGCAGCGGACCCTCGAGCTTCCATGCCGAACCGGGTCGGCCGGGCAGCAGCAGCACTATCACCAGGCCGACCACCGTCAGCAGCAGGCCGAATGCCAGTCCGAGGCGCTCGCCGTAACCCTTGCGCTGGGCGACGGCCCCACCGATCGCCGCCGAGAGCAGCCAGGCGAACAGCAGGTAGAGACTCTTGATCCCGATCAATGCAAAGATCGCCACGGCTCAGGCTCCGAGGTACGCGCGTTGCACATCCGGATCGGTGCGAAGGTGTTCGGAGTCACCCTCGAGCGCGATCCGGCCGGTCTCCATCACATACCCACGCTGCGACACATCGAGCGCGTAGTTGGCGTTCTGCTCGACGAGCAGGATCGTGACGCCGCCGCGGTTGATCTCCGCGATCGTCTCGTAGATCCGCTGCACGAGTATCGGCGCGATTCCCATCGAGGGCTCGTCGAGCAGCAGCAGTCGCGGGCGCGCCATCAGCGCCCGACCCATCGCCAGCATCTGCTGCTCGCCACCGGACATCGTGCCCGCCTTCTGCTTCTCGCGCTCCTTCAACCGCGGAAACAGGCTGAAGACGCGCTCCATGTCCTCAGCCGTGGTTTTGTCGCCCCGCCGCCGGTGGGCGCCGAGGTCGAGATTCTCACGCACGCTCATCCGCGCGAAGCAGTGACGGCCTTCTGGAGACAGTGCGATTCCCCGATCGACAATCTCATGCGCCGGGACCCGCGTGATGTCCTCGCCGCCGATCACCACGCTGCCACTGCTGGCCGGAGTCAGGCCGGTGATCGCCCGCAGCGTCGTCGATTTGCCCGCTCCGTTGGAGCCGATCAGGGTGACGACCTCCCCCTCCTCGACCGTCAGCGATACGCCCTTGAGCGCCTCGATCCCGCCGTAATGGGCATGGATGTCCTTGACCTCGAGGAGCGCCATCAGCCCTGCTTCCCGAGGTAGGCCTCGATCACCCGCTGGTTGGCCCGCACCTCCGCCGGCACTCCTTCGGCGATCTTCTCACCGTGGTCCATCACCGTGATCTGCTCCGAGACCCCCATCACGACCTTCATGTCGTGCTCGATCAACAGGATCGTGAGGCCGAGTTCGGAGCGCATCTTCTGCATGAAGTCCTTGAGCCCCTCCGATTCCTGCGGGTTCATGCCCGCGGTCGGCTCGTCCAGCAGCAGCAGCTTTGGCTCGGATGCCAGTGCGCGGGCGATCTCGACCCGGCGCTGATCGCCATAGGAGAGCTCAGCGGCGTAGCGGTCGGCCGATGCTTTGGGGATGCCGACGTAATCGATCAGCTCACGGGCGCGCTGCTCAGTTTCGCGTTCCTCCCTGCGCACATACGGCGGCCGAACGATCGAGCCGAAAAGCCCCGACCGCATCTTCGGATGCCGTCCGATCATGACGTTCTCGGTGGCGGTCATCGCTCCGAACAGGCGGATGTTCTGGAACGTCCGGGAGACCCCCAGCTTCGTGATCTTGTCGGGGCGCATGCGCGCGATGTTCTCGTTCCCGAAGAGGATCCGGCCGGAGGTGGGCTTGTAGAGCCCGGTGAGCATGTTGAACAGCGTCGTCTTGCCGGCACCGTTGGGCCCGATCACGGACACGATCGCGCGCTCGGGAACCACGAGTGAGACCCCGCCGACGGCTGTCAGCCCGCCAAACTGCTTGACAACGTCCTCGACCTCCATGATCGCCGGCGCCTGCGGGGGTGCTGCCGTGGCACTCATCCGATCATCCCACCTTGTTCCAGGTCCGGGGCCGACAGCTGACCCGGCTCGGCGAGCTCGCCGTGCTCCGGCGCAACCTCGCCCGAGAGCTCCATCTTGCGTCTTCGTTCTGGCCACAGGCCCTGCGGACGCAGGATCATCACGATCACGAGCAGGAAGCCATAGATGCCGATGCTGAGATCCGTAAGGTTGAAGTTGAGCCCGAAGGTGTGAGGCAGGCCATTGAGAACGTCCGGGATCAGGTAGTAGTTGATGTAGGAGATCACGAGCGCCCCGAGGATCGCCCCGGGGATCGAACCCAGGCCACCGAGGATCACCATCGAGATCACGAAGATCGAGAACGTGAACGCGAACTGTGAGGCGTTGACCGTCTGGTCAAAGTCCGCCAGGAAGGCGCCCGCCATGCCGCCGAACGCTGCCCCGATCGCGTACGCGAGCAGCTTCGTCTTGACCAGCGGGATGCCCATCGAGACGGCGGCCACCTCGTCCTCGCGCAGAGCGATCCAGGCACGCCCCAGACGCGAGTCGCGCAGCCGGTAGGCGACAAATACCGACGACGAAGACAATCGCCAGTATCAGCCAGTACCAGGGTCTGAGGCTGAGTAGCCCGAACGTCCCGATCGCCGGGAAGTAGGGCATGTCCAGGGACGAGATTCCGAGGTTGCCGGCGGTCAGCGTCTGTCCGCCCCAGATGTGGATCGAGGAGCCGTTGACCACCAGCGTGCCGATGATCTCGCCGAAGGCGAGGGTCACGATCGCGATGTAGTCACCGCGCAGGCGCAGCGTCGGGAGACCGATGATCATGCCGGCGATCGAGGTTGCGATCATCGCGCAGATCAGGATCAGAATGAAATTGAGATGGATCCCGATCGAGCCGTGCGGGGCGGAGGACAGGATGTTGATGTGCTCCGCGAAGAAGAAGCTCGAGGCCAGCCAGCCGACCATGTAGGCACCGATCGCGTAGAACGCGACGTAGCCGAGGTCAAGCAGTCCGGCAAAGCCGACGACGATGTTGAGGCCCACCGCCATCACCACATAGGCAAGCGCGATGATCGTCGCGTCGATGAAGCCGCTGGCGTCGCTGAACAGCAGCGGGAACACGATCAGAAACGCCATCAGTAGCACCACCGCCGGGCGCGTCCAGTTACCGCCCAGCCAGCGCGGAGCCGTCGGAATCCGCTTCGCCCAGGCGTCCCGCCACTCCTGGATCTGTGCTTTCAGCTCGTTCATCCGGCCTCTCGGGTCTCCTCACCCAGCAGACCGCGCGGGCGCAGCACCATCACCAGAATCAGGTACACGAAGATGACAGCCTCAGTCCACTGTGTCCCCATCCGGTAGTCGGCCAGCTGCTGGACGCAGCCGATGATCAGGCCACCGAGCACAGCGCCGCGGATATTGCCGATCCCGCCCATCACAGCAGCCGTGAAGGCGAACAGTCCGGCCTGAAAGCCCTGGAAATACCAGATGTTCGCGTCGTACAGCGCATAGATCACGCCGGCCGCGCCGGCCAGCATGCCGCCCAGCATGAACGTCAGTGAGATCGTGTTGTTGACGTTGATGCCCATCAGCCGTGCGGCCTCCGGATCCTGGGCGGTGGCTCGCATCGCGCGGCCCGGCTTGGTGCGGTTGACGAATGTGTTGAGCGCCATCACCAGCGGAATCATCAGGCCGATCGCGAAGAGGTCGCGGCGGTGGACGGCCACACCGGAGATGTTGAAGACGGTGTTGCCCGAGCGCAGGAGGTCATCGACCGCCACCGGATTGCCTCCGTGCCAGAGCAGCCCGACGTTCTGCAGCACGAACGAGAACCCGACAGCGGTGATCAACGGTGCCAGCTTGGGGGCGTTGCGCAGCGACTTGTAGCCGACGCGCTCGATCAGCACGTTCAGCGAACCGGTGGTGAGCATCGTCACGATCAGCGTCACGAACAGGCCGAGCACCACTCCCAGGGGCCCTGTTGCCAGCGTGAGTCCCAGCGCCACCCAGACCGTAGCTCCGGTGAAGGACCCGATCATGAACACGTCGCCGTGGGCGAAGTTGATCAGCTCGATGATGCCGTAGACCAGCGTGTAGCCGATCGCGATCAGCGCCCAGATCGAGCCGTTGGAGAGCCCCTCCAGCAGGTTGAATCCCATCACCGTCAGGTCGTGATGGATGATCGGCTGACCACTGTTGGTGACGCCGGCCTGGTAACCCGAGATCAGGTCGTGGAGCGTGTAGTAGATCGGCAGCGCCAGCAGCGCCAGTATCAGTCCCCAGCTGCCGATGTGCTTGCGCACGAACTGCAGCGGTCCGGCGGTGCGCTGACGCACCGTCTCGGCTGTTGTGGTGGCTGACAAGGAAAGAAGTTTGCTCTTGAAAAACGGGGCGGGACGGACACCGGAAGTGTCCGTCCCGCCTTCGTCAGAGACGCCTCAGATCAGGAGACGTGCAGGTACTTCGTCGGTGCCAGGACCTTGTCGAACGTCTGGTTGTCCGACTTGCCGTTCTTCGTCGGGGTCAGCTTGTAGAGCCCGTACGCGGTCAGGGTCGTGTCACCAGCCTTGTCGATGCTGAACTTGCCAAGCACCCCGTTGAGGTTCTTGGTCGCGAACACAGCCTTGACCATCGCGGCCTGCAGCGCCTTACCGCCGAGACCGGCCTTGACGTGGCTGAGTGCAGCGAGACCGAGCTGCGCCGACGCGTACCCGTAGATCGAGTACGGGTCAGGGTTGGAGACCCCATAGGCCTTCTTGTAGGCCTTCAGGAACGACTTGCCGCCCGGATAGGACTTCATGTTCAGCGTGGCAACGGTGCAGAGCACCGGAACCGTCGTCGCCCATGCCGACGCGCACATGCCGTCGGGGCCAAGGATCTTCGCCTTAGGCAGCGACGCGTGAATGGCGGTCACGAACGCGGTACCACCGACGCTCGCGGTCGTCGCGCTGAGCTCGACGCACTGGGCGCCTTCAGATGCGAACTTCTGCGCCACCGACGTGTAGTCGGATTCGACCTGTGCATCGCTCTGGATCGGCAGTACCTTGATCCCGTACTGGGGGGCGGTCGCCTTCAGCACCGCCGCAAGGCCTGCACCGTATGCCTGGGTGTCGTCGAAGACGGCCAGGCGCTTGCAACCCATCTGCTTGAACGCCAGCAGGTCAGATGCACCCTGGACGTTGTCGGCTGGCACGATGCGGGTGTAGGTGCGCTTCCCGGTCGGGAAGTACTTCTGCGGCTCGCCCGGCGCGGTCACGCCGTGCAGCGAAGCCGTCAGACCCACGTAGGTGTTGGCCGGGCTGTCCTGCGCGATCCCCGCGGTGTTGAGGATCGGCATCGACACCTCGGAGGCGCCGGAGTTGAACTCGCCGATGTAGTAGACGGCGTTCGGGTCAGCGGCGACCTTCTTCGCATTGGCACCCGTGGCCTCTGGGGTCCACTGACCGGCTGCCGCGGTGGCGTCGTTCAGCGACTGATACTTGATGCTGTAGTAACCGGCCTTGTACTTCGCCTGCTTGAGCGCAAGCTGGATGCCCTTGACCGTCGGGCCCGTCTGGGCGATCGTCGAGCCCGACAGCGGCAGGCTCGAGTAGAAGTCGACAGTGGTGCCGGAGGCTGCCCTGGCGACCTTCGCCGATGAACTGGCGGCACCGCCAACAGCGGCGGCTGCCACGACTGCAACCGCGACCGCCATTCGGATGGCAGCGGGTTTTCTGATGCGACGCATGACTCCCCTTTTATCTTGCTTGTACTGGCTTGCTACGCCAACTTCACCGCTTGATTGCGGCAGAGTAACGAGTCAGCCTACCTTCAAGGCCCAGCCTTGTGTATAAGGCTCCTCTGTTTTTCGAACCACCCTAATGCAGTATTAACGGAAGGACGATAACGCCAATTCCGGCGGAGCGGTGTGCTGCCGCAGCCGAGCGTGGCGCTACCGCACGTTGTGCGGGTACAGGGTCGTGAGATACCCGAGGTTGCCGTCAGTCGTGCTGACCGTGTAGAGGCCGTAGGCGGTGGAGGCCAGGTCGCCGTTGGGCAGGAATGTGAACTCTCCCGGGGCATCCGGCGGGTTGATCCCCACGGGCATCGCCTGACGCACCGCGACGCGATTGTCGCGGTGACCTCCGAGCCCGTTGATGGCGTTGATCGCCACAGAGGCCGCCTGGTAGCCGAGCAGCGCGTAGGCATTCGGCGCCGGCGCATGCTTGTAGCGCTCCCTATACGTCGCCGCGAACCGCGTCCCCTCGTCGCCGTAGCGGCTGAGCGGGCGGATCGGTGATGTGCAGTACAGGTGCTCGAGGATCGCAGGATCCTCCCTGCGCAGGGCATCGATCCAATCCTGATCGCACAGCTGGTTGGTGCCCATGATCGTGATCGAGGGCAGCTGCGCGTGGATCTCCTTGAGCAGCTCGAGCGACGCTGGCGTGCTGGGTCCCGCGATCGCGAAGCAGCCGACGCCGGCGCTGCGCAGTCCCTCGACGTATGTGGGGAAGTCCTTGGTGTTGCTGCCGGGCTTCTGGCTGAACACCGACATCCCGTCGTCGTGCGCCGTCTCGTCGATCGCCCTGACCAGCGCGTCGCCGTCGAGTGGGCTCGCGAACGAGGCGGCCGCAATTCGCGTGCAATCGATTGACTTTGACTTCAGCTCCTCGACCGCGGCGGCGGCCTGAACCAGATCGTCGGGGATCAGACGCAGGAGGGTCTGATCGTGTGGCAAGGGGTAGTAGATCCCAGGCTCGCCATCCACCGTGACGGGCTTCAGGTTCGTCGTCAGGCCCGGGTACGGACTCCCCGGGGTGAGCTGCATGATTCCGGCCTGGTTGAGGATCGGCAGCGAGAGCTTGGTCAGGCTCGAGGCGAGCTCGCCGATGTAGACGATGGCGTTGGGGTCGAGCGCCGCCTGCTGCGCGTTCCTCAGCACCTGCCGGCGTGTGCTGCCGTTTAGGGCGGTCGCGTGGATCTGGTAGTTGGCCACGGTCCAATTGTTCTGCCAGAGCTCCAGATCGACGCCCCGGAGGATCATCAGCGACGTCGCCCGCGACGGCCCGCTCAGCGGCAGGCTCGAGTAGATGTCGAGCCTATTGGCGTCGTGTGGCGACGGCGTCGTGTGGGGGGTCGTGAGCGTGAACGAGTGGCTCGATCCGCACGCCGCCAGCGCGACCGCGCACAGGGCCGCCAGCCCCGGCAGTCGCAGAACGCCTATCACCCTCAGAGCCCGCCTCAACCTCTCACCGTCTTCCAGTACTGAAGCTCACCGCCAACAACACGGTAGACGTCGTAGTAGGGGAGCGTTGTGTCTCCGTCCGGCTCGAGTCTGTAGACCCCGAGCGGGCTGGCGTGCCTGCCCTCGCTGAACAGAGCCCTGACCACGGCCACGCGCTGCGCATCGTGACGACCACCGTCCGTGGCGCGGCGAATCGCGGCCAACAGAACCTGCATCGCCTCATAGCCGTCGATCGCAGCCGGCTGCGGTGTGCCGAAGCCCTCCCTCCGGTAGGCGGCGATGAAGGCCCTGGTCAGCGAGTCGGCGTTCGGGTTACCGCCCGCCGCCGTGATCAGCAGGCGCCGGCCGACGGCCGCCGGGATTCCCTGTTCAGCCGGATCGGTGAAGCTGGTCTCGGCCAGACCCGAGGTGGCGAACAGCTTGACATCGGGATTCTCGCGCGCCACCTGCGTGACGAGCCTGACCGTGTTCTCACCGGCCAGCGCCGCGATCAGAACGCAGTCCGCCCCGCTTGCGGCAATCGTCTGGGCGTTCGAGATGTAGCTCGACTCGCTCGTCGAGTAGGACTGCTCTCCGACCACTTCGAGGCCCTGTGCCTGAGCCGCCTCGAGGTAGGCCTGCTTGGCGGAGTCGCCGTCATATTCGCCGTCGCTGATCGCGTAACTTCGTTTACAGCCGAGACTCTTCTGCAACCGCACCTGGGCGAGCGCCTGAATGTAGTCGTTCGGTACCACGCGTGCGAACGTCTGCAGCGTGGTCGGGTAATAGGCCTGCGGCTCCCCGGGAGAGGAGCCGGGCCCATCGGACGTGAGCCCGACAGCGCTGCTGTACGGGCTCACCTGCACGATCCCGAGTGGGTTGAGGATCGGGATCGAAACAGCACTGGCGCCGGAGTTGAAGTCCCCCAGGTAAGCAATGGTGGTGGGGTCCTTGGCGGCCGTCTGAGCTGCCAGAGACGCAGCCGGCCCATCCCACTCGTGCCCGCCCGGGGGTACGTCATCGAGCGTGCGCATCAGGATCCGGTAGCGGCCGATGCGCGAGCCGATCTGATCGAGCGCGAGCGTCGCCCCGTTCGCCACCGCTCTGCCGCTGACCCTGGACCTCCCGCTCAGCGGTCCGGCGACGTAGATCGTCAGGCGCTTCCCATGGATCTGATCGCCGGCCGGAGCCGTCGTCGTCGTGCTGCCCGGCCCGCTGCTGGCACAGCCCGCAAGCACTGACGCCAGCGCGACCACGGCAGTGACCGCCGCGACCCGCCGGACGCCCATCTCAACCCTTGGTCGCCGCCGTGAACGGCACGAGTTGACCGCCCGCATCCGCGCGAACACGAATGCGTCCAGGCTGGTGTTGCCGCTCGTGCTGTCGATCGAGTATGGACCCAGAACCGAGGACTTGACCTTCAGGTTCAGGAAGCCCTTGACGATCGCGCTGCGCTCGTTCCCGCCCTTGCCCTCGAGCTGAATCACCTGGAGCAGAGCCGACATCGCCTCATAGCCGAAGATCGCCTCGGTGTTCGGCGCGTGCCCGGATGCAGAGCGGAACGTGTTCACGAACGCACGCCCCTGCGCGGACAGACCCTTAGGCATGAAACCCGGGATCGAGACGGTCAGGTTGCGAACCGAGGAGCGAGATCGCCGATGTGAAGGCGGCGCTGTTCAGCGACGAGGAGCCGAACAGCTTGGCGCTGGGGTAGGTTGACGCAAGATGGTTGAAGAAGCCGGCGGCCGCTGCCGGGTTGGTCGCCCCGTAGAAGTCGCGCGCTGGCCCCGCTCGCCGAGGAGGCGACCGTGAGGCCGGCGGCGCTCGCATCGGTGCGCACGGCGTCGGCCAGGGCGCGGCCGTAGTCGCTGCCGTCGTTGGCCACGAACAGGCTCGTGACAGACTGTGCCTTCATCTCCGCGACCAGCGCCTTGGCCTCATCGGCTGAGCTCGGGCACGACCCGGCGAACGTGCGGCCGTAGGTGCCCCAGGACTGGAAGTAGGTCTTGGGGGCGTCGGACACGGCCGGGGTGCTCTGGCCGAGCTCGAGCGCCGTGTCGGTCGGGCTGACCTGCAACACGTCGAGCGCATTGGTGATCCCGACGGTCTGGTCGGAGGTACCCGGGCGCGGTCTCACCGAGGTATGCGATCGCGGTCTTGTCGATGATCGCCTAGCGGGCGTTGTCCGAGACCTTGGCGCCGTTGGTCACGACCAACTGACCCGGTAGTCCTTGACCTCACCGACATGCGTCGTTGAAGGCCAGCCGCTCGGCGTCGACGACGTCCTGCGCCACCGGATCGTGCGCGAGGCTCGGCCGGATCGCTGAGGTAGATCCGCGAGCGTGTTGCCGACGACCGTGCTCGAGCTGGAAGAGGATGAGCCCTTTGGCTGCAGCCGGCGATGGCCAGCGCAGCCAGGCACGCGACGCCCGCGGTCGCGAGCCCGCGGGTGTGAGACAGCCATTACGGGTCTTTCCGGCTCGAACAGTAACGGCACAACGTTACGCAGAGCGGACACGATCAGCACCAGCACGATCGCGATCAGAAGCGCATCGAAGCCGGAGACGTTGAGCGCCCATAGGACGATCCAGACGCACAGGCCAAAGGTTCCGGTGATGACGAGAGACATCGGGCGCAAATCCTAGCCGAGTCAGGCGACGCCCGGCAGCCGCTAGATCGCGAGCGCGCCGGCGAAGCCGGCGACCACCGCACGCACGTCCTCGTTCTCTGCCGCGCGCACCAGCCGGCTACCGACGATCACGCCGGCCGCGCCTGCCTCGGCCGCGGCAGCTGCCTGCTCCGGTGTGCTGATTCCGAAGCCGACCGCGACCGGCACGAGGTGTTCGCGCGGGCCCGGGCGAGCACGTCAGCGAGCCCGCCGTCATTGGCGCCCGCTCGCCTGTGGTCCCGGTGACCGACACGGTATAGAGGAAGCCTCGCGCCCGCGCGCCGATCTGGGCGAGCCGTTCGTCAGGGGTCGTCGGCGCCACCAGCGGCACCAGCGCGAGCCCGCGCGCATCGAGCGCGGCCAGTGTCGCCGGGGCCTCCTCGAGCGGCAGGTCCGGAACGATCAGGCCGCTGGCGCCGACCGACACGAGCATGTCGGCGAAGCGCTCGAGCCCGCGCACGAGCACCAGGTTGGCGTAACACATCACCACCACCGGCACCTCGTCGGCGACCTCGCGCACGACGCTGAGCGCGTCGGCGACACGTACCCCGTCGCCAGAGCCGCGACTCCGGCAGCGTGGATCACGGGGCCATCAGCGAGTGGGTCGGAGAACGGCACGCCGAGCTCGATCAGGTCGGCGCCTCCCTGCACGTAGGCGCGCGCGATCTCCCGGGAGCGGTCGAGGTCGGGATAGCCGGCCATCAGGTACGGCATCAGCGCGGCGCGGCGTCCGTTCGCCCGGGCCGACTCGAAGGCCTCGGCGATCCGATCGACGCCGCTCATAGCTTGGCCAGGACCTCGACGAGGTCCTTGTCGCCGCGGCCGGACAGGCAGACGATGTCAAGCGTGCTGTCGGTGTTGGCGAACGTCCAGGCCAGCGCGTGGGCACTTTCGAGCGCCGGGATGATGCCCTCCAGGCGCGCCATCCGCGCGAACGCAGCGAGCGCCTGATCATCGCTGACCGCGAGGTACGTGGCGCGTCCCTGGTCGCGCAGCCAGGCGTGCTCCGGACCACTGCCCGGGTAGTCCAGCCCGGCCGAGATCGAGTGCGCCTCAAGGATCTGACCGTCCTCGTCCTGCATGATCGCCGAGTAGGAGCCGTGCAGCACGCCGGGCGGGCCGCCGACCGTGAGCGGCGCGCCGTGGCGCCCGGTAGCGATCCCCTCCCCCGCGGCCTCGACGCCGATCAGCCGCACGGTGCGGTCGTCGACGAACGGCACGAACATCCCGATCGCGTTCGATCCGCCGCCCACACAGGCGATCACGCGGTCGGGCAGGCGTCCGGTCTGGTCGAGCACCTGGGCCCGAGCCTCGTCACCGATGATGCGCTGCAGTTCGCGTACCAGCGCCGGGTAGGGCGCCGGTCCGACGCAGGAGCCGATGATGTAGTGGGTGTTGCCGACGTTCGTGACCCAGTCGCGGATCGCCGCCGAGACCGCCTCCTTGAGCGTGCGGGCGCCCGCGTCGACCGGCACCACGGTCGCGCCCCAGCAGCTCCATGCGCTGCACGTTGGGCATCTGCCGGCGGATGTCCTCGCTGCCCATGTAGACGACGCACTCGAGCCCCAGCAGCGCGCATGCGGTCGCACGTGGCGACGCCATGCTGGCCGGCCCCGGTCTCGGCGATGATCCGCGTCTTGCCCATGCGCTGTGCCAGCAGCGCCTGCCCGAGCGCGTTGTTGATCTTGTGCGCGCCGGTGTGGTTGAGATCCTCGCGCTTGAGATAGACCGGATGATCCACCTCTGCGCTGATCCGCTCGGCGAGGTAGAGCGGCGACGGCCGGCCGACATAGTTCTGCAGCAGGTATGAGAGCCGCTCCTGGAAGCCGGCGTCGGCGCGTGACTCGAGCCACGCCTGCTCGAGCTCCGTCAGCGCCGGCATCAGCGTCTCCGGCACGTACTGCCCGCCGTAGGGGCCGAAGCGATGCTCGATGGCGGCGCTCACGCGGCCTCCTTGTTGGGGCCAAAGGTTGAATTATTCAACCCTTCGCCCCTCGCTCCCGGATCAGCATCCTCATCAGTGGCGGTGGCGGCGACAGCCGCCGCAAACTCCCGCATCAGATCGCCGTCCTTGAACCCCGGGGCCGACTCGACGCCGCTGGCGACATCGACCGCGAACGGCTGCACCGTCGCGATCGCCTCGGCGACGTTCGACGGCGTCAGTCCACCGCTCAGGATCACCGGCACGCGGTCGCCCTTGCGCTTCGGCGGCGCCACACGTCCTCGACCAGCGGCGAGCTCCCAGTCGAACGTCTCGCCGGTGCCGCCCGGAACACCCGGCCTGTAGCTGTCGTAGAGGTGAAAGTCAGTGTGGTACGCCGCGAGTGCCTGGATGTCGGCAAGGCTGTGCACGCGCGCGGCCTTGATGACCTTGCAGCCGGTGCGCCGCGCCGCCTCGATGCAGAACTGGGGCCCTTCCTGCCCGTGCAGCTGCAGGATCGTGAGCCCGACCGCGTCCGCAACGTCGGTCAGTTCGTCGAGCGCCGGGTTCACGAACACGCCGGCCACCTCCGCGCGGCGCTTCAAACCGGCGGCCAGCCCGGCGGCGCGGTCGACCGTCACCGAGCGTGGCGACGGCGCCCAGAAGTTCAGCCCGACCGCCCACGCCCCGAGCGAGACGGCGAGTTCGGCGTCCTGTTCGCGCGTGACTCCGCAAAACTTGATCCTCGGTGCCTTCACCGGCTTGATCCTAGAAGTTCACGGCCCGCGGCCTCGATATCGGGCGCGCGCATCAGCGCCTCACCGATCAGCACCGCGTCAACCCCTGCCGCCTCAAGGCGCTCCAGTTCGGCGTGCGAGCGGAAGCCCGACTCGGCGACGACGAGGACGCCCTCGGGGATCTGCGCCAGCAGCTCGTAGGTTGTGCCGAGGTCGACCTGGAGCGTCGCGAGGTTGCGGTTGTTGATGCCGATGATGCCGGCGCCCAGCGCGATCGCGACCTCCAGCTCGGCGGCGTTGTGGACCTCGACCAGCGTCGCCAGCCCCAGCTGACCCGCAAGCGCGTGCAGGACGGCCAGCGGGCCGGCCTGCACGGCGGCGACGATCAGCAGGATCGCGTCGGCGCCGCCCGCCAGCGCCTCGTGCACCTGGTACTCCTCGACGATGAAGTCCTTGCGCAGAATCGGCAGGCCCGACGCGGCCCGAGCAGCATCGAGGTCGGCGAGCGCCCCGCCGAAGCGACTTTCCTCGGTCAGAACCGACAGCGCCCGCGCGCCCGCGCGCTCATAGGCGGAGACGACGTCGGCCAATTCGAGGTCGGCGCGGATCAGCCCGGCGGAGGGCGAGCTGCGCTTGTGCTCGGCGATCAACGAGATCCCAGGCGCGCCCAGCGCGCCGGGAAAGTCGCGGATCGCGTTTGGACCGGCTCGCCGCTGCTCGCCGGCCTTCATCAGCGTCTGCAGCGGCACGTCCTGCGCGCGGCGCGCGACCCGAGCCCGGGTGTCCGCGACGATCTCGGAGAGGACGTTCACCGCGGTGCGAGTTCGCTGGTCAGCGCGACGAACTCCTCGAGCTTGCGCGTGGCGGCGCCGGTGTCGATCGACTCCTGGGCCAGGCGCACGCCCCCGGCGAGCGTCTCGGCGCGACCGGCCGCGTAGATCGCGGCGCCCGCATTGAGCACGGCCAGGTCGCGTGCGGCACCGTGCTCACCGGCGAAGATCGCGAGCGCGATCTCCGCGTTGCGCTGGGGGTCGCCGCCGGGGACGGCGTCGGGGGAGTGGCGGGAGAGCCCGAAGTCCTCGGGGATCACGGTGTACTCCTCGAGCCGACCGTCCTGCACCTCGATCACGCGCGTGGGCGCGGAGATGCTCAGCTCGTCGAGACTGTCCTCGCCGCTCACGAGCAGCGCGTGACGGGTGCCGAGCAGCGCCAGCGCCCCCGCCATCTTCGGCAGTGTCGCCATGTCGGAGACGCCCAGCAGCTGGCGGCTGGCGCCGGCGGGATTGGTCAGCGGACCGAGGAAGTTGAAGGTCGTTCGGACCTTCAACTCCTTGCGCACCTTGACGACGCGGCCAGTCGCGGGGTGGTGATATGGCGCGAACATGAAACCGAAGCCGATCTCCTCGATGCAGCGGCCGACGCCCGTGGCATCAAGGTCGATCCGCGCTCCGAGTGCCTCCAGCACATCGGCCGAGCCCGACAGGCCGGTGGAGGAGCGACTGCCGTGCTTGGCGACCATGCAGCCGGCGCCGGCGGCGATCAGCGCCGCCGTGGTCGAGACGTTGAAGGTTGTCCGGCCGCCGCCGGTGCCGGCCGTATCGAGCAGATCCTCACCGGCGGTGGGAACGAACGCGGCGAAGGCCCGCATCGTCCGGGCGAGCCCCGCCAGCTCCTCGACCGTCTCGCCCTTCACGCGCAGAGCTATCAGGAATCCGGCGATCTCGATGTCGGTCGCCTCGCCGGCCATGATCTCGGCCAGCGCCTCGGCGGCGTCGTCGACGCTGAGGTCGTGGCCGTCGGCGAGATGATCGATCGCACGTGTGAGCAGCTCGCTCACCGTGTGCCCTCCATGAAGTTCCTGAGGATGTCGCGGCCGTGCTCGGTGAGAACCGACTCGGGGTGGAATTGAACTCCCTCGGCGGGCAGCTCGCGGTGGCGGACAGCCATCACGACACCACCCCCGGTTGCGCTGAGCTCGAGCACGTCCGGCAGGTGGTTCTCGGCGATCAGCGAGTGGTAGCGGCCGACCTCGATCTGCTGCGGCAGGCCGCTGAAGATCGTGCGGCCGTCATGCTCGATCGTGGAGGTCTTGCCGTGGACCGGCTCGTGCCGGACGACCGTCCCCCCCAGGCCTGTACCAGTGACTGGTGCCCGAGACAGACTCCCAGCGTGGGGATGCCGGCCACGGGAAAGCGCCTGACGGCCTCGAGGCTGATGCCGGCCTCGTTCGGGGTACAGGGCCCCGGCGAGACGATCACGCGGTCATATCCGCGGATCAGCAGCTCCTCGACGGTCGAGTGATCGTTGCGCACGACCTCGATCTCATGTGCGGGCGTCTGCAGCTCCCCCAGGTATTGAACGAGGTTGTAGGTGAAGCTGTCGTAGTTGTCGATGACGAGGACCCGCATGTCAGCGGCTCAATCCGTCCACGTGCGGAGCCGACCGTGAGGAATTCGATCGGGGTTGCCGAAATCTCCGTTGTACATCGTTATGACGGTACTGAAACCGGGAGGAAGCAAACCCATGAGATTCCTGTTCGCCAGGCGCACCGCTGCGCTGGGCGCCGCGCTGCTCTCAGCGTTCGCCATCGTGGCGGCGAGCGCCGGCACTGCCAGCGCCGCCTCACCCACGATCGCTCCGACCTGGAGCGCGCAGCAGACCTATCAGTCGCTGACGATCACAGGCTCGACAACGACGGGGTCGGTTGCGCTGATGACGTCCGTCAGCTGCTCGAGCTACGGCAACTGCGTCGCGGCCGGTGTGGACGAGAGCAGCGGTGGCGCCTCGCCCGTGATCGCGGTCGAGAGCAAGGGCCAGTGGGGCAACCCCGTCGCAGCACCGCTTCCGGCCAATGGCCAGGCGGGCTCCACGGCACTGCTGACCACCGTGTCCTGTACCAGCGCGACCTCCTGCGTCGCGGTGGGCGCCTACACGACCACCGCGGTCGCCGCACTCGGCGAGCAGGCGTTTGCTTCGCCGTTCACGGTTTCCGGCTCGAGCGCGACCTTCGGCACCCCAGAGCAGGTGGCACTGCCCGCTGGAGCCCTCACCACCACAGCCCAGACCGCGTTCCTCAGCGGCGTCTCATGTGCTGCCACCTGCACCGCCGTCGGTGCATATTTGGACGGCAGCAGCGCGTGGACGCCGATGATCGCGACGGAGGGAGCAGGCGGAGCCTGGACCGCAAAGGCGGTCACGGATCCCTCGGGCGCGAGCGAGTACACCGCCCTGAACGCCATCTCCTGCCCGAGCACCGGCGCCTGTGAGGCGGTCGGAACCTATGGCGACGCGTCCAGCCACGAGCAGTCGTGGATCGTCCAGATCACCGGCGGAATCGCCGGAACAAGCCAGGACGTCACCGTGCCGGGCACCGCGACGGCGACGTCCGAAGCACCCGAGGCGGCGGCGGGCATCGGCCTCAGCCTCCGTGACGGGCTGACCGCCGTGTCATGCCCGAGCGCGGGCGCGTGCACGACGGTCGGCACGTTCGAGTCCTCCGTGACCACTGAGCCCGAAGCGGTGGCGGCTCCGATCACTCAGGGAGCGGTCGGCACATTCACCTCGCTGCCATCGTCGGGCCTGCTCGACTACGTCACCAGTATCTCCTGCTGGGACGCGAGTGACTGTGTGGCCGGGGGCCTGTCGGCAAGCATCGACGGCGCGGGCGCGACGGCGACAGGTGAGGTCAACGGCACCTGGTCGGCGCCGGTGGCGATCCTGAATCCGTCGGTCCCGGCGGGTGCAAGCGAGTCGATCTCACTACCCGAGGCCGTCAGCTGCTCATCGCCAGGCGTGTGTGTGATGGCCGGTTTCTCACTGTCTGAGACCGGCAGCGGACCCCCGACTGGCACTGAGACCGAGGGCTCGTTCTTCGCGTACTCCGCGCTGCCGCCGACGATCACCACCTCAAAGCTGCCGGCCGCCAAGGTCGGAGTTCACTACAAGGCGACCCTGAAGAGCAGCGGTGGGGTCGGCACGAGCCGGTGGGCGGTGACCGCCGGTGCCCTGCCCAAGGGTCTGACCCTCAACGCCAGCACCGGCGTGATCTCCGGTACGCCGAAGACGAGCGGCGAGAGCGGCTTCATCGTCTCCGCCACCAACGCCGGGCCACCGAGCCTGACGGCCACGGCTGGGATCTCGATCACGGTCGGGGCCGCAGCCTCGGTTCACGTCGCCTACTCGCAGATCGCAGGAAGCTCGGCGACGCTGGTGTTGACCTGCGCGGGCGCGAATTGCGCCGGCAAGCTCAAGCTGACCGACAAGGTCGGCAAGCACACGGTCACACTCGCCAGCGGTCATTACTCCGTGAAGGCGGGCTCGACCAAGGTGACCAAGGTCAAGCTCAACCGTGGCGGAGCAGCGCTGCTCACGAAGCTGGGCAAGATCAGCGGCAGGCTGACCCTGACGCCGACGGGCGCCAGGAAGGCGGCGGTGATCAAGATCCTGAAGTTCAGGTCCTGAGGCGGAGCGCCCCCGTCCGCGAGTCGTACGGGCGGGGGCGCTAGGGCCAGTCGCGCTGGCTCACCGCCAGCTCGACTGCGGCGCGCAATGCGCGTGACTTGTTGACCGACTCCTCGTACTCGTAGGCCGGCTTGGCATCTGCGACGGTGCCACCGCCGGCCTGCACGTAGACCGTGCCGTCCTTGATCACAGCGGTGCGGATGTGGATACACGTGTCCAGATCACCGCCGTAGCTGACGTAGCCGATCGCGCCACCGTAGCCGCCGCGCTTGACCGGCTCGAGCTCGTCGATGATCTGCATCGCCCGTACCTTCGGCGCTCCCGAGAGCGTGCCCGCGGGCAACACCGCGCGCAGCGCATCGAGCGCTCCCACCCCCTGCTGGAGCGTGCCGCTGACGTTCGAGACGATGTGCATCACGTGGCTGTAGTTCTCGACGACCATGAAGTCCTCGACGGTCACCGACCCGTACTCGCATACACGTCCCAGGTCGTTGCGACCGAGGTCGACCAGCATCACGTGCTCGGCCCGCTCCTTCTCGTCGGCCAGCAGCTCCCGCGCGAATTCCGCATCCTCCTCGGCGGTGGCTCCGCGCGGTCGCGTTCCCGCGATCGGCGTCGTTGAGACGCGGCGGCCGCTGACCGTCACCAGCGGCTCGGGGCTGGCGCCGGCGATCTCGAAGTCGCCGAAGTCCAGGTAGTACATGTATGGCGACGGGTTCACCGCTCGCAGACCGCGGTAGATGCTGAAGCCGCTGACCGGCGTCTTCGCCGACCAGCGCTGCGACGGCACCACCTGGAAAGCATCCCCGGCATACACGTAGTCGATGATCCTGGCCACGTTCGCCTCGAAGTGCTCGCGCGTCATGTTGGAGACGAACTCCGGGGCGGTCCGATAGGCGATCGCGTCCGTCAGCTTCGGACGCGGCAGCGGACCGGCGAGGATCTCCCGGATCTGATCGACCTTCGCGCGGGCGGTGTCGGCATCGTCGCTGGGGTGAGCCACGACCGTGAGCGTGCGTTTGACGTGGTCGAAGGCGACCAGCGTGTCTGTCAGCATCAGCGCCAGGTCGGGAAGTCCGAGCTCATCCGGGTTGGGCTCGCCGAGCGGCTCGACCGTGCGCACCAGGTCGTAGGCGAACATGCCGACGGCGCCGCCGCCGAACGGCAGCTCGACGTCCTCCGGCTGGCGTGTACCGACCGCGTCGATCTCCTGCTGGACCAACGCATAGGGATCTCCCGGCTGGCCCAGCGACCAGCGCAGAACCCGGCGCGGGCGGTAGCCGATGAAGCTGAAGCGACCGACCCGGCCCTGCTCGGCGGATTCGAGCAGGAACGCCGGCTCGTCCGGCGCTGCCGCGCGCAGCTTCAGGAAGGCTGAGACCGGGGTCTCGGTGTCCTCGATCCAGGTCTCTGTGATCGGGACACCATCAGCGACGGCGCTCATCGAGCACCCTCTCGGCATAGGCGAGACTCATGCCACGGCCGGCAAGCAGGACCGAAAGGTGGTAGAGGACATCGGCAGCCTCGTTGGCGACCCGCTCATCGCTCTCCTCACGCGCGGCGCGCGCCACCTCCTCCGCCTCCTCCTGCACCTTCTCGCCGATGTGGTCAGGATCCGCCAAGAGTTCCGCTGTGTAGGAGCCGTCCGGCCGCTCCGACCTGCGGGCGGCGATCGTGCGCTCGAGCTCCGGCAACACCTCGAACGGCGCCTGCGGTTCGAGGTCCCCCCGGTAGAAGCAGGTGCGCTCGCCGGTGTGGCAGGCCGGTCCCAGAGGCTCGACCAGCGCGACCAGCGCGTCTCCGTCGCAGTCGTAGCGAAGCGCGCGCACACGCTGCACGTTGCCGGAGCTCTCGCCCTTGTGCCAGAGCTCCTGACGCGAGCGGCTGAAGAAGTGCATCTCGCCGGTCTGCTGTGTCAGCCCCAGCGCCTGTGCGTTCATGTAGGCGAGCGTCAGGACCTCGCCGCTGGTCCAGTCCTGGACGATGCACGGCACCAGTCCGCGCTCGTCGAAGTTCACCTCGGAAGCGTCCACGCCCAGGAGTCTATGTGGGCTGAGGGGCCGGCGCGGGCCGCTCGCCCGTCACTCGATGCCGAGTCGGTCGAGGACCCGGTCATCGGCGCGCCAGTGCCGTCGGACGCGCACCTGCAGCGCGAGGTGGACGTGGCCGCCCAGCTCGCGCTCGATCGCGCGCCGGGCCCCCATTCCGATCGCCTTGATCATGCGCCCACCGCTGCCGATCAGGATGCCCTTCTGCGACTCCGTCTCGACCAGCAGCAGCGCGTCGATGCGGGTCCTGCCGTCCTGCTGCTCGATGTGCTCGATCTCGACCTCGACGGCGTGCGGAACCTCCTCCCGGGTCCGGATCAGGACCTGCTCGCGTACCAGCTCCGCCAGCAGCGTCGATTCGGACTGATCGGAGCGTTGACGCGGATCGAAGTAGAAGGGGCCCTCCGGCAGCAGCGAGACGAGGTGGTCGAGCAGCTGGTCCACACCGGTGCCCCGGCGTGCCGAGATCGGGAAGATCGAATCCGCGACGCCAAGCTCCTCGGCATCGTGGAGCACGCTCATCGTCTTGGCGCGGTCGGCGCGATCGACCTTGTTGACCGCGATCACGATCGGAACTCGGGCTCGCTTCAGCAGGGAGGCGATGAAGCGATCGCCGGGCCCGACGCCCTGTTCGGCGTTGACCACCATCAGACAGGCATCGGCACCGTCCAGCTCTGCTTCGACCCGCCGCTGCATACGTTCGGTGAGCGCGTCGCGCGGGCGCTGAACTCCGGGCAGGTCGACCATCACCAGCTGCCAGTCGGGACCTCCCGCGACGGCCCGAATCGCGCGCCGGGTCGTCTGCGGCTTGTCGGAGACGATCGCGACCTTGCCGCCCACGAGCGCGTTGGTGAGCGTCGACTTGCCGACGTTGGGTCGGCCGGCGAGTGCCACGAAGCCGGAGCGAGTCATCGCACCCAGCGCATCAGCTCGGACTCCAGTGCGAGCATCTCGCCGTCGTCGACCTCGTGGTCCATACCGGTCAGATGCAGCGTTCCGTGGACGACCGCCTCGCGAAGATCGCTGGTGTGCTCGGGGCAGATCACGACGTCGCCGAGTTCGCGCGGCCCGGCCGAGTCACCGTCCTCGTCCACACCGAAGGAGAGCACGTCGGTGGGACTGTCGATGCTGCGGTAGTCGCGGTTGAGCTCCTGGATGCGGTCGGCGTCGACGAACTCGACGGCCATGTGCCCCTGCTCGATCCCTGCTGAGGCCAGCGCCAGGACACAGAGCTCGCTGACCTCGAGCGCGGTCGGAGCATCCGATACGAGCATGTCGATTCCCAGCACCTCGATGTCGAGGCTCATCAGGCCCGTTTGGCCGGCCGCAGCTCAGGTGCCTGGCGCTGCGCGTGATCGTTGTAGGCAGCGACGATCCGCCGCACCAGCTTGTGCCGGACGACGTCCTCCTCACCGAAGCGCACGAAGCCGATGTCCTCGACGCCGTCGAGGATCTCACTGACGGCAAGCAGCCCTGATGCCTGCTCGCGCGGCAGATCGACCTGGGTGACATCGCCGGTGACCACCACCTTTGAGTTGAAGCCGAGCCGCGTCAGGAACATCTTCATCTGCTCGGGCGTCGTGTTCTGCGCCTCATCGAGGATGATGAAACTGTCGTTCAACGTGCGCCCGCGCATGAACGCGAGCGGCGCCACCTCGATCACGCCGCGGTCGAGGTGCTGGCTGAACTTCTCGGCCTCGAGCATGTCGTGGAGCGCGTCGAACAGCGGCCGCAGGTACGGGTCGACCTTCGCCATCAGGTCACCCGGCAGAAATCCGAGGCGTTCGCCGGCTTCGACGGCCGGACGGGTGAGGATGATCCGGCTGACCTCACGGCGGTGCAGGGCGGCAGCGGCCAGTGCGACCGCCAGGAACGTCTTGCCGGTGCCCGCCGGGCCGATGCCGAACGTGATCGTGTTGTGCCTGATCGAGTCCACGTAGCGCTTCTGGTGCACGGTCTTTGGCGCGACCTTGAGTGCACGGCTGCGCCAGATCACATCCTCGAGGATCGCACCCGGGTCCTCGTGCTCGTCGAGGGCGTGCGACACCGCCTCGACCGTGCCAGGAGCCAACTCGTGTCCCTGCTCCACCAGCTCTGTCAGCTCACGCACCACCGCCGCGCCTGCATCGACCGCCTCCGTGTCGCCCTCGAGCGTCAGCAGGTTGCCGCGCAGATACACGTCGCAGTCGAGCTGCGCCGTGAGCGTGTCGAGGATTCTGTCACCGCTACCCGCCAGCTCGGCGGCCACGGTGTTGTCCAGTTCGATCTGGGTCCGCATCCGACTCCTCTGTATTCACGCGCCGAGGGCGGTCCGCACCGCCGCCGACGCACGCTTGCCGTCGACCTGGCCGCCTGCCAGGTCCATAACCACCTTCATCACCTGTCCCATGTCCTTCGGGCTGCTCGCCCCGGTTTGGGTGATTCCCTGATCCACGATCACCGCTAGCTGCTCGTCGCTCATGTCGGGCGGCAGGTAGCGGGAGATCATCTCGGCCTCTGCCCGCTCCTGGTCAGCGAGCTCAGGCCTATCAGCGTCGCGGAACTGGGCTTCAGCCTCGAGCCTGCGCTTGTGCTCGCGCCGCAGCACCGCAAGCTCGTCGCCCTTTCCCTCCTTCGCGTCCTTCTGGAGCTCGGAGACGAGCAGGCGCAGCGCATTGGCGAGAACCCGATCACCCGCCTTCATCGCCCGGATCACATCCGCGCGCACCTGTTCGAGAACGCTCAACTTCTCAGAAGGATACGACGCCAGGGCGACGGCTCAGCGCTCGGCGTCGTTCGGCTCGAGCTGCGCCTCGTCCGGCTCGAGCCGCGAGGGGTGGCCGAGCTGTCCGAGCTCCGCCAGGTCGCGTGGGAACAGCATCTCGACCGACCAGTCGGCGATCAGGCGCGACTTGCGGTCGAGCCCCGGCAGCCAGGCGAGGTGGTAGAGACGGCAGATCGCCCATGCCGGGAAGCCCTTGACGCGTACGCCCATCAGGTTCGCGACGGCACGGTGACGGCCGAGGTCCGCGAACGAGCCGAGCGTCTTGAACTTGAATCGGCGTGGAGCCTCGTCGCGCATCACTCGCGCGATGTTCTCGCCGAGCAGCTTGCCCTGGCGGATCGCGTGCTGGGCCGTCGGCGGACACGGATTCCCGGGGCGCGCCGGGTCCGGCACCGCGGCCACGTCGCCGACCGCCCAGATGTTGGGGTGCCCGCGGACTCGCAGGTACTCATCACAGACGATCCGGCCGCGCTCGAGCGGGAGCCCCAGGCGTGCGGCCACCGGGCTTCCCCGCACTCCTGCGGTCCAGACCACCGTGCGCGTGCTCAGCACCTCTCCGTCGGACAGCAGCACGCTGTCGGCCCTGACCTCGGCGACCGTGGTCTCCAGTCGGAACTCGATGCCGCGCTCGGACAGCAGCTCGACCGTCCAGTCCGCGAGCTGCCTCTGGATCTCCGGCATCACCCGCGCTGCCGCGTCGATCAGGGTGAAGCGAGTGCCGGTCTCCCGGCAGCGGGGATAGCGGCGGAGCGCATCACGCGCGAAGCCGGACAGCTCGGCGATCCCCTCGACGCCGGCGTAGCCGCCGCCGACGAACACGAAGCTCAGATACTCGGCGCGCAGCCGCCTATCGTCCAGTTCCTCGGCCAGCTCGAAGTGACGCACGATCCGGTTTCGCAGTGCCGTCGCCTCGGCGATCGTCTTGAACCCGATCGCATGCTCGGTGAGCCCGGGCACCGGAATCACGCGCGCAACCGAGCCCAGCGCCACCACCAGCTGGTCATAGCGGTAGTGCTTCAGCTCACCTGAGATCAGCTCAACCTCGAGCAGGTCGCGTGACGGATCGCCGCCGGTCACGTAGCCGACCCGGAACGCTGTGCGTTTGAGGTGCTCACGCAGCGGTACGACCACATGGCGCGGATCGAGCGTGCCCGCCGCCGCACCCGGCAGCAGTGGCGCGTACATCAGGAAGTTGACGTCGTTGACCAGCGTGATGAGAGCCCCGGGCGGCGCGGTCCGCTCGAGCTTCTTGGCGGTGTAATAGCCGCCGAATCCGCCGCCGGCTATGACGATGTGCTGGCTGATGCCTGCAGGCTACTCGCGGTCAGGCGCTTCGAGTAGGAGCGCCGTCCATTCGCCCCGCTCCAGGCGCCGCGCCTCCGAGTAGCAGCAGCGTGTGAATGCCTCAGACACGGTGTCCGCCTCGGTTCTCAGCAGGCCGCTGGCGATGATCTGCCGAGGATGCTTGGCCCCGTCGGTCAGCATCTGCTCTGCCCACGTGAGCAGCAGCGGCCCGAGCAGGTTCGCAAGCACCAGCCGCGTCCCGGGCACCGAGTCATCACGCAGGTCGAACCGCCGCGCCGTGAGCTCCACGCGGTTGCGGGCGGCGTTCTCCAGCGTCGCGTCGATGCACTGCTGGTCGTAGTCCAGCGCGAGCACGCCGGCCCAGCCGAGCTTGGCCGCCGCGATCGCGAGCACGCCGGAACCGCACCCGAGGTCGATCGCAGCGTGCCCCGCGGCAAGCAGCCCGCGGGGCACAGGGATTCCGAGCAGCAGCTCCAGGCAGAGCCTCGTCGTCGCGTGCGCGCCCGTGCCGAACGCGCGCCCGGGGTCGATCACGAGATCGAGCGCTGTCGGCTGCCGTGGCTCCCATGGCGGCCTCACGCAGAGTCGGTCGCCGAGGACCAGGGGCCTGTGGAA
Source organism: uncultured Actinomycetota bacterium (assembly GCA_963804615.1). GTDB lineage: Bacteria > Actinomycetota > Thermoleophilia > Solirubrobacterales > Solirubrobacteraceae > Palsa-465. The sequence continues at coordinate 62,006 of CAWDRA010000002.1, forward strand.
CTCGCGCCAGCGATCGGCCCAGTCGTCGGCCACCTCGGTCGTTGAGACATCGACCAGCGCCGTGCCCGCCGCCGCCTGCAGGTCAGGCAGCTCCGGCAGCTCACCGACTGCGCCATAGACGGCGTACTCGACGGTCTCGAGGTCGATGTCGACCTCCTCGACACCCCCCGGCGCGAGTTCGAGCAGCTCGGCCAGGACAAGCTCGGCGTCGCTGCGACGGACTCGCAGCGCCAGCCGCAGCACCGGCAAGGCCTCAGCGGTGGAAGGCGCGCCGCAGTTTTGCGAACACGCCCTCGTCGCTTGAGAGGTTCTCCTCGCTGAGGGTCTTCTCGAAGCGCTCGAGCTGCTGACGCTGAGCCCCCGAGAGGTTGCGCGGGGTGATGACGTTGACGACCACCCGCAGGTCGCCGTGGCGGCGGCCGCGCAGCGACGGCATGCCCCGCCCGCGGATCACGAGCGTCTCATGCGGCTGCGTGCCGGCAGGGATCTCGAGCGGCTCGGGCCCGTCGATCGTCGGCACCTCGATCTTGGTGCCCAGTGCCGCCAGTGGCGAGGAGACGTCGATCGCCGTCAGCAGGTCGTCGCCGTCGCGCACGAACCGCGGGTCGTCCTTGACGCGTACGAGCACATACAGGTCGCCGGCTGGGCCGCCGCGCTCACCCGCGTGCCCGCGGCCGCTGACGCGGATCCGCTGGCCGTCGGCGATCCCGGCGGGGACATCGACCGAGACGGTCTGGTGCTCGGACAGCCGTCCGCGGCCGCGGCAGACGTGGCACGGCTCGGTCGGAATCTTGCCCTCGCCACCGCACCGATCGCAGGTGGTCGTGCTCATCACCTGACCGATCAGCGTGCGGGCGACGGTGCGCAGCTGACCCGTGCCCTCGCACCTGGGGCAGGTCTCGATCGGCGTTCCCGGCTCGGCGCCGTTGCCGCGGCAGTTCTCGCAGAGCACGACGGCGTCGAACGCAAGCTCGATCGGGGCGCCGTGCGCAGCGTCCGCGAGCGTGACCTCGACCGCCGCCTGGATGTCACCGCCCTGCATCGGTCCGGCCTGAGAACCAAAGGCGTTCCCGAACGCACCGCCGAAGGCGCCGCCGAGGCCCGAGCCGTTGAACAGGGCCTCGAAGAGATCAGTGACCGAGCCGAAACCGTCGAAGTTGGGTGCGTAGCCGCCGCTGCGCAGCCCCTCATGGCCGTAGCGGTCATAGGTCGCGCGGCGATCGGCGTCGGATAGCACCTCGTAGGCCTCGGCCGCCTCCTTGAAGCGCTCCTCGGCGGCGGGGTCGTCCCTGTTGACGTCGGGGTGGAGCTCACGCGCGAGCCTCCTGAACGCCTTCTTGATCTCGGCGTCGTCAGCACCCCGGGCGACGCCGAGGACGTCGTAATAGTCGCGTTTGGGAGTCGAGGCGCTCATCGCCGATGGGTCCTCCGGCAGCGTCTCACTGGTCGTAGACCCCGACCACGAACCGCGAGAGCTGCTCTGCGGCCTCGCGCACCACGCCGATCACGTGCGGGTAGTCCATCCGCAGCGGCCCGATCACCGACACCGTGCCTAGGTTTCGCTGCGGCAGCCCGTATCCGGCTGCCACCAGCGCCAGCGATTGCAGCGCCGGCTGGTCGTTCTCGGTCCCGATGCGCACCCGCACATCGTGCCCGACCAGCGCGGCCCGGAGCATCCCGAGCATGGTCACGCGCCGCTCGAGCATGTCCATCAGCGCATTCAGCTCGGTCACGTCGCCGCTGCGATCGAGCGCCAGCAGCCGCGAGGTGCCGTCGATGTAGATCGACTCCTCGGCAGCCTCCGAGAGTTCGGTGAAGACCGGCAGCAGCGCGGTCAGGAAGGCCGTCTCGGCACGTGAGAGCGAAGGGTCCAAAAGCCGCTGCGTCAGCCGGCGGGGGCCGAGGCCCGTGCCGGCGAGCCGTTCGTTCAGATAGGCAGCGCCCCAATCCGCCAGGCCCGTGTCGACCGGCTTCTCGAACGTGAACATGCGCTTGTTGACGCCGCCTGTCGAGGTAATCACCACCACCATCAGCACCTGAGGCTGCAGTTTGAGCATCTCGATGTGGCGGATCGTGGCGGTCTCGAGCGGTGGTGCGGTCACGATCGCGAGCAGGTTCGTCACCTGCGAGAGCGTCTCAGTCGTCAGCCGCATCGCCTCGTCGACCTCCCGCCGCACCAGCGACAGCGCCAGCGGTGGCGGCTCAACTGCCTCCGGCAGGAGCCGGTCGACGAAGTACCTGTAGCCGGATTCGGTCGGCACACGCCCCGCCGAGGTGTGCGGGTGCTGCAGCAGGCCCAGATCCTCGAGCCCGGCGAGCTCATGCCTGATCGTCGACGGGCCCCAGTCGAATCCGGTGGCCAGCGCCTTGGAGCCGACGGGCGCGCCGCCCACGAGGTACTCCTCGACCAGGCGCTGCAGAATCTGTTCCTGACGCTCGCTCAGCATCCCGACGATTCTAGGAACGAAGCCGACGAGCTCGGCTGTAGCGGCCGAAACACTCAGTCGGCGCGAAGCTCGGCCACCGCGCCCTTGACCAGGCGCGCGTCACCCTGCACCGCGTCGAGCCGGAGCGTTGCGGTGCCGTCGGCGACCGCTTTGACGGTGCCGCTGACCACGACCTCCTCGCCGATCCGCCCCATCCCGCGGAACTGCACGCTCAGCGAACGCAGGCTGGTCGGATCGTCACCGGCCGCCTGCGTGGCGGCCCGCGCAACCTGCGCCATCGACCACAGCCCGTGCAGGATCCTGCCCGGCAGGCCCACTCCGACCGCGAACTCCTCATCGATGTGGATCGGGTTGAAGTCGCCGGAGGCGCCCGCATAACGGACCGTCACGTAGCGGTCGGGGACAACCCTCAGCTCCACCTGATCGCCCTCCTGCATCGGCAGCTCACTCCTCCCCGCGGATGATCGTGGACCAGGTTCCGACGCAGGTGGTCTCGCCCCGCTGGTTGACCGAGACCGACTCGAAGGTGTCGAACCGCATACCGGCGCGCTCGCTGATGTCGGCGACCGTGAGCGTCGTCGTGATCTCATCGCCGGCCACGACCGGCTGCTCCCAGCGGAACGCCTGGCTGCCGTGAACCAGTCGCGCGAAGTCGATCTCCAGCTCCGGATCGAACAGCGCACCCATGAACGTGGAGCTCGAGTACACGACGACGAACATCGGCGGCGCGAGCAGGTCCGCATAGCCCGCCGCACGGGCCGCTTGGAGATCGAGATGCAGCGCGTTGGTCTCCCCCACCGCGGCCGCGTACTCGCGGATCTTCTCCCGCCCGACTGCGTAGAGCACCGGGGCGTAGACCTTGCCAACCTTGTCACCGGGCACGGGCACGACGCCGCAGTCTCGCACACGCGCCTCACAGCACGTGCGAAGCTGTAGCTGCTCCCAGAGGTAAACTCCACAAGATCACTTAACAAAGGAGAACCATGACGCTTTCACTCGGCGCAACGGCGCCAGATTTCGAGGCGGACACGACTGACGGGCCAATCCGGTTCCACGACTGGATCGGAGACTCTTGGGCCGTGCTGTTCTCCCACCCCAAGAGCTTCACGCCGGTCTGCACGACTGAGCTCGGCTACATGGCGCGGATCGAGCCCGAGTTCGAGCGCCGCGGCGTAAAGGTGATCGGCCTCTCGGTCGACGGCGTCGCGGACAACGAGAACTGGTCCTCGGACATCGAGGAGACCCAGGGCTTCGCCCCCAACTACCCGATCATCGCCGACGCGGACTTCAAGGTCGCCAAGCTCTACGAGATGCTCTCCTCCGACGTCGAGGGCGACGCCAAGGCACGCACCGCCGCCGAGAACCAGACCGTCCGCAACGTGTTCGTGATCGGGCCCGACAAGAAGATCAAGCTGATCCTCGTCTATCCGATGACCACCGGTCGCAACTTCGACGAGGTTCTGCGCGTGATCGACTCGCTGCAGCTGACCGCCAACCACAAGGTCGCGACTCCCGCGCAGTGGCAGCAGGGCGACAAGGTGATCATCGCCGGCTCGGTCAACAACGAGCAGGCGAAGGAGATCTTCGGCGAATGGGAGGAGCCGAAGCCCTACATCCGCATCGTTCCGCAGCCCTCCTGAGCAGAATCCCCGGGGTGCGGTCCCGCTGGACCGCACCCCCGGCCAGACGCGCCTCCGGTCGATGGCCTGAGCGAAGCACATAAACCCTGCTAAATGCGCGGATTCTGGGCGGCAAACTAGGGTAAGTTGCCGTCGCGAGAGTACTCGCTGTGGAGACCGTCACCGCCATCGAGGATGTTCGCCCGCCGGGGGTCGAAGGTTCGTCTCGCCCGGGGTCCGCCGCCGCTGGGGCTCGACGCAGCCTCTGGTGGTGGCTGCCGGTCGCACTGGCCGGGGTCTACGCCCTGGCGCTGATTCCGCAGCTGCCGGCGATCATCGCTCACACGTGGTGGTCGGCGGACTCCGGCTCAGCCGGCGTGATCGCGGAGCTGTACAGGCACCCAGCGCCGGGTCAGTACATCGTGCTCGGTGATCACGGTTGGTATGAGGCGTTCAGCTTCGACCTGCTGAGCCGGGGTCTGCCGGCCCACCGGGTGCTGTGGTACGTGAGCCCGATCGCCGTCTGGGTGATCAGCGTTGCGCTCGTCGGGGTCTCGACCGGCAGAGCGTTCGGGCGCTACGGCGCGGCCCTCGCGGTGGGCGGCCTGCTGTGTCTGGCGCCCGGCGGACTGATGCTGATCTTCCAGCCCACCGCCCACACCAACGTGGTGTTCCACGCAGCCGCACTCGCGCTCGTGGCTGGATGGGTGCTGCCACGGATCCGGACGCTCTCGCTGCCGACCGTGCTCGGCACCGGCGTACTGATCGGGGCGTTCACGGGCCTCGCAGTCGCGGGCGACGCGATCGCGCTGGCCTGGGCGGTGCTGCCATTCGTCCTGGTGGTCGCGGTCTGCGCGCGGCGCGGCCCCATCGGCGCCGCGGTGCGGACGCTGTCGTTCGGGCTGGTGGCATTGACGGCGATGCTCGTCGTCGCGGCCGTGTTCACGGCGATCATGCACGGCCTCGGGATTCGCGTCGATGAGCTCGCGCAGTCGGCCCAGAGACGGTTCGTCCAACCGAGCGCGCTGGTCGGGAACATCGGCAAGATGCTGAACCAGCTGGCCTACCTGGTCGGCGGCAACTTCCTCGGTCACAGGCTCAACCGCGGTGGCGCCCTCGAGCTGATCAGCGGCGGCATGCTGCTGCTCGGCGCCGCCGCCGTCGTCTTCGCGGTCTACCGGGCCGCGGCAGGCGCGCGTGTGCGCGACGCCGACGACGTCACCGAGGTCACCCCCAGGCTCGTGCACATCGTCTTCTGGAGCAGCTGCCTGGCAGCCGGCGTGCTGATGTTCCTGCTGTCCGCCGTCGGCTCCGTGGACTACCGCTATCTGGTCGGGCCGCTGGTCGCGATCGCGGCCCTGCTGCCCGTGGCCGCTGCCAGGACCACGGACTGGCGCCTGGCCGTCGGCGCGGGCCTTGCGGTGATGGCTCTCGCCGGCGTCGGCCGTCTGCTGATACGGCCGCTTCCCTACCTGCCGGCTGACGTGCCGCTCGCTCACAAGGACATGACAGTGGTGACTCGCTTCGCGCATCGCTATCACGCCACCTACGGATACGCCGTCTACTGGGATGCCGTGACGATCACATGGCACACCAACTTCGCAGTCGACCTCCACCCGGTGATCCGCTGCACCTGGTGGCCCATCCGGTACTGCCCGCTCTACCACGCCGATTCGTTCACCGCCGCCTACGCCCCGCGCCGCGGCCTGCGCACGCTGTTCATCGCAGATGGCAGGTACCACTCAGCACCCGCGGCCTCCTGGGGCAGGCCCATCGCCCACGAGCGAGTCGGCCGGCTGACGCTGTACGCCTACCCGTATGACATCGCCAACCGCTTCCGGAAGCCGGCTCCCGGGCAGATCCAGCGAGTCATCACCGGACGGACGCTCTGAGCTCCGGAGTCAGCGCGAGTCGCCGAGGTCGAGCACGGCCAGGAAGGCCTCCTGGGGCACCTCGACCCGGCCGACCTGCTTCATCCGCTTCTTGCCCTTCTTCTGTGCCTCGAGCAGCTTGCGCTTGCGGCTGATGTCGCCGCCGTAGCACTTCGCGATGACGTCCTTGCGGTAGGCCTTCACGGTCTCGCGCGCGAGGATGCGGCCACCGATCGCGGCCTGGATCGGGACATCGAACTGCTGCCGCGGAATCTTCTCCTTGAGCTTCTCAGCGAGCGTGCGCCCCATCGCGTCGGCCTTGCTGCGATGCACGAGCATCGCCAGCGCGTCGACCTGGTCGCCGCCCAGCAGAATGTCGAGCTTGACGAGGTCGGAGCCGCGCAGGCCGGTGATCTCGTAGTCGAACGAGGCGTAGCCGCGCGTGCGGGACTTGAGCTGGTCGAAGAAGTCGAGCACGATCTCAGCCAGCGGCAGGTCATAGCTGAGCTGCACACGCTCGGATGAGAGGTAGTGCATGCCGATGTGGTCGCCGCGGCGATCCTGGCAGAGCTCCATGATCGTGCCGACGTAGTCCTTCGGCGTCAGGATCGACGCACGTATGTACGGCTCACGGACCTCGCTTACCTTGCTCGGGTCGGGGAAGTCAGCTGGGCTGTGGACCGCGAGCACCGTGCCGTCGGTGAGCGTGACCTCGTACTCGACGCTCGGCATCGTCATCATCAGGTCGAGGTCGTACTCGCGCCCGAGCCGCTCGCGCACGATGTCCATGTGCAGCAGCCCCAGGAAGCCGCAACGGAACCCGAAGCCAAGCGCATCCGAGGTCTCCGGCTCCCAGAACAGCGCCGCGTCGTTCAGCGTCAGCTTCTCGAGGGCGTCGCGCAGGTCGGGATAGTCGTCGGAATCGATCGGGAAGAGGCCGCTGAAGACCATCGGCTTGACGTCCCGGTAGCCGGGCAGCGGTTCCCGTGCCGGCCGGTGCTTGGCGGTGAGCGTGTCGCCGACACGCAGCTTCGTCACATCCTTCAGCCCCGTGATGACAAAGCCGACCTCGCCCGGCCCGAGCTGGCGCGAGGACGTCATCTCCGGATCGAAGAAGCCGATGTCATCGATGTCTGCCTCGGTCTCGGCCTGCATCGCAAGGATCGCGTCGCCCTTGGTGAAGGTGCCGTCGACGACCCGTACATATGCGATCACGCCGCGGTACTGGTCGAACTCGGAGTCGAAGATCAGCGCCCTGGGCGGCGCACCCGGATCGCCGTCGGGGGCAGGGACGCGGGCGATCAGCTCATCGAGCACCTCGGTAACCCCCTCCCCCGTCTTGGCGCTGATCCGCCGGACCTGGTCGGGCGCCTCGCCGATCAGGTCCGAGATCTCCTCGGCGACGCGCTCGGGCTCGGCTCCGGGCAGGTCGAGCTTGTTCATGCAGGGGATCAGCTCGAGTCCGGCGTCGATCGCGAGGTAGGTGTTGGCCACGGTCTGCGCCTCCACGCCCTGGCTGGCGTCAACCACCAGCAGAGCTCCCTCGCAGGCGGCGAGGGAGCGTGACACCTCGTAGGTGAAGTCGACGTGGCCGGGGGTGTCGATCAGGTGCAGCTGGTAGGCCTTACCGTCGGCCTTGGAGGTGTAGAAGACGCGCACGGCGCGTGCCTTGATCGTGATCCCGCGCTCGCGCTCCAGCTCCATCGAGTCGAGCACCTGCGCGCGCATCGAGCGCGGATCGACCGTGTGGGTGAGCTCGAGAATGCGATCGGCCAGCGTCGACTTGCCGTGGTCGATGTGGGCGATGATCGAGAAGTTCCGGATGTGGGCCTGGTCAGTCAAGGCCCACCTAGGTTAGGAGGGAAGGAGTTCGTCGAGCAGCGCGAACAGGCCGTCGCGTCGTTGTCGGACGCTGAAGCGCTCGAGTACGCGTTGGCGAGCCGCCTCACCGGTGTCCCGTTGCAGCGCCTCGCGTACTCCCAGCGCGACCGTCGCCGGCTCGGCATCATCGAGCAGAACGCCGGTGTCGCCGACCACCTCCGGCAACGCGCCGGCACGGGTCACCACCGGCACGCACCGGGCCAGCATCGCCTCGGCGACGGACACACCGAAGCCCTCGTGCCGGGAGGCCTGAACGTACACCGCGGCCGTGTCGAAAAGGTGCGCCAGCTCAGCCTCCTCGAGCCAGCCCGTGAGCCGCACGTTGGCGGAGGCGCGGGTCCGCAGCTCGTCGGCGGCGTCGCCCTCATGTCTGCCGGCGACGACGAACTCGACCTCGGGCGCGTGGGCGGCGGCATCGACGAAGGCGCGCAGGCCCTTGCGGTCGAGGTTGGCCCGATCGACGATCCCGACCGTCAGCGCCAACTGCTGCTTCTCCCCCCCGGACGCGAGCTCGGGCACTCCGTGGTGGACGACCCTGACCCGCTGAGGCGAGATCCCGGTGTTGCGCCAGATCTCCTCGCGCGAGTACTCGGAGTTCGTCATCAGGATCCGGGCGCGGCGCATCGTGAAGCGGCTCAGCCAGGCGCGCGGACCTCCGAGCTGGTAGCCGTAGCCGAACTCCGGCTCGGCCGCTGTGTCGAAGCCACCCACTATCAGCAGCGACGGCTTGCGCAGCAACCACGCGAGCGTGATCGGCAGGAAGGTGTGCCATGAGGCCCACCAGCCGACGATCACGTCCGCGGCGAGGACCTCGCGGACGACGCGGGCGGGATTGCTGAAGCGCCCGGGCTGATACAGCTCGTCGACCTCGAAGCGCTCGCCCAGCAGCCGCTGGTCGAGCTCGATGAAGCTGGCCTTGCGGCTCTTTATGAACAGCAGCCGGGGCATCGCGGTGGTGGCGCCCACGCCGCTAGGCGACGGTGCGCAGCTGTGGGTCGCGCCGCTGCGGCATCGACGCCTCCCGTGCCGCAACCGCCAGGGCCCCGCCGATCGCGAACAGCGTCCAGGTCACCGGATCTTCGAGGAAGTCGGCATAGAGCATCGTGTGCAGCACGAGCGCAGCGAAGGTGGCTGCGATCGCGACCCGGTAGGGGTCGCCGCGCGCGCCGCGGAAGAGCGTGATGAAGGCCGTCACGAGCAGTGCGATGTAGAAAAGTTCGCCGATGATCCCCTGCTCGGCCGCGACCGTCACCGGGATGTTGTGCGAGTCCGACACCGACTCTGCCGCCTTGGGGAAGTGGTGCTGATACTCGGTCGAGAACGAGCCGGAACCGAAGCCGTAGAACGGGCGGTCTGCGAACAGCCTGGTGCCGTTGGTGATCAGGCTGCCGCGCCCGCTGGAGGCGCCGTTGATGCCCTGGTTGAGACCGAAGGTCGACCGGTGCACCACGACCACGAGCGCGCCCGCGACCAGGATCGCGGCGCCGGCGTAGAGCACCGGACGGAGGCGCCAGCGGAACGCCGCCAGAATGGCGAGGCCGAGCCCGAGCGCGACCAGACTCGACCGCGAGAGCGTGAACACCAGGCAGGTCCAGAGGATCGCGAGCGTGGCCACGGCGGCGATCTGAACGCGCGTACGCGGGTCGTAGAGCAGCACGGCGGTCATGAGGACCATCACGAGCGCGAGGTAGCGCCCAAAGATGTTCTGGTCGTAGAAGACCGAATTGACCGTGAAGTACTGGTGCAGCTGATTCTCGCTCACGAGTTTCGAGCTGATCAGGAGGTGCTTGGCCGCCTCCTCGTAGAAGCCGATCAGCGAGAAGACGACCGCCAGTCCGGCCGTGACCACGAGGCAGCGGATCAGCAGCTCGCGGTCCCACTTCAGGTCGCGCAGCAGCGACAGCAGGATCGCGAACGGGATGTAGAAGAACACCTCGTTCTGGAGGGCCTTGGCAAAGCCCGCGTGCGGCGAGTACAGCGCCTGCAGGGAATACAGCACGATGAAGGCGCCCAGCAGCTTCTCGAGCAGCAGCGCCTCAGGCCGTGGCTCCCGAGGCTGACGCATGGTTCGCGTCTCGGCGCGAACAGCCCGCAATGTCGGGACGAGCCAGGCGAGCGCGGCCGCCGCGATCACGAAATACAACGGCACCAGCAGGTAGTTTGTGGTGCTGCCGGGCGGCGAGACCGGGATTCTGAACGGAACCGTGAGCGCGGTCAGCGGCGCCAGCAGCCACGGAACCCGGTGCAGCCCATAGGCGGCGGCGGCCAGCACGGCCAACGCGAGCAGGGCGCCTACAGCCGCCACGGCTGGGTGCCCGTGGACGAAGTGCAGCTGCGAGGAGTGCCAGACGTCGTCGAGCAGCAGCACCGGCGCGAGCACCAGCGCGCCGAGCATCGCCCATGCGCGCCAACGGTCGGTTCGCGCGAGCATCGCTGCCGCGGCGAACGCGGCGGCAGCGATCACACCGATGCGCGGCCAGGGTCCGGCGACGACAGCGAGCGTCAGCACGAGCGAGAGGCTAGATGGTTGATTCGGTGGCCGTCTATACCTTCGCCGGCCGGTTCATCATCCGCCGCGCCATCCCGCCGAACATCTCCTCGATCTGGCGCCATTCGGGAATGCGCATGTGACTCACAGCCCAGGCGTAGCAGCCGCCGCCGACCAGGATGGTGATGCCCACCGACAGCAGCTGGCCCAGAAAGGAAGTGCCGAAGACGCCGTTCAGAAACACCCAGAGCACCCGTGCGATCGCAGCCGTCACCGCCGATGCCACCACGATCCGCGCGGTGATCATCAGCGTCTGATGCTCCTCGAGGCGTCCGTTGAAGCCGATCCGCAGGCGCCGGAACTGCAGGTAGGCCATGAGGATGTTGGCGGCCGCGGTGCCGATCACCAGGCCGGCTATCCCCAGTGGCTTGTAGAGCGCGACGCTGACGATGATGTCGACGACCATGTTGATCGCCGCGAGCTTGGTCGGGATCCATGGGCGTTGGAAGGCGAAGAAGGTGCGCGTCATCAGCAGGTTGAGTCCCGAGAACGGGAGACTGAACGCGAACCAGAAGAGCGCCCTGGACGTGAGGGCGAGTGACTCCGGACCGAATGCGTTGCGTTCGAAGATCAGGCGCGTGATCGGCATCGACAGCACCAGAAAGCCTGCCGCCGAGGGGATCAGCAACAGGTTGATCTGGCGCATGCCGTTGGCGACCGTGTGCCGCATCTCAGCCGCCGCCCCGCGCGCAGCCTGGCGACTCAGCGTCGGGAACAGCACCGTTGATACCGCAACGCTGAACACTCCCTGCGGCAGCATGTACAGCAGGAACGCGTAGCGAATCGCAGCCGGACCGGCGGCAGGAAGTGGGTGCGTGACCACGAGCGCGCCCATGGCGGAGTTGATCAGCGCGTCGAGGTTGATGATCCCGAGGCCGATCGTGACCGGCAGCATCAGCAGGAACACCTGGCGGATGCGCGGATCGCGCCAGTCGAGCTCGAACCCCAGGCGATAATCGATCAGCCGTAGAGCGGAGCCGATCAACAGCAGCTGCACGAGCGTCGCGATCAGCCAGGCGATCGCATAGCCGTAGACGCCGACGCCGCCGGTGTGGTGCTTGAGCAGCAGCGTCAGGACGATGATCACGACGTTCCAGACGACCGGGGCGAGCGCGGGAATCGTGAACTCGTCGTAGGACTGCAGGATGCCCGTCAGCACGCCGGAGAGCCCGAGCAGCAGCACCACCGGGAAGAGGATCTGAGTGAGCACGGTCGCGGCGTGCACGTCGAAGTTCTTGGCGCCGGCGATGTCGCCGTAGACACTCATCACCGGCCCCGCGAGCAGGATCCCGAGAACGGTGATCATGCCCAGCACCAGCCCGACGATCCAGAACAGGGTTGTCGCGAGCCTGAACGCCTCCTTCTTGCGGCCCGCCTGCAGCAGCTCCGTGAAGACCGGGACGAACGCCGCGGAGAGCGCCGCCTGCGCGAACAGGTTCGTCATCAGATTCGGGATCTGCGACGCGATCGTGAATGCCGAGAAGACCCGGCTGGTGCCGAAGAAGTTGGCCGCGATCACCTCGCGGGCCAGTCCGGCGACGCGTGACAGCGCGGTCGCCGTCGCGAAGATCGCTGTATTTACCGAGACGCGGCGGCTCTGGCTGTCATTGGTGTCTGCCAAGAGCCCGCTATAGTACGGCCCCGCTAATGGCCAACATTCATTCACAGAAGAAGCGCATCGAACGCGCCCTGCGCGAGCGGGAAGAGAACCGCCGCTACACCTCGCGCATCCGGACCTACTTCCGCCGGCTCGAGGTCGCCGTCGCCGAGGGCGATGACGCAGCCGCCGAAGCTGAGCATCGCACCCTCGTACAGACGATCGACAAGGCCGTCAAGCGCGGCTCGCTGCACCGCAACAACGGCGCCCGCAAGAAGTCCCGCGCGGCCCGCGTTCGCCGCGGCACGCAAGCCGCCGGGTAATCACGCCCCGCACGGGCGGGAAGGCGTGGCTATTCGTTGGCCCGCTACACCTAGCCGGCGATCTGTCTGATCGTCAGCAGTGCATCCGTGTCTTCGGACGCGCCGCCCTGCCCTCCCCCGTGTGACGAGAGCTCAAGGTCGGCGATCAACTCGATCGCGTGACGGAGCCGCTCGGCGCCCATTCGCCGGGCATCGGCGATCAGCCGGTCCGCCGCCGACGGTGGCATCCGCAGTGAGGACTTGACCTGCGCCTGCGACTCACCGCGATCGAGCGCGAGCGCGATCCGGTGGGCCTGGCGCACGCGCGAGCTCATCCAGTAGATCAATCCCGGCACCCGCTCGCCCTGGGCACGCATCTGCAGCAGTGTCCGGACTGCGGCCTCGGTGCTGCCCGAGAGCAGAGCGTCCGCCAATGCCCATGCCCTGCGCTCGGCAGAGGCGGCGGTCAGTTCGAGCACCGTGTCGGCATCGATGTGCGCGGGGGTTTGGGGGACCTGATCCAATTCGAGCGCCAGCTTCTCGAGCTCGCGCAGCAGTCGCTGCTGGCGCTCCCCGACGTGGGCGATGAGCATCCGGGCGGCGTCGGGCGTCAGCACCAGCCCCAGCTGCTTGGCCTGCGCGACCGCCCACTTCGGCAGCTCCCACGGCTTCACCGACTGCTCGGCGGCGATGTCGCCGCCCGCCTTGGTGACCGCCTGATGCAGGCGCTTGGGTGCCTTCAGCCGACCATCCTCGCGCGCAAAGAAGGACACCGTCGTGTCGGAGTCGATGGCCGCCAACGATGCCGTCAGCGCATCCATCTCCTTGTCCTTCCAGCGCTCGACGCCGTCGACGATCAGAAACCGCCGCCCGATCGCGAACGTCATCGAGTTGAGCGCGACGGCGACGCTGTCAGGAGTGGCCTGATCGCCCTCGAAGAGCTCGAGCCCCTGTGCCCCACCCGTCGATTCTGCGAGCTCGCGCAGTCGTGCACGGCGCTCGGCGATGCGGCCATGGTCGTCGCCGTGGATCAGATAGGCGGGCTTGAAGCTGGCCACGGTCGCCGCTGACTACCTGACGACGACATTCACGAGCTTGCCGGGCACGACGACGACCTTCACGACCTCGTGCCCGTCCAAATGCTGGACGACTCCCGGCGCCCCCAGCGCTAGGACCTCCAACTGCTGGCGGTCCGCGTCGCTCGGCGCCTGTAGACGGTCACGCACGCGCCCATTCACCTGACAGACCAGCTCGAAGCTCTCGGCGACCAGCATCGCGGCGTCCGGCGCCGGCCACGGCTCCTCCCAGACGCGACGCCCGGTCAGCAGCTCGAACGCCTCCGCCCCCAGATGCGGGGCGAACGGGAAGCTCAATGAGGCCGCCGTCGCCACCGCAAAGCGGCGGGCCTCAACCTCAGCCTCAGGGTTACGGTAGAGCTCGTTGACCAGCTCTGTGACGGCCGCGATCGCGTTGTGGAAGCCGAATCTGCCGACGAACTCCGACGTGACGCGATCGATCGCCCAGTTGGCCTTGCGCACGAGCGTCAGCGCGTCGCCGGTCGGGCTGGCCGGCTGCTGAAGCGACTCAGCGCCGGTGGTGATCAGCGGATCACCACCGGCAGCAAGCTCGTCTGCCAGCGTCCAAAGGCGCGACAGCAACCGATGCGCACCCGCCAGCGCGTTGTCGTTCCAGGCGGCGTCCTGGTCGGGCGGCCCCATGTTGAGGATGTAGGTCCTGACGGTGTCGGCGCCAAAACGGTCGATCAACGGCGATGGCGGGATCACGTTCCCCCGCGACTTCGACATCTTGTGGCCGTCCGGCCCGAGGATCATGCCCTGCGTGAACAGCGCCATGAAAGGCTCCTGCACATCGAGGAGCTCCATGTCCGCCAGCGCCTTTATGAAGAAGCGCGCGTACAGCAGGTGCAGGATGGCGTGTTCGACGCCGCCGATGTACTGGTCGACGCTCATCCACTCGCGCAGCACCGTGGGATCCCAGGCGGCATCGTCGTTGCGTGCGTCGCAGTAGCGTAGGAAGTACCAGCTCGAGTCGACGAACGTGTCCATCGTGTCGGTCTCGCGACGGCCAGGTTGTCCGCATTCGGGGCAGCTCGTGTTGACCCACTGCTCGGCGGCGGCGAGCGGCGAGCGCCCCTTCGGCTGGTAGTCGTCGACCTCGGGCAGCTCGACGGGCAGCTGCTCGTCGCGAACCGGCACCATGCCGCAGGCGTCGCAGTAGACGATCGGAATCGGGCAACCCCAGTAGCGCTGTCTCGACAGCAGCCAGTCGCGCAGCCGGAAGTTCACGGAGGAGTGACCGATGCCCTCACGGTCGAGCCACTCTGCGATCCGCTCGAAGCCCTCAGTCGGCGTCAGCCCATCGAACTCGCCGGAATTCACCAGCACGGCGTCATCGGCCTTGGTCACATACGGCTCGGTCTGCACGTCGACGGTGCTGCCGTCCCTGGGGGCGACAACCTGGCGGATCGGCAGCTCGTAGGAGCGGGCGAAGGCGTGGTCGCGGTCGTCGTGCGCGGGGACCGCCATGATCGCGCCGGTGCCGTATTCCATCAGCACGTAATCGGCGACGTACATCGGGATCTCCTCGCCCGTAACCGGGTTGGTGACGGTGCGGCCCAGAAACACGCCGGTCTTGACCTTCTCGGCTGAGCCGCGCTCCTCGGCCGATTCGGTGAGCGCGTGGTTGACATACTCGTGCACGGCCTGTTCGTTGGCGGTCCCGGCGGCCAACCTGAAGACGTCCGGGTGCTCAGGCGCCATCACGAAGAAGGTGGCGCCGAAGAGCGTGTCCGGGCGCGTGGTGAACACCGGGTAGTCGATGCCCAGCTCGGCGCAGCGGAAGTTGACCTCGGCGCCGACGCTGCGGCCGATCCAGTTTCGCTGCATCGTCTTGACGTGCTCGGGCCAGTCGATCGTGTCGAGGTCGTCGAGCAGACGATCGGCGTAGTCGGTGATGCGGAAGAACCATTGCTCCAGCTGACGCAGCTCGACCTCGTGCCCGCAGCGCTCGCAGCGGCCGTCGATCACCTGCTCGTTGGCGAGCACGGTCTGGTCGTTGGGACACCAGTTGACGGCCGATTCCTTGCGGTAGGCGAGCCCGCGTTCGTAGAGCCGCAGAAAGATCCACTGGGTCCAGCGGTAGTACTCCGGCTCGTGCGAGGCGATCTCGCGTGACCAGTCGATCGAGATCCCCCACGAGCGGAACGCCTTCTGGAACGAGGCGATCGACTGTTCGGTGGCGATGCGCGGGTGCGTGCCGGTCTTGATCGCGTTGTTCTCCGCCGGCAGGCCGAAGGAGTCATACCCCATCGGATGCAGGACCCGATGGCCGGTGCGGCGGCGGAAGTGGGCGATCGCGTCACCGATCGTGTAGTTCTTCAGGTGCCCGATGTGCGGCTCGCCGCTCGGGTACGGGAGCATCTCCAGCACATAGGATTTGTCGGGCCGAATATGGGCTCCGGCCGGACGGCGACCTCCGGCCTCCTGGGTGGTGCCGTTCGCGACCTCCCAGGTGCGCTCATCCGCCCAGATCGCCTGCCACCTGGCCTCGATCGCGCGTGGGTCGTAGCGGCGTTCGGACATCGTCGCCCGCAGGTTAGAGAGTCGGCGGGCGTGATCCAGTCCGGACCGGCTTCCAGCAGAGATGCGCGCGTATGTATTAACCTTGCAGACGAATTCGATTCTCGCCGGGGCTGTAGCTCAGCTGGAAGAGCGTCGCGCTGGCAGCGCGGAGGTCAGGGGTTCGAGCCCCCTCAGCTCCACTTACTCAGAGGCCGCGACATCGATGTCACGCGCCCACGTCGACCGAGTGACGGTGTCCAAGCTGAGCGCACGCCGCGACACAGCGGAAGCCGATGTGGCTCATGCCTGTGTCGATCATCTGCGGGCGACGCGCGGCTGGGCGGTAGCGCAGGCAGTAGGTGTCGGCACACAGGTACGAGCCGCCCTTGATCACCTTGCGCGGAATCCGGAACTGAGGTTGGGCCGGGTCGTAGCTGTCCTCCTCAGTCGCTCCGCGTGGGTTCGACGGCACGCAGCAGTGACCGCTGTCGGGGTGCCGCGAGGCATACCAGTCGGTGGTCCATTCCCAGACGTTGCCGGCCATGTCGTGGAGGCCGAAGCCGTTTGCCGGGAAGGAGCCGACGGGGAGCGCCGGCCATATCCCGGAGCAGGGCGCCACGGGAAATCGCCGTGCCAGTAGTTGGCCAGCTGCTCGCCGGGCCTCGGGCGCGTCTCCCCAGGTGTAGGCGGCAGCCGTCCAGACCGCCGCGCGCGGCGCGCTCCCACTGTGCTTCGGTCGGCAGCGCCTTGCCGGCCCAGTCGGCATAGAGCCTCGGCGTCCTCGAACGCGACATGCACCACCGGATGGTCCGGCTGCTCGGCGACCGAGCTGTGCGGGACCGTCCGGATGCCTCCACGACGCGCCCGGCGTCCAGGTCCACCACTGGCTGATGTGGCGCAGGTCGACCGGGACCGCTTGGCCGTCGTGAAGACCATCGAGCCGGGCACGAGGTTCTCGGCCGGCGCTCCCGGGAAGTCGGCCGGGTTCAAGCGGCCGCTCGGCCACCGTCTCGTATCCGGTGGCCGCGACGAACGTCGCGAACTCGCGGTTGGTCACCTGCCGCCGGTCGATCCAGAAGCCGTCGACGCTGACCTCATGGGCCGGGCCCTCCTCCGGGTAGTGGCCGTCGGATCCCATCCGGAACGTCCCGGATGGGATCCATGCCATCGCCGTCGGCCTCGGTCACCTACTGCCCGCTGGTCAGAGCGGTCTGGAGCTTCTCGACGACCTGGTCGATCGTGAAGCTCGCCGCTCGCTGGCCGGCGGGAACTCCTTGAAGGTCTCCAGGAACTGCGTCACCAGACCGGTCGCGGCGAGGATGATGTAGTCGCTCTCGATCAGGTAGTCGTAGTAGGTGTTGGAGGTGATGTCGGCTCGCTCGAACGGGTCGGTGCGGAGGTTGAAGAGCTTCGGGCACCCGCAGCGACGACGAACGGCTCAGCCCAGATCTGCAGCGTTCCCTGGACGCGCTGCTCCATGAACACGACCTTCCAGTTGTCGAACCGGATCGCGAGCACGTCGCCGTCGTCGGAGAAGTAGAAGAACCCGTTGCGCGGGACTCTTGTCGACCTCGCCGGTGAGGTAGGGGAGCAGGTTGTAAGCCGTCGATATGGACCTTGTAGGTCGTGTCGCCGATCGTGTGGCCCTGCTTGAGCTTCTCGACGATGTCGGGATCGCCGGCCGCGGCCAGGAACGTCGGCAGCCAGTCATGGTGCTGGACGATCTCGTTCGAGACCGCGCCCGCCTGGATCTTGCCGGGCCAGCGAATCATCTCGCGGCACCCGGAACGCGCCCTCCCAGTTGGTGTTCTTCTCGCTGCGGAACGGCGTCATCCCGCCGTCGGGCCAGGTGTTCATATGCGGCCCGTTGTCGGTCAGTAGATCACGATCGTGTTCTCGGCGATGCCGAGCTCGTCGAGCTTGTCGAGCACCGCGCCGACGACTTTGTCGTGGTCGATCATCGTGTCGTGGTAGGGCGACTGCCAGCGCCCCGCCTGGCCCGACGCTCTCGGGCTTGGGGTGCGTGTACGCAGATGCATGTGCGTCGTGTTGAACCAGCAGAAGAAGGGCTGCGTCCGCGACTGTGCTGGCGGTCGAGGCAGTCGAGCCCGTGCTCGAGAATCTCGTCGTCGATCGTCTCCATCCGCTTCTTCGTCAGCGGGCCGGTGTCCTCGATCCGCTGACTGCCGACGCGGCCCTAACGCTCGTGTTCGGTCGGCGTCGTCCTCATCGGTGGCCACGAGTGGAGCACGCCGCGCGGGCGGAACTGCTCGTTGAAGACCGGGAAGTCGTCTGCCGATGGCCAGTTCGGGCGTCTCCGGCTCCTCCTCGGCGTTGAGGTGGTAGAGGTTGCCGAAGAACTCGTCGAACCCGTGGACCGTCGGCAGGATACTCGTTCAGGTCGCCCAGATGGTTCTTGCCGAACTGACCGGTCGCGTAGCCCATGCGGCTTGAGCAGCTCGGCGATCGTCGGAGTCCTCCGCCTGCAGGCCGACGTCGGCGCCCGGCATGCCGACCTTGCTGAGGCCCGTGCGGAACACGCTCTGACCGGTGATGAACGACGCCCGGCCGGCCGTGCAGCTCTGCTCACCGTAGGAGTCGGTGAACCGCATCCCCTCATCGGCGATCCGGTCGATGTTCGGGGTCCGGTAGCCCATCAGCCCGTCGCTGTAACAGCTCAGGTTCGTGATCCCGATGTCGTCGCCCCAGATGACCAGGATGTTGGGCTTCTCGGCGTTGGCCATGCAGGGCTCCTCGACTCGTGGCTGGACGGCTCGACAGTGCGCCCGACACTACCGCGTCGTCGGCTGTCAGGTCGGTCCAGCAGTCACCAGTTCAGCTGCTGAGCTCAACCGCCAAGGCGCCGGACCGCAACCCCGACTCGATCGCCCCGTCGATGAAGCCCGACCAGCCGTTGGCGATGTCCGAGCCAGCCAGCAGCAGTCGTCCCTCTGGCCGGCCCATCGCGGCGTGGTGGTGCTCGTACCAGCCGGGCCGGTGGATCGCCCAGGTGCCGCGGGAGTACTCATCTGCCAGCCAGTCATGCGCAGTCGCGTCGATCAACTCATACCCGGGCAGGATCTCGGCCAGGGCTCGGGCCACACCGACACTGTCCGTCGCATCGCAGGCCGCGGCATCGAGGCCGAAGCCGATCATCAGCTGTGCATCGTCGTCGAGCAGTTCCTCACTGCCGAGGTACCCGAAGTGGTGGCCGCGCTCGATCACGTTGACGGTCGCGCGCTCACCCCTGGCTCGGAGCATCAGCTTGATTCCGCGACTCGCCTGCCCGAGTGCAATCGCGCCCCGCTTGTCCTCCGGCAGGCCTGGTTCAAAGCTGATCTCCCCAAGTGTGTTCAGCGGTACGGCAACCACGGCCGCCGCGGCGTTGAAGACCTCGCCCGCGCGCGTATGCACCTCGACGCCGTGGTCGCTGCGGGCAACCGCGGCAACGGGTGCCTCGAGCCGGTGCTCCACCGGCGCAGCAGCCGCGATTGCCGCCAGCAACGAACCGGTCCCGCCGATGATCGTCACGCGCCCACCCGTCTCCTGGGTCAACGCAAGGCTGTGACCGGAGAGCGCATGCCAGCGCAGAACGGAGACCGCCCCCGCCTGATCCAGCGGCGCGTGGGCCAACGACTCGAGCTCCGCCCCCAGCACCGCGCGCTCCTCCTCGGTCAGCTCGAGCTGGTCCATCCGCTGGGCGATCGTCAGGCGGTCGAAGCGGGCGAGCCTGTCGATCGCGTGCAGGGGCGCGTGCGGCTGCGGCAGCGCCTCCCGGACCCCGTCCACGAACTGATCCCAGCCGCGCCGCGCAATCGCGTCGCGTTCGGCGTTGGTGCCCCATCGCAGATCGCCGTTGACGTGCCAGCCGGCACGCTGCGCCTCAGCGCTGACCTCAACCCTGAGGCCGGCCCGCGTGAGCTCTGAGAAGGTGTGCGGTTGGTGCCAATGCACCCAGGCGCCGCCGTACTCGATCGCCTGCCCGTCCCAATCCGCGCTCCAGGTGCGCCCGCCCAGCCGGTCCCGGGCCTCGAGCAGCAGGACGCTCCGGCCGCGCAGAGCGGCCTCGCGAGCTGCGGTCACACCGGCGAACCCGCCGCCGACCACGATCACGTCATATCCAGCCGTCATCCCGCCTCCCTCAGCCTGATCACCGCGTCGAGCGCCATCGCCCCCGCGCCTGGTGCACCTGCCACCACCGGATTGCACTCGATCGCCGCCCACGCATGTTCGAGCAGCAGACCGCCGATGCGTGAAGCCAGGTCCGCGATGGCATCGACATCGATTCCCGCGGCGCCGCGGCCGCCATAGAGCAGCGGGGCGCCGCGCAGTTCGCGCAGTGCGCGTTCGACCCGCGTCGGCGCGGCCGGCAACGGGACCACGACGACGTCGTCGAGCAGCTCGGTCCAGATTCCACCGAGGCCGACCACCAGGGCCGGCACCACGCCGTCGGCGTGGGCGGCAACGATCAGTTCGAGGCCGGGCAGCGCCATGCGTTCGGCGAGGACGCAACCTCCATGCTGCGCCGCCAGCGGCGCCAGGCGACCGTACGCGGCGCGCACGTCGGCCTCGGCGTCGCATCTCAGCTCGACGCCACCGAGTTCGGACTTGTGCTGCACCGTCGCCGAACTGAGCTTCAGCGCCAACGGCCCGTCGAGCTCGCGGCGAGCAGCCACGGTGTCGTCCGCGCCGTTCACCACACGACCGGCGGGCACCGACACGCCGGCATCGCGCAGCAGCTGCTTGGCTTCGTGCTCGGCCAGCCAGGCGCCGGTTCGTGTTCCCGGGCGCTGGCCGTCTGAGCTCGGAGAACTCGAGGGGCCGGCGACCACGGACCGTGCGGCCTCGCCGATCTCACGCAACCGCAGCGCCGCGCTGCGAGGCTCGCGAACCGTCAGCAGCGCACCTGCACAGCAGCATCCCCGTCCGCAGACCCGCGGCGGTCGCCACGCCGGCGGACGCGAACTCCCACGCCGCCGCGTCGTCGAGGAGCTCGGGCAGGGTCGAGCTGACCAGCGTCGGAACTGGACTGCGAGCAGCCCCACCGACGATGCCCACCCGCACCGCGCGCCAGGAGGCCTCGGCGGCACCTTCGAGCCCGGCCGGCTGGTCGTAGAAGACCAGCACCTGGTCGACGGCCGGATCTTCGCCCACGACCTCGACCAGCTCGCCGAGCGTGGCGCTATCACCCCAGATCATCGCTGTGTAATCGAGCGGATTGCCGACGGTCGCGGCCGGGGGCAGCAGTTCTGCCAACCGCGCGCAGGTGTTCTCTGAAAGCTCCGGCAGGTCGATCCCGAACGCCTCGGCAGCGTCGGCGCCCTGGGCGGAGTCGCCACCTGAGCAGGTCATGATCGCCAGACCACGGCTTCGCGGGCGCGGCAACGCCGCTCCGGCATCAGCCGGCCGTCGTACAGCGAGCACCTTCGAGAGCTCCAGCAGTTCATGCACGTCTCCGGCCCAATGTGCGCCCGCCTCCTCGAGCAGGCTGCGGAACACGCGCTGGTCTCCGGCGAGCGCCCCGCTGTGCGCCGCGGCGGCCCGGGCCCCCGCGGCCGAGCGCCCGACCTTCAGGACCACGACCGGCACCGCCGCGTCCGCACAAGCCGCGAGACCGTCGCAGAGCCCCGGTCCGCCGTCATCCTCGAGGTAGAGCGCGATCGCCCCCACGCCGTCCTCAGCCGCGAGGTGGGAAAGGTAGTCGGCTGTCGAAAGAACCGCCTGGTTGCCGCTCGCGATCACGGTGTGGAACCTCAGGCCCCGCCGAGCCGCAAGCGCGTTGACGGCAACGTTGCCGCTCTGCGAGATCAGTGCCACGGTGCCGGGCTCGGACGGTTCCAGCGCATCGCCCCACAGAGCAGTGCGGGTGTGTGGCGACACGATCCCGTTGCAGTTGGGACCGCAGACCGGTAGCTGGTGGCGAGCCGCGGCCGCCACCAGCTCGCGCTGCAGCTCGACGCCGGCGGCCACCTCGGCAAAGCCGGCGCTGATCACCACGGCGCCCCCACAACCGCGCTGACCAGCCTGGTCGAGCACCGCCGGCACCGCCGCGGCCGGGACCGCGACGAGAATCGCGTCGACCGCCTCCGGCAGATCGAGCACGCTCGGCACGCAGGCGTGCCCGAAGACCTCGCTGCGTCCAGGGTTCACACCCCAGATCGAGCCCGAGAATCCGATCTTGCGGAGGTTCAGCAGAGCTTCGGCCGCGTAGCTCCCCGGCCGCTCGGTGGCGCCAACCACCGCGACCGAGGCCGGCCGGACCAGACGCCGAAGATCAGCTCCCCGCGGTGTGCTCAAAGCAGGGTCGAGCAATGTCAATGGATCGTCGCCTCGACACCGCGGCGCTCGAGAGCGCGCGCGATGATCAGCCGCTGTATCTCACTTGTCCCCTCCCAGATGCGGTCGACCCGCAACTCCCGCTGGAACCTCTCGGCCGCGTACGAACGCATGTAGCCGCGACCGCCGAACGCCTGCACGGCGCGGTCGGCGCAGCGCCCGGCAGCCTCGGACACGAACAGCTTCGCCATCGACGCCTTGGCGTGGATCAGCTTCGGGTTGGCATCCCCGTCGACCATGCGGCAGACCTCGAGGGCCAGGAGCCGGCCGGCCGTCGCGTCGGTTGCCGAGTCTGCGAGCGGGAACGAGATCCCCTGATAGTCCATCAGACGATGGCCACCCTGGACGCGGTTCAGCACCCAGTCGGTGGTTTCGTCGAGCAACCGCCACATGGCCCCCAGACCATGGGTCGCGATGCCGAGCCGCTCCTCCGTGAACCAGCGGCGCTGAAGCTCCTCGCCATTGCCGATCCCGCCGACCACCGCATCCTCGGCGAGCTCGACGTCGGTGAAGCGGACCGTCGGATGGCCGTGCGGGTAGTTGTGGGTGAACTTAGGGTCCTCGACGTAGTCGACTCCGGGAGCACCCGGTTCGATCGCGAACAGCGTCGGGAGCCGCTGGTCGCCATCGACGACGTTCGCCATCACGACCAGCACTCGAGCCACGTCGCCGGAGGTCACGAACCACTTCTCACCGTTGATCCGCCAGCCGGCATCGGTACGGACGGCCGTCGTCGCGATCCCGCTCGGATCGGAACCGGCCTCGGCCTCGGTGACGGCGTAGGCGTCGCCTCCGGCACCCTGCAGGCCCGGCACGACGTAGCGCTGCTGCTGCTCGGGCGTGGCCTCGGCCCAGACGTTGTAGACGTTCGGGACGTGCCAATGCAGGCCATTGGTGACGCGGCCGAACTGCTCGTTGACGAGGAACCACTCAACCATCGTCCAGCCCTGCCCACCGAGCGACTTCGGATAGCGACCGCCGTGGAGACGAGCTGCGATTGCCTGTCGCTTGATCTCCTCGACCGTCTCCTGCGGCAGCAGCCCCTGTGCGCTCTCCGCCGCCTGCTCGTGCGGCATCAGCACCTGCTCGACAAACTCCCGCGCTCGCTGTTGCAGCTCGAGCTGTCCTGGAGTCAGCTCACCGGAGGTCAGCTCTCCCGCGGTTCTGTCAGTTGTGAGGGTCATACGGCTCCTATCGATCTTCGCCCGCCGTGCTCGGCAGGTCCGGTGTTCTTGGACAACTCGTCTGGTTCAGAATCCTGTGCAGCAGCTCGCGGTCGGCTGCCGTCGTCCCAGCGCCACCGCCTGGCAGCGCCTGCAGCAGGTTGTGGTGGTTCTCAATCACCGCCGTCGCGATCTGCCGGGCACGCACCACCTCCGGATCGGGATCACCCTCGCGGGCGACGATCAGCCCGACAATCCGATGCAGGTAGGCGTCCCACAACCGGCGGCGTCCCCGAAGCACGAGCCGCTCGACCCGCGCACTCTCGGCGGCGACTGCCTCGGGCGTCGCCCGAGCGCCGGCCGAAAGTGTCGCGACCGCCTCAGGCAGCGCGGATTCAGGCTCTGGCGTGACTGAGAGCCACGCAGACCGTCCGCGACCGATTGTTGGCGCAAGGACCACGGACTTAGTATAAACTGATTACAAAGTCAGGAACCGACCAGGCGAGCGAGAGAGATGGCCTCGACCCTTCCCCACCCCACCGCAACCGGCGAAGCCCTGGACCCGCGCATGTACACCGATCCGGCGGTGCTCCAGGCCGAGCAGCGATTGATCTTCGAGCGCACATGGCAGCTCGCGGGCCATATCTCCGCGCTGGCGGAGCCGGGCAGCTACATCACCTGCCGCGCGGGCAATCAGCCGGTGCTCGTCGTTCGCGATGACGCGGGGGAGCTGCGCGCCTACCGGAACATCTGCCGACACCGCGCGTCCCGCCTGCTCAGCGGCAGCGGCCAGTGCAAGGGCGCGATCCGCTGTCGCTACCACGGCTGGACCTACCGCTTCGATGGCACGCTGATCGGCGTACCGGAGGCGCTCGCCTATGGTGAGCGCCTGGACAAGAGCACGCTGCCGTTGTTGCCGGCCCGGGTCGAGGTGATGTGCGGGCTTGTGTTCGTGAACCTCGACCTGCGGGCGCCTGCACTCGCCGAATTGGTCGGCGATCTTCCCCAGCGACTCGCGCCCTACCGGATCGAGACGCTCGAGTCCTTCGCTCCATCAACGGACGTCCAGCCCGCCAACTGGAAGGTTGTGGCCGAGAACTACCTCGAGGGCTACCACGTGCCGATCGCGCACCCCGGTCTGATGCGGCTCTACGACTACAAGCATTACCTGACAGACACCCACGAGCACTACGCCTGGTTCGACGCGCCGCTGCGCGACAAGCCGTCGAGCAATCGCCTGGAACGCCTCTATTGGGAACTGGTGGAGCCGATGCCGGGCGTCGGCGAGGAGCGCCGGCGCCTGTGGAGCTACATCCTCATCTATCCGAACACGACAATCGACCTCTACCCAGACCAGGTCACCACCTGGCAACTGTTGCCGGACGCGGTTGACGCGACAGCCGGGGTCTACGACTGCTATCGCCCACCGGGCTCGGGCCCGCGCACGCGCCTCGTGCAGTGGGCCAACCACCGGCTCAACACGCTCGTGACCGATGAGGACACCGACCTCGTCTCCAACGTCCAACAGGGCGCGCAGACCCGCGACTACACCTGCGGGCCACTGTCACCGCGGGAGGGCGGAGTGGCCTGGTTCGCCGACCGCATTCGCGCCGATCTGGCGTCGAAACTCGACTCCGGCACGTGAGCCCCCGACCCGATCGCGGCGCCCGGGAGCGGATCCTGCAGGCCGCGGTGCGTCGCATCGCCAGCGAGGGCATCGACGGTGTCCGGATCGCGCGGATCGCGACCGACGCCGGCGTCTCCAGCTCGCTGGTTCACTACCACTTCGACAGTCGCGACGCTCTGCTCGCTGAGGCGCTCGAATACTCCTACCACCACGCCGCCGATGCCCGAATCGAGGCCGGCGAGCCCACCGGCAGCTCGCGTTCGGCGCGCCTGCAGGCGATGCTCGACCAGTGCCTGCCCACCACCGATGCGCTTCAGGAGGATTGGGTGCTGTGGGTCGAGTTGTGGTTGCGAGCCGTACGCCACCCCGAGCTGCGCCCCGTCGGCGAAGAGCTGTACGCGCGGCTGGTTGCCTGGTTCACCACTGAGATCGAGGCGGGCGTCGAAAGTGGCGAGTTCGTCCGTTGCGATCCGCAGGAGGTCGCAGACAGGACGGTGGCGCTACTCGACGGCTACGGCGTCCGGGTCCTGATAGGCGACAGTGCCATGCCACTGAATCGCGCGCGCGACGCGGTCGCCGGCGCGCTCGCTCAAGACCTCGGTCTGCTGGAACTTGACACGGGGCACCGCTCTGGCGTAGTTTCCTGAACCGCCAGTCAGTAAACCTCAACCGGCGTTTTGGAGGAGCACCGGATGAGTCCCCGACCGAAGGTCGATCATCTGCGCAAACCACAGATCATCGCGGCAGCAGCCGAGGTGCTCTATGAACGCGGCCTCTTCGACACTCGCATCGGCGACGTTGCCAAGCGTGCCGGCACCAGCTCGCCGACGATCCTCTACTACTTCGAGTCAAAGGACCGCCTGCTCGAGGAGGCGGTCGAATTCGCCGACCGCAGCTTCTATGAGCGTCTGACAGATGTTCGCGACCAGTTCGTGCACGCCGGCGACAGGCTGGTCTACCTGATCGAGGAGACCAGCCTCGGGCCCGGTGGATTGGGCGACTACACGCTGTGGATGGAGATCTGGGTGCGAGCGCGCCGCCACGCCAGTGTGCGCGACGCCTACTTCAAGCTCGACCGCCGCCAGCGTCGCCTGATTGCGGAGATCGTGCGCGAGGGTCAGGTTTCCGGGGAGTTCCGCGCCACCGTCGACGCCGACGATTTTGCGCTGGCGCTGAGCGGCCTCATGGACGGTCTCGGCGTCCAGGTCACGCTCGGCCAGCCCGACGTGACGCCGGTGCGCATGGTCGAGCGTTGCCTCTCATTGGCCAATGCCGAGCTTGGCTGTGAGCTGAAACCGAACCGAACCGCCGCGAAGGCGCGCGCCCAAGCGCGGGCGCGCGCCAGCTCGAGGACAGAAGGATGAACCGGAGCGGCGGATACTCGCGGCGCGGCTTCCTCAAGCGGGCCGGGGCGGCAACGGCGGCGCTGGCGGTTCCAGGCTTGCTCGACGCCTGCGGGACCACGCAGCCTGTCGTGGTCGGCTCGGACGGCAAGTACAACGTCGGACCGGGAGGCCTGCCGCTGGCGCGTCCCTACCGTCCGGTGACGCTGCCGATCTACTCCACCAACAAGCCGATCGCCAACAATCTGAAGCCTGAGAAGGGTCCACTGCAGATTTACAACTGGATCGACTACATCAACAACGAGGTGATCAAGGACTTCGAGAAGAGGTACGACGTTCAGGTTGAGATCAGCACGTTCAACACGATCGACGAGGCCGTCGCCAAGATCGAGTCCGGCGCTGTCCAGTTCGACGTGTTCGTGCCGGAGGTGGTTGACCTTGAGCAGCTGGTGGTTGGGCGGATCCTGCAACCACTGAACCTGAGCTACATCCCAAACCTCAAAGCCAACGTCTGGAAGTCGCTGCAGAGCCCCTGGTACGACGTCGACTCGCACTACACGGTGCCGTACACGATCTACACGACCGGGATCGGTTGGCGCACGGACCTGATGCCGCCCGGGTTCAATCCCGCAAAGCTGGCGCATCCATGGTCGACGCTGTGGACCGAAGGACCGAAGGTCTCCGGCAAGGTGGGGATGCTCGATGACGAACGCGAGGGCTTGGCCATGGCACTCCTGCACCTCGGCATTCTCAACACCAACACCGAGTCCGAGAAACGGATCACCGCTGCTCAGCACGCTGTTCAGCACCTCGTCTCCACGGCGAACCTCAAGTTCGACACCAACGAGTACGAGCACCTGGCCGACGGCTCTCTGTGGCTGCATCAGGCCTGGTCGGGAGATATGGCGACCGTCTACGAGTACGCACCCAAGGGTGTGAAGCCGACCGCGTTCGCCTACTGGTGGCCGACGGACGGGCGCGGACCGATCGACAACGACACGATGGCGATCCTGCACGGATCACCGAACCCGGTGCTCGCGCACATGTTCCTCAACCACGTGCTCGACGTTCAGCAGGCCTTCCTGAACTTCAGCTACCTCGGTTACCAGCAACCGCTCGACGCGATGACGCCGGCCGCAGTAGTCGCGCGAAATCTGGTGCCGCCGAACCTGCACAACACGCTGATCCGCGAGGACCAGTTCAAGAACGGGCTGGTTCAGGGGCCGCTGAGCGAGGCCGGTCAGACCCTGTGGGAGAACGCGTGGGCGGCGGTGCAGTCGGCATGAGCAGCGACGTCGACAGGCGCGAGCGTTACTGGCGGAATTTCACCTTCCCTGGAGTTGCGTGGCTGGTGCTGTTCGTGGTCGTCCCGGCATATGCCGTGGTCGCGATCGCAATGGGGCGCGAGAGTTTCCTGTACCAGCCATTGCCGGCGTGGAACCCGCTGCACTGGAATCCGGGTTACCTATCGGAGGCATTCTCGGGCTCGGTGCCGGGCGGCGAGTTCTGGCCGGCCGTTCGCAACACGATCGTCTACGTCTGCGTCTCGCTGCTGCTCTGCTTCGCGATCGGCTACCCGGTCGCGTATTACGTCGCGCGTCATGCCAAGCGCACTAAGACACTGCTGATCGTGCTGCTTGTGATCCCGTTCTGGGTCAGCTACCTCTTGCGGATGCTGGCCTGGATCGGCCTGTTGGCTCCTGACGGCTACGTCAACCAGATCATGCAGGCGATCGGTATCTCGAACCCGCCCGACTGGCTCGACGGCAACGCCTACTCGGTGATCCTGGCGCTCCTGTACGGCTACATCCCGTACTTCATCCTGCCCGTGTTCGCGGGCCTGGACCGTATCGACGGCAGCCAAATCGAGGCTGCGCGCGACCTCGGCGCGACGCCGTTCAGCGCCTTCATGAAGGTCACGCTGCCGCTGAGCCGGCCGTTCATCCTTGCCGGCTCAGCCCTGGTCGCGCTTCCGATGTTCGGCGACTACTACACCAACGACCTGATCTCAGCCTCCCCCCGCACGAACATGCTCGGTAATGAGATCAACCTCTTCTTCCAGGGCGGTACCGAGAAGAACCTTGGCGCATCACTGGTGATCGTGCTGATGACGATCCTCGGGTTCGGCATGGCGTACTACCTGTTCCAGACACTGCGCGACGCGCGCCGCGAGCTGACATGAGCACCGTCCCCACAGCGTCCGAGCCAGGTCGGCCGACGGTGCCGCTGCCGCCGATCGAGCCCGATCACCACCGCAGCCTCGTACCTCGCTTCCTGCGAAATCCCTGGGGTAAGCCGCGGTTCATGGTCGTGACCACCTGGCTCTACGTCGCGTGGGCCCTGATTCCCGTCCTGATCGCGATCCTGTTCTCCTTCAACGACGGCAAATCACGCAGCGTCTGGCAGGGCTTCTCGATCCGATGGTGGTGGGGCGATCCGACCCAGTCCGTCTTCCATGATCCGCAGTACACGCAGGCGCTGGAGCACAGCCTGCTGCTGGCCGCCTGCGATGTCGCGATCGCGGTGCCACTCGGCGTGTTGTTGGCCGTCGGCCTGGCGCGATGGCGTGGCCGTGGTTCGGGCGCCTCCAACACACTGATGCTGTTCCCGCTGGTCACGCCGGAGATCGTGATGGGCGTCTCACTGCTGGTGGTGTTCACCCAGCTTCCGATTCCGCCATTTCAGTGGATTCACCTCGGGACCGTCGCACAGGTCATCGGACAGGTGACGTTCTCGCTCTCCTACGTGGTGGTGATCGTTCGCAGCCGCCTCACATCGATTGGCCCCGAATACGAGGAGGCAGCCCGCGACCTTGGCGCGACACCGGCCGCCTCACTCCGGCTCGTGTTGTTCCCGCTGCTCGTGCCGGCGATCATCGCCAGCACCCTGATCGTGTTCGCGCTTTCGATCGACGACTTCGTGGTGACGCAGTACATGTCATCGAACGAAGCGACGACGACGATCCCGATGTATCTGTACTCCAATGCGCGCGGCGGCACCAGCACTCCGGCCCTGAACGCACTGGCGACGATGCTCGTGCTGGTCACCCTGGCCGGGATCGGGCTAGCAGCCCTGGTGTACATGAGAATCGGGCGGCGAACCTCGTCCTCCGCGGGGAAATCCGCATTTCGAGACCTATCTGGGATGGAGGCAGGCTGATGCCAGGCGACGTCGAGCTGCGTGGGCTGACCAAGCACTATGAGGATTCGGTCGCCGTCGACGAGATCGACGCGATCATCAACGCCGGCGAGTTCTTCTCGCTGCTGGGGCCGTCAGGCTGCGGCAAGACCACGACGCTGCGAATGATCGCGGGATTCGTGCGGCCAACGGCAGGCGAGATCCTCCTCGATGGCGTCGACGTGGCTCAGGTGCCCCCGCACCGCCGCAACGTTCACACGGTGTTCCAGAACTACGCGCTCTTTCCACACATGGACGTCTTTGACAACGTCGCCTTTGGCCTGCGACGGCGCAGGTTACCCAAGGACCAGGTGCGTCAACGGGTGGGCCAGGCGCTGGAGCTGGTAGAGCTCGGCGACTTCAGCCGCAGGCGCCCCCACCAACTTTCCGGTGGACAGCAGCAGCGCGTCGCACTCGCGCGCGCGTTGGTGCTGCGCCCGGCTGTGCTGCTCCTCGACGAACCGCTAGGCGCACTCGACGCCAAAATCCGCAAGCAGCTGCGGCTCGAGCTGAAGGCGCTTCAGGAGGAGGTGGGTATCACCTTCGTCTTCGTTACGCATGACCAGGAGGAAGCGCTCAGCATGAGCGATCGGATCGCGGTGATGCACGCCGGGCGGATCGAGCAGGTTGGTACACCGGACGCGGTGTATGAGAACCCGGCAACGCTGTTCGTCGCTGACTTCCTGGGTGTCTCTAACCTGATGGACGGCTTCGCCGGCGGAGGCGGTGCCGCAGGCGGTAGCTGCGACGTCAGGGTCGCCGACTTCACGCTGCGGGCCGGCTGCGGAGAGCTGACCGCGACAGGCCCGGTGAAGTTGGTCGTCCGCCCGGAGCGGGTACAACTGCTCGAGTTCGACTCCGAGCAAGGCAACATCCTGCCCGGCATGGTCGAGCGGACCGTCTACGTCGGTGCGATCCGTCAGGTGATGGTGCGCCTGGTGACGGGCGCCCAGATCCAGGTCTCCGTCACCAACAGTGGCCAGGAGCTGAGCTTCGATCGCGGCGACCCTGTGAAGGTGTACCTCCCTGTCGAGGATCTGCGGGTTCTGGCCGACAGCTCTCAGCCGGCTGGGGCTACGGCCGTCTGACACCAACGGAGCAGGTGGCCGGCCCCCTGCCTAACCCAAACATACGTCCAGATCAGGCTCGACAGCTCTGAGTCGGCAAGCGTTCAGGCCGATGCGACCCTGCTGTGGCACGGCGCTCCCCCCGAACCCAGGTCCTCGTTCTGATCGCGGTCGTACTCACGGCGCTCGCCCTCGTGACAGCTGCCTATGCGCGCGGCACCGCCCATGCTGCCGCCTCCCATCCTCATGCGCGCGCCCACCATCGGCGCGGGGCCGGACAGCGACACAGCAGCGACCGTGAGCGGGCTCATCACCGGAAGGCACACAAGACCCTTCACGAGAAGGCTCGCAAGAAGAGCCACAAGCGACTTCATCAGAAGGCTCGCAAGAAGAGCCACAAGCGACTTCACCAGAAGGATCGCAAGAAGAGCCACAAGCGGCTTCACGAGAGAACTCATAAGAAGCGCCACAAGAAGGCCCACAAGCGACTTCACGAGAAGACCCGCAAGAGGGTTCACAAGAGGCATCACCGCAAGCCCACGAGCAGCGCAAACGAGCCTGCGAAAACGGCGGCGACACCCAAGGCGACCGCTACGAAGCCCAGTGATCCTTTGGCCGGGCAGCGGTTTTACGTCAACCCAGGTGACTCGGCGGTTCAGGCGTACAACACGCTGCTGTCGCAGGGCGACACGACCGATGCAGCACAGATCGAAAAGATCGCAAGTCAGCCCGAGGCGATCTGGCTGACATACGACGGCTCAGCTTCGGTCGTACCCGGGATCATGAGCGCCGCCTCCAGCAAGGGTTCCGAGCCGGTGTTCGTCGTCTACAACATCCCAGACCGCGACTGCGGCGGCTACTCATCCGGTGGCGCGACAGGCGCGAGCGACTACGAGAACTTCATCCAGCAGGTCAGGAGCGGTCTGGGCAGTGGCAAGGCGGTCGTGATCGTCGAGCCCGATGCACTGACCAACCTGATCGCCGGCTGCATGCCGAGCTCGAATGGCGCGTTGATCGCCTACGCAGCACAGCAGCTCGATACCGACCCCAACGCCTCGGTGTACGTCGACGCCGGCAACCCCGGCTGGGAGCCGGCCGGCGCAGAGGCGCAGGAACTGAATCAGGTGCTCGGCTCAACCCAAGCCGGCTTCGCGGTCAACGTCTCCAATTTCTTCTCGACAGCGACTGACATCTCCTACGGCACCGCAATCTCGCAGGCCGCCGGCGGCCGTCACTTCGTGGTCGACACGTCGCGCAATGGAGGCAATGCCGCAAGCGGTCAATGGTGTAATCCGCCAGGTGCCGGAATCGGGGTCGACCCGACGACCGTGACGGGCTCCCCCCTTGTCGACGCGCTGCTGTGGATCAAGGACCTCGGTGAGAGCGACGGGACGTGCAACGGCGGACCCGCCGCCGGCCAGTTCTGGCTGCCGTACGCACTCAGCCTGGTCGCCAACGGCTGACGTTCCGCTCACAGGGTGGGCGATGCGTCCCGGATCATGCCGGGAGCTGAGCCGCGCTCAGCCGTGCGCGTTCCGCACCAGCCCGAGAGCATAGGCCGGCCACCATGTTCCGGCGGGAGGCTGTCCCCGGCGGCACGCACCGTCGGACTGACCGGGATATTTGATCCAGAGGAACGCGTCCACCAGCGCCGTGCCGGTCGCGGTCGTCGGCGGCTGGCCGAGCGCGCGACCCGGGGGGTTACACCACTGGTTGACGCCGTCGCTTGCCGGCGGCGGACCATTGCCATTGCGCGACGTGTCGATCACGAAGTGCTTGCCACTGAGAAGCGCTGAGAGACGGCGTCCGTATGCGATCGACTCAGAAGTGGTGTAGAAGTTCGCGACGTTGAGTGAGAATCCGGCGTCATCGGCGATTCCAGAGAGCTTCAGGGGCCTGACGATCTGTTGGGGGGTGAGCCAACCCGAATCCCCGGCATCGAGATAAACGTGGGCGTTCGGGTCATGCCTGATCAGTGCCGAGGCTGCTGCGAGCAGTGCATATCGGTCGCTTTCGCCTCCGGTGCCCAGACAGCCGGACGCGGCCTGATCGATCGCGTCCGGCTCCAGAATGACGATCGCAGGGTGGCGGCCGAGGCCGTGGACAACGCCGCGCACCCAGGCCAAATACGCGGATCCGCTTCGAGCCCCACCCGACGAGTACTGCCCGCAGTCGCGACCCGGGATGTCATAGAGCACGATCTGAGCTACCGCATGTGCGACCTGGGCTGCACCAACGATCGCGGCCACCCGAGCGGCCGGCGCTCCTCCCCCGGTCATCCAGACCGCAGTCGGCTGTCGGGCGATCTTCGCGACGAGCGCCGCGTCCGCGGCCTTACCGGTGCGGCGCCAGGCGGCTTGCTGAATTGCCGCGGACGAACCCGGATCGACCCAAAGCTTCAATCCGCCAAGCGGGCCTGTCGGTCGATGACCGTGAGAACCGCCGTTTCCAGTCGAGTGCCGATCCGCGGCACCTGCGGCCCTCGTCCCGTTGCTCATTCCGCAGCCCGCAAGTACGAGTGTGGACGCAAGCACGAACAGAGTCCGCCGGGCGCGTTTTAGGTTCCGGTCTTTCATCGCTGAGCACCGATCCGACACTGTAGCTAGCGATGCTCCCGCCAACCTCAACCCGGCGGACGCCCTAACGAGGTCTTACGGATCGAAGCCTGGTGGCGATGGCGCCGTTCACATCATGATCTGCATTGCGACCAACATGTATGCCATGCCGATCGTCATCGCGATCATCGAGACACTGATGTCATGTTCACCGAGCAGCGTCGCGGAGGTTGAGGTTCCGCTCATGGCGATCGACACCGAATCGCCGGACTGCGTCGTCAGCGGCAACCACTGGATCAGCGGAGCCGCCGCATCGATTCGCCTGTACAGGTCAAGCATCCACATGGCGGCCTCACAAAGGAGGTAAGCCACAAGCAGCCATGTCACCGTCTCCGTACCCGCACCCCGGCTGCTGGTCCACATGAATACCATCACACCAAGGTCAATCGACGTCAGCAGCCAAATCCACGTCGAGACCCTGCCGGCACCGACGATCGCCACGCTCGCCGCGCTCACGGCAAGAACCGCAAATACGGCCTCCCAGAGCACGGCCGGAATAGACACGGGCGTTATCTGGGCCGGCGCGTACATGAGTGCCATGCTCGCGGCCATGAGCACGTGGCATGCGTGCCACGGGCGCCGGTGATCACCGGCGTGCGCCAGATGCCGCAGGTGTGAAACCGCGATCGCAAGAAATACCAGTGAGCACACGATTCCGAGCCATAGCGGTAGGAGATTCACCATATGCATCGCCATCGCATGCCCGCCTGATCCGCCCGACATCGAGCCTGTCGGACTCATCCCGGGCATGTTCATG
This sequence comes from uncultured Actinomycetota bacterium, assembly GCA_963804615.1. GTDB lineage: Bacteria > Actinomycetota > Thermoleophilia > Solirubrobacterales > Solirubrobacteraceae > Palsa-465. The sequence continues at coordinate 95,937 of CAWDRA010000002.1, forward strand.
ACCGGTCCTGACCAGTTCTTGGGCGGCCCGGGTGCGGGACGGCTAGCGGCGTCCCTGCTCGCTGCGCTGGTAACCTACGCGAACTTGGCCATCCTGCACGAGGGATCCACTCATGAACTCTGAGAAGACCTACCGTGTGGTGGGTATGACGTGTGAGCACTGTGAGCGGGCGGTGTCCGAGGAGGTGCAGAAGCTTCCAGGAGTGCGATCGGCTCGCGCAGATCATCTTGCGGGTGAGCTGGCGGTCGGCGGAGACGGGATCGAGGACACCGCGGTGCGGGTCGCCGTGGAAGCGGCAGGCTACGAGCTCGCGGTGGACTAGTGGCCCAGGCATCACCACTTCTTTAGGGGACCGGGAGCAACAGCGACGGTGTTGTCCTCTGCGGTAAGGCGCCCCACCCGATCTGCAAGGTTCAGGCGAAAATCGTGGCTGTGCCTGCTCGGCGGACTCTTGTGCCTGGCGACCGGCGGCTGCGGTGGAGGTCAACATCGCTTGAACAACCGATCTTCCTGCATCACCTGGAACGCCGCGACCAAGCGCCAACGACAGGCATACGCGGCGACTCGCTCGTTCCCATCCAGCGAACTGCAGGGCCGCAGCAAGGTCGCTTACATCGACGCCGCCTGCGACCTTCCGACCGCCCAGCACCTTGGCGGCATCCTGTGAAATCTTGCGAGCGAATTTCATTTGGGATCAGAATCGAAGCAGCAACGCAGTGAGGTGAATGTGTTCCAGATCAATTGTTGATCGGGAGTGTGAACGAGCCTCGAAGAGGACGTCCTTCAGTGTCGGTTCCGATGACGAAGAACTGCCATACTCCCGGGTAGAGATCGACCTTGCCGATCTCGTGTCTCGGGCCGGCGTGGTAGAAGCCGACTGTTGCGACCTGACCCACGAGTGACTCCGATCGCAGTGAGAGGGAGCGGAAGCCAACTCGATTTCCGGCTGTGTCGTCGAGGTACATCTGCAGATAGACGCTGCCCTGCCGTAACGGTGATGCGACGACGTTGAATGTCTCGCCAGGCCATTCGTTGATCGTGGCGGCAGCGGTACGGGGGACGACGAACGTGTTCGGTACGGCCAGCATCAGTCCGCCGAGGATTGCGGCAGGTAGCACGGCAGCGATCGCAATGCTCACCAATCGGCCCCGACGTGACCGCGGCGCGACCGGTCGGTCTCCCCGCCCGAAGCGGCGCAACCTTAGACTGTTGGCTACGACCGTGAGGCTCGACATACCCATCGCCAAGGCGGCGAGCGCGGGAGTCAACAACCCGGCCATGGCCAGAGGAATCGCGACCAGGTTGTAGCCGAAGGCCCAGCCCAGGTTCTGGAGCACGATCGTGTGGGTCTCGCGTGCGAGCCACAGCGCGCGCACGACGCCGCGCAGATCGCCGGACAGCACGGTGATGTCGGATGCCTCCATCGCAGCTCCGGTGCCGGTGCCCATGGCGATCCCCAGATTGGCCTGCGCAAGAGCGGCGGCGTCATTGACGCCATCTCCGACCATCGCCACGCGCTGCCCTTGCTCCTGCAGCCGCGCAATCTCGTCGAGCTTCTCCTCGGGACTGACCGACGCGCGCACCCGCTTGATACCCACGGCGCCCGCGACTGACAGTGCGGAGCGCTCATTATCGCCCGTCAGGAGTTCAACCTCGATCCCCATCCGGCGCAGGTTGTCGATCGCCTCGCACGCCTCCGGCTTGATCGTGTCCGCGAGCGCTATCGCGCCGATCGTCTCCCCATCGCGCTCGACCACGACCGCCGTGTGGCCGCGTTGCTCCCATTCGGAGATCACCTCGGTGACTGGCGCCGTCATCATCCCGGCGGGACGCCCGACGCGGAGGGACTGCTCATCAACCACCGCAATGACCCCTCGTCCCGGCAGCGATCGGAACTCGGTGGCCGGTGAGATCCCAAGCCCGCCGGCACGCGCCGCCAGCACAACTGCCCGCGCGACCGGATGCTCGGATCCCGCCTCTGCGGACGCGGCGAGGGACAGCACCGTTCCCACGTCAACTACAGGACTCGCCCACCTGTCGACGACGGATAGCTCTCCGGTGGTGACGGTGCCGGTCTTGTCAAGCACGATCGTGTCGACGCGTTGACTGCGCTCGAGCACCTCGGCGCCACGGACAAGCAGACCGAGACGGGCACCGCGGGTCGTGCCCACGAGAATCGCTATCGGGATTGCGAGGGCGCTCGCGCACGGGCAGGCCACGATCAGCACAGCGATCGTCGCGGACATGGCTCGCGCCAGGTGCAGCGATCCGGCTATGCCATATAGCCCCCCGCCGTCGACGAGCCACCTGTCGGCGGTCAGCGCCGCCAGCACGAGCACGAGCGGGATGAAGTATCGGGCGATCTCGTCCGCGATTCGCTGCAACTTCGGCTTGGACGACTGAGCCTGCTCAACCAGAGCCACCAGCTGACTGAGCGCCGTATCGGTGCCGACAGCTGTCGCACGGGCACGCAGGACGCCGTCCACGTTGAGAGTCGCGCCGGTGACGGCTGCCCCAACCGTCTTCTCAACCGGCAGCGCCTCGCCCGTGAGCATCGACTCGTCAACCGCTGAAGCGCCCTGGACGACGACGCCGTCCACTGGGATCCGATCGCCGGGGCGCACCAGGAAAAGGTCACCGACCTGCACCTCGTCGACGGGCACCAGGCGTTCAATCGCATCGGCATCGCCGCTATCGACGATGCGGGCCTGGGTGGCGCTCAGCTGGCCGAGCTCCCGTAGCGCGTGCCCCGCGCTACTTCGCGCCTTAGCCTCGCACCAGCGGGTGATCAACAGCAGCGCGATGACGACCGCGCTCATATGGAAGTCGAGCCGCGCATAGAACTCGCCGACCGGGACACCGTTGCGGTAGTCCGACACCCCTGTCACCAGGATCACGCACGAGTAGGCGAAACAGGCGAGCGTGCCCAGCGAGATCAGAATGTCCATGTTCGTCGTCCGCGCCCGCGCCGCCGACCACGCTGAGCGCAGGAACGGCAGGGCACACCAGAACTGCACCGGAACCGTGAGGGCCGCAACGGTCCATTCCGCGGCGGGGTCGTGCGGTTTCGCGTAGGTGAGCCCGGTGATGATGATCGCCAGGGGCACCGCGACCGCGATCCGCCGCACCAGATCGCGCTGGCGAAACTGCTCGCGTTCTTCCCGCGCGCGCAATGCCCGCTCCCGCTCCGCCGCGCTGGTGCTGCGCAGCGAAGCTTCGTAGCCGGCCCGGCGTACGCAGCTGATCAGGTCGGCATCGGGGACCCCGGCCTCAAGCTCAATCGACGCTCGTCCCATCGCATAATTGACGCGAGCATCCGACACGCCGGACAGTCCGACGAGGGCCCGCTGCACACGCGCCGCACAGGCGCCACAGCTCATCCCGGACACGTCCAGTTCGACCCGCGAGCGATCATCGTCAGGCGCCGAAGGTGTTCGCGTCAGGACCTGAGTCGCGCTCATATGCCCAGCGTCCCTTTGATCGCGCGTCTAATTGACATGGACCCAGCGGGCGATGGACGGCACGCCCTTCGCGTTGGTCACGAACAGCATCCACCAACCGGATGGCACAAGCCCAGCCCCATGTGGAATCTTGAGTGCGACGGCACCGGACCTCCGTGTGATCGCAAGCGCGATCGACCGCTGCGTGATCGTGGTGACATGCGTCGAGGCACTCGGATAGATCAGGCGGGCGGTCTTGATGCTCTGAGCATCGGGCGTGGTGAATACCGGGCTGGTGCCGCGCCGTACCTGAGTTGGACCGCTGCTGAGGCTCGGTCGCGGTCCCTTGTACAGATACGGCGGGTTGTACAGCTCGAGCCGCTGCTCGAACGTCTGCGGCTCGGTGTCTTCCTTGTTACCGAACAGCGGGTTGCCGCCGATGGTGATGATGCTGCCGTTCGGAAGCAGCAGCGCCTCGGAGTGGTAGTCACGGCCGATCTCCGGCGCCGCCAGCTTGGTCAGTGAATTGTTCTTCGGGTTGAACGAGAACGCCTGCAACAGGTTGGTGCCGTGCATGCCGCGGTAATCCTTCGAGCCGTTCGAGATGAACAGAGTGTCGTCCGGGGTGATCACCAGGTTCGGGTAGCGGGTCGGCACCGGCAGCTCGTTGGCGGCGTGCCAGCGGGGAGCCTTGTCCTTGAGGTCAACCACGTCGATGCGGCCCGTACCCTTGTTCGACTGGCCGACGCCGCCGCCACCGACGATCGCGTAGCGCTGAGCCTGCGCCGGCGGCAGCAGCACGCTACCGCTGGTTTCGGTGTCGTGCGGATTCCGCATTCCCAGGATCTTCTGGAACGAGTTGTTCTTCAGATCCCAGATCCCCGAGGTGCGGCCTATGGTGGCGGAGCCATAGCCGGCGTTCGAGCCGCTGAAGAAAAGCTTTCCGTTCGGCATCGTGAACAGCGCCGGATAGGTTGGGAACACCCGTGTCAGCTGCCAGTCGACCGCCCACTTGCCTGTCTTCAGGTTGTACTCCTCGTTGGTGCCCTGGATCATGCGGCCGAACTGGTCGAGTCCTGAGACCGCCAGCACGTTGCCGTTGGGCAGCGACGCGAGCGTCGGATACCAGCGCGCGATCTGCATGTTGGAGACCCGCTCATACCGCTCTTTGGCCGGATCGAAGATGTACGCCCTTGATGTGCCCCAGAAGTTCTGCGTGGCGCGGGTCAGTGACGGCGCCTGCCCGATGATGTCGGCCCCCAGTGCGCTGCTCAGGCTGCTGATCGCGTAGTTCTCCGGCTTATTGATGACGGAGCCACTACCGCTCTTGACCGCCTGGACCCAGAGCTGCGTGCTGCTGGGTGTCAGCGCCGACCTTGTGCCGGCGCCATGGCGCACGGCTGCCATCGTCGCAGCCGGTATCGCCGTCTTGGCGATGCTCTTGAAACGGACCCCGCTCGCGGACGTGAAGACCGTGCCCTTCTGCAGAACAGATTCGTAATACGGGTTTCTGTTGACGACGGTCATCACGCCCGCCGCATTCGTCGGTGTCAGGTTCTCGTAGCGCGCCGTGCCACCCGCAAACAGCAGATCGCCGTTCGGCAATAGCGTGTTGCCACCGCAGAACATGTCATACGGCGTGTGGAGCTTCTTGAATGTGTTCTTCTGCGGATTCCACAGCAACGACTTGAACTCTCCGACGTTGAAGTTGCCCTGGTTGTTCCCCGATCCGGCGATGATCAGGACGTCTCCGGTATGCAGCAGGACCGCGTGGATCCCGTTGACACCATCCTTCGCCGGCATCGGCACGATCGACCAGAATCCGAACTGTCGTTTATACGCTCCGGTTCGTATGTGAAAGTAGTGGTACTCGCGCTTGACAAACGAAATGACCACCGGCCCGTTGATCGCAAGCACCGCGGCCAGAATCACCAGGCCGACGAGGTAGCGCACCCGATTTCTGCGGACCGTTGTGGTCATGCCGTCTTGGCTCGGTCCGCGACCGCTCCCTCAGCCGGCGACGAGTACAGAGGCACACAGGTGAGCGGGGCCACGCTCAGACCGCTTCCGTTCCGAAGCTCGCCGCCGAACCCTCCTCGGCGTCGTTGGTTCCAAACCGAGGCCGGCGGGCGGCCTGTCTGGTTGCGAGCATGCGCTCGCGTCGCCGCTCGAATAGGGAGATCGCCAGCGGCGTCAGGCAGACCGCAATCAGCATGCCCGACCAAATGCGCATGGTCGCCTCGGGACGCTTGAGCCCCAGCGATACCAGGAGCGCGATTCCCATCAGAGCGGCCCAGCCCAGGTGAAGCCGAAACGCGGAGATGCGGTCGTGAGTCTGCATGTCGCCCTTCGGCGTGATCACGAATCGGCTCGTGCGCCCGAACAAACTCTGGACGAACGCGAGCACGTAGATCGGCGCCGCCATCACCGACATGCACATGCCGACCGCTCCCGAGGAGCCTGGAGCCTCGTGCGGTGACACGTTGTAGTGGCGGTTGGATGCGTAGAGCATGAACTGCACGAACGCGAGGTCGACGTATACCGCCGTCCAGACGCCCGGGCTCACGGTCACCCCCTTGGCGCCGACGACAAGGTAGATCACGCAGTTCAGGGCACCGAGAATCCAGCCGATCGCCGCCGTCGGGTAGTACGAGGTGATCAGCGAGTAGTGCAGGCGCGGTCCCCAGGCGAGCGTCCGCAAACTGCGCCAGAGGTGCCCGCGAAAGTTCTCGAACGTACCGCGACTCCAGCGGTTCTGCTGATTGAAGAAGTCCGTGAAGCTGGCCGGTCCCTCGCCCACCGCCAGCACATCCGGCGTGTAGACGGAGCGCCAGTTGCGACCGGCCTCCGCGCACGAGGCGGAATGGAATGCGAGCGAGGTCGCAAGATCCTCGGTGATCGAGTCCCGCAGTCCGCCGACCGCCCGCAGAGCGGAGATGCGGACGGCGTTGTTGGTGCCCACGAGCATCGGGCAGCCGAAGAAGTTTCCGAGCCGCTGGATCAGGCCGTGAAAGACGAACTGCTGCGATTCGGCGCCCTTGGTGACGAAGTTGTCGTAGTTGCCGTACACCTGAGGGCTGACCACGAACGCGATGTCTGGTTGGCGAAAATATCCGAGCAGCCGCTCGCAGAAGTTGGGCAGTGGCACGTGGTCCGGATCGACAGAGACGAAGAACTCGTATTCATCCCCGTGGGCGTCAACCCACGCGTTGTAGTTGCCGTGCTTCGAATGCGCCTTGAACGCCCCGCTCGGCTGGTTGTAACGCTCGATTCCGCGACGTGTGAAGTGGCGAACACCCAGGTCCTGGCACATCGAGCGAACGGTCGGGTTGTCCTGCTCATCGAGCAACCACACGTGAAGCGTTCCCTGGTGACGGATTCGGCACGCCGCCTCGAGAGTCTTGCGCACCACCTCGACCGGCTCCCGTGAAGGAACGATCGTCGTCAGGAAGGCGACCCGGGTGCCAAGCTGCGGCGCCATCGGTATCGGATCACGCGCAAGTGTGGACGCGATACACAAGCTCGACACGTTGATGAAGCGAAATACCTCGATCAGGTAGATCGAGGCGACCATCGTGATCGACGCGGCGGCGATCCACGGATTGCTCGAAAGATGCGGGAGGTGCCCGGGCAACATCAGCCACACGAGGAAGGCAATCTGCACCAGGGTGACGAAGGCGGTTCCCAGGAGTTGGCGCGCGGGCCGCGCGCCGGGGGGACGCCGATAGCGAACTCTTGCCTCGGTGCCCTCCAGGTCCTCGACCTCGCCGGCGAGCATGCTGTAGCGCTCGTAGTCATAGAGCCGCATGTCCTCGGGCGCCGCTGGGGGCGGCAGCTCGGGCGAGGGTGGCTCGATGAAGTCCGATCTGTAGAAGGCAGAAGCCTCCGGCATCTCGGTCTCGAGGGCGTCCAGGACCTTCAGGCCGTCCAGTCCCTTCGCCGGCCCGTCGTTCGCCGGTCCGCCGCCGGGCATCCTGCCACGAACTGACCTCGCCCCGACCCTGCTCTTAGCATTCCTTGCCGTAGCCCTGCTCTCAGCATTCTTGGTCTTGCCGCCCATCCTGCTTCCCCCAGGAGTGGCCCTATTGACTGACTTTTGGTCCGGCTTGTGGCTCGCCGCGGCGCTTCTCTAAGAGCCGGCTCGCGTCTCGGACACGGGCCACTGGCACTCCGCTGGAGCCTTCGCACCGGAAACACGACGATTCCCCAATCGCCTGATTCCAAACTGCACTTTTGTGCCTCGGCGCAAATCTACCACGTCGCCGGGTAACTTGAGTATGGACCTGTTAACTCGACGAATGTTTGACTTTGCGCCAAACAGGTCCGTCACATATACGCATCGCCGATGCCATATGTCTTGCAGCCCGAGCGCCACCGCTTTACCGGTGATCGCGGGTGCTTTACGATGCTCCTGCGATGAGAGTAACGAGATCGACTGTAGCGGTCGCGGTTTCAGCGGGCATGGCGTTCACTGCGCCAGCTGCGATTGCCCGCGTCAGTTTTGCGAAAGCGCCGGCGTCGCGAGTCAGCTTTGCGAAGCCGCTGACGCTGGATTCGTATTCCGCGGTGCATTCGTTCCACAGCGCCCCCGTATCGACGCCGCGCGCGCTCGCGCGTCAGCTCTACGTCGCAGTCGTCCGGGGGACGATGAGCTTCTACGAGCCGATCGACTACGCCGCCATTCAGCGGCCATTCACCGTCATGTGCGGCCGCGCTCTCCCGGCGCCGATGTACTCCTCGGCCGGCGGGGTGGGGCCGGTCGGCAACGACGCCGAGTTCCTGTTCGCGCAGCCTCTGGTCGGCAAGTCCTGCTCGACGATCAAGCTGCCGCGTGATTATCCGAACTTCCAAGCGAACCTCGGAAAGGGTTGGGTCCACCCGAACCTGGTGTCCCCGCGCCCGCTCAAGGCCCCGACTTCGACTCACACCTACACCTTTGCGCTTGACGCGCACGGCAAGCCTGTCTCGTTCCGAATGATCGATCCTGACACTCGGGACGACTACGGAAGCCTGCGGATTTATATCCGCCGCGCGGTGCGCAGTGATTGCGCCGGCGATGGCCATTCGGCGTTTTTCCTGTCACGCAAACAGTGCCTGGCTGACACGCCCGCGACCGCGGCTCCGAAGCTTCCCGCGGCAACCGGGCAAGTCTCGCTCGACCAGGCTCCCATCAGCCGGGTTTTGCTGAGCTCCGACCTGCCCACCGGGACCAACGGTGAGGTGCCGAGCGGTGCACTGACCGCACAGCAGTTCGCTGCAACCGACAACTCAACGGCAAAGGCGGCGACGGCCGAGCGGTCGCTGCTGACTCGGGCCGGCCTCGTGTCCGGAGCAATCAGCGAGTTCACCGGGCCCGGTCTTCCCGCCTACAAGTCGACGGCGGCGCGATTCCATTCCAGCAGCCAGGCGCAGCAGGCGCTGGCGGCAGAGCTGACGCTCGCCCCCACCACCCAGCCACCAGAGGGCACCACCGCCCAGCCGACCGTCGCCGACACCACCGTGCCGGGCGCCTACCTCATCACCTACTTCCCGGGCAGCCTCGAGCTGCTGGCTGTGAAGGGCGACTATCTGTTGACCCTGGTGGCGGTTGGGAACCCCCAGCCGGTTGACCAAGCGAGTGTCGAGCAGCTGTTCTCGACGCTGCTGGCACGCAGCTGAGCGCGCCAAGAGCGTCTCGCTCTGCATTCGCGCGCTCCGCGCAGTCGATGATCGGCACGACCCCGTCGTGCGCAACCTCGGTGAGAGGTCACCAGTCGGTTTGGCGCCTGGTGGTTAGATTTTCGGTGTGGCCGACGAACGCCCTCGAGTAGGCCCGTGGAGCCGTGCCTGGCGGCTCATCGCCGGGCCGCCACTGTCGTTCCGGCACCTGTCCAAGGAGCAGATCACTCCGGTCGAGGGACTGTCGGCCCTGTCTCTGGACGCCCTCACGTCAGTTGCCTACGGGCCTGAGGCGATCGTGGTCGTGCTGGCGCTGGCGGGCGCCGGCGCTCTGCACCTTGTGCTTCCGATCACCGTCGCGATCATCGCACTGCTTGCGATCCTGGTGTTCTCCTACCGGCAGGTGATCGACGCCTATCCCGGCGGCGGCGGCTGCTACGCGGTTTCCAGAGCCAACCTCGGAACCGGCGCCAGCCTGGTCGCCGGAGCTGCGCTGATCGTCGACTACACGCTCACCGTGGCGGTCTCGATTGCGGCTGGGGTCGCATCGCTGGTGTCGGCCTTTCCGGGACTGAACTCGGCGACGGTGCCGATCTGCCTCGGGATCCTGGCGTTGGTGACGTTCCTGAACCTGCGCGGCCTTGGCGATACCGCGCGCGCGTTCCTGCTGCCGACGCTCGTGTTCATAGTCGGACTGCTGGCGATCATCGCCGTTGGCCTGATCCATCCGCTGGGTCTCCATACCCCGCAACCCGGCCACTCGCTGGTACCCGCGCACCCGTTGGAGACTGTCGGCGTGCTGCTGATTCTGAAAGCGTTCTCAGCCGGGTGCAGCGCCCTCACCGGCGTTGAGGCGATCGCCAACGGGGTGCCGCTGTTCAAAGCTCCACGAGCGCAACGCGCAAAGCACACCGAGGTCCTCCTCGGCCTGATCCTCGGAGCGATGCTGCTGGGCCTCGCGATCCTCGCGCACCGTTGGCACGTCGGGCCACGCTCGGGACAGACCGTGCTCAGTCAGATCATGTCGTTGTCGGTCGGACGTGGGTGGGCGTACTACGTGGTGACGGTGACGACCACGATCGTGCTGGCACTGGCGGCCAACACGTCCTTCGGTGGGCTCCCGGTGCTCGGAAGCCTGCTCGCCCGCGACCACTATCTGCCTCACGTCTTCTCGCTCCGCGGCGACCGCCAGGTCTTCTCAAATGGGATCTGGGCGCTCGCGGCGATGTCAGCGGTGCTGATCGTGGCCGTTGGCGGCAATACCAACGAACTCATCCCGATGTTTGCGATCGGGGTGTTCACGGGCTTCACGCTCTCACAGGTGGGACTGGTGATGCACTGGCGGCACGAGCGCCCTCCACGTTGGCGCTACCGGGCCGCCGTCAACGGGCTCGGCGCCGTCGTGACGGCGTCGGCCACCGTGATCTTCCTGCTCACCAAGTTCACGCATGGCGCCTGGGTTGTCGTGATCGCGGTTCCGGTGATCATCTATCTGTTCAGTCGCATCCATCGCTATTACGCGGAGACCGCTGACGCTCTGGGCATCGACCAGATCCCACTGCCGCCCGTCCGCCGGCATTCGACCGTGGTTGTGCCCGTGGTGACCATCTCCAAGCTCACGAGTTACGCCATCGGAGAGGCACTGTCCCTGTCCGACGACGTCGTCGCCGTGCATGTCGTGCTCGACTACTCAGAGGAGGCCGAGCCCCACATCGAGAAGCTCGAGCAGGAGTGGCGGCAGTGGGATCCCGGGGTGCCCCTACGTGTCCTCCGCAGCGAGTTCGCGTCGATCGTTTCCCCGATCGTCGATTTCATCAATGACCTATGTGACACATCAAAGGGGCAGGTCGTCGTCCTGATCCCGGTGGCGATCCCCGCCAAGCTGCGACATATCGCGCTGCACAACCATCTCGATCTCGTGCTGAACAGCGCGCTCAGCAACAGACCAGGCGTCGTCGTCGCACGCGCCGGAATGCGGCTGCCGACGGCCGACTCAGAGGCTGTGCCTACGATGCCTGCTTCGCCGCAGCCAGCGCCGCCTCCGGATCAAGGGTCGGGTCGCCCTGGGCAAGTGTGAGCGCACGATCGGCCAGTTCCGCCGCCTCCGCCCCCGTCGTGGAAGCGTCGCTCAGCGCCAACGCCAGATACGTCTGGCGCATCAGCTCCGGGTTGCGAAGATCCGGAGGTGGCCCGGCGGCCGGCAGCGCACGCGTCGAGACCAGCAGTGTTTTGACAGTCACGCCGCCACCGAACAGCTTCCCGGGGTGCTTGTCTGGGATTGTCAGCGCGATCCCTCCGGTCGCGGGGTTGACAAGCCCGATCTTCGACCGCAGGCCCGCCCGCTCGAGCGCGAACCGATACCCCGACAAACGCAGATAGCCCAGTTGCGCCGCGAGCTGCTGGTAGGCAAGCGCGTCGCTCTCATCGCCAAGCCTTCCCTGGTGAAGCGAGATGTGGGTCATCTCGTCGCCCGAGCCCTCGTCGGGCGCCACCAGCAGGAACCCCTGAGTTCCGAGTCTCCCGGCGCCGACACCGGCGACATCGACGAGCAACTGGTAGCCGTTGAGTGTCAGGGCGCCGAGGACCCCTGAGGGAAGTGGATGCTGCTGAAGGTGTCCGGTTTCAAATCCCATGGCTTCGGTCTCCCGCTGAGTCGACCATCTAGTTGTCCAGCAGCCCGCCCAGCATTCCACTGATCCCGCCCGACTGGCCCTGGCCACCGCCGGCGCCCGTCTCGGCTCCGGGCGGGTGGAAGTAGGAGCTCTGCAGTCCGACCCGGCCTGGACCGGTGAAACGGTTGAAGACGAGGCTGCCGCCGCCGCTCAGAAATCCGGTCTTGAAGCCATAGACCTCCTGACTCATCTGCACCGAGTGGTCGTAGTACAGCCAACCCCCCGGCTCGATGTCGATCGACTCACCTGGTTCAAGCGTCTTTTCGAAGACGTTGCCATAGCCGTGCACCCAGACGACGCCCTCGCCGCTGGAGCACATGAACTGGTCGATGAAGAAGCCGCCTCCATAGATCATGTTGGCGAATCCCTTCATGCGGCTGTAGTCGTACTCGACGTTCTGCGTGGCGGCCAGGAATTGATGCTCACGGACCTGGATTCCCTCGCCGGCCTGCAGGTGCAGCGCCGCGATGTGCCCCGGTGCGTCCCGGCTGAATGCGACCTCGCCGGGCGACTCGACCTGCAGCATCAGCAGGGGCATGCCGGCGAACAGTCGCCGGGTCAGCCCCTTGCGGAGGGGGTGCAGGCCGATCTGCAGATCCGGGTACTTCCACAGCAGCACGTGATGCTCGAAGTAGACCGGGATGCTGCCGTCCAGCGCCATATGCAACACGGGCACGAGCTCGCCCTCGAGTCGGTAGCGGATCCCGGTGGATGTCCCCTCCGTGATCTGGGTGGGGAGGATCTTCGGTGCCGACGGCATGCGCTGCTCCGTTTCTCTGTAACTCGGTCCCGCGCAAGGCGGCTGTTGAGGCGGCACGCTATCGCGCCGACGCTTCCGGCGCCACCCGGGCGGTCGGCGCGCCGAAATCGTGCCAATCCCGCGATAATTCGTATGTGGCACGCGTATACATCTCCGGGCACCGGAACCCGGATACCGACTCGATCGCCGCGGCAGTCGGTTACGCCGAGCTCAAGTCACGGCTGGATCCGAATACCGAGTATGTGCCCGTTCGCCTTGGCGAGCTCAACCCGCAGACCCGCTGGGTCCTCGAACAGGCGGGTTTGAAGCAGCCTGAGTTGCTGCCGCACATCCACCCGCGAGCCGTCGATCTGATGCAGACGGAGTTCCCCGCGATGAATGCGGGCGATCCGATCCGCGAGGCTGGGCTCGCGTTGGACCACACCGATTACGACCTGGTCCCCGTGATCGACGATGACGGAGTGCTGATCGGGATCATCACGACCCGATCGCTTGCCCGCCGCTACGTGCGCGAGTCGCGTGAGAGCTCGACGCTGCGTGAGCCCACCTATCTGCAGGCGATTGTCGATGTCCTGGACGGCCAACTGCTCGTGGGTGAGGACCGCCCGCTCAATGGCCGGGTCTGGGCTCACGCATCCTCACCCGAGGGTGACATCGGGATCGGCGCGAGTGACATCGTCGTGGTCGGCGACCGCGCTGACGTCCAGCGCCGCATCCTCGAGCAGGGCATCGCGCTCCTGGTGCTGTCCAACGGCGCCGGCGCGGACGAGCAGGTGCTCGAGCTGGCACGGCGCACGGACACCGCGGTGGTTGGCTCGCCGCTGGACACCTACGTATCGGCTCGAATGATCACGCTCGCCGGCCCCTGCCACGAGCTGATGGAGAACGATCAGATCGTGGCCAGCCCCGACGATCTGATCGTCGAGATCTCCGAGCAGATCAAGGACTCGCATCATGGCGCCGCGATCATCGTCGATGAACGCCAGCGCCCGATCGGGCTCGTGACCCGCTCGGATCTCGTCTCGCCGGTGCGCCGCCGCGTGATCCTGGTCGACCACGCCGAGCAGGCTCAGAGTGTGCCCGGAATCGAGCTGGCCGAGATCGTGGAGATCCTCGACCACCACCACATCGGTTCGATCGAGACGAGGGTCCCGGTGAGGGCGACGTTCGACCCGGTCGGCTCGACCGCGACACTCGTGATCGAGCGCTTCCGTCGTAGCGGTCTGGAACCGAGCCGGTCGGTCGCCATGCTGATGCTCTCAGCGGTCCTGGCCGACACCGTGGTCCTGGGCTCGCCGACCACAACCGAACGCGACGCTGCTGCCGTCGAGTATCTCGAGCGCGTGCTCGAGATCAACGCCCATGAGTATGGCCGCCGGATGTTCGAGGAGACCTCTGACGTTTCCGGTGTCACAGCCGATGATCTCGTCAGGCGTGACGCCAAGAGCTACCAGTCCGGCAGCGGCACGCCCTTCCTGATCGCGCAGGTCGAGGTCGTCGGCAAGGGCCTGCTTGACCGCGAGCAGGAGCTGCTCGAGGCGATGGAGCGCGAGCGCGCCAGGCAGGGAGCCGAGCTCTATGCGTTGATGGTCACCGACGTGCTCGACAAGGCGACCGACCTGCTGATAGACGGCGACCTCGCGATCGTCGCCAAGGCGTTCGGCGTCGAGCCGGTGAACGGCTCGAAGCTCAAGCTCCCGGGCGTGATGAGCCGCAAGAAACAGGTCGCGCCGAAACTGCTCGCGACGCTCTGAGAGTGGGTCGAACTCAGGCGGCCGGCAGCGCCGGCTCGAAGCCTCGCGACGGCGCCTCACCCCAGAGCTGCTCGAGCCGGTAGTAGTCGCGCATCTCCGGCGTGAAGATGTGCACGATCACATCGCCGTAGTCCATCAGCACCCACTGCGCCTGCGTGACCCCGTCCACGCGCGTGGGCAGCAGACCGTGCTCGTTCTTCATCCCGAGATGGATGCCGTCGTGGATCGCCTTGACCTGACGATCGCTGCGGCCGCTGCAGATAAGGAAATAGTCGGCAACGGACGTGAGTCCCCGCAGATCCAGCTGGACAAGCTCGACCGCTTTGCGGTCGGAGGCGAGTTCGGCGATTGCCAGCGTGATCTCTTCGGGTGACTTCATCTGCGACCTCCGTATAGACGGTGTTCGTCGATATAGCTCGCCACCGGCTCCGGGACGAGGTAGGTGATCGGCTCCTGCATCCGCACACGGTCGCGGATCTCAGTCGAGGAGATTCCGATCCGCGGCATCCGAAAGAACTCGGCCCGCTCACCCCCACGCAGGTCCGCCAACGCCTGATCAACCGACGTCCGTTTGGTTCCGCGACGTCTTGCAACTGCGAGTGTAGCCAGCGAGAGCACTCGCTCCGGCCGGCGCCAGGTGGGAAGCCCGGCCGCAACGTCGCTGCCGACGATCAGGAACAGCTCGCTATCTGGCATCCGTGAGTGCAGCTCCGTAAGCGTATCGACGGTGTAGGACGGGCCTTCGCGTCTGACCTCGATGTCTGAGACCTCGAGGCGTGGATCGCCCAGCACCGCCTGCCGGCATAGTCCAAGCCTGTGTTCGGCGCCAGGATCGTCATCCACCTGCTTGTGCGGCGGCTGGCCGGCGGGCATCAGCACGACATGGTCGAGACCCAGCCTCAGGTGAGCCTCCTGCGCGCAGATCAGGTGACCGAGGTGTGGCGGATTGAAGGTCCCGCCGAGAATGCCGATCCGCGCTCCGTTCACGCGTGTCAGCCGCGGACGTGCCCGGCGCCCTCAACCAGGTACTTGAACGTGCAGAGCTCACGCAGGCCGATCGGCCCGCGGACGTGGAGCTTCTGGGTCGAGTTGCCGATCTCCGCGCCCATCCCGAACTCACCGCCGTCGGTGAAGCGGGTCGAGGCATTGACATACACACAGGCGGCGTCCACCAGCAGCTCGAAGGCACGCGCCGAAGCGGTATCCGTGGTCACGATCGCCTCTGAATGTCCGCTGCCGTGGCGATTGATGTGCTCGATCGCCACCTCGACCGAGTCCACGACCCCGACGGCCATCTCCAGCGCCAGATACTCGGTGTCCCAGTCCTCGTCCGTCGCCACCCGCAGCGGAAGCTCTGAAGCGATCTCACATGAGCGACTGTCTGCGTGCAGGGTCACACCGGCGTCGTGCAGCGCACGCAACACGCGAGGCAGAAAGCGCTCGGCGATCTCCTCGTGCACGAGCAGCGTCTCGGCAGCGTTACAGACTCCTGGCCGCTGCACCTTCGCGTTGACCACGATCTCCTGCGCCACCGCCAGATCCGCAGTGCGGTCGACGTACACATGGCAGTTTCCGGAGGCGGCAAAGATCACAGGCACGGTCGCGACGCCCTTCAGCGCGGCCTTCAGCCCCTCGCCCCCGCGCGGGATGATCAGGTCGACCACGCCCGCCTGCGTGGCCAGTTCCGTCAACTCCTCACGACCGCCCCCCGCCACCAGCGCGAGCGCCCCCTCGGGCAGACCGGCGCTGACGGCCGCATCTGCGGCGATCCCGGCGAGCACCGAATTGGAGTGCGCGGCCGAGCTCGAACCGCGCAGGACGATCGCGTTACCTGACCTCAGGCACAGCGCGGCTGCGTCGATCGTCACGTTCGGGCGTGCCTCATAGACGACTGCGATCACGCCCAAAGGCACCCGTATCTTGCGTACGTCCAGGCCGTTGGGCAGCCGGAAGCCGTCGATCACCTCACCAACCGGGTCAGGCAGCGCCGCAATCTTGCGCGTGCCCTCGGCCATCGCAGCGATCCGCCGCGGATCCAGGGCCAGTCGATCGAGCAGCGCCGGGCTCAGCCCCGCGGCGCGTCCGGCCTCGAGATCGCGCGCGTTGGCGTCGATGATCTCTGCGCTGCGCTCGATCAGCGCATCGGCGATGGCCTCCAGAGCAGCGCTCTTGACGTCAGATCCGAGCGTGGCCAGCGTGCGCGACGCCTGCTTGGCGGCGGCGCAGATCTCTGCGACCGACGCTGTTTTCGATGCGACGACTGTGCTCATGCCTCACTGAAGACTACGCGAGCACGAAGTAGTCACGATGGACCGCCTCCTCGCTGGCCAGGGGCAGGAGCTCCCTGATCGCCGCCGACTTGAGCCCCTGCACACGTCGCAGCTCGTCGGCCGAGTAGTTGCTGATCCCCTTGCCGACCTGCTCCGCCCCGGCAACAACCTCGATCGCGTCGCCCGCATCGAACTCGCCACTGACACCGACCACCCCCACCGGAAGCAGGCTCGTGCCGCCCTCTCGCAGCGCTCGGGCGGCACCGGCATCGACCTGGACGCGGCCGCGTGACGGTTTGGCGTACTTGAGCCAGAGTTTGAAGCTCGAGACGCGGTCGAGTCGAGCAGGGAAGCTCGTGCCGACCGCCTGACCGCTCACCGCCTGGCTGATCGTCCCGCCGAGCTGGCCGTTTGCGATCACCGTCGGAATCCCCGCAGCGGTGGCCATCTCGGCCGCCACGACCTTCGAGCGCATCCCGCCCGAACCCAGCACCGAGGTCTCCTGCGTGATTCGCAGCGCCTCCAGCTTCTCGATCGACTCGACCCGGCTCACCAGCTGCGCCTCCGGGTCGAGCCGCGGATCGGCGCTGAAGAGACCGTCGGTGTTGGTCAGCAGCAGCAGTTGTTCGGCCCCGATCAGAATCGCCACCTGGGCGGCGAGAAAGTCGTTGTCGCCGAATGAGATCTCATCGGTGGTCGTGGTGTCGTTCTCGTTGATCACGGGCACAACCCGCCACTCCAACAGTTTCGTGAGCGTGTGGCGGACGTTCAGATAATGCGTGCGTGCGCTCATATCGAAGAACGTCAGCAGCACCTGCGCGCTAGGCACCCCGCGCGCCTGGAGCAGCTCGTCGTACACGTGGTAGAGCTTGCCCTGACCGACCGCGGATGCCGCCTGCAGCTCGTCGATCGCGCGCCGGCGCTGGGCGGCCGGGGCCGTTTGCTGGCCGGGGGCGATCCCCATCAGGCCCAGCCCGCGCGCGATGGCCCCACTCGTGACGATGATCGGGTCCAGGCCATCGCGGTACAGAGTCGCGACGTCGTCACAGATCCGCCCCAGCACATCCATGCGAATCGCGCCGTCATCGCCAGCGACGACGCTCGACCCGAGCTTGATCACAACCGAGCTCATGTGCGCAAGAGACTACGGGTCCAGATCGAAGACGACGCCCGCGATCTCGACATCATCCCCCGGCTCGAAGCCGGCCGCCTCGAGCGCGCGGATCACGCCGAGCCCGCGCAGGCGCAGCTCGAGATGTGCGAGCGCGTCCTCGTTGTCGAGGTCATACCGCGCGACCAATCGCTCCACACCGACGCCCTCGACGACGAACGCGCCTCCATCGTTTCGCGTTACCTCAAAGCCGCGCGGCGGGGCGGGTCGGAAGATGCGGTGTGCAGGTAGGTCGTCGAGCGCTGTCTCTCCGCCGGTGGTCCGCTGACCACCGGCGTCGTCCTCGCCGGTCAGCACCGGGATCCGGCGCAGCAGCTCGATCACGAGCTCGTCCAGGCCCTGCCGCGTGACCGAGGAGGTCAGGATCACGGGGACATCGGAGCCGAGCCGCTGCTGCCACTGCGCACCTGCTGCCTGACCATGCTCGGCGCTCACCAGGTCGGCCTTGGACAGCGCCAGGATCCGTGGCAGCGAGGCGAGCCGCTGCTGGTAGAGCTTGAGCTCGCGCTCAACCGTCTCGAAGTTGTCGAGCGGATCGGACCCGTCAAGCGGCGCCATATCGAGCACGTGCACGAGCAGCCGGGTGCGCTCGACGTGGGCCAGGAAGTCATGCCCGAGACCGACGCCGTCGGCCGCGCCCTCGATCAGCCCGGGAATGTCGGCGATCACCAGCTGCCGATCGTCCTGATGCAGCGTTCCGAGCGCGGGCTCCAGCGTCGTGAACGGGTAATCAGCGACCTTCGGTGTGGCCCGGGTGAGCCGCGAGATCAGCGACGACTTGCCGGCGTTCGGCAGGCCGACCAGGCCCGCATCGGCGAGCAATTTCAGCTGCAGGGTGAGCCAGCTCTCCTCCCCGGCAAGTCCCCGCTCCGCGAAGCGCGGCGTCTGGCGCGTGGAACTCGAGAAGTGACGGTTTCCACGGCCGCCGGAGCCTCCCCGCGCGACGACGGCGCGCTGACCGGCGCGGAGCAGGTCGTGCTCGGTCCCGTCCGCCTCGACCACCACCTCGGTTCCAGGCGGCACCGGGATCTCCAGAGTCCGGCCGTCGGCGCCGTGTCGTTGCGAGCCCTGGCCATGCACGCCGCGCTTGGCGCTGAAGTGTGAACGGCGGCGGAAGTGCTCGAGGTCGCGGTAGGAGTCGTCGCAGACGAGCACGATGTCACCACCGCGACCGCCGTCCCCGCCGTCGGGCCCGCCCTTGGGCACGTGCGCCTCGCGACGGAAGCTCATGCACCCGTCGCCGCCACCGCCTGCCTCTACGTGGATTCTCGCTCGATCTTTCATGGTTTGGCCCGCTGCTCCGGGTTCTCAAGGGTAATCCGCTCGCGCCGGCGCCAGGCTCGAAGTCGGGTCCGCTGCATATCGCCTCGATCCGGTCGCGCCTCGCCGGGTCAGGAGCGTTTCGGCCGGGCCCTGGAGGGTCAAGCGGGACATTTCCGAACGCCCCATTAGTCTGGCGGAGAAAGCGCAACCTACAGGGGAGGGACCGGCGTGACATCACTGCTGACCGACTTCAAGGATTTTCTGCTGAAGGGCAACCTCGTGGCCACGGCGGTGGCACTGGTGATCGCCCTGGTGTTCACGGCTCTGGTGACGGCGTTCGTCGCTGACATCGTCACACCGATCATCGCGATGATCTTCGGCAAGCCCGATTTTTCGAGCCTGTCGTTCACGATAAACGGCAGCCACTTCCTCTACGGCGAGTTCATCAACGCTGCGATCACGTTCGTCACGGTCGCGGCCGTTGTCTTCTTCTGTGTGGTCAAGCCCTACAGCGCGCTCGAACAGCGCTGGGCCGAGGAGGACACCTCGGTCAAGGATTGCCCGGAGTGCACGATGACCATTCCGGTGGAGGCGAAGCGCTGCCCGCGGTGCACCGCGGTCATTTCCTGACCGTGATTGGGATCGCTAGGCCGCGTCGGTCGGCTCGACGCTGATCACGCGGCCACGGCGGCCACGATTGAACTGCACGGTCCCCGCCGACTTGGCAAAGATCGTGTCGTCCTTACCGATGCCGACGCCGTCACCCGGCTTGAAGACCGTGCCCCGCTGGCGCACGATGATCTCGCCCCCGGTCACGGTCTGGCCGGCGAAGACCTTGACCCCCAGCCGCTGTGCGTTGGAGTCGCGGCCGTTGCGTGATGAGCCGAGGCCCTTCTTATGCGCCATCTTCAGTCTCCTGGGCGGCAGCCTTGGCCTTGCTCGAGCGCGAGACCGCGGCCAGCTTGATGTTCTTGATCTCGATCCGCGTCAGTTCCTGACGGTGGCCGTTGCGGCGCTTGTAACCGCGCTTGGGCTTGAACTTGACGACGCGGAGCTTCGGGCCACGCTCGTGGCCGATGACCGTCGCTGCCACCTGGACCTTGGACAGATCCTCTCCGTCGACGACCTGGTCGCCGTTGACGTAGAGCAGCGGGGTCAGCGACACGCTCGCGCCGTCCTCGACGGCCAGCCGCTCGACGAGCAGATTCTGGCCCTCCTGGACGCGGTATTGCTTGCCGCCTGTCTTGACGATTGCGTACATGATCACTCTGAGGAAGATTCTTCGGCCGCTGTGGCCGCACCGGCTTTGGCCGTGGAACGGCGACGAACTCCGCGCCGGCCACGACGCCGGACGGTCGATTCTACGCCATCCGCGTCAGGTCCAGCCGCCTCGTCGCCGGCCCCTGCAGCGCTCACGTTAGCAGCGGTTTCCGCGTTCCCGGTGACTGCAGGCTCGGCTGCCGGCAGCTCGACGGACTCGGCGCTCCCCGCGCCGACCGGCTCAGCCTCGGGCGCCGCCTCCGCTTCAGGCGACTTGGCCGTACGGCGAGCGCGGGTCCGGGTGCCGGTGGAGGTGGCCGCGCGCGGCTTGCGCGGGGCCGGCTTGTCCTGCTTGATCGCGATGGCCTCCGACGGCTCAGCGGGCTCAGCGGTCGCCGCCGCGGCGTCAGTCGCAGGTTCCACGGCGTCAACCGCCAGCACCGCGCCGTTCGCCTCAGCGGCGTCCCCCGCCTGCTCGGCGGTGTCGGCCTGCTCGGCGGTGTCGGCTGCCTTCGCCGCCCGCGACCTGCGCGCAGGTGGCTTGGCCTTCGGTGCAGCCGCTTCGGATGCAGCCTTCTGCGGCCTGGCCGCCGCTTCGGCCGGCTCGGTCGCAGGCGCAACCGGCTTCTCCGGCTGCGCCGCCTCCCTCACCGGCGGCTGGCCGATCAGCACCGCGACCGCCTCCGTGCGGCCGACCTGTTCGATCCGCACCAGCCGCTTCTGACCGACCGCTCTGTCGGCATCCTTGACGGAGATGATGTAGCCGTCGACCTTGGCCACAGCGTCGCCCGCGCTGTACATGTGCGGCTCGATGATCTCGAGGTACACCTCCTCGCCCTCACGGAAGGGCAGTGCACGGTCCAGGACGTGGTCGCGATCGGACTCCATCAGGACCGCGAAGTGCTCGAGCGGCAGGCCCTCGGAGCCCTCGAAGTGGAACCACTTGCCGGTCTCGGCCTCGAGCGCTCGCAGCACGCGTGCGTCGTGGCCTGTGAACTCCTGACTCACACGCGGGTTCATCTGGATCAGCAGAGCCTCCGCGTCGACCGTCGGGGCGAGCTCGCGCATGCGCCGCTCGAACTCGATCGCGATCGTCTCCTCGGACTTGATCACACCCTCCCCGTGACAGGTGGGACACGGGCGGGTCATGATCTCGCGCACACCCTCGGTCACGTTCTGTCGCGTCATCTCGACCAGGCCAAGCGGCGAGATCTCGACCACGAACGTCTTAGTGCGGTCCTCATCCAGTGCCTTGCGCAGCGTCTTCAGGACCGCGTCACGGTTACGTGCGCGAGCCATGTCGATGAAATCGATCACGATGATCCCGCCGATGTCCCGCAACCGCAGCTGGCGCACGACCTCATCTGCGGCTTCGAGGTTGGTCTTGGTGATCGTGTCCTCGAGCCTGGCGCTCTTGCCCTTGCCCGTGAAGCTGCCGGAGTTGACGTCGATCACCGTCAGCGCCTCGGCGTAGTCGATCACCAGGTAACCGCCGCTGGGCAGGTCGACCCGGCGCGAGAGCGTCGAGTCGAGTACCTGGTCGACGCCGTAGCTCTCGAACAGCGGCCGGTCCTCGGTCCATAGCTCGACCTGGTCCACCAGTTCGGGCGCGGTCCGGGAGAAGAACGCCACCAGCCGGTGATGCTGCTTCTCGTCGTCCACCACCGCGCGCTCGAACTCGGCCGAGTAGATGTCACGCACCACGCGCACCGACAGATCGGCCTCCTGGAAGACGAGCGCAGGCGCCTCGCTGGTCTCGACGCGCTTCTGCAGCACGTCGTTGAGCTTGAACAGATACTGCAGCTCGCGCTCGAGGTCGTCGCGCTTGGCGCCCTCGGCGGCGGTGCGGATGATCGCGCCGGCGCCCTTGAGATCGAGCTTCGCGGCCTCCTTGCGGAGGCGGTCGCGCTCGCGGTCATCGAGTCGGCGGGAGACCCCCACACCCTCCCCGTACGGCGCGTAGACCATGTAGCGCCCGGCGATCGTGAGGTCCATCGACAGGCGCGCGCCCTTGGTCTTGAGCGGATCCTTGACGACCTGAACCACGATCTCCTGTCCCGGCTTCAGCAGATCCGTGATCTGGCTGCCCTCGCGGCCGGAGCCGCGGCCACGCCGTGGCGCCTCGACACCCGGCATGACGATCTCATCGACGTGAAGGAAGCCGTTCTTCTCCAGGCCGATGTCGACGAATGCCGCCTCGAGCCCGGCGAGCACGTTGTCAACCCGGCCCTTGTAGATGTTTCCGACGATTGAGCGCGCGCCGCGACGCTCGAGGTAGAGCTCGGCGACGGAGTAGCCGGCGGCCGGGTTGGCCGGGCGCTTTCGCCGGCGCGAGGCTGTCGACTGGCGCGGACCGGGCTCGCCGCCCGCTTCCAACAGCGCTACCCGCGTTTCGCCGCGGTCGACGCTGACCAACACTTGCTTCTTCACTTTTTTTCCTTTGAGTTGTCCGCCCGAGGCTCGAAGCACTCAGGCTAAGTTGAGCGGCGGCGGCTCATGGTTCCGGGCGCCAGATCAGGCGCACGTGCCATAAGCCTCCGTCAAACGATCAGAACCCTCGCCTTGCCGGCCAATGCCATCCGTGCCTGGATGTGGATCGACTGGAGCAGCCCGAGGGCGATAAAGGTCACAAGTACCGACGAGCCGCCATAGGAGAGCAGCGGCAGTGGCACTCCCGTCACCGGCATGATCCCGATGGTCATGCCGACATTGAGAAACACCTGGAACATCAGCATCGCGAGGATCGCCCCCGCAATCAGTGTCCCGAACAGATTCTTGGCCATCGTCACGATCCGCAGCGCTCGCCAGATCAGCAGCGCATACAACGACAGCACCAGGGCGGCCCCGGCAAAACCGTAGGTCTCGCCAACCACCGAGAAGATGAAGTCCTCGTTGGCGACCGGCAGGAAGTGGAAGCGCGTCTCGGTCGCGCCGCCGGAGCCGCGGCCCGTCTTCTCCCCCGACCCGATCGCAATCTCAGACTGGTTCAGCTGGTAACAGGTCGGGTCGCTCGACGCGCATGGACTCGGGGGATCTATGAACGTCGTCAGCCGCTGCTTCTGGTAGGTCTGCAGAACGTTCAGTCCGACCGCCGGACCGACCGCCACCACCAGCGCGAGCGCGACGGCAAACAGCGCCGCCAGTGCCGTCATCTGACGCCAGCCCACGCCCATGAAGTACAGAATCGCCACCGCCATCACGATGTACACGAGCCCGGTGCCGAGGTCCGGCTGCTTGATCACGATCATCGCCGGCACCAGCGCCAACAGCATGATCCGAGCGACCGTGCCGCGCTCGTTCAGCCGGCGCGAGCGCTCGACGGCGAACGCCGACAGCGACACGACCAGCAGCACCTTGCCGAACTCGGATGACTGGAACTCGAACATCGGCAGCGGGATCCAGCGATGGGCATGCTGCACCGCCGGCATGCCCAGCACGACGATGTTGAGGACCACGGCGAGCGCGTAGAACACGTAACGGAATTCGCGCAGAACCGAGTAGTCGAAGCGCGTGATCACGATCGCCACGAGCAGCCCGATGCCCGCGTAAAGCAGTTGGCGGTCAGCGTCACTCGCGTAACCGGCACCGCGAAGCGTCATGAACGAGAACGCGACCAGTCCCAGAGCCGCCAGCAGCAGCAGTGGGTCGAAGCTCAACATCATGCCGACGCCGCGGCTGGAAGCCGCGTCGTCAGAGCGCTGGATCGGAGTGCTCGTGCTCACAGCGTGGTCGATGATCCCGTCTTGAAGGGGCCAGGCTTGCCAGTGAACCACTGACTGAGGATCTGACGCGCCACCGGCGCTGCAGCCTGGTCGCCGAATCCGCCCTTCTCGACCCAGACGACGACCACGATCGGCTTGGTTGTGGCGGTCGCCGGCACGAAGCACGCGTACCACGCGTAGTCGGACTCGGTGTTGGACTGGATCTGCGCGTTGGTTCCGTACTGAGCGGTTCCGGTCTTGCCGTACACGGTCCTCGGGAAGTCGCCCATGACGTCGTACGAGGTCCCGCCGGGTGATTGCGCCGCCCCATGCAGGCCGGTCAGGATCGCGTCGCGATACGTCGGGTCAAGGCCGATGTTGCGCTTGGGAGCCGGATCGATCTTCTGGATCACGGTCCCGCTCGGCGAGTCGATCTGCATCCCTAGGTGCGGCGTCACGATCTTGCCACCGTTGGCCAGCGCCGAGTACACGACCGCCAGCTGCAGCGGCGTCAACTGGACGTAACCCTGGCCCACGGCGGTGTTGACATTGTCGCCAGAGGTCCAGTCGTTGTTCTTCTTGATCGGATCGGCGATGCCGCAGCCGCCCGGCTGCTTGGGGCTGTGATGAAAGCCCGCCTTGGCAGTCGAACTGAACAGCCCCTGCCCATTGGTGTAGCTGTAGTACCCCGTGGCGGTCTCGCATTGCCGCTCTTCGCGGTAGCGCGCCATCAGCAGGCTTGGGGATGGCACCTCGCCGCTCTGCTCACCCGGGAGATCAACGCCCGTCTTCTGACCGATCCCGTACGCGCGCGCCCACTTCTGCAGCTCACCACCCTCGGGGTGCTTCCAGGTCTCGAGCGGATGCGCGTTGAGCTCGTAACCGAGGTTGTAGAAGTAGTCGTCGTCGGAGACCTGGATCGCCTGCTCCAGATCCACGACACCGTAGCCGTTGCCGACCCCGCCGGAGTTGTGCAGGCAGGCGCCGGGCGTGCTCGGATCCTCGCCCGGATAGCACCACTGGCCGGTGTCGTCGTAGGAGCTGTTCTCAGGGCTTATGACCCCGCCCTCGAGCGCCGCTGTCGCGGTGATCACCTTGAAGGTCGAGCCGTCGGCGCCGATCCCCTGGACGGCGTTGTCATTCAACGGATCGCCGTTGCTGGCGTCGATCAGAGCCTGGTACTGCTTCGTGGTGAACGGGTGCGTGAAGAAGCCGGGATTGAAGCTCGGCGCGGAGCCCATCGCGTAGACGGCGCCGTTGGTCGGGCTGATCGCCACGAAGGCGCCGCCGTCGGACCCGGGGTGCTCGGCGATCGACTTGTCCAGTGCCGCCTGACCGACCTTCTCGAGCTGGGAGTCGACCGAGAGCTTCAGCGTGTCGCCCGTGACCGGCTGCCTGTTGTGGGCGTAGCCCTCGAACTGGTTCTCGGCGTTGACCTTGACACGCTCCTCGCCGTTGACGCCCTGCAGCCACTGGTTGTACCGATACTCGAGCCCGGATTGCCCAACGATGTTGCCCGACCTGATGCTCTTGAAGTTGCCGATGCCGACGCCGACGCTGTTGACCTCGGTCGAGCTGATCGGGCCGAGCGTGCCGAACACCTGCGCGCCGACATCACCGAGCGGGTATTTGCGCTGGGAGACGTCCTGTTGCGAGATCACGCCGGGGAAATCTCCTGAGCGCTCGGCCAGGTAGTCCTGGACGTTGGTCGGCACGTCGGTCTTGATCGTCACGTTCGCATACTCCGAGGCGGCTACGCCCTTCGCCACCAGGCACGGAATCGGGGCGAGGCGCGCGTGGTACGTGGACGGTCCGTTGGCCCAGTACACGGTGTACTGGCACGACCCGACTCTGGTGGACATCCCGATCAGCGCCGCGAGCCGGTCGAACAACGCATTGTCCTTGGCGGGGATCGCCACCGGCGGTTTGACGCTGCCATCGAGTGAGACCGGTCCGGGCAGCGACTGTGGCGCGATCTGGACCGCCGGCACCAGCTTCGAGGTGACCAGCGGCGTGCCGCTGCGGTCGACGATCTCCCCGCGCGGCGCGGCGACGGGGATGTCGCGCACGACGTTGACCTGTGCCTCCGCGACGTAATGACTACCGGACAGCACCTGCAGGAACCACAGGCGGAAGAAGATCAGGGCGAACATCACCAGCGCGAGCCCTCCGACGATCGCCACGCGCAGCGCGAGCTGCGGGGTCATCGGCGGCGTGCGTTCGTCCATCGGACCGATCATCCCTGCGCCCGCCGCACGCCGTGCAGCCGTTCGGAGGGGCGCTGCAACGGGCTCAGTGAGGTGGTGTAGGCGCGGCGCCGGCGCGCGCGGGGGTCGCGCGGCAGCGCCCGGTACAGGGCACGCCTGACGATCTCATACACCGGCAGCGCGATCAGGCTGTTGACCAGAACCTGCAGCACGATCTGCTGGATCAGCAGCCAGCTGACCGGCGCGTTGACACCCAGCATGAACTGGATCACCGCCATGCCGACGCCGGTGAAGAGCGTCGCCAGCGCGCCCAATCCCATCGGGACCAGGCCATGCGACGGGTCGCGCAACTCACGCAGGCGACCCGACCAGTAGCCGACCGTGATGAACAGCAGCGAGCTCACCCCGATCGTCTGGAACATGACGGTGTCGACCATCAGCCCGATCGCGAAGCCGGCGATCGCACCGGCCATCGATCCCGCCAACAATCCGATCGACATCACGACCAGCGGCGTGATGTCGGCGGCCACGCCGAAGATCGATATCTGTGAGATCGAGCGTGTCCTGGATCACGACCGCGAGCACGGCGACCACCGCGATCCGCAACGACAGCTTGACGACTGAGTCCTTGCTCATCTACCTGATGCCGACCACGTCGGGCCTGGTGAGTATCTGGACCACGCTGAGATCCTGGAGGTCGACCAGCGGCGTCACACTCACCTGCTGATTGACGTACACGCTCGTCTGTGGGTTCAGCGTCGAGACCGTCCCGATCGGGATACCCGGCGGGTACAGCGAATGCGTTGTGCTGCCGGTGCCGTCGCCGAAGCCGCTCGTCACCACCATGGCGGCAGGCGACACCTGGGCGTTGCTCGGCAGGTGGGTCAGCCGCAGCGTGTACGGGTTGCCGACCGCCGGCTGCACCAGTCCGGACGCGCCGGCGGTGTCCTGGACCTCGGCGCCGACCGCGAAGGCCGGCGAGGTCAACAGCGCGACCACCGAATAGTTGGATCCGACGTGCTCGACGTCACCGACGAGGCCGCCGGGACCCACGACCGGGTCATCCTCGCGGACGCCGGCGTCCAGGCCCTTGTCGACCTTGACCGTCTGGTACCAGAGCGACGGGTTCTTGGCGATCACACTGGCCGACTGCAGCCCGTAGGTGCTGAGGTTGTAGTCGCTGTCGAGCTTCAGCAACTTCGAGTAGTAGCGATTCTCGATCGCGTCCTGCTTGTACTCGGCGAGCTCATTGTTGAGCGCGTTGTTCTCCTGCTGAAGATGCGCGACCTTCGATTTGGCGCTGAACGTCGAGGAGATGTCGCCGGCGAGGTCGCGCACCGGCGAGACGACCGTGCTGGCCAGGCTCTGGACGGGCGACAGGACTGTCGCGATCCCCCGCTGCACCGCGTGCAGCGGACTGCTCGACGACTCGCCGAAGTAGTCGGTGAGCAGGATCAGGGAGACGAGGACGAGCAGCGCCAGCACCGCGCGTCGCCGTCGAATTTGCTTATCGTGCAACTGAACATCTCCAAAGCACCCAGCCTCCGCGCTAGTAGCGCCGGCGCCGGTTGCGTGAATTCTTGCTCGACCGGTGGATCGCCTCGAACTCCTCGAGCGAGCGGCCGGAGCCGACCGCCACGCAGGTCAGCGGCGACTCGGCGAGATGTGCCGGCATCTGCGTCTCGTGCCGCATGCGCTCCTCGAGCCCCTGCAGCAGCGATCCGCCCCCGGCCAGCATGATCCCGCGATCCATGATGTCCGACGCCAGCTCAGGCGGCGTCCGGTCGAGCGTTTCCTTGACTGCGTCGATGATCTGCGACACCGGCTCCTCCAGCGCGCCACGGATCTCCTCGCTGGTCAGCACTACGGTCTTGGGCAGGCCCGAGACCATGTCGCGACCGCGGATCTCCGCCTGAACCTCCTCGGGTACCGGGAACGCCGACCCGATCTCGAGCTTGACCTCCTCGGCGGTCTGCTGCCCGATAAGAAGCTTGTACTCGCGCTTGACGTAGTTGATGATCGCGTCGTCCAGTTCGTCGCCGCCGATCCGGATCGACTGCGAGACCACGATCCCGCCGAGCGAGATCACGGCCACCTCACTGGTGCCGCCGCCGATGTCCACGACCATCGAGCCCGTCGGTTCGCCGACCGGAAGCCCGGCACCGATCGCGGCCGCCATCGGCTCCTCGATCAGGTAGGCCTGGCGCGCGCCGGCTGACAGGCATGCCTCCTCAACCGCCCGCTTCTCGACGCCGGTGACGCCTGACGGCACGCACACGACGACGCGCGGGTGTGCCCAGCGGTTCTGGTGGACCTTCTGGATGAAGTGCCGCAACATCTCCTCGGTCACCTCGAAGTCCGCGATCACGCCATCCTTCAGCGGACGGATCGCCGAGATCGTGCCGGGGGTGCGGCCGAGCATGCGCTTGGCCTCGATCCCGACAGCGTGCACCTCACCGCTGCGCGAGTCGACGGCGACGACGCTCGGCTCCGACAGCACGATGCCACGCCCGCGCACGTAGACGAGCGTGTTGGCGGTGCCCAAATCAACCGCCATATCGCGGCCACCGAAACCTGTTAGGTACGTGAAGAAACCCATGACTGGACAGAAGGTTGGGGGGTTCAGACGGGCGGCGAGCGCGGTCTGACCGAACCCGATTGCCAACTCCCATCCGTTCAGGGCGAGTGTATCGGACCCAGGCTCGCTTTCCCCACTGATTGCTAAGAAATCGCTGGAAAGATCGCGCTGGGCAGCAGATCGATCAATGTCGCGACCGGCAGCCCGACCACATTCAGGTAGTCGCCCGCGATCGAGTCGACCAGGGCCGCCCCGCGCCCCTGGATCGCGTAGCCGCCGGCGCGCCCGCGCCACTCGTCGGTGTCCAGGTACCACGCCAGCGTACGCTCGCTCAACGGGCGGAACACAACCCTGGTGAGCGCCGCGGCGGTCCGCTCCCGGCCATTCTCGATCACGCAGACGCCGCTGAGCACGTCGTGGCTGCGGCCGCCAAGCGTTCGCAGCGTTGCCGCCGCCGCCTCACGGTCGGCCGGCTTGCCGTAGATCCGGTCCTCGAGCGTGACGATCGTGTCGACCCCGAGGACGGTCTCACGGCTGCCGGCGAGCTGCGTGTGGTTCGTTGCCCCCACAACGGCTGCCGCCTTGCGGCGGGCGTTCTCGAGCACGACCGCTTGCGGCTCACCGGCGGTGAGCTCCTCGACGTCAGGGACGATTACCGTGAACGCGACCCCCAGCTGCTCGAGGATCGCGCGCCGCTGGGGCGAGCCGGAGGCGAGGATCACCGGGCTGCGGAGATCAGAGCCCCGGGAAGAAGATCCCGATCTCGCGCGTGGCCGACTCGGCCGAGTCCGACCCGTGCACCATGTTGGCTCCGATCGAGGTCGCGAAGTCGCCGCGGATCGACCCCGGGGCCGACTGCAGCGGGTTGGTGGCACCGATCAACTGCCGGGCGGCCTCGACGGCCGACTCACCCTCGAACACCATCGCCACCAGCGGGCCGGAGGTGATGAACTCGACGAGCTCGCCGAAGAACGGCTTGCCGTCGTGCTCGGCGTAGTGCTGTTCCGCGGTCGCGCGGGTCAGGGTCTCGAGCTTCAGGGCTGCGAGCTTGAGGCCCTTGCGCTCGAACCGGGCGATGATCTCGCCGGTGAGGTTGCGGGCAAAGGCGTCGGGTTTGACGAGGATCAGCGTGCGCTCAGCCAAGGGGGAACGTTCTCCTTCAGTTCAGGTTCGTGCGGGCGGGCGCCCGCGGGCAGGTTAGCTGCAGTGGGTCCAGCGGGTCGCTGGCGGCACCGCTAGAGCAGGTCCGGCGGTGGTGGCGCGACCATCGTCTGCTGAGTCTCGCGGCGGGTGCGGCGGCGGCGTTGCGTGGGCGTCGGTTCGAGGCCGCGGTCGGTCTCGCAGTACGGGCAGATCTTCCAATCGGCGGCCAACGGCTTACCGCAGCTGGTGCACGGTTCCTTCAGCTTGCGCAAGCAGTGCGGGCAGCGCAGGAACTCACGCTCGACCTCGTGGCTGCAGTACGGGCACGCATGCATGCCGATCTGCGCCAGACGTGCCTGGGCGGCCTGAATCTCGAGGTTGCGCTCGTGCACGTCGGCCAGGTATTCCGGCGGGCGCACGATCATGTACACGATCGTGCCGAGGAACGGGATGAACGACACGATCGTCGCGCAGGCGACGAGCAGGCCGTCCCCGATCCGCCTACGGGCATCGGCGAAGGTCCAGTAGATCAGCGCCAGCCAGATGACGGCCAGCACCACCAGCGCAGCCTCGACGGCCAGGTTGGCAGCATGATTGTGGATCCCGAATATGCCCGCAAATGGGGTCATCGCCAAGCCGAGTGTAGACAGAGCGGCCCGCGGACCCGCACGATTTCTCCCGCGCCGAGGCGAGACAGGCCCTAGAGGAAGATGCGCCCGAGCATGTATCCGATCGCGAAAAAGACGAGGATCGTGACCACGACACTGGCGGCGACGAGGCCGGCCATCCTCAGAAAGCTCGGGTGATTTTCGCGGTCGTCGTTCACAGCATCGAGACCCTGCGGGTCGCGGCGGCCGCCTCGTCGCGCGTCAGGTCGGCGATCAGATATAGCGAGCCTGTCGCGACCACAACCCCATCGCTGCCGGCGAGGTCGCGGGCGCGGCGCAGTGCCGCATGTGGCTCGGTCACGATCTCCGATGTGATCGAGACCTCGGGCGCCAACTGATCCAGCAGAGCGCTCAGCTTCTCGGGCGCCAATACGCGCGGGTTCTGGCTCGAGGTCAGCACCAGATCGTCAAGCAACGGTGTCAGCGCGCGCAGCATCGCAGCGCCGTCCTTGTCGTCGAGGATCGAGAGCACCGCGACGACGCGGCCCTGACCGGCACGCGCTCCGGCGATGATCTCCGGCAGCGACTCCGCCAACGCGACGGTTCCATCAGCGTTGTGCGCGCCGTCGAGCAATGTCAGCGGACGGCGGTCCACGATCTGCATCCGACCCGGCACGCGCACCTCGGCAGCGACCGCCTGGACAGCCGCGGCGTCGAGCGCGCGGGCGTCACCGAGAAGGAAAGCCTGCGCGGCCGCCCGCGCCAACGCAAAGTTGCGCCGCTGGAACCGACCCAACGCGCCGAGCTGCGCACCGGGGTCCGAGTCGGCCTGAACGATCGTGGCGCCACGAGCCGCCGCCACCTCCCGCGCGACCGCGAGTGCATCCGGGTGCATGCCGGCACCGAGTACGACGGTCGAACCGGGCTGAACCACATCGAGCTTCTCGCGCGCGATCGCGGCGATGGTCGGCCCCAGCCAGCGCGTGTGCTCGAGCCCCACACTGGTCAGCACCTGGACGCTCGATGGAATCACGTTGGTGGCGTCGTGGCGGCCGCCAAGGCCGGCCTCGATGACCGCGACCTCCACCCCCTCTGCCGCCAGCTCCGCATACGCGGCGGCGGTCAGCAGCTCAAACTGGGTGACCTGATCGTCGTCGCCGGCGCCTGCGCGGTTGACCTGCGCGGCGGCTTCGAGCGCACGCTCGATCGCGTCGGCCAGCTGCTGCGGCGTGATGTCGCGGTCATCGACACGGACGCGCTCGTTGAAGCCGACCAGGTGCGGTGAGAGATAGGTGCCAACCACCAGCCCGTGAGCGACGAGGATCGCAGCGATCATCCGCGCCGTCGAACTTTTGCCGTTGGTGCCGACAACATGGATCGACCTGAAGCTGCGCTCGGGATGGCCGAGCTCGGTCATCAGTCGCCGCATGCGGTCGAGGCCGAACCGCATGCCGAACAGCTCCAGGGACAGGAGCTGCGCCTCCGCCTCCTCCGGCGTCATAGCACGTCCCCTGCAGTCGGGGTCACAGCGCCTCCAACTCTGCGCGCAGCGACTCGAGTTTGGCGCGCTCGGCATCGACGACCGCCGCCGGCGCCTTCGCGACGAAGCCGGCGTTCCCGAGCCGACCCTCCGCGCGCACGATCTCAGCCTCGAGCTCAGCCCGCTTCGCCGCGCGTTTGCGGGAGGCCGCCTCGAGGTCGATGTCGTCGGAGTGCAGGATCTCGATCGCACCACCGGGAATCGCGATCGCCGCGCCACCGCCGGCGGAGCCGTTGGCGTCCGCCAGCGACAGACGGCCCAGCCTTGCAATCTGATCGAGGGTCGCTTCATAGCCGTCGGCGCGCAGGCGCGCCGGCAGCACCGCGGACGGCTTCACCTCGGCGGCATCGCGCCAGGCCCTGATCGCCTGGATCGCCTCGATCGCATGATCAAGCTCGGCCTCCGCCGGCGTATCGGCGATGCCCGCGTCAGCAGCGGCGACGCGGGCAGCGAGCAGACCTGACGAGCCCGGGATGTGCCTGTACACCTCCTCGGTCACGAAGGGCAGCAGCGGGTGCGCGAGCGTGACCGTCTCGGTCAGCAGATGCACCAGGAATGCCTGGGTCTGTGCGTCGCCCTCGTAGAGGCGGGGCTTGACCAGCTCCAGGTACCAGTCGCAGAGCTCGGAGAAGATGAAGTCGTAAAGCGCCAGAGCGGGCCGCGCGAACTCGAACCGGTCGATCGCGTCCCCGATCGTCGTAGCCGCGTGCTGCAGCCGGGACAGGATCCAGCGGTCCTCGACGGTGAGCGGCTCGGCGTGGGCGCGGGCCTCGGATCCGACGCGCAGCAGGATCAGGCGCGAGGCGTTCCAGAGCTTGTTGGTGAGCTGCTGAGCCTGGGCGATCTTCTCCTCGTTGAAACGCACGTCCTGGCCGGAGGACATCGCCAACAGGCCCCAGCGCACGGCGTCGGCGCCGTAGGCCGGGAACGCACCGGGGTCCTCGCCCTGCTTTGAGAAGACAGGTGGGCGCGGACCGCCATCAATCAGGTCGCGGGGGTCGATGCCGGTCCCGAGCGACTTCGACATCCGGCGTCCGTCCGGAGCCTGGATGATCGAGTGCACGTACACATCTGAGAACGGGATCTCGCCCGTGAACTCGATCCCCATCATCACCATCCGGGCGACCCAGAGGAAGATGATGTCGCGGCTGGTGACGAGCGCGTCGGTCGGGTAGAAGGCCGCCAAATCCGGAGTCCGCTCCGGCCAGCCGAGCGTGGCAAACGGCCACAGGGCGCTCGAGAACCAGGTATCGAGCACGTCCGGATCGCGCTCCCAGCCGTCACCCTCCGGCGCGGTCGCGCCGACGTGGGTCTCGCCATCGCGGTACCAGACCGGGATCTGGTGTCCCCACCACAGCTGGCGCGAGACGCACCACGGCCGGATGTTCTCCATCCAGTCGAGGTAGACCTTGGTCTGGCCCTCGGGGTGGAAACGGATCTCACCGTGCTTGACGACGTCGATCGCGGGCTTCGCGAGCTCATCCATGCGCATGAACCACTGCAGCGAGATCAGCGGCTCGATGCGGCTGCCGGAGCGCTGGCTGAACGGAACCATGTGGGTGTACTCCTCGCGCCTGCTGATCAGCCCGAGCTCGTCGAGCTCGGCGACGACGGCCGCCTGTGCTTCGGCGGTGGTCAGGCCGACGAGGCGTTCGGGCACGTCCTCGCCCTGCATCGTGCCGTCCTCGCCGATCACCGTCGGGTGCGGCAGGCCGTGGCGGTTGCCGATCTCGAAGTCGTTGGGGTCGTGGCCGGGCGTGATCTTGAGCGCACCGGTGCCGAAGTCGGTCCTGACGTAATCGTCGACGATGATCTTCAGACGCCGGCCGACGATCGGAAGCACCGCGGTCTCACCGACCAGGCGGCCGTAGCGGTCGTCGTCGGGGTTGACCGCGATCGCCACG
This sequence comes from uncultured Actinomycetota bacterium, assembly GCA_963804615.1. Taxonomy (GTDB): domain Bacteria; phylum Actinomycetota; class Thermoleophilia; order Solirubrobacterales; family Solirubrobacteraceae; genus Palsa-465. The sequence continues at coordinate 129,866 of CAWDRA010000002.1, forward strand.
TCGGCCAGCATCGTCTCCGGCCGGACGGTGGCGACCGTGACCGAACCGGCGCCCGATTCGAGCGGGTAGTCGATGTAATACAGCGTGTCGGTGACCTGGCGGTCGTCGACCTCGAGATCGGAGATCGCCGAGCGACTCCCGGGATCCCAGTTGACCAGGTAGCGGTCGCGGTAGATGTAGCCCTTGTGATAGAGGTCGACGAAGACCTTCACCACGGCCTGCGCGTAGGCCGGGTCCATCGTGAAGCGCTCATCGCTGAAATCCGCCGTCGACCCCAGCCGCTTGATCTGCTCGATGATCTCCCCGCCGTACTGCGCGCGCCACTCCCAGACGTGCTCGATGAAACGCTCACGCCCGAGTTCCTGACGGCTGCTGCCGCGGCTGACCAGCGCTCTCTCCACCACGGTCTGTGTGGCGATGCCTGCATGGTCGGTACCGAGGATCCACCTGGTGCGCTTGCCCCGTTGCCGAGCGCGGCGGATCAACGTGTCCTGGATCGCGTTGTTGAGTGCGTGCCCCATGTGCAGTACGCCGGTGACGTTCGGCGGCGGAATCGCGATCGAGTAGTTCTCCTGGGCGCTGCCGATCGGCTCCGGGTGCAGCAGGCCCGAGTCGAGCCATTCGCGCGCGATGCGAGGTTCGACCTCGGACGGGTCGTAGCGAGTCATGTCCTCGAGGTCAGTCATGGACGCCCGAGTTTAGGCCCGGGCGAGCGTACGAGTCAGAAGCCGAACGTTGGCAATGCGGTTCGCAGAACGGACACCGGATTGCCAAAGTTCGCCAGGATCGGTCAGGCGGCGGCTTCGCCCGGATCCTCGTCCTTCACGGCCTGTGTCACGAGCGTCGGTGCGGTGCCCTTCTCGATCGTCTCGCGAGTGACCACACACTTCTGGACATCGCGGCGGGACGGCAGCTCGAACTGGACCTCGAGCAGAACCTCCTCGATGATCGAGCGCAGGCCACGGGCGCCGGTCTCGCGTTCAAGCGCCCGGTCGGCAACCGAGTTGAGCGCCTCGTCGGCGAACACGAGCTCGATCCCGTCGAACTGGAAGAACCGCTGGAACTGCTTGACGAGCGCGTTGCGCGGCACTGTCAGGATCTCCATCAGCTCATCGCGGGAGAGCTGGTGGATCGCTGACATCACCGGCAGGCGGCCGATGAACTCGGGGATCAGGCCATACTGGATCAGGTCCTCGGGCAGGCAGCGCTCGAACATCTCACCCAGGTCGCGCTGCTCCTTGGACTGGATCGTCGCGCCGAAGCCGACTCCCTGATGGCCCACCCGCCGCTCGATCACCCGATCGAGGTTGGCGAAGGCGCCGCCGCAGATGAACAGGACATTGGTCGTGTCGATCGAGAGGAACTCCTGGTGGGGATGCTTGCGGCCGCCCTGCGGCGGCACGCTGGCGGTGGTCCCCTCGAGGATCTTCAGCAGCGCCTGCTGGACACCCTCGCCGCTGACGTCGCGCGTGATCGACGGGTTGTCGGCCTTGCGCGCGATCTTGTCGACCTCGTCGATGTAGATGATGCCGGTCTCGGCCTTCTTGACGTCATAGTCGGCGGCCTGGATCAGCTTCAGGAGGATGTTCTCGACGTCCTCGCCGACATAACCGGCCTCGGTCAGCGCGGTGGCGTCGGCGATCGCGAACGGAACGTTGAGGATCTTGGCGAGCGTCTGTGCCAGCAGCGTCTTGCCGCAGCCGGTCGGTCCGAGCAGCAGGATGTTCGATTTCTGCAGCTCGATGTCCTGATCATCGGTCTGCATCATCTGCACGCGCTTGTAGTGGTTGTACACCGCCACCGACAGCGTGCGCTTGGCCTGCTCTTGGCCGACCACGTAGTCGTTGAGAACCTCGTAGATCTCGCGCGGCTTGGGGAGGTTCTGGATGTCGAAGTTCGGCGGAGCGGTCAGCTCCTCGTCGATGATCTCGTTGCAGAGATCGATGCACTCGTCGCAGATGTACACGCCGGGGCCTGCGATCAGCTTCTTGACCTGCCGCTGCGACTTGCCGCAGAAGCTGCAGAGGAGCTGCTCGTTTGAGTCGGTCGGGCGTGCCATCGCGTCAGTGCTGCGAGATCACCCGGTCGATGATGCCGTACTCCTTGGCCTCCTCGGAACTCATGAAGTAGTCCCGTTCGGTGTCCTTCTTGACCTCCTCGACCGGCTTGCCCGAGTGGTGGGCAATGATCTCGTCGAGGCGGCCACGCAGATCGATGATCTCGCGCGCATGAATCTCGATGTCGGTCGCCTGGCCCTGGAACCCGGCTGACACCTGATGGATCAGAATCTTCGCGTTGGGCAGCGCCATGCGCTTGCCGGCCGCGCCGCCCGAGAGCAGCAGCGCACCCATCGACATCGCGATGCCGACACAGATCGTCTGCACATCGGGCTTGATGAACTGCATCGTGTCGTAGATCGCCAGACCTGCGTAGACGGAACCGCCCGGCGAGTTCACGTAGAGCGAGATGTCCTTGTCGGGATCCTCGGACTCCAGGTGCAGCAGCTGGGCCACGATCAGGTTCGCGATCTGATCATCCACTGGCGTTCCCAGGAAGATGATCCGCTCGTTCAGCAGGCGGGAGTAGATGTCGAACGCCCGCTCTCCGCGAGAAGTCTGCTCGACGACCATCGGTACCAGTGGGCTCATGCTCCTCGCTTCTTTCGCTTCAAGGTACGGATTCCTGCCGACTCTAGCAATCGCAATTCTGCGCCCCAACGGGCCGGCTGGTGGGCCTGGCTACCTGGCCAGGCCCACTCCGACAACGCGCCGGAGACCGATCGCTTCGCCTCGGTGGACATCGCCGCGATCGCCGGAATGAGCGGCTGCTCCAGGCCATCGGGAGGCGGTATCGCGGCCTCCCGCCGCAGCTGCGCCGACTCTAATCGTTGGTCTCGCCGGCCGGCGCCTTCCCGGCGGCCGGCTTCTTCGCGGCCGGCTTCTTGGCTGGAGGCTTGTTGACCGCGGCCGCGGGCTTTTTGGCAGCAGCCGGCTTCTTGCCGGCCGCCTTCTTCGGTTGCGCCTTGACGCCCGCGGTCCCCGGCGCCACCGGCTTGGCCTGCTCGACCAGCCACTTGGCCGCCTGCTGTGCCGCGATCTCGTTGCGAAGACGCTCGAGGCGTCCGCCGCTCTCCAGTTTGTTGCGCAGCTTCTCAGCTGTGGTCTTGCTGCGCTCAGCCGTCGGTCGCAGCGCCTCCAGCACGTCCTCCTCGGACGGCTCGACCTGTTCCGCTTCAACCACCGCTGCGATGACCGCGTCGCGGCGGAGACTCTTCTCGGCCTCCTCCTCGGCGTCATGCGCCATCTGCTCCTCGTCCTGGCCGACGATCTGCAGGTACATCTCCTTCGAGATGCCCTGTCGCGCAAGCGAGGACAGAGTCTCCTCGACCATCTCATGCGCACGCGCATGGACGAGCTGATGCGGAACCTCGATCGTGGCCGCCGCTGCGACCGCGTCCAGCACGTCGCGCTCGAACTCGTGCTCAATCGCGTGCTTGTCGTTCTCGGCCAGCCGGGTGGCGATGTCCTCGCGCAGCTCCGCAACCGTGTCGACCCCTGCTGCATCCGAGGCGAAGTCATCGTCGACCTCGGGAAGCAGCTTGGCCTTCACCTCGCTGACCTTGACCTCGAAGGTCGCAGGCTTGCCGGCAAGATCCTCGGCGCCATAGTCCTCGGGGAAGGTGACCTCGACCAGTCGCTCCTCGCCGGCGACGGCGCCGACGAGCTGTTCCTCGAAGCCCGGGATCAGGCGCCCCGACCCGAGCTCGAGCAGCTGATCATGTCCCTCTCCGCCCTCGAACGGCTCGCCGTCGAGCCTGCCGAGATAGTCCATGACAACCTGGTCCTGGAGTGCGGCCGGACGGTCGACGGTTTCGAGCGTCGCGAAGCGGTCGCGCAGGCGCTCGATCTCGGCATCGATCGCCCCCTCGTCGGCGGCCGGTTCGCGACGCTCGACCTCGATGCCGTCGTAGAGCCCGAGTTCGGCGATCGGACGCACCCCGATCTCGATCGAGAAGCTGAGTGGCGAGCCCGCCTCCGGCAGCTCGCCCACGTTGATGTCCGGCTCGCCCACCGGGGCGATCCCGGCTGTGTCGATCGCATCCACGTACCAGGCGCCGAGCGAGTCGCGCATCGCCTCGTCGAGCACGTACTCGCGGCCCAGGCGCCGGATCACCACTGGTGGCGGAACCTTGCCCTTGCGGAACCCTGGGATCCTGAGCTGGCCGCCAAGCCTGCGGGCAGTTTGCTGCATACGGCGCTCGACCTCGGCGGGAGCGACCTCGACCTCGATCCGCGCACGCGACTCGGGCAACTCGGTGACGTTGGTGGTAACTATTGCTGACATGTGGCACGAGACGATAGCTTCCTCTGGCCGTTGGGAGCTGCTCGCCGGCCGAGCGATCACGGGGCCGATCGCGTTCCTGGGGGCCGGCCTCCTCGACCTGTTGTTGGTCATCGTCTGGCTGACTCGCCGACGTCGGCCTGGACGTTTGTTCTAGAGCTCACCCGCATTTCCCTCGACAGCGTCGTTATGATCGTTAACAGGAAAACCGGGGGACCCGGTGATAGGGAGACGGGGGCCTCCGCGAAAACGGCTTTTCGTACGGATGTCGATGATGCCGGGGGATTAGATGAGCGCCGTAACGGGCGGACAGGCACAACGTGCAGTACCAGCCGGGCTCAAGCCGCCGCTTGGCGTTCCCCGGCGCCTGCTGCGAATGCGCTCCGACGCCGCGCTGGCCGAGCGCTTCGCGGCCGGTGACGAGCTCGCGTTCGACGTCATCTACGAGCGCCACCGCTCGGTGGTTCTCGCCGTTTCGATGGGAGTACTCGGCACCTCCCAGGACGCCGAGGACGCCACCCAGGAGACGTTCTCCGCACTGGCGGTGGCGCTGCGCAGCAAGCCACCGGTGGAGCTGAGGCCGTGGCTGATCCGAGTCGCCCGCAACGCGTCGATCGACACCACCCGGCGGCGCCGGCACCGTCTGCTCACGCTCGACGGCGAGATCCCGGACGTGCCGGCGCGCCAGCAGGCGGCCGGCCAGGCCGAGCTGGCAGTCGTGCTGGACGGCATCCGCGAGCTACCAGAGGGCCAGCGGATGGCTCTGCTGATGCGCGAGCTCGGCGGACATACATATCTTGAGATCGCCGAGTTCCTCGAGACCGACGAGGAGGCCGTGAAGGGTCTGATCGCACGCGCCCGCGTGGGTCTGCGGAGTTATCGCGAGGCGACCGAGCTTCCCTGCACGACTGCCCGCTCGGCGATCGCGGCCGAGCCCGACGGGCGGCGCTACGACAAGACGATCCGGCGCCACCTGCGCAGTTGCGCGTCGTGTCGCGCCTATCGCTCGGCGCTCCGGGACGACGCCAAGGTACTCCGTGCCGCGCTGCCGCTGCAAACCGGCACCGTCGCGACCGGCGGAATCTCAACCGGCATGCTGACCGCGGCCAAGGGAACGCTGGTCGGCTACGGCATTACTCAGGCCGCAACCACGTGCGCCGCCTCGGCCTGCGCGGTCGGGGCGATCGGCGGGATGGTGCTGGTCACGCCCGTGCACAAGCTGGGGTTGCCCCTGATCGGGCAGCCTAGGAGCGCGCCCGCCCCCGTGCACATCGCCAGGCCGGTGGACAAGCACAGGGTGGTGCTGAGGCACACCGCCGTGGCCAGCTCCGGCGCAGCAGCGCAACCTGTGAAGAAGGCCGGGAAGGTGGCGGCCACCGGCCACGCGATCAAGCTGAGTCACGCGAGGACCGGAGCCGCTGCGGGCACAATCCACCGTCACAGGCGGATCACCGTCACCAAGGTGAAGCTGCCGAACCTGCCGGCGGCAGCCGCCACGGGTACGGCACAGGCGTCGGCCTCGGCACCGACTGCTGGCGCTGGCGCACCGGTCACCCAGTCTTCGACGCCGGCGGTCACAACCACGCCAAGCCAGACTCCGGCCACCGCGAGCGCCACGACCATCGGATCGGGAACACAGTCCACCGCGAACCAGGGCACGCAGGGCACAGGCTCGGCGGGATACGGCGCCAGCTGGGCCTCGGGCGATCCCTCAGGCTCCACCAGCTCCCAGTCGCAGCCGGCTGACGGGACAGTCAACGGCAATCCGACCACCAGCGTCGTTCGCGTCGGCGGATGGCAGAGCGGTTACGGCGTCGGGACGACGACGTCAACCGTGACCTCGCCAACCGACACCACGACAACGGGCACGACGACCGACACGACGACGACCGATACCCCGGAAAGCGACACGACGACATCGGCTGACACCACCACGACGGACACGACGACGTGGACTGGCACCACCACAACCGACGCGGACACGTTCACGTCCACGACGACCACGCCGACGTTCGCCGCATCGGCCCAGACGACTACCACGCCATCGCAACACCACGGCCGTGGCGGGCGCTGGGGCGCTTACCAGGACAATCCCTAGCGCTGCAGAACCGGCTCAGCAGGCCTCGAGCACGACGGCGAGGCCCTGTCCTACGCCGATGCAGATCGCAGCGAGTCCGTATCCGCTGCCGCGATCGTGAAGCTCATGCGCGACACGCCCCAGGATCCGAGCGCCTGAGGCTCCGAGCGGATGGCCGATTGCGATCGCTCCGCCGCGCTGGTTGACCTTATCCGGATCGAGCTCGGGCCAGCTCTGCAGGCAGGCCAGCGACTGTCCGGCAAAGGCCTCATTCAACTCCACGACGTCGATCTCGTTCCAGGTCAACCCCGCCCGCCGCAGTGCTTTGTTGGCGGCCTCAACAGGACCGATCCCGAACACGTCAGGGTCGACGCCGTGGGCGGCGCGAGCCACGATCCGCGCGAGCGGCGCGCGATCAAGCCCCTCGACGCCGGCACTGGCCTCATCCGCGAGCAGCACCGCCGCAGCGCCGTCGCTCAGCGGTGACGAGTTGCCGGCGGTCACCGTCCCGCCGTCGACGAACGCCGGCTTGAGCCTGGCGAGCTTCTCAAGCGATGTGTCGGCGCGGATTGCCTCGTCGCTGTTCAACTCGGTGCCCGTCACCGGCACGACCTCCTTGAGCGCGGCCTCCTCATAGGCGCGGGCGGCAAGCTGATGGCTGCGCAACGCAAACACGTCCTGCTGTTCGCGCGTGATCCCATGCATCGCGGCAAGCTTCTCCGTGCTCTCTCCCAGTGAGATGGTCCACCGCTCCGGCATCCTGGGGTTGATCATGCGCCAGCCGAGCGCCGAGGAGTACAGCGTCTCGTTGCCCGCAGGAAAGGCGCGCGCGGGCTTCTGAAGAATCCAGGGCGAGCGGCTCATCGCCTCACCCCCGCCGACCACGACAATCGCCGCATCGCCGCATTCAATCGCCCGCGCGCCTTGAATCGCGGCCTCGAGACTCGACCCGCAGAGGCGGTTCACGGTCGCCCCCGGAACCGATGTCGGCCAGCCGGCGAGCAGCACAGCCATCCGCGCGACGTCGCGATTGTCCTCCCCCGAACCGTTCGCGGTTCCGTAGATGACGTCGTCGATCCGCCCCGGATCGAGCTCTGGCACGCGCGCGAGCAGCGCGCGCAGCGCCTCGGCAGCGAGATCGTCCGGACGCACACCCGAGAGCGCGCCGCCGTAGCGGCCGAATGGCGTCCGGATCGCCTCGTAGATGTATGCAGCGCTCATCTGCGCTCGACTGTACTTCGCGGTCTGATCAGAAGAGCAGCTCGCGCTCGGCGTCCGCCGCCGCCACCAACCCGATCTCAACCAGATCTGACGGGTGCACCCAGGCCTCTGCGAGCAGAACGCCACCGGCGTCACGCACCTCGTCACGCAATGCGATCGCCCAGCGGTGCTCGATCAGCGCTACCGTCGCGGCGGTGCCGGGCGGGATCGCGTCATCGACGAACCACAACTGATCGGCAAGCGTCTCGCCCTCTTCAGCTGCGATCGCACCGGCCTCGGCACCGATCACGGCACCATCCTCGCCGGCAGCGCCGAAGCCGATCAGCGCGCCGACGATCGCGCCCAGCTCGACGCCCTCTTCCGGGGTCAGGTCTGAGATCTCCAGCCGCTCAACGTTGCCGTCCTCGTGTTTGCGCACGTGCAGCAGGTCGATCAACCGAATCCCAGGCTCAGACCGGAGACGCTCGACCTCCGCTCGCAGGCCGGGGTGCGGCTCGTCGGTCGGGTAGCCGATCACCAACAGCTCTACAGGTCCAATCTGCATCATGCGCCTCCTATTGGCTCAGCAGCTTCTGCTTGGCCGCATCGAATTCTTCCTGTGACAACACGCCCGAGTCGTGCAGCTGCGCCAACTGCTGGATCTTGGCCACGAGGTCATCGCCGCCTGCCGCTGGGGCCGGTGCAGCGGGAGCGGCCGGTGCAGCAGGAGCGGCCGGTGCGGCGGCCTGGGCCTGCTGTGCCTCAAGCTCCTCGATCCGCTGCTCCTGGTCGGCCTCGCGGGAGCTGCTCTGGGCCGCGTGCCGGCCGGCCATAACGCCGGCGCCGCCGATCATCGCCGCTCCTAGAAGCGGTCGTCTCCTACGCATTAAGGGCATCCTGAAGCCTCCTGAAGGTCGTCGAGGTGGGCTCTAAGCGTGAGCCGGAAGCGGGTGAGCCGGCGTCACCCATCCCGGGTGAAGTCGAGCGCCCAGTCTCCGCGAAAGTGGCAGGCGGCGACCTGGGAGCGACGTGGAAGCCGGCGGCCTGCGAGCGGGTGGCGGCCGGCGACCTGCTCAATCTGACACACCGCCCCGCGCCACCGCGATTTGCTCAAGAATGCGGCCACTTCCTGCAGATCCGAGGAAATCAGCCAACCCACAATCGATTTGCCAGATTGAGCAGGTCCGGGATCAGGCGGAGGCGCGTGAGTCCGTCGCAACGATGAGCCACATGCCGAGTCGCAGCGTGCGGCGGACGTAAGAAGCTGGCATCTGTTCCGACCGAGCAGTTAGCCCTCCCGTGAGGTCAGCGGCGTATGCCGGCTACCAGAGCATCCCAGTTACCGGCAGCGATTCTCTCCTGGTCTGCCCGCTCCAGCCCTGATCTCTGCAGAAAACCTTCCACGCCGCCGTCAGGACCAGGCCGGTACGGGTAGTCCGTCGCGAACATGACGCGCTGCACCCCCGCCACCTCGACTGCCCAGCGCAGGTAGCGCTCGCTATAGATTCCCCCGGCTGTGATGTACACGTTCTGCCGCACGTACTCAGAGAACGATCTGCCGAGCCTGGCCTGCAGCGCCAGGGTGTCGATCCTCTCGAGGTAGAAGAGGACGACCTCTCCCCAGTGGCCGAGAATGACCTGGAGGTTGGGGAAGCGATCGAACACGCCCGCAAGGGCGAGCCGCAGGAACTGCACACCGGACTCGTAGTGCCAGCCGACGCCGTGTGATGCGAATCCGTTGTCGATCTCGTCGCCAAAGCCTGAATACAGCGCATCTCGCACCGGAGCCTGCGGGATCTGTGGGTGGATGTAGAGCGGGGCGTGCAGTGACGCGGCAGCCTCGAAGATCGGCCAGTTGTCAGGATGGTCGAGGTTGCGCTCGCCCGTGCGGCCGAAGAGCATCGCGCCGTTGAGGCCGAGTCCGGTCACTGCGCGCTCAAGCTCCACCGCGGCTGCTTCAGGCGCACGCATGGCGAGCGTGGCGAAGCCTTGGAACCTGTCCGGATGGCCGCTTACGAGTTCCGTGATGTGGTCATTCGTCTCCACTTGCAGATATCTAGCTTCGCCCGCCGGGAGGTCGTGTAAGCCGGGGGCGGCGAGCGAGATCACCTGGATGTCGAGTCCCGCCTCGTCCATCGCGGCAATCCGCCGATCGCCGACCTCCAGGGCTCGGTCCGCCATCTCGCCCGGGGGAGGACCAGGCCGCAAGCCAGCCTCGCCCTGTGGGCCAGCGTTCCATGCCTCGAGTACGGCTTCGGTGACGAAATGCTCCTCAGTGCCGACGGTCTTCATCGCAGTATCTGCCTCCCATTGATGTAGCCATTGACCTGCAGCTTGCTGACCGAACCCTAGGTGGGTTTGGCAGACCCTGCACGGTCACGCCCGAGAGGATGCCGAACCTTGGGTCGTACAGAGCCCCGCAAAAACGGGACTTCTTCTAAGGGTGAGCGACCGGATTCGAACCGGCGACCGCCTGGACCACAACCAGGAGCTCTACCAACTGAGCTACGCCCACCGCGGGCCATGCAATCTAACAGCGTCGAGCGCGGCCCCACGCCCAGCGACCGTTTCACTACCATCGTCGGTGGCGGGGTTGGCGCGGCGGATTCGCCGTGGGCTTCAGAGAGATGGGCGAGAGGTTGCCGAGTTTGCCTGCAGGGTCAGAGGTTTCCGCGGACCGTTTCCGCAGCGCGTTCGATCACGGACTGCTGCCGGCCTGGATCTGCGACCCGGAGCAGCGCTACACAGATGTGAACGAGGCACTCTGCGAGATGCTCGGCCGCCCGCGCGAGGAACTGATCGGGCGCGCGGTGTCCGATTTCTCCGACCGCGACGAGGTCACCGGTGATCAGCAGGAGTTCGAGTCGATGCTGACGGGCGAGCGCGACGGCTGCACCCGCGAGAAGCGGCTCGTCCGCGCGGACGGCACCCCCGACGGCGCCGTGATCTGGGTGCTGGTCGCGACACGGCTGATCCGCGCGCGGGACGGGACACCGTTGTATTTCGTGGCCCAGGCCAATGACCTGACCGACTACCGCCTGCGTGAACAGCGGCTGCGGCACCTCGCTGACCACGATGCCCTGACCGGACTGCTGAACCGCCGTGGCTTCGGTCGCGAGCTCAGGCGCCACATCAGCCGGCTCGAACGCTATGGCAGCAAGGGTGCCCTGTTGATGCTCGACCTCGACAACTTCAAGCAATACAACGACGCCCACGGCCACGCCGCCGGCGATGACCTCCTGCAGACCGTGAGCGTCGGCCTCAGCCGCCGTCTGCGCGCCGGGGACATGATCGGCCGGATCGGCGGCGACGAGTTCGCGGTGCTGCTGCCCGAGGCGTCCGGTGATCAGGCGAGCGTGGTGGGCACGGCCCTGGTCGAGGCCGTCCGTGAGATTCCGCAGGGGGACGATCGGCCGGTCACCGCGAGCGTGGGGATCTTCAGCTTCGACGACGTCGAACAGCTGTCCGCCGACGGCGCGATGGTCGGGGCGGATCTGGCGATGTACGCGGCCAAACGCGCCGGCCGCGACCGCCACGCCCCGTTCAGCGGTCACACTTGAGTTCCTGACAACGAGAAGGGGTGAATCACCCATGGCCATTGGTGAGGCGGTTAGCACGCCACTTGTGATTGACGGTGAGGAGCGGTCGACCGGTGAGAGCTTCGCGGTTGTGGATCCACACGACGGATCTGTGATTGGACATGCGTCGGCGGCGTCCACACAGGACGCGTTGGATGCGGTCTCAGCTGCCGAGCGTGCGTGGCCGGGATGGGCTGGGCTGTCTGCTGCCGAACGGATTGATGTCTGTCTGAAGGCGCTCGGGACGCTGGAGGAGGACTTCGCGGAGCGGGCCGAGGTGCTCTCACGTGAGAACGGCAAGATCCGCTTTGAGGCCGAGATTGACCTGCACGTCTTCGTAGGGCGTTTCCACGAGGCGGCCAAATACGCGCTCGAGCTTGATCAGGTCGAGACGATCGCGGGTCCGCCATTTGCGAGCACGATCCGGCATGTGCCGCAGGGTGTGGTGACGATCATCTACCCGTTCAACTGGCCGCTGGCGATCCTGGCGGCGAGTCTGCCGCACGCGCTGATGGCCGGCAACACGGTGATCGCGAAGCCGCCGCCCACGACCCCGCTGTCGTCGGTGATGACCCTGCGTCACGTCGCGAAGCTCTTGCCGCCTGGGGTCCTGAACGTCGTGACCGGTCATGACGCCGTTATCGGTCCAGTGGTGATCGGCGATCCGCGTGTCAAGCATGTGGCATTCACCGGTTCAACCGCTGGCGGAAAGCGGATCATGGAGATGGCTTCACGTAACGTCACGAACGTCACCCTCGAGTTGGGTGGCAACGATCCTGCCGTGGTGCTTGATGACGCGGTCCTGGATGAGGGCACGATCACGAAGCTGGCGTTGGCGACGTTCATGACAACCGGTCAGGTGTGCATGGCCGTCAAGCGGCTGTATGTGCCACGCGGCCTGTACGAGGAGGCGGTCGAGGGCCTGCGTGCGTTCATCGATGGCCAGCGAATCGGCGCTGGACTGAACCCCGAGGTGACGATGGGGCCGTTGAATATGCGGCGCCAGCGCGATTACGTGCAGGAACTTCTGACTGACACCCGGGCGGCTGGCAGCGAGGTGATCGAGGGCGGCGAGTACGTGAACGCCGACCCGAGCGCCGGTCATTACATGAAGCCCGCGCTGGTGCTCGACCCGGCCGCCGACCTGCGGATCGTCACCGAGGAACAGTTCGGGCCGGCCCTGCCGATCATCCCCTACGACGATGAGCAGGAAGCGATACGCGCCGCCAACGACACCTGGGCCGGGCTCTGCGCATCGGTCTGGTCAACCGATAACGAGCACGCCACACACGTCGGCCGGCAACTCCGCGCCGGGCACGTCTTCTTCAACAACCACAATGCGACAGCGGTCGACGAGCGCGCGATGTTCGGTGGGTTCAACCAGAGCGGCATCGGCCGTGAGCTCGGCCGCGAGGGCATCCTCGGCTTCACCGAAACCCAGGTCCTCGCCGTCCCAGACGGCGAACCCACCCACTGAGCCGAGGCCTCTGCGAGCCGGCCTGCGCTTCACGCCGTCCGGGGGCCCCGCTTGGCCCCGGACGGCGTCCGGACCGTCCCGGCCAGACCTGGCTCAGCGAAAGCTGACGAGCGAGACCAACGCCGCCGCCGTGACGCCGACCGGCGCGCTGGGTGCGGAGCCCCCACCGTCGGAGGCCGCGGTGCTCACGACCACCCTCGCCGCGAGCTGATTGCCCGCGCTCCTCTGAAGCAGTGCATGGCCTCGGTTGGTCATGGTGAACGTCAGGTAGCCGAGCTCACCGACTCCCAGCGTCTGCGTCCGCGCCGTCGCGATCACTCCCCCGTCCGGGGTTGTAACCCGCAGTCCCGCGGTGCAGGCGGTCCGGGCCGCGCAGACCACGAGCACCCCACCGACCCAGCCATCCGAGACGAAGCTCGTCCGGGAGAGGATGTGGATCGTCGAGCTGGAGAGAATCCGGCGCGCAGGCGGCGCGCCGGAGCTGGTGTAGGGAATCAGCTTGAGCGTTCGGCTGGCGCGCGCGCCACTGCTGCTGGTCACGCTCACGGAGACCGGCAGGCGATGCCCAGGGGCGTCGGCAACGAGGCGGATGAGCCTTTTGGTGAGCGGGAACCTGATCAACGTGCCCCGTCTTGAGACGCTCTGCGCCACAGAGTGCGTGAGCCGCTGCTTGCCTTCATAGATCGACCCCTGCACGTGACAGGACACCGTGTTGGGACAGCTGACCGGGACGGCGAGCGCGCCGTGCGCCGGCACGAAGGCGCTGTTGCCGAAGATCGCCACGCTTGCGGGGGTCTGAGTGGGTGTGGAGCTGCCGAGCACCTGACCTCCGGCAGCCAGAGCTTGCACCTCGAAGTACGCATACATGCCGCGGATGCTGAGCGGGAGGCGGTGCGTCGACGTGACGCTCGCGACTGGTGCCAGCGCTCTGATCGAGTCGCCGGCAACGATCCGGAACTGCGTGATCCCCGGTTGGCCGGGCCAGCGGGGCGTGACCTGTACGGAGCCATCGGCCTGCGGCACGACCTTGATCGATGGTGCCGATCCTGCGACCGGGACGCCGGTCCCGTAGGCCGCGGTGGCAGCGTCGAGGTAGTCGCTGTCGATATTGACGCTGACGCCACCGTACTTCTCGCTGTGGCTGCCCTCGTACTGGTGCACCCGCTGGTGGTTGACCCAGTCGGCTGCAGGCACATAGTTGTCGCTGGTCGTCTGTTGCGCGTTCCAGTCGGCGATCCAGATGTCGTCCGGTTCGACGTAGGCGGTCCCCTGCTCGGCTACCAGGTCGGTGATCCCGGATGATCCGCTGCCGTACACACCTGCGAGATAGCCGCTTGCATGCAGCTCCTGCGTCCAGGCTTGAAGGAATGCCAGCACCGTGCTGCTGGCGCTGGTGGTCCGGGGGTAATTCTCCATGTCGAAGTAGATCGGGTTGCCGACTCCAATTCCCAGCGCCTGCGCCTGAGCGACTGCATCGAGTGCGGCCGCCGCCCCCTGCGCCGCCGCCTGCGAACTGGAGATCGCGGCGCAACCGCAGCCGTTACCGGGAGCCTGCAGCCCCACGTAGATCGGCATCAGATGCCAGCCCGCGGCCGACTCAGCCTGGACCCACGCGGCGCTGAGGTTCCCCCACGGACAGGCAGCGTTGGTGCCGCCGATATAGATCCCGACGGCACCGTACGGCGATGTGCTGCCCCAGGCCGACATCGTGCTCGCCGATTGCGTGGTGCAGGTGTCAAAGCCAACGCCCGTATAGACCTCCCCCGCTGCCGCCGGATTGGTGGGCGAGACCGTTCTGCCGAGGGCGTGCGGACGGGGACCGGTGAGGCTTGACGTCACTCGCGTGAGCCCTGGCAGGAACTGCGAGAACAGTGCCGGCCGGGGCGCGTGGCCATTGCTGGCGAGCATCGCCGCTCGCAGCGAGCGCAGATCCAGTGCCACCCTGATCGCTGCCGGGTCGCGATTCCAGGTCGCCGTGATCGTCACCCGGTGCGTGCGCTCATGGAGGCGCACCATCGAGCCTGCGGCCGGTGCTGCACCCAACACGCTCGCCGAGGCCAGGCCGCCTGCCCTGGCGCCGGATCGACCGTCCGGCTCGATCAGGATCGCTTCGGTCCGCCCGACGGCGCTGAGCGGGCAATCCTGACGCGTTCCGGGGACTCCCAGGTAGACAGCGTGGCGGTTGAACCGCACACAGATCCGCGATCCCGGGCCCAGATGAAACACCGGCCATGATGCCGGCACCGTGACGTGGGCACCGCGGTAGTCGACCAGACGCGTTCTCGCCGCGAGCGCCTCAGCGGGCGCGAGCAGCGAGATCAGGAACAGCGCCATCGACACCGCCGCTCCTAATGCGCGGGATCGACGACGCCGATGAGGGCGGTGAACGGTCACAGCGTCGATACGAACATGGCACGGCGCCGAAGGTTGCGGCCCGAGAGACGGCTTGCAGCTCCGGCGTGCAGCTGCGCCGGCGCTCAGCCGAGCGTGATGATCGCCGCGCTCGCTGGCGCAACCTGGACGCGATACGCCCCGTGCTTGGAGTGCACGCTCGCGGTGACGCGCTTTCCGGTCAGCTCCCCTGTGGTCGGTGAGAGCGCCTGCCCGCCCAGCGTGATGCCGGTCCGGGCGCTGAGGCCACCGGCGGCCGCACGCAGGACCTCGACGCTTCCCGGGCCACGTGCGCCCGCAACCTTGAGCGTGGCGGTCCGCGGCTGTGAGGTCACGTTGGTGACGACGACGTGTATCTGCCCCCGCGGCGTGTGCACCGCCCACGTGTACATCCCCGACGGAGTCGTGCTGACCCGCAGCATCCGCGCCCCTGGCGGCGTCAGCTGCGCGAAAGCCAGCATGCCGTAGTACTCAGGCTGGACATTTGCCGTCCAGCCGGTTGGACCCTCATGGGTCTGGATCAGATTCTGTGCCGTGTACGGCCGCGTCTGGAAGTTGACTCCGACCGCGCCCGACTGTGCGTACAGCGGCAGGATGTTCAGTGCCCATAGACCCGGGCCGAAGGTCTTGCTGAAGCTCGGCGAGCCGCCGCAGGTCACGGAGTTCATCTCGTCAACGCGTACCGGCACCCCATATCGGTGCGCCAGGCTCGTCCACGAGCTGAGCTGGGAGCTCATCGACTCAAGCGAGCTGGCCTGGAACAGCTCGCCCTCCTGCAGCTTTGCGCCGCCGCAGCGGCTCGACTTCAGTGGATAGGTGTGGACGGTGAGCAGCGAGAGGCGGTGCGAGGCGCTCATGAACTCGCCCGTGTAGCGCAGCGCGCTGAGTCCGGAGTAGCCCGGGCCGGCGAGACGCACGTGCGCGAGGGCACCGGCGAGCCGATCCCACTGCGACGTGATGTCAGAGTACGAATAGCCCTTGGGCCGACCGAGTACAGCCTGACCGTGTTTGTTGTTGTAGAAGGTGAAATGCGAGTACAGCTCAGGCTCGTTGCCGAGCTCGAACGTGATCGGCCCGGAGCCGCCCAGGTGTGATTGGAACTGGGTGAGTTCGGTGTTCACGACCTGCGGGTTGTCGGCCTCCATGTTGAGCCCGACGATCAGGTGGGCGCGGAGATCATCAGCGAGCCGCTTGGTCACGGCCGCCCAGGTCGGCGTGATCGTCCAGCGGACCCAGGGCGGCTGCTGCATCCCGGGCACGGGCCACCACGACCAATCCGTACTGTCGCCTCCGATGCGCAGACTGAGGCCTCCGTATGGGGCCAGGTTGTGCACGAGTTGCTCGAAAGCGGCGTCCGGCTTGGTCGAGTCGGTGCCGACCTCCTTCTCTACGTCCCAGAACTCGGTCGCGATCCCGACGAACCCGGCAGAGATCGCTGGACCGACGTCAGACCGTGAGACGTTGATCGTCACCGGCGGCGCGGCTGCGGTGGCGGGCGCTGCGCCGCCGCCGCAGACGGCCAACGCAGCCACCACAGCGGTGAGCAGCGCGCCGTGGGCGCGAATCCTTTTAGTGACCATCAGACAACCCGTCCCCCTGAGCAAATCTCAACCATCGAGGACGGGAAGCATAGTGGTGGCGCGCGGCCTGCGCGCCGAAGCCCCCTGGGCCGCTGGATGCACCGGCGCGGCTTCGTCTCGCGGCCGGGCCGCACGGGTACTCTGCGTTTCTCCCCCTGCGCCCTGGCCCAGGGCGCCGTGCTAACGCCGCAAGCCCCTAGACGAAGGGACTGAATCGATGAGCAGCAACGATCCGTTCGACAATGACCCGGCTCAACCGAATCCGGTCAACCCGGTCTCGTCCGAGCAGAACCCGGTCACTCGGATCTGCCCCAGGTGCGGAACGGTCGTGGCGCAGTCCACGGCCTTCTGCCCGCAGTGCGGCGAAGATCTCCGGCCGCGGCATTCGAGCAGGGCGCCGTTCTTGATCGCCGGCCTCCTCGCGGTGCTGCTTGCCGTGGCTGTCGTGTTGATCATTGCGGGCGTCGGCGGCGGCGGAACAACGACCGTCACACAGCGAACCACCGCTACCACGATCCAGACCACCACGGTGGAGCGGCACACCACGACGGTCGTCGCACCCACCACCGTCACCGAGCCCCCGACAACGATCACCGAGACCATCCCCTCCACGACGACGGAGCCGACGGCGACCGCGGCCGGAGGCTGAGCCCGCCCGGGCGCCCGAGGATCTCGCCAGGCCTCGCCGACGCCGCCCGGGGCTGCTGCAGATGAACGGGCGCCAACATGAGCACAATCCGACGCAAAGATCGTTTGTGTACCTTGATGGGACGACAGCGTCGTGTGGCGACGGACGCTGGTCGCTGCTAATTGGGGTTTCCGGCCGCTGCGAAAGCAACGCGGTCGGGGTTGCCGCTTGAGACATGGGCGTCGGCGTGAGCCGACGCCAAATCGCAAATCAGGAGGGGTGAGCCACCGCTCAGCGACGGCCCGCGATGCGCTGCGGGCGAGCGAGTAGGACGTAGTTGACGTTCGCTGGGCGCGGTCAAATCTATGCAGTCTCTTCACACTCGGGCGCTCGTGGCGCTCGTCATGGCCAGCATCATGCTGGCGATCCCAGCAGCCGGGCTGGCTGCTCCACGACACAGCCCGCAGGCCGGACGCTCTCATCCCAGCCTTCCCAGGGACTACCCGGGATGGTCTCATGTGGCACGGTGCGAAACCGGCGGATGGCGAGTGCTGGGCTATAGCTATCCGGACAGCCTGGGCATAGACCGCACCAACTTCATAGCGTTTGGCGGCAGGCCGATCCCGCCTGGACCAGTCTCGCGTGCAAACCGGATCATGCAGATCCGGGTCGCTGACAGATTGATCGCGCATTATCACCTCGCGATCCCTGACCGATACGGCTGTGCGGCCTGGTGACACTGCCCTCCGGTTTTTCCCTCAAATTGCGAGATCGGAGAAGCCATCAACTTGCGTTCCGGGTGGGGGGTCGGTGTATGGTTCCGCTAGCGGTTCGGGAGGGAGCACAGCGCGCGAAAGCCAAAGCGATGCGGCTCCCGAAGGCGACCGACGAGGCTTATTTCGTGCGCAGGCTACGCGCGAGAGCAGGCACAATCGTCGCCCCCGGGCCGCGTTTTTGTTCCCGGGTCCGGCCGGTGACGTCCGGCGGGCCGACTACCTTGCCAAGTGCGGCTCTGCTGCCGCCGACGCCGCGCGGGTAACTGCTCTCCGCGCAGCTGTGCGACCGGGCGCGTCCGGGAGCCGGCGCTGAGGATCGACCCCGGAACCACCTCAGCTAGCCCGCCGGTCCCAACCCTGCAGTCGGCACCTGGCTCGAGGGATGTCAGCATCACGCACTCGGCTTGCGTTCGAAGGGGTTAGCCTGTGAGCCGATGAGCGATTCGCCCTTTGAAGTGGCCCTGCACGCAATCGATCAACTCGACCTCGACTCGCTGATCTCAGGCTTCGCTCCCACGGCGAGGTTGACAACCGTCTTCGGGGAGGCGGTAGAGGGTCGGGACGCGGTACGCGCGGCGCTTGGCGCCTTCTTCGCCGGGCTGCGCGCCACCGAACACGCCATCACCAGCGAGTGGAATCCGGGACCCGGCGTCTGGATCGCCGAGATGTCCGCGACCTACGAGCTGACCGATTTCAGCCGGCGCGGACCTTACCGGCGTGCGATGTTCATGCGAACGGGAGACGACGGGATCGAAGAGCTCCACATCTACGGAGCGCATGAGTGGCAGCTACTCGCGGAAGGCGGCGCGTACCAGGAGGTCCGCGGGCCGCGCGGCTGGCTGCCGACGCTCTGAGGCAGGTCGGCTCAGTCCCCGAAGCGGGGCTCACGCCCGGCAGGCTGACGCGGCGGCGGCACACTCGTCAGTGTCGGGATCGGCAGCGATATGGGTGCGGCCTTGGAGAGTTGCACGTCGCTCTCGTAATGACGAACAACAAGCGGCGGACCCGCCAGGAGCCGGTAGCTCGCATGTGAATGGTCGATCTCAACCCTGAATCTGGCGTTCCGGCAGCAGAGCCGGAAGCTCAGCCGCGTGAGCTCGTCAGGCAGCCTGGGTCTGAAGCTCAGTTGCCCGTCGTGGTCGCGCATTCCGCCGAATCCGCCGACCGCAGCCGTCCAGGCGCCCGCCAGCGACGCTATGTGCACGCCGTCGCGCACGTTGTGCTCGATGTCATCCAGATCCATCAGCGCCGCCTCCCGGTAATAGGCGTAGGCCAGATGGAGGTGGCCGACCTCGGCGGCGATGACCGCCTGGGTGCATGCGGAGAGCGACGAGTCGCGCACAGTCAGCGGCTCGTAGTACTGGAAGTCAGCCAGCTTCTGTTCGGGCGTGAACGAGTCGCCGCAGGCATGTAGCGCCAGCACGAGGTCGGCCTGCTTCACCACCTGCTTGCGGTAAAGGTCGAAGTACGGGAAGTGGAGCAGCAGCGGGTACTGATCAGGCGCCGTTGCCTCAAAGTCCCAGACCTCATGGCTGGTGAATCCTTCGGCCTGCGAGTGGACGCCACGATCGTCGTCATACGGGATCACGATCGCGGCCGCAGCGTCGCGCCAGGCTGCCGGCTCCTCGTGGCCCACGCCCAGCGACCGCGCGGCCTCGGGGTACCGGTCAACGGCCTCGGCGGCCGCGCGCAGATTGCGTTGGGCCATGAGGTTCGTGTAGACATTGTTGTCAGCTACTGCGCTGTATTCATCGGGCCCCGTGACCCCGTCGATCCGGAACCCGCCGCCTGCGTCACGGTGCCCGAGCGAGTGCCACAGTCGCGCCGTCTCGACCAGTAGTTCGGTCCCGATTTCACGCTCAAACTGTTCGTCGTCGACGGCGTGCTGATAGCGCACCACGGCAGCGGCGATGTCGGCGTTGATATGAAACGCCGCGGTTCCAGCGGGCCAGTACCCCGAGCACTCCTCACCGTGAATCGTGCGCCAAGGGAAGGCAGCACCTGAGAGGTCGAGCTGTCGCGCCCGATCACGGGCGCGGTCGAGCGTCGCGTGCCGCCAGCGCAGCGCATCACCGGCCGCCTGCGGCCATGTATAGGTGAGCACCGGAAGTACGAAGGCCTCGCTGTCCCAGAAGGTGTGGCCGTCATAACCAGGGCCGGTGAGACCCTTCGCCGCGATCGCCCGCTGCTCGGTACGGGCTCCCGCCTGGAGCACATGAAACAGCCCGAATCGGGTGGCCTGCTGCAACTCGGGGTCGCCCTCCAGCTCGACGTCGGCGCCCTCCCAGTAGTCGTCCAGGAACTGTCGCTGTTCCGCCACCAGGCGATCCCAACCGGTTGCGTGCGCCTCCGATAGCGCGGCCGCCACCTGGTCGAGCAACGCCGACGTCGAGCGTGGCCTGGACCATCCGTATGCGAGGAGTTTGACGATCCTGAGGGTCTGTCCGGGCTCGAGTGATGCTGACACCACCAATCGCGCGATGTCGTCAAACACCTCGTCGGATGTCGTTGACTCGCCAGGCCCGGTGACCTCGTGCCGCATCGCCGCGGCCAGATGTAGCCCGCTGCCCTCGGTCCGATGGATCAGGACTCCGCGCGTGCCAATGCCCTCCTGAAGCTCAGCCTGCAGCAGCGACATCGATCCGGTACCTGCGCGCGGATCGGCGCCCATCTCGGGTAGCTTCTCGTTGGCGATCAGCTCAGACTGGACGACGACGTTGACCGCTTCCTCCAGCGGCTCGACCTCATAGCAGATCGCCGCGATCGCTCGCTGAACGAATGACACCATCCGTGTGGAACGGACGCGCACCGACTGATGGGAGGGAGAAATCCACTCAGCTTCTCGCCGCAGCACACCGTCGCGCATGTCGAGAACACGTTCGTGACGGTTCAGCTGTCCATACCGAACGTCGAACGGCGCGTCTCCGACGAGCAGCCGCATGATCTTGCCGTTCGTCACGTTGACCACGGATTGCCCCTGCTCCGGGTCTCCGTACCCGGGCTCGGCATAGGGCAGCGGGCGAGCCTCCCAGAAGCCGCCGAGGTAGGTGCCCGGGATCCCGTGGGGCTCTCCCTCGTCGAGGTTTCCACGCAGTCCAATGTGGCCGTTCGCGAGCGCGAACACAGATTCGGTCTGAGCGAGCCTGTCGAGGTCGAGCTCGGTCTCGCGGATCGCCCAGGGCTCGACCGGAAACGCGCCGTGCCGGATCATGAGTCGAGCAGTTCCGCCAGGTCGGTGACCACAACGTCAGCGCCGTGTCTCCGCAGTGCGTCACGCTGTCCGACCCTATCCACGCCGACGACGTATCCGAAGCGGCCCGCGCGCCCGGCCTCCACACCGGCAAGCGCGTCTTCGAAGACCGCCGCGTGTGCGGGCTTTACGCCGAGCGCGCTGGCGCCAGCGAGGAACGTATCGGGCGCCGGCTTGCCGTGCAGGTGCTCACGTTCTGCCACGACTCCGTCAATCACATCATCGAAGAGCTCCTGGATGCCGGCGGCAGCAAGTACGTCGTGAGCGTTCGCACTCGAGGAGACCACGGCGCACGGTATGCCGGCCGCGCGCGCTGCGTGCACGTAACGGACCGAGCCCTGATAGGCGTCGACGCCCTGATCGTGGATGAGCCTGAGCACGCGCTCGTTCTTGTTGTTGCCCAAGCCGTGGATCGTCTGGGCGCCTGGCGGATCATCTGGGCTGCCCTCCCGTAGCTCGATCCCGCGCGCATTCAGGAATGACCGGACACCGTCCTCACGCGGCCTGCCATCAACGTACTCGTCGTAATCAGCGAGCTTGTCAAACGGGACGAACTCGCCCCCGGACTCGTCCGCACGGTCTCGCAGGAACTCGTCGAACGTCTGCTTCCACGCGATCGCGTGAACCTTGGCGGTCTGCGTGAGCACGCCGTCGAGGTCGAACAGAAGCGCGTGGATGTCGGCGGGCAGGCCGAGCACAGTTACATTCTCACGCAAAGCGGTCACAGGCTGCTCGGCACGCGCCAGCATGTGCTTCACCGACGCGCGACGGTATCGTCCACCCGACATGAGTCATCACCGTCACCATCAGGATCCGCCCTCCGACGAGAGCGGCACAAACCGGGTCGGGGACCTCGACGACGACGCGTTTGACGCACTCGAGGACGAGGTCGACCGGCTCGCAGCCCAACCTCAGGGCGAGCCCGCAGCCGCGGCTCAGCACGCGCACCCTCGCCAAGGGTCGATCCGCACCGAAGACGATTTCAAAGCTGTTGTCCAGGAGGCACTCGACGCGCTCCCTGACGAGTTCCGCCACGCGGTTCAGCATGTCGTGATCGTCGTGTCTGACGATGGCGCGAAGGTCCAGGCTTACGGTCAGTACATCGGCCGCGGCGCCGGCAACGAGTTCGAGATCGGCCGCCCCGACGGCTACGTCGTGCCGGATGAGATCGTCATCTACCGCGACACGCTCACGCGCGATTTCGGGAAGAACCCGACGTTGCTCAGGCAGCAGATCACGCGCACGGTGCGGCACGAGGTTGGCCACCACCTCGGCTTGGACGAGGACGGCATCCGCCGGCTCGGTCTTTAGCCGCGCGACTCTCCTTCGGGCGCGCTTGCGGTTTTTCTCACAAATTGCGGGTTCCGGCGATCCGCCGACTTGCAATCCCCCCGGGGGTCGGATGTAAGGTATCGCTAGCGGTTCGGGAGGGAGCAGGGCTCGCGAAAGCCAAAGCGAAGCCGGCTCCCAAAGGCGACCGACGAGGCTTATTTCGTGCGCAGGCTACGCGCGAGAGCAGGCATGATCGTCGCCCCCGGACCGCTTTTCGTCGCTCCGTCGACGTGACTGGCCGAACCCAACGCTGCTCTCCGACGCACCAGCCGCTTGCGCTCCTCCAGCTCCTTCAGGCCTCGCTGAGCCGGCAGAACCCCTCGGCTCCGAGGGAACGACCGAGTCCCGCAGCTCAGATCGAGTTTCTACCGTCCCCGCCCGCTGAGTGAGATCGTAGGCTCGGCACCGAAAACTGGAGACGGCCATGAGTACAGCAGAGGTACACGACGGCGACGGACGCACGAGGACGGCGGAGACGGTCAGCACGAGTCTCGAGGTGATCGTGATTCCCGTTGCGGATATCGACCGTGCCAGGGATTTCTATGGGCGCCTCGGGTGGCGGCTCGATGCAGACGTCACCAGTCCCATCCGCCTGGTCCAGTTCACCCCTCCGGGCTCTGGATGCTCGATCCAATTCGGGATGAACCTGACCCCGTCCGCGCCCGGCTCTGCGAGGAATACGTATCTGGTCGTGCCGGACGTGCAGGCCGCACGCGACGCAGTCGCCGCACTTGGAGTCGCGATCTCGGAGGTCTTCCACGAGGGAGCGCTGGGTGATCGCTTCCACCCTCAGGCCCGGATCCCCGGCCTGGCGCCGAACGATGCCACGTACAGCTCATTCGCGTCATTCAGCGACCCTGACGGAAACACCTGGCTGCTCCAGGAGATCACCGCGCGGCTGCCGGGTCGGATCGATCCGGCGGTGACCTCGTTCACTTCGTCCGCTGATCTCGCGGAGGCGTTGCGCCGTGCCTCTGCCGCACACGGGGCTCACGAAGCGCGAATCGGCCATGAAGACCCGGACTGGCCGGACTGGTACGCCGAATACATGGTGCGCGAACAGGCCGGCGAGGAACTGCCGTCATGACCACGGACTACGACGTCATCGTCCTGGGTGGCGGTGCGCCAGGAGAGCACACTGCCGCAGCGATCGCCGAGGGCGGATTGCGCGTCGCGATCGTCGAGCGTGAGCTCGTCGGCGGCCTGTGCTCCTACTGGGCGTGCATCCCGTCCAAGTCGCTGCTGCGTCCGGGCGAGGCGGTGCGCGGCGCGCGTGAAGCCGGAGCCGAAGCTGAGACCAACGTGCAGGCGGCGCTCGACTGGCGCGACTTCATGGTCTCGAACTACTCAGACGACCATGCTGCGCAGTGGCTTGTCGACAACGGGATCGATCTGCTCCGGGGCCACGGTCGGCTTGCCGGGCACGGAATAGTCGAGGTCGACGGCAAGCGATACACGACCGACCACATCGTGCTCGCCAACGGCTCGGATCCGATCGTCCCCCCCATTCCCGGCCTTGCGAGATGCTTGCGGGCGTCTGGGGAACGAACGAAGCGACCGGCATGAAGGCCGTGCCCAGCCGGCTGCTTGTTCTCGGCGGAGGCGCGGCCGGCGTCGAGCTTGCTCAGGTGGTGCGGCGGCTTGGTGGTGAGGTGGCGATCATCGAGGCGGCACCACGGGTGCTCGCGCGCGAGCCGGCGCCGTTGGGCGAGGGGCTCGGTGCGGCGCTGCTCCGGGACGGGATCGAGCTCATGCTCGGACTGCGCGCGACCGAGGTTTCACGGGACGGAGCCGACTTCGTCTTACGACTCGAGGATGGACAGGAGCTGCGCGGCGATCGTCTGCTCGTGGCGACCGGACGGCGTCCCCGAGTCGACGGGATCGGACTCGAGACCGTCGGCATCGCTGCGGACGCACGTGGGATCCCGGTTGATTCCCAGATGCGCGCAGCCGAGCGCGTATGGGCGATCGGCGATGTCACAGGCATCTGGAAACTGACCCATGTGGGTGAGTATCAGGGCGAGGTGGTCGCGTCGAACATTCTCGGCGACTCGCGCGAGGTCAATTACGACGCGGTCCCACGCGTTACGTATACCGACCCGCAGGCTGCGGCCGTCGGCGCCACGGAGGCAACATTCAGCGCCACGGCAGTCCTGTCGGACATCGCCAAGACCGCCACCTACACACACGACTTTGCGACAGCGCCCGGGTTCATGACCGTGCTCAGCGACGGGGAGCACCTGACCGGCGCTTACGCTCTCGGTCCAGAGGCCGGCGAATGGCTGCAGCAGGCGACGCTGGCGATACGCGCTCGCATTCCACTCGATGTGCTGCGCGACACGATCCAGCCGTTCCCGAGCTTCTCGGAGATCAACGCCGCCGCCCTGAAGGCACTCAGGCGAGAGATTGCCAATGCAAAGCAGCCCATGACAGCCGGATCGCGCTGAACGCGAGCTCCCTGTGATGCTCGCGACGTACTGAAGGTCACGGCCTCGACGGTTGATCATGGGAACCTTGACCGAGCCAGCCGAAGCCACGCAGGGCAACAGCCTGCCGGTCGTCGGACGGCTGCTGTCGGTGAACGTCGGGATGCCCAAGGACGTTCGGTGGCAGGGAAAGACTGTTCACACCGGCGTTTTCAAAGATCCAGTGGTAGGACCGCGCCACGTCGGCAAGCTGAACGTGCAGGGCGATGGTCAGGGCGACCTCACGGGCCACGGCGGAGAACAGCGCGCAGTATTTGTCTACCAGATCGAGTCGTACCGGTATTGGCAGCGGGAACTCGGGCGAGATGACTTCGTCCACGGGCAGTTCGGCGAGAATTTCACCGTCGAGGGACTCGCCGATGACGCGGTCTGCATTGGTGACCGCTACCAGATCGGCACGGCCGTCTTCGAGGTCACACAACCCCGCGTAACCTGCTACCGCGTTGGGATCCGCATGAACGACCCGCGAATCCCCGCGCTGCTGGTCTCCCACCACCGTCCAGGCTTCTACCTGCGCGTACTGCAGGAGGGCGCAGTGGAGGCGGGCGACGAGATCATCCGCCTCGCCTCCGGTCCCGAACAGATGCGGATCGCGGAAGCCGACGCCCTGCTCTATCTCCCAGGACACCCGCGTCAGCAGCTGCTCCGAGCGCTCCGGATCCCCGCGCTGAGCCCCGGTTGGCAGGCCTCCTTTCGAGCCCTGCTCGATGGTACGCCCGGGAACGGCAACGCCGGTCTCACGGCAGCGAGTCCGCCTCCCGCCTGGCCCGGCTTCCGTCGACTGCGCGTCACGGCAATCAACCGTGAAAGCGACTCGGTTATCTCGATTCGTCTCGAGGCGCCTGAGAGCGAGGCTCTCCCCCACGCCCGCGCCGGTCAATACCTCACACTGCGAGTCCGGCCGGAGACTGAAGCGAGATCCGTGCTGCGCAACTACTCTCTCTCAGGACCGCCAGATGCCGGCTACTACCGGATGACCGTCAAACGCGAACAGGGCGGAGTCGCAAGCGGCTACCTGCACACCCAGCTCGCTGTCGGCGATCGACTCGATGTTGCCGCTCCGCGTGGCACTTTCCTGCTCGACCAGAGTGACGCGCCGGTTCTGCTGATCAGCGCTGGCATCGGTGCCACGCCGGTGCTGGCCATGCTTCAGGCGCTCGCAGAGGAGCACTCCAATCGGGAGATCTGGTGGCTGCAGTCTGCACGCAACGGCCACGAGCACCCATTTGCGGCTGAGGCAAGAACACTTCTGGCCTCGCTACCGAACGCGCGCGAGCGCGTCTGTTACAGCAGTCCGGGCCCGAACGACGTCGAGGGTCGCGACTTTGACCACGCAGGCCGTCTCACCGGAGCCCTGCTCGATCAGCTTCAAATTCCTCAGCACGCCGAGTGCTACCTATGCGGGCCTGCACCTTTCATGGAAGCGATCAGCGCTGGCCTGGCCGCATTGGGCGTCGAAGCGTCCCGCACACACACGGAGCCGTTTGGCCCCGCGCCGAGCACCACGCCGGGGATCGCGGCATCACCGGCGAGGTCGCCCCATCCCCCGTCCGGCAAGCCCGGAACCGGGCCCACGATCGAGTTCGCCCGCAGCAACCTCGCAATCCCATGGGATCAAGGTTTTGGAAGCCTGCTGGAGCTCGCCGAAGCCTGCGATGTGCCCGTGCGCTGGTCGTGCCGCACTGGCGTCTGCCACACGTGTGAGACGATCGTGATTGCCGGCCGGGTCGACTACAACCCCGACCCGGTCGAGCCCCCTGCCGATGGCAGCGCTCTGATCTGTTGCTCGCAGCCACCCGCCGATCTGGTCCTCGACCTGTGACCAGCCCCCAAACCTCGCGGGCGCCGCTGCACCGCGGAAATCCGACGAAGGAGTTCAGCATGAGCACCGTCGACCATGAGTTGGTCCTGGCACATTTCATCGTCTCGAAGGATGTCGAGCGCTCTCGACGCTTCTACACCGAGGTACTCGGCGGGAAGGTCGTCTTCGAAGGGGACGTGACATACGTCGCGCTGGCCAACAGCTGGATCATCATCAACGTCGGCGGAGGCCCGACCGATGACAAGCCGACCGTCACCCTGGAGACGCCACCCGATCCCGACCGGACCAGCAGCTTCCTCAACATCCGCGTCAGGGACATCGCCGCCGTCTACGCCGACTGGAGCGCCCGCGGTGCTCAGTTCCTGACGCCGCCGAAGCAACATGCGTTTGAGATCCGCTGCTATATCCGCGACCCTGACGGCCATCTGATCGAGGTGGGCCAGACCACCGACCCGAACGGGGATTGGTCGAACTGGCCATTGGACGCGCCGGCACGCAGGTCAGAGTCGTGACCACGGCAATCATCGGCACCGGACAGATCGGATCGGTCATCGCCCGCCATCTCGCTGCGGGAGGTGAGCGTCTGAGGCTCTCGAGCGCGGACATCGAGTCGGCGCGCGCTCTGGCTGCAGCGATCGGTCCAGCGGCCATCGCCGTGCCCGACAATGCCGCCGCCCTCCACGGCGTCGAGGTCGTCGTCCTCGCGCTGCGCTTCTCCGTGCTCAGGAGTGTCATCGATGAGATCGCCGCGTGGCTGGACGAGAAGGTCGTCGTCGTTCCCAGCAACCCGTTCAGCCTCGACGCTCAGGGGCAGGTGTTCCGCGTTCTGGATGAGGGGCGATCTTCGGGTCAGGTCCTGACCGGCTGGCTGCCGAGGAATGCGCGCTTGGCCATGGCGTTCGGAACCATGTCGGCGGATCTGTTCGAGTCCTCCAGCCACCGCTCACCGGAGCCGGCAGTGCTCTTCTATGTGACCGACGACGACAGTGCCGCCAAACAGGTCGAGCGGCTCATTCGAACGGCCGGGTTCGAGCCCGTCAGGGCCGGCGGGATCGAGCAGTCGACGCGGCTCGAGTTGGGCGGCGACCTTCACGACCTGGTGTTGGGGACCGCCGAGGCAGACGCCTTGATCGATAGGCAGGCAGGCGCTAGATGACCGTGCATCCAGCGAACGGTCTTGCGGCCGACGGCACATGAAACGAAGGGCGGCGCCGGCGGCTCAGGGGTGCCCTGTTGGTCCCCCTCTCGCAGGGCCTCTCAACTCTCGCCGATCCGTGCGACAGTGAAGTCGGCACGGCATTTGGACAGTTGAAGAAGCCACCGGGCAGGCCGGCTGACACCGAATGTCCTCAGACGAGAGCGAGGTTAGGAGATCACCATGGAATATCGGCCACTTGGACGCACGGGCGTCCAGGTCTCGAAGCTATGTCTAGGTACGATGATGTTCGGCGCCTGGGGCAACGCCGATCACGACGACTCGACCCGAATTATCCACCGCGCCATCGACGCCGGCATCAATTTCATCGATACCGCCGACATCTACTCCGCCGGCGAGTCGGAGGAGATCGTTGGCAGGGCGCTCAAGGGTCGCCGTGATGGTGTCGTGCTCGCCACGAAGTTCTGGGGGCCGATGGGTGAGGGTCCCAACCAGCGCGGAGTCTCCCGCCGCTGGATCATCACCGAGGTCGAGAACTCACTGCGGCGCCTCGGGACAGACTGGATCGACCTCTACCAGACGCACCGACCCGATCCCGAAACGGACGTCGACGAGACCCTGGCCGCGCTGTCCGACCTGGTTCAGCAGGGAAAGGTGCGCTACATCGGATCCTCGTCCTTCTCGGCCGCGCAGATCGTGGAAGCGCAATGGATCGCGCGTGACCGCCACCTCGAGCGCTTCCGTACCGAACAGCCGCCCTACTCCCTCCTCGTTCGCGGGATCGAACTCGATGTCCTACCGACCGCCCAACGCCACGGCATGGGCATCCTCACCTACAGCCCCCTCGCCGGCGGCTGGCTGTCGGGCAACTGGACCGCCGACAGCTCACCAAGCTCACCCGCCCGCAAACGACTCGCCGACCGCTTCGACATGAGCTTGCCTGACAATCACCGCAAGCTCGAAGCCGTCGAGCAACTGGCACAGGTCGCCGACGATGCCGGCCTGTCGCTGATCGAAATGGCGATCGCGTTCGTCACCAACCACCCCGCCGTCACCTCAGCGATCATCGGACCCCGGACCATGGAGCAACTCGACAGCCAGCTTCCAGCCGGCGACGTCAGCCTCGACGCAACCGTCCTCGACCGCATGGATGAGATCATCAGACCCGGCGTCAACCTCAATCCGGCCGACACCAGCTACGGCGACGTGGTGCTCGAGCCGGCCCTTCGCCGCAGGCAGTGAAACTGGTGACGTATCCCTGATCCGAACCCGCTTTCTCTATCTGCTCGACCAACGAACCCTCAGAAGTCGCCGAGCTGTCGCTCACCTGATCAGCCACCGGGCTCAGACCCGGAGGCTGAATGGCGGATATTGGTCGGTGATGAGCAGGAAGGCGTAGGCCGCGACCCGGCTGTGCCAGCGGAACACACCCTCGACGAAGTCGAACAGGGAGCGTGGGTAGCGACCGGTGAAGAGGATCGCGAACCATGCGACGATGATGGTGAGCAGCGCCGCGATCGTGAGAAAGAACAGCACGACGTAATGCGGGAGCGCCAGCAGCCACTTGACGAGCGGCAGGCCCCGACTCAGATCGCCCTCAGCGTCCGGGTACGGGAAGTTGAGGTGTACCGCCTGTTCCTCATCGGTGGACGGGTAACGGTCATCCATCAGCGCGAAGTACACGGCGATGCGGCTGCTCAGGCGGGTCAGCTGCAGGTTCCAGTCGTACCACCAGCGCGGGTACTTCTTGCGGAACAGCAGCATCAGCAGTACCGGGATGACCAGGATCCCGATACCTCCTCCGGCATAGCGCGCGCCGGTGCCGCCGGTGTGGACGCCGAAGCTGCCGCCCTCGAGCGTCGCTGCGAGGATCGCGATCGGGATGCCCATGAGGATCCGAAATGCGGTCGTCAGGCGATTGAGAGCGCGGTCGGGATAGTCGACCGAGAAAGTGAGTGGATAGCTACGGCCGCCAGCCTGTGGCGGGTCATTGTCCGGTGACGGTGCAGGCGTCTGTGCTGAGCTTTCCATGATGCGGCCTCTCTCTCGGGGTGTACGGCGTACACCCCGCTGTCAACTGTAGGTGTACGACGTACACTTGTCAAGCGCATGACCCGAACGAAGCCGACCACAGGCCGCGGGCGCCTGAGCAGAGCGTCCGTGCTGCAAGCTGCGGTGGCACTTGCAGACCGGAACGGGCTCGAAGGGTTCAGCATGCGCCGGCTTGCGCAGGTACTCGATGTCGTACCGATGGCGCTCTACAAGCACGTGGCGAATAAGGATGAGCTCCTCGACGGCATGGTCGACATCGTCTTCAGTGAGATCGAGTCCCCCTCGATCGATCACAACTGGAAGTTGGCAATGCGGCGCCGCGCGATCTCAACTCGCGAGGCACTGAACCGGCACGCCTGGGCTATCGGCCTCATGGAGTCCCGGAATCCGGGGCCGGCCAACCTCCGCAACCACAACGCGGTGATGGGCTGCCTTCGCGAGGCGGGCTTCTCATTCGAGACGGCGATCCACGCCTACTCGGTCCAGGACGCCTACATCTACGGCTTCGCACTGCAGGAGCAAACGCTCGACTTCAAGACACCCAGCAGCGCTGGAGAAGCCGCGCAGAGAAGGGCACAGGCGATCGGCGCACTCGAGGACTACCCCTACCTCGCCGAGGTCGTTGCCGAACTCCCCGGAACCGGATACGAGACCGCCACCGAATTCACCTGGGGGCTCGAGCTGATCCTTGAAGGACTCGACCGCCGCCGGCGCGCCCCCTGATCCTGAAACCACCGAACCGGTCCTCGATCATGTCTGTCCTGTGCGCGCGCACCTCCCGAGCATCGCGACGGTCTGCTCCTTCCGCCCTTTCACGGAGTCGACATCACCCCGACCAAATGCCGCAATTCCGCAGGTCGGAGACCGCTGAAGGCCGCAACCGTGAAGGCCGCTGCGTCCTGATCCGAGGCGACTCCGCGAGCACAACCTCAACCTCAACCTCAGCCAGAGATAGACCGTTGAGTTTGCGTGAAAACCGGTAGCGCCATTGCGTGCCAGCTGGACAATGAGCAATCCTGCCCCCGCCCCATGTCGACGCAACGCTGTCTTGTGCCGATCCCCTCGCGGCACAGAGCTCAAGTGCTAAGGCGCTCGCGTCCCGGTCTATCGATCCGTTCGCCTGACCTTTCCAGTTTGTTCCGCAGGCTGGCCGGGTTGGGCATCACGGCGGTTGGGCATCAAATCTTCGGAATTCGATCGTTGAGATCGATGCTGTTGAGCGCCGCCTGTAGTGGCTCGTCGAGGTGCCCGTTGTCGCATATATGGACTTGCGCTGGGGATGCTGCGACGGCGGACGCCGTTGGCGAGTTCGTGCCAGATCCAGGGTTGCAGGTTGGGTTGCAGTTGCTGCCACCGCAAGCGCACTGGTATTCAGTCGTTGCTGACAGCTGCCGATGAGCGTTAGGAATGTCACCGCTTGTCGTTCACTTCCTGCCCGATTATGGGCGCCCATCGGAAGCCTCAGATACGCCGTTGGCGACTCGCCGATCTTTTCTCAGGACTGCAGGGTCGGTCCGATAACTCGACTGAGTAAGTGCCCACCGGCGCTGACGGCGCGGTTTTCACCCCCCACCAAAAGGATGATTCATCATGTTCTTCTCCAGGAGCCACTTGGCCCTTTCGCGTCCGCTGCTGCTGCTCAGCCCGCTGCTGGCTCTGCTCGCTGCGTCGTCTTTCATAAAGACGCCGTCCGCGGTCGCTGCGACAAGCAGCACGTTCACCTACACCGGTACCGAACAGACCTACGTGGTTCCTCAGGGCGTGGCGGGCATTGAAGTCACAGCCGTCGGTGCTCCGGGCGGGGCGACCAACGGCTCCGACCCCTACAACAGTGCTAGCTCGCCGGGCGGCGAAGGTGCAACCGTGACGGCGGATCTTTCCGTCACCCCGGGTGAAACCCTGTACGTCTATGTCGGCGGCGCTGGTGCGGCTGACGACCATTCCGGAGGCTTCAACGGAGGCGGTCCCTCCAGCGATCTCGGAGCGGCCAGCGGCGGCGGTGCAAGCGATGTTCGGACCGCAGAGGGAGATCTGACGACTCGGTTGATCGTCGCCGGCGGCGGCGGCGGCGGCGGTTCCAGCTTTGATGCTTCACCGTCGGGTGGTAGCGCCGGCGACCCGGCAGGGGTCAGCGGCGCTGGCGACTCTTCGTTCAGCGACACCGGCGGAGGAGGAGGAACCCAGACCGGAGGCGGCGCCGGAGGCTCGGGCGAAGGAGGATCTGGGACCGATGGCTCATTCGGACAGGGCGGCACCGGAACGGACTTCGCCGGGGACCCGGTTACTGACTTCAGCGGTGGTGGCGGTGGCGGCGGCTACTACGGCGGCGGTGGCGGTTCATCGCTGGCGGGTGGTGGCGGCGGCTCCGACTACGTCGAGGCGAGCGCCACCAACGCCAGCTTCGGCCTGGACACGACCGGGACCCCCGAGGTGACCATGACTCCACTCGGGCCGATCTTTTCGGCCAACCCGAGCCCGGTTGCCTTCGGCAATGTCGGCACCGGCAATCAGGGCACCGAGACGGTGACCATCACCAATAATGGCGGCCAGCCGTTGAACCTGGGCAGCTCGACGATCACCGGCGACAATCCGGCCGACTTCTCCGTGCTGACCGACGGCTGCTCAGGACAGGTTCTGAACGGCGGCGACACCTGCCAGGACACGGTGGCGTTCGAGCCATCCCAGGCCGCCGCCGAGGACGCTGTGCTCAACATCCCGGATAACACCGGGGCAGGAGGGACAGCCAACACCGACCAGGTGGTCCTGAACGGGACCGGCATCGCTCCGGCAACGTTCTCGACCGACACAAACTCCTATGACTTCGGGAACCAGGATCAAGGAGCGAGCAGCACCAGCCACACCGTGACGATCACGAACAGCGGTGACACGTCCATGAACATCGGGCAGTTGAGCCTCGCGGGCGCCAACCCCGCACAGTTCACACTCTCAGCGGACACCTGCTCCAGCGCTGCGCTTGCAGGCGGGGACAGCTGCACGGTGGCGGTCGCCTTCACGCCCGGTGCTCAGTCGCGCGCGGCACAGTCCGCTGAACTCGTCGTTCCGGATAACGCGTCAAACGCCGACGGGAACGGCGACAACACGATCGACCTGAGCGGCGATGCAACTGCGCCTGCCGCGGTGTCGACGGCCAGCAGCCTGCCCTTCGGCAGCGTTCTGACCCACACTGGCGCGACCAAGACGGTCACCATCACGAACAAGGGTGACGACGTTCTCAACATCGGCACGCTGTCGATCAGCGGTTCCAACGCCGGCGACTTCGCGTTGTCGTCCGACACCTGCTCCGGCGCGACGGTGGCCGGTGGGTCGAGTTGTACGGTGGGAGTCACGTTCGTCCCCGGTCAGGCGGGAGACGCCACAGCTGAGCTATCGGTGCCGTCCAACGACCCGAGTTCGACGACGACCGTTGGTCTTACGGGAACAGGAACGATGACACCACTTCTTGCCAAGGCGTTCGTCAAGGTCATCAAGATGCACCGCCAGACAGTGGCAACTCTGCTGTCCAAGGGTGAGGCGGTGAAGCTGCACGCGAACAAGGCCGGGGTGATCGCGGTCCGACTGTTCGCCTATGGCAGGGCGATCGCTCGCGGAGCTGGTCATCCGGTCGGCGCTAAGCCGTGGATGAAGGTTGCGGTCAGCCGGACTGTCATGGTCTCGTTTACGACCGCGGGCACCAAGACTGTCACCATCAAGATTCTTGGCAAGTACGGCAAGGATCTTGCTGCGGCAGCACCCTTGGTGCTGGGCGCCCAGGTAGGAGCCACACCGAGCGGGCACGGTGGCGCTCCGCGGAAAATACAGATCCTGTAGCAGACAGATCGCTGCAGGTGCGGCATCAGGAAGTGACAGCAGAAGGGAGGCGAGCATTGAAGCTCGCCTCCCTTTGACTTGGCTTGGTCCGTCCGATCAGCACAGCCGCGGCCGTCGGTAGCGCTCGAGAATCACCGGCTCTGTGCGCGCTTTATCCACGGCATCTGGAAGGTTCTGCCGGGCCGCACTCATGGTCATGCTGGGCATACTCAGGCTTGTACAGCGCCCAACTTGTATAGAAGCGTTGGGCCGATAGGCGCTCGGCACACCACGGCCGTAAGTGCGATGACCCGGCACTCACGCCGGGCCATCCGAAATCGAGCGCAGCAGCGCTGCCTGGTGGCTACGGGGTCGTGGTCGTGGTGGTCGTGGTCGTCGTTGTGGTCGTGGTCGTCGTCTGCTGGCTGGCGTCCCGTTCGGCCAGGACGAGCACATTCCCCAGCCAGGATGTCCCGCGAGAATCGATCTGCTTGATCACGGTCTTGAAACGCTTGTCCGCCTGTTTGATGAGCTTGGTGAGCGTTGCGTGCTGCGCGCTTGTGAACCCTCGGAACTTACCGCCGTTCGGGAAGGTCTCGTTCGCCACCGTCTTCAACCGAGCAATCAGCTTCACGCCCTGGGGTCGGCTCGCAGTGCTGTAGCCGGCAGCGGCCCAACTGGTCGCGTCAGCACATGTGCGCAGGCTCGCTGCCTGGGCGAAGATATCCGCAAACTCGACGGCCCGAGCTCTCTCTCTACCCGTGATGCCCGAGACGTTGATGGCGAGCCTCAATGCCTGCAGGTACGGAGTCAGGAGGGGCTTTGCGCTCTGCATGATCATCTGGAACGCCGCTTCGAACAGAAGCGGTTTGAGCGCAGCCTGCGCGGCGCCTGCACCCGTGCTCCCTGGCGACTCAGCCACGATGAGGGCGGTGAACACCCTCGTGAGACAAGGGCCTGTGTTGTTCTCGAATGTGAGCTGATCGGCTCTGATCTGACTGCTCGGGTCAGCCAGCATCCTGTGAAAGTCTTGGGACAGCTGCGGGTAGGCCGAGTCGGCGGAGATACGTGGCGCCGAGGCGACAGCCGATGCTGAGAACGCGACCGCGACCAATAGGCCAAGTGGGCAGGCCAGCAGGAGATGGGAATAGTGACGTTTCAACATGCCTATCCGTCGTTGCGTGGAAGTGGGTGCCGCAGTCTACTGTTGAGCATGCCGGATCCCAGGGCGAGAGGCGACTGTCAGACGAGTCCCTCCGACTCCCGGAGCATTTGCACGCTGCTGGCAGCCGATAAGCCGTGCTTCGTTGAAACCCCCACACCTGGATTGCTCTTCCGGTTCTCCTTGACAGCCGCGACAACCCACGAACGTGGCCGCGCGGCAACCTCGACGGACCGACTAGCCCGCCAATTTCGCAACCCCTGGCACGCATCCGCTTCGGCAGCCCGGCAGGGTTGTCGGTGAGCGATGGCGGCCGGCAGCGTCAAACAACTCCACAGACATGAGGTCCTCCTGAGGACAGGCGCAGCGCACAACGCGCCGCGCCTGACCATCCTCGGCGACCAGGACCGCCACTTCTCAGGTCAGACCGATCAGAGCGGCAGTTGCACACGCTGCGGCCGATGCAGATTGGTTATTCGAGACGGGAGAAGGAACTCTCGGTGACCGAGTCGAGGGTCTAAGCGTTTCTCAAACCTAGCCATTCGATTGTCTGGCACGTCGATCGCCACCCACACCGATCCCTCGGTCGCCTCGTCGGGCTGTGGATTGTCAACCCAGACAAAGTCGCCGCGGAGCGTCCCGCGCTCGGCCTGGTCAGCTGCGGCGGCAGAAAGCGGCGTAAACAGCCTCACCTGACGCACGTTAGAGGCTTTGCCGCAATAGGCCGTGGCTTCCGGTCTGATCGAACCGGAGACGCCCGGCAAGCTGCGGTCGCAGGTGCCTTGTGAGTGGAAGCCTTCTTCGAATGACGCGCGTTGATGGACAATTAGCAGAGACGGCCAGCTGATCAGCACACGGCGTTCTGTGCCGAACGGCTCGGATGCCACCACCCCGGAGACGAAACCTTGATGAAACGCACCGTGACGGCTCTAGGCTCAATCGTGCCGTTACCTGCGTCGAGGCCGGTCGCACCGACAGCCCCGTCGGGCCACACGGCACCGGCCGCGCAATTGTGGATCGCGGGTGAGGAGATCTCGATGCGAACGCTCATCACTGGATGACTAAACGAGACAGCGATGGCGTTCTCGTAGTGCTTGGCCGTGTGACCAACGGGTTTGCCGGCACTCGTTATCCGTAGCCCCGTACCAACCGGCCCGTACTGCAATCCAGACGGTGGTCCGAGGTCCAACGACTTGATGGGCTGGGCGCCCTTAGACACAGTCAGGGTGAATGCTTCCTGAGCGTACCCGTCCCGCTGCGATTCGTCGACGCGTGCCGAGGCATCGGTGATCCTGGCGCTCGCCAGAGCCAACGGGGACGTCGCCAAGGCCACGAGCAGCACAGCC
Organism: uncultured Actinomycetota bacterium; assembly: GCA_963804615.1. GTDB lineage: Bacteria > Actinomycetota > Thermoleophilia > Solirubrobacterales > Solirubrobacteraceae > Palsa-465. Next base: position 166,327 of record CAWDRA010000002.1, read on the forward strand.
AAACAAGCCACCCAGGCCCGAGCAGAACTCATGAGCCGATGCTTAAGACACCTAAGGTGCCTGCGGAACAACTTTTACAAAGGCCCGCCAACTCGCGAGAGTGTTGCTTCGATCGGTGCAGCAGGAGCTCAGTCGCGGGGTGTTGCGACGCGGAGCCTGTTGCCATCCGGATCTTCTAGGTCGCACTGCCGTCCGGCCAAGCCCTCCTCATCGACCGACAGCCCGAACTCTCCCGCCACCGCGTCAATGTCGGCGACGTTCAGATGGATGAGCGTGTTCGGGATAGCGTCGCCGGTGTGCTCGGACAGGTAAAGCTTCACGCGACCCCGCGCGACGCAAACGAACCACGGAAAGCCTGGCTCGAACTGATGCGCCCACTGCTTGGCAAAGCCAAGACGCTGGTACCAGACCACCGCACGACCAGCATCCTCGACACGTAGGACCGGGATCGCCTCGTCCATGCCGTCACTTTACGCTCAGCGCCACCCATCACAACGTGACGACGGCTACTCGTGTCGCGATGACGAGTGACCGACGAGACTGTCGCAAGGATCGGCGCGACGTGAGGTCGCGCACTACGAAGTGAACCATGCTGTTTGGAGGCTTGGCCGATGACGTAGGCCCTGAGCCAACACTCAGTTCTGGAGACCAGAGCCACGCCGTGACAATGGAACGAACCTATTAAGCAATACGAGAATCTGAACCAGTAACAGGCACAT
>CAWDRA010000003.1:0-197637 GCA_963804615.1 uncultured Actinomycetota bacterium
CGAATCGGTCGCGGGGCGCCAACTGGTGACTGCGGCCTCTCCTCAAAAACGCTCGTCGCGGAGTCGCGAGTGGAGCAGGTCGTGCGAAGTCAGACTTAATGCTGTGGGCCCTCAGGTGACGAAACAGTATTACCGAACCGCATGCGGACGAAATGACAAGTGAAAGCGCGACCCCAATGCCACCGAGCCAGAGTGCGGCTGGAATGAGAATAGCCAAGAAGACAGTGACGTTCACGATCTCAGACGCGTCCCAACCTACGCCTCGCCAGCCCCACGCATTGTGTCGACTGCGATCCGTTTCATGGCCAACAGCCACCCCGCTGCGAACAGAATCTCAGCGATGGGAATCGAGTTGCTGTAACGCTCGCCGAAGATGATGGGTATCGCGAATATCACAAAGACGGCCAGAGTCACGGTAACGAACGTGATGACGACCAAAGAATGGTTGAGGATGCGCGGATCGCGGCGCGCTGGTCAGCGCAACATTTGTGTGGGCGGCGATCTCGGGTGTCGCGCTCAAGCCGATATAGTCGCCACGAGGCGCGCAAGGTTCGTGAATGCCGCACCAACTACGTAAAAGCCTAATCGCGAGGTGAGACGAGAAAGCCAACTGCGAAGCTGGTCGATACGGAAAGTGTCGACCGGCGCGAGGTAACCGACAAAGCCCTTACGACCGAACGCGAGCAGCTCCCTCCGAGCTTGCTCGACGCGACCGAGTCACGAGGACTCCATGGCTGCAAGGGCGAACGCGCATAGACCGGTCCTATGGCTGAGAAGTCAGGCCGACGGCGGTGTGCCAACATGACCGCCAGGACGGTAGAGGTGGCTCGATCGTGCGATCGGAAAGAACAACCATGCCAATCGCGTAGATAGCTACAGGTAGGAGCCGCATCGCATTTGCGACTCCATGACGACGGGCACCCAGCAGGAATGCGATGGCGTAGTCCTGGACGAGTGCGATTGGAAGCAGAAGTAGGCTAATCAGGGCAGCATCGAGGATCGGAGCACCACTGACCTCGACGTATCCAAGAATGATTGCGGAGTTGAGGGCTGTCAGCAGTAGGACCTGTGTGCGAGCTCCCGGCCCCGAGAGTTGCAGAACTTCTCGGCCTCCCACCTCGGACGAGGAGAGGTAGTAGGTAGCGGCTAGCGCCATGCCGATCCGCCCTATCTGGCCGATCACCGACGGCCAGGTGGTGAGGATCGCGACATATCCGCGCCCTTGAGGGCCTAGAAGACGAGCGCTAAGCGTTCCGCTGACCAGGAGGAAAAGCTGTACGCCACCGGCCGCGGCCAGGCCCTTTAGAACAGTCGGGTTGCCCAGGGTCTTGAGCCGCGACAATTGGCTGTGTACATGCGCACTATGCATCTTCAACAGTCTTGTCGACGAGTGTCGGCAAGAAGAGGGCGGCTATTCCACGTGGATCACCTGAGCGAGGCGACCCACTTGCCGAGCGAGTAGAGGGACCAAACCTTCAGCCATCGCGATCCACGCCGTCGGTGGTCCTGCCACGTGCGCCACATTACATCCGGGTTCACCAGATCGGCAAGCATTGCGGGGTCTGGAACAGCGGCCTCTACGTCGTTGCTGAGAGGCCCATGCATCCATGGACCGAATGGAAGGCGAAGCTGCTTGCGCCGCGCCAGGATCTCCTTGGGTACGTCCGCACGCATAGCCTCGAGTAAAAGCCCCTTACGCTCCAGCCTTTGTGCGTCCGGTAGACGAGCCACCCATTCGACGATCGTGTCATCGAGTAACCAAACGCGAACGAGAGAGTTAGCCATGCTCATAGCGTCTGTGTCTCTAAGGAGCGTGTTCGTGAGATCAGTGTTACCTTGCGAGTTAGTACTTGGCGCACGATCGGCTCGTTCAAGGTCAGCGCTGGAGCGTGTTTTCCAATGAGGCAATGTGGCTGGCTCCATCAGTGCTTCAACATCGGCAGGCAAAAATCGATGGCCTGATCCATTCCCACGAGCCTCCTTGATGTCCTTCACCGGCCAGCCAGCGGCGCGCCTTCTCGCCGAGCCAGTCGGCTTATCCGCGGCCTTGCGAAGAAGTGGCCTTGCCCATTGGGTTGCGCGAAACGCCCGCTCCAAAAGCTGCGCGTGGCCGACGTGCCCGTATCCGTCAAAGAGCTCGTCGGCTACCCGACCAGATACTGCGACCTTTAAGCCTTCGGCAGCGGCGCAACGCGAAACTACGTACGTATTGCAACCGTCGACGCTCGGCTGATCCAGTACGCTTCTTAAAGGCATCCGAGGAAAGCTCAAGCAGATCCTGAGCTCAACACAATGGCGCGATGCTGAACGTCGAGCCGGGTCCACTACAAGGTCGACGAACTCTCGTTCGGAGTAGCCCGCGTTCTTCGAAATCAACAGAATGTCTAGACGGCAACCCGACTCTGGGCGGCGATCGACGCGACAATCGTGAATCGAGGCCGCCGGAAAGGAAAACGCCAAGCGGCGCGTCTGCAACCAAATGGCTATCGACAGCCGAGTAGATCAGGTCGCGGAGCGTGTTGGAGCCGAACGTGGGTCGTCGGATCCCGCGTTTGCGGCAATGACCAGTACGACCTGATCTGCAAGGTGTCAGCTCTGAAGATCGCAATCTGACCTGCTCCGAGTGCCCAACATCTTCGATCGCCGTAAGTGGATCGATGACCCCGAGCCCGATGTGAGGAAGCTCTGAATGCCCTCGCGCGAAAGTTGACACGGGATCCGGTCAGATGCCAGTAGTGCCTTCAACTGGGAGGCGAACCAGCGCCGCTCGCCATCTAGGTGGTGGTACAACGGTTTGATGCCCAATCGATCCCGTGCGAGAACGAGCTTGGTGTCGTTGTGATCCCAGATCGCCAACCCGAACATGCCGTGGAGATGCGTGACAAAGTCCCTCGCCCAATGCTCAATGCACGCAGTACAACCTCGGTGTCACAGTCAGACTTGAAGGTGAACCTTACCCTGTAGATCACCTCCTGAGCGACCTGAAAGTTGTAAATCATGCCGTATACACCAAGGACACGCCCCTGCAGCGTCGTGCATCGGCTGATGGCCTCTATCTGTGGGGTCAATAATGGCAAGCCGGCGGCTCCCAGGACCACCTTCAAGGAGCCGGCCTTGATCGTCTCAATTCCTCCGTCGTCAGGACCCGGGGGATCATTGCGCTACACATCCCCGCGACGGCGTGTTCAGCGCCGTCGAGTGGCCGCCCAGCTACTCCCGCAATTCCGCACATAGGCGACTCCGATAGATTGCTGCGACTAAGCGGGTGGGTCGTAGTTCACGTGTGGGCACACTATCCTTATCGGTGGTTCGCATGTTCGTTGAGACTGTCTGCGCCGCTCACCTGTCACCCGGTCTGTGCGGCTCGAGTGGAATCGGTTTGACACGCGCCCCATTCCGCTGCGGTCGACTGACTAGGACCGTGCGCCGGCCGTGCAATCCGCGGGTCGGTCTATGCTTACGCCGTGAAGGTGCGAAGGGAGCTGCGGTCTGGGGGTTGACGTATGTCACAGTCCTAGCGATTGGAGCAGTCGTCGGTGCCGCGACCACGATCTCCTCACACGCGGCCCTCGTTTGCGCTGTCGGGTTGGGATCTCTTGTCCCGGTGGCCGCTCACCTTCGGCATGTTGGCATAGCTCGAGCGGCTCGCGAACCGAGCCCGGTCACGGTCATTGTGGCGTTCTACGTGCTCGTCTTCCTCTTCGGGCTGCGGTAATCGCCGCGAATCACGGTTGGGATGTCTTCTTGGCGCGATACCAGGTTTCGACCGGCCAACTTATCTACGTGCTGCTGACCGCAAGCCTCGGGACCACGCTTTTCGTTGAGTCCTACTATCTGATCGTAGGTCGCTCGTCTCTCGCAAGCTGGTCGCGCCGGGCGCTTCGTGAAGTGGCTATGGCTCCGAAGGGGCGGTTGGCCTCGCGGCGGCTCGTATGGCTGGCGGTGGCCTTGGAACTTTTGGCGATGATTGCACTGCTCGAGCAGGTCAGGAGGTACGGCTTGGCGGGAGCTCGCGAGGACCTGTCTGCTCACACCAAGACGGCTGCGTTGGCATCCGCCGGCACCTCAGCCAACAGCGTGTGGGCGATTGTTGCGGATCCGGCCGTCTGGGCTGCTGCGACGGTGGCGGTATGGCCTGGCGTGAGTCGGTCTAAGCGCGCCACCGTGACTGTCGGCGCCGTCGTTCTTTTGCTCGCCCAGCTGATCGTGTATGGAAGCCGCCTCGACCTGATAGTCAGCCTGATCGGGGTCTGGATAGTGCTGTACTACTCGGGCAAAGCGGTGCCAGCAAAATGGATTCTCGCGACGCTTCCGATTTTCGTCATCCTAAGTATTCCGATCATTGCCGAGCGAAAGGGGGGCTCAACGCCCCAGCTTCCAGTGGTTGAAAGGATCAGTCGTATCGTCGGCTATGAGATTCTCGACACGGCGTTGGCCATTCACCAGTATCCCGGGCCCCTCCGGACCGATCTCGAAAACGCCACAAGGTGGCTCGACGGCGAGGAATACCTTGTCCCAGGGTTCGTCTGGCCGGGCCGCCCCTAACATTCAGGACGTGCGGATCGACCTGCTCACGGCCCGTACACTTGGAACGCAAAATCACCAAGCGACCGGCTTCCCTGCGTCTTATCTCACCGAAGCTTGGCTATACGGCGGAGTCTAGGGATAGCGGCAGTCTCAATCGCATTTGGCTTGTTGCTCGGGTACGGAAGCCGATGGTGCTTCGGTCTGTTGTCACGGGGGCTATCGCCTCTTGGGCTCCTGGCTTACTGCTTGCTAGCCACACAGGCTTTCACCTACTACAAAGATGGTGACCTGCTAGTGACCTCGGTGGCACTTGTTCGTAGCGTCATCTATTTCGCCTTACTGATCGGCGGCATTGCCTTACTCACGACGCGCAAAAGGTCACTGCCACCAACGCAGACGCAGGCCAAGCCGGCAGAGGTGTCTTAGTCCGCGAAACACTAAAGGGTGGCATCAAACGCCTGGAGAAGAAGCCGAGGAGCGCTGGTATGGACTCGGCGAGCGTGGCTATCGGCTCGTGGTCTCTTCGGCCGTGTTGGTGGCCTGATGTGCGTCGGGTCTGGCTGCGCGGCGTGCGCCGGAACAATGGCGGACCTGGCGCGAGCTCTGCTGAAACGCGCCGAAAGGCTGAAGTCAGTCAAGTACCCCCAAGACGCGCGGACGTTTGGCGGGCGAAATGGTCTTCAGTCGTTCACGCCGTAAGCCTTTGGACGTGTGTACGAGTGTTGGCCGACACCACTTGCCCAGGGCCCGTAAGCAGGCGATACCGAATCTATGGGGCGCAGCGTAGTCGAAGGCAAACTCAGTCGGAGAGATACTGCTCCGTGCAAGCCTTCCTCTTCTTGCGCTTCCATTCCTTGTGCCCGACGTGGCATCTGCGCGAACTGACCAGGCTTCAAAGCCAAGCATTGCCCCAATCGGCAGCAACGCCGAGTATTACGTCCAAGACTTTGTCGAGGTGGCCGACGTCGATGACACGATGGCGATTCAACGGGCGCTGACGGCAGCAGGAAACACAGGGGTACGTCGTCGCTGAAGCGGACGCGTGTACCGCGTGAGCCCGATGACAACGGTGACGACGCTAGATCCGTCCGGCGAAGCTGGACAGTACAACGTGTGTCTTCAGCTGCCACCAAATGTCACTTTGGATATGCAGGGCTCGACTCTTCAGCTGCAAGGATCACTGGGCGCGACGATTCTGGCGAACACAAACCTCACTGGGTCGGGGCTCCGCGACGCGAATCTCGGCATGGTTAACCGCCAGTTCGATGGCAAACGTAGTGCCTCAAGGCCATAGCCTATTGCTGCTTGCCTACACAAGCCAGCTGACGCTCCGCGAAGTCACGATGACGAACGGAATCTACCAGGGCGCGTCGGTATTCAACTGTTCGACTCGACCTTCGCTGACTTCGTGGCGAGCGACTTCGTAGGCCAACCGTGGACGCTCGGTTCACCACTCCGGCGACAATCAGATCTATAACAGCGCGTTTGGCAATTTAGATGGTCCAGATTACATCATGACTACTGGACACTTTTATCAGCCTGGCAACAGCTTCGACATGGTGCTAAGTGACTGTACGATCGACAGCATCGGCAGCGGAGGGCTGTTCGGCAGATAAAAGTCGAGTGGCCTGGAAGAAATATGTAGTATCTGGTTCGGTGACGGCAACAAATTGCGGCGACGAGCTGGGCAACAGTGGCCTCAAAATACAAGGAGACGCCGAAGGTGGGCCGGTATCGGGCGTCACTGTCGGCGACGTTGTCGCAAGTAGTCGACGGCAGAGCCGGAGCGGGCCTGTTTTTGGAACTCTGTGAGAACACGACGGTAATATCGTATGTTGGGAACAACAACAACACCAATGGCGGGTCGGCTGACGTCTGGATCGGGGGCTCTGATATTAGAGCTGGGCACGGTGACGACGGACGGGAGCGGCGGCTTTGGGATCCTCGTCCGACCCTATGCAGGGGACTACTCAGTTGACTGCGCGACCGTCACGAACCCGGGGTGCGTCGCTGCAGATGCAGGCTGCGCGATTTCGGAGGAAACGGCGTGTTCGGCACGCTGAGCGTGCACGGACGCGAGGGTGGACGCGAAGATGACGTACGGCGTAGACGTATGTCGGAGGGGGCGAGCGGGAACGTCAGTGACTGTTACTGCCTCAGGTTGGATTTACGACGGATTTACAAGTGTGTCCGCGTCTGTTTCCGGCCGCGCCCGGAGCCGGGGTGAGTCGGAGTGTCGACCGCGTGCACCGAGCCACAGCCGGCGGGCCGAGTCGAGCGCCGCGTCTGCGAGCGCGGAAGTCGCGACGTCGAGCGTAGGGCGAGCTTCTGGCAGCCGGCGAGCGTCGCTCCCGTGGCCGAACGGCATAGGACGCAAGCGACGCCACCCCGAAGCACGGATCGCATCCAAAGCGGCGCCATCACCGGCGTCGCGCAAAGTCGCCGTCATCGAGGATGAGCGAGAAAGCGTTCGGTAGACCGACGCAACGGCGACGGCATGCGATGCTGTAGGAGAACCTATCTCTAGCAACGGCCTGCACGCGGGCCGCGAAGCCGGGGGCGGCTGCACGGCGCGAGAGATCTGAAGCGGCTCTTGCAATGGCCTGACCGTCTGGCGCGACGATGACGCCCACCGCCTTGCTCGCGAATGACCTCGGCGACTCCTGACTCGCGAAGTCACGATGACAGGGAACGCGAGTGTGCCATCGCTTCTGCGGCTGCCATCCCGAAGTTCTCGAAAGTCGACGGCAGCGCAAGGACGGTGATGATGCGCGGAAGAATCGCTCACGGTCCGCGGGAGTGACGTTACCCGAGAAATTCAACGCGGTTCGCCACACCCGACTTGCTTGCTTGAGCGCGAAGGCGGTCCTCGATATCCGGAGGGCCGGCTCCGGCCAGTACAAGTCGAAGCGCATCATCGTAGGTCAGCGCATCAATCAATACCCGAGGTTCTTCTTGGGATCAAAGCGGCCAAGGAAGCCCAGGCGAATGGGACAGCGTGTGAAACGGCGAGACCGCCGCAGGCCGCCGAACGCTGCGTCGTCGTCAACCACGGCATGGAAGAGAATCCCGTGACCACGCGGCCGCGCACGGGTGAGTCTGTCAGTTCCGACGTTAGACGTGTGAATGTTCGCGTCCGCAGCCTGCCGATGAGCAACATGGACAAGCGTTTGACGCGGCGCGGCCAGCGGACTGCGACGTGCGAACGTCGTGATGAGTCAGTGACTCACGAGGTGTGAGCACGGTCGGCACACCGTATCGACGGGCAAGAACGAAGAGAGTAAGCGCTCGTAGCGCCCCACGGCCCGTGGACGTGAACGATGTCAGCCAGCGGCACCAGCTCCCTTAGTCGCGCGAAGGCGGTTCGGCTCAAGCCGAACTGGGCCGATGCGCGCCTTGGCCGACGGAAACGGGGAACCCGATATACAACAGCGCCCGATACAGCAAGGCGATCGACAACAGGCTGTGTCCGCTCCTCGTCTTCCGGACCTGCGCAGAACAGCACCGAGCGAACCAGATCAACTCGCCCCTCGGCGACGATATTCGAGACCGTTGACACGCTCGATCCTCCGATCGCGGGATCGAGGCGCATAGCGACGTGAAGGATCTTCATATTGTGGGCGGCCCCTCATGTCCCAATCGAAGGTAGTAAAGTCGCCGTCATACGTTGCTGCCGCTGGTATAACGTAGCGGGGATAGCGCATGTAGAACCTGGCGGCGCTCCTAACGTGGTGCCGAGCCGCCAAACCGTGCAAACTGCTCCCGGCTCTCTGCAGCGTGCTCGTGACGGGCGATTGCGGCCGGCTCGAACCGAACCTTCCAGCCGGCGAGTCTGAGCCGGACGCAAAGGTCGACATCCTCGAAGTACAAAAAGTACCGAGGAGTCAAATCCGCGTACCGCCTCAAAAGCCGATCGTCTAATAATCATGCAACCTCCAACGACCCACGGGACATCCTGAGCGTAGCTGGTCGTATCGCCCCAGAGTCGCGACCTAGAATGCGGCGTCAAGCAGAGTCAGTGGACTAGGCACGGCACGCGCAGAGTCATTGAAGGGTACCGTTCGGTAACACCAGCGCTGGAGCGCTAGGCCCACGGAACTGTTGTCAAGGTGCCGTTCAAGGAGCGTAAGGCCTGAACGTCGCCAAACACAATGTCGGGATTCAGAAGCGCAAAGACGCGTGCGCACGAGTGCAACACCGAAATTGGCAGCCTGACCGAATCCGACGTTCCGGGGCAAGCAAACATGTGAGTACCGTTGGCTGCCGGCCAAGTCGCGCGTCTGATCGGTCGAACCGTTGTCGACAGCGATGACGCGGTCGAACAAGGATCGGACAGATGGCTAAACAACCGAAGACGTGATATAGCCTCTGCGCTGTTATACGTAACAACGACAGCGTCCATCGGCACGAAACGTGGAGGTCACGCTGACCGGCCAGGGTGCTGTCTGGCCGAAACATCTCGACAGGCCTTTGTCGAGTTAGCACATGCTCTCACTTACCTTAGCGCGCGATCCGCCCCCTCTCATCTGAAAGAATTCTCTTTGCGCTTGCTAGAGCAAACCCGTGATCACTACAGTTTGGGCGTCAGCGGAAATGGATGCGGTCGCAACATGCGTGCCGAGGAAGCGAGCGCCATTCACCGCAACTCTATGACGGAACGCTAAATGGTCACATTGAGAGGGTATCGCTGACGGCTCACTCGGCGCCCCGCCAGAAGGTGGCCCGGACGCCAACCGGTGCAACCTGGCTTGAGCCAACCGCGACTGAGCGCGTGCCAATTGCGGAAACAGATAGTTCGCGCGCAGGTCCGAGTAGACAAACTCACGAGTCAAACATCCGAAAGTGTCACTTGCGAGGCCCGGCGACATTGGCGGTGGCCTCGCCGCCAATGATGCCTTCGGATGCCGCGAACAGGGCGGCAAGTCGCTTCGCCTGGCCGATCGATTCGTATTCTCGGTCTATCTGGGCTCGTGCCCGGCGACACACGGCGGCGAGTTCAGCGTCGGGGGCATCGTAGAGAACGTAACGCAGCATGCCTTCGAGTGCTTCTGAGTCGCGCTGCGGCACGAAAAAGCCCGTTTCGCCGTCAGTGACAAGCTCGGGAATTCCTGCAACCTCGCACGTGATCACCGGTACGCCCAAGGCCATGGCTTCAATGATGGCGGTGGGAATGCCATCGGAATCACCGGTGGCTAGATCTTGCTCGCAAGGTAGTACAAACGCATCCGCGGCCGCTACTAATGCCAACGTCTCAGAATGGGCAAGCGCACCTAGGAATTGGAGTCTGACGCCAGCCTTCTCAACTCGTCGTCGGAAAGTAGCTGACCTTTGAGCGGTCCGTCGCCCACCACGGTCCAGGTCAGACCGGAGTCATCTTGGAGAAGGCTCGGAGCGGCAGCCAAGATCGTCCAATATCCCTTGGTGGCCACCAGGCGACCGACCGTCACAACCTGACGCGATTCCGTCCGACGGGTCGGGCGGCGATATGTAGCCTGACGAAGGTCAGCGGTAGCGCGGACTAAGAGAGTGGGCGTGTTCGGCGAGCGGCTAGCTATCGTGGCCCGAACGCGCTCGTTGGCGCACGCGATAAAGGCTGCGCCAGCGAGATTCTGGCTAAGTAAGCTCTCCTCGCACGGGACGAATATGTCACTGGCGTGCGCGGTCGCGCTCCAAGGGCAGCCAAGCCGTGCGGCCAGCGCGTTCGCGACATCGGCTGGTCGGGCGACGAAGTGAGCGTGCACGTGATTCACGCCAAGGCGTCGAGCATGCGGCAAGACATACTCCGCGTGAAGCTCAGCGAAGAGCAGCCGCAAGGCGTCTCGTGCCGGAAGTTCCTGCCGCGCAAGGCGACCGAGACCGCGAATGACGATCGCCGGACGCCGAGCAGCCACCAGAGCCAGTTGTGGAATCGCTGCGGGAGGACACAAGCAGCGGACCGACGCAGCTGGTTGCGTTGCTCGGCCCTTGTGGATCGCGTACGTCACGACGGGCACGCCGAGCTGTTGAACGGCCGCCGCCTCCAGGACAACGAACGTTTGACTGACAGACGGGTGCTCGTGCATCACATAAAGAACCGACGGCGCGGGTCTGGTGGGAGACTGTGACAAGAAGCTAGATGATGTCATCGAAGATGCGAAATGCGTGCAGTCAGTGCATTGTCCCGGACCTCAACGTGCCAGCTAGCAGGCGAGGATTAAACTAAAAGCCAACAAGGGACCGACCTGCGCAGGTGGAGCGCCCCTTGTGTTCCTATCCGTACCCATACTCCCTGGTGGACGTCGGGTCTGCGGCATTCGCAACGACGCCAAGTAGCGGAGCGTCACATAGTGTCAATGCTTCGGCGACTCGCGCCGTGACGCTCCGATCTACACGATCCATCCGGCCCACGACAATCACCCCATCGACCGAGCTCACCAGGGCCATTGCGTCTGAGACGGCCGCAAGCGGCGGTGAGTCAATCACGACTAGCTCGTAGTGTTGGTCTGTCCAGGCTAGAAGGCGCCGCATAGCCGCGCTCTCCATCAAAGCGACCGGGTTCGGTGCCGAGCCGTTCTCAATCAACACGTCGAGCCGTGCCGGCTCCGTTCGAGATAGTTCCAACCCGCCAGGGGCCAACACCGGCACGCTCACGATCGCCCGATCCACCACCCGGAGATCCGTGAGCACGTCGGATAAGCCGGCGGCGGGGCGGGTTCTCGCTCGACCATTCTCATGGATGCCGAGCATTTCCCGTATCCGGGGAGCTCGAAGATCGGCGTCAACAAGCAGCGTCTTGGTTCCTGCGCGGGCGGCTGCAGCGGCGAGGTTACAGGCGACTGTGGTCTTACCGTCGCCCTGGGCGGCAGACGTGATCAGAACCGTTGTCAATGGCTTGTCGACATTGAAGAAACGGATCTTGGCGCGGATCTGTTGAAATGCTTCTGCCACCGACTGGTCGATGGGAAGTCTTTTGTTCTTGCTGCTACGGAGCAGGTTCGACTTGGCACCACGCCGAGTACCGGCAAGCCGTACAGGTCGCCGAGTTCGGAAGGCTCGCGGATGCGCTGATCTAGTCGCTCAAGGACAAGCGCAATAATCAGGCCCACAAGAAACGCGAGGGACGTACCCAGCGCGACATCGCGGCCAACGCGAGGTGAGGATGGCTCGGTCGGTAGGTCCGCGCGCTGAGCGACGGTCACAGTTGGTTGCAGGTGCTGGAGGGTGTCTAGCGATTGCTCCCTCTCCTGTAGTGCCAGACCTGCTGATGCCGCGCGTTGGACTGGAGTGAGTGCGTTGAGTTGTGCTCGGACTGATGCCAGTGCCGCGCGATATAGGCGTTGAGTGTCTGAGTACTGATCTCGCACGAAGGCGCTGGCATAGGCATTGGCCAAGCTCTGCGCGAGCCTGGGGGAACGCGCACTTACTGAGACCTCGACTACGGTGGTGTCACCTTCGGCTGTGACCGTCAACATCTTCTGGACGTCCAAAGCTGTGTAGCCATGCCCGACGACACTCGCGGCTTGTTGGGCCGCGCCTCCGCCCAATTGCACCAGTTGGACGTTAGTGTCTTGCGACGATGCTGGATCGGTGTCGACAGGAGGTGACAGGCCGACAAGCTCTTGGTCAAGCTGATTCGTATTGAAATATAGCGATGCGGTGGCCGTGTACTTACGGGTGGTTCTAGAGGCCACAGCATATGCGGCGCCTCCCCGATGAGCGCGCAGGCGACAACGAGCCACGCACGGCGGCGAATTACTCGGACGATAGAACCTGCCCTTGGCCGAGGATTCTCGCGGGGGGAAAAAACTAAGCTGGGTAGTGAGGAATTGTCGTTCATGTCACCGTTGCACGACGCGTCTGGGGGGCTCGCGATTCTAGACGAAGGATTGATGACCCAAGAATCGGCGAAAGACGCGGGACCGTTATCAGCGCGTAGTGATATCGCGTCACGCGAGCATAGCCCGCTGCATGGTCCTGCTTCGCGAGGAGTCATGGCCTGGGTTACGGGCTCACGCTTGTGGCCTCGGAATGAGACCAGCCACTCGCGAGCCAGGGTGAACATCCTTCAACCCGATTCCTACGCAGGGGCTTACTGTCCGCGCAGGCGGCTCGCCGCGCTGACACAAGTATTGAGGAAACCCGTCCAGGAACTCGAGCCGGCTCTCTTTCAAAACCTAGCCACCGTCGGAACCGATTAAGTCTACCAGGGATCGTGAACCTGCTCAGTGTCTTCCGTCGATGTCCGGTGGCCGCAGTGGTCGGGTCGCCTACTGTTCTCTTCGCTGCAGTTCGCTCTCGGCATACTTGTGGCGACCGGCCTGGATCTTTACCCTCGAAGGTATGGCCGGTGCGTTGGCAGCGATGCGGATGGCGTTCGGTGCGGAGGATGTGTGGTTGGCCGTAAGATGCTGACGCGCAGGATCGGCGCCCACGGCGCGCGTTCTGTGTGGGCTCGCGTTGGCTGGTCATCATTGTGGCCGCGTGGATGGTGCCTTCTTCGCTTCGGCCAAGGCCTGCAGAGTGGGTACACAGTGCCGGTGGTCGCTGTGACGAGCACCGCTGCCGATGTGTCTGAAACCGTTGGCGGCCTTGTGGTCTTCGGCGACCCGTTCCCCTCCACCCTCTACGAGCATCTCATTCCAGGCGCTCGCGTTCCCCTCGTGCTCGTAGCCGCATGCTTTAGATTGGCGCCTGCACGCACAGTAACGGCAGCCTGACCGGTGGTCATCGAGTCCACACGGTAAGTTGGACAACGTGCGACGCGAACTGGCGGTGATTCCCGTGATCCTGGTTGGTCTGGCCGCCGCCGTGGTCGGCGTGTCAGCGCATGGCGGTGCCGCAGCGTTCTCGGCTCAGCAGCGTGGGGAGACCCGGATCAACCCGCGCCAGCTCGATGCGATGCTGCTGACCACCCGGGAGCCGGTGCCGCATGGCCGCGGCAGCATCGCGAGCTGGGGTCGACTGTGACCCGGGCACGAAGGGCCCGAAGCTGAACCCGTGGCGCTGCAGGGTCAGTTACAGCTCCGGTGCTGCGATCCAGTATGTGGTCGAGGTTGCGAACAGCGGCAGGTTCGTGGGCGTCGACGGAACTGGAGCGCGCGTGGTTCGCGGGTGCTGTGTGGTCGGCGTCGCTCACCCGCTCGAGTGAGCGTGTTCAGCGCAGGGTGAGGCGACCGCTGACCAGAATCGTGTCGGCGGCCGTACGCGCCTCGGCCAGCCACTGGTCGCGAGACGTGGTCTTGAGTGCGCCGAGCATCGGGTTGATAACCGGGTCGCTCGGGTTCAGCCGCAGCGTCGCCTGGAGTGCCGCCCGCGGGTTCAGGCCCGCATAGGCGTCGGCGATCGCGAGGCCGTAGTGGTACTGCCAGTTCCCGGGTTCCTTCGCGACCGCTTGGCGCATGGCGGCAACGGCGTTCAGTACCCGCCCCTGATGTATGTCGCAGTACCCGACAATCTGGTACGGCTCTGGCCGAATCGACAGGTCGTTGATCGAAGCGAGCGCCTGTGTCTCGGCGACGTTGCAGTTGCCGGCCTCGAACGCTGTGGCCGCGCGTTGGAGATGGTCCTGGGAGAGCAGAAGCAGGCCGGGGGTGACAGCGGCGATGAGCAGGCCGATGGCCATGGGCACGCGCCACCGGGGCTCTTCGGCACTCGTCGCCTGGTTCGCCGCCGGTTGCGCAGCCAGCGCTGCGCCACCAACCATGAAGACCCAGGCTGTGACGGCAGGCATCTGCCAGTCCCAGTCGACGGCAGCGTGTAGGCACCAGGCCAGGAAGGCGGCGATGGCTGCGGCGGATAGGACACGGTCTGCTGTCGAGATTCGAGCGACCAGAGAGACCAGAATCGTGACCAGTGTGACGACGAGCAGGGCGAAGCCGACGATTCCGAGCTCGGCGAGCACCTGCAGGTAAAGGTTGTGAGCATCAACCACAACGATCGAGCCAGGCGCGCGGTAGCGGTACCAGTCGAACTCGTACGTGCCTGCGCCGGTTCCGTGGACGGGTGAGGATTTGAACGCGTGCCAGGCAGCGCTCCACAGCGGCGTGCGCCCGTCCGAGCTGAGGCTTGAAAGTCGGACCTGGCTGGCCGGAACCGGCCCTGTCTGGATGAACTTGTCGTAAAGACGTGCCGGCCAGCCGGCCACGATCGCAACGACGAGCGCTGCTGCACCAGTGGCCACGAGCACTGCTGCAGCCACGCGGCGATGAGAGCGTGAGAGCCTTCTGCCCTCCATGCGACGCGCAATGCGTGTCTCGATCGGAAAGCCGGCAGCGCTCAAACCGATTGCCGCCACGATGCAGAGGGCAACTGCCAGTGCGACGTGATGACCCTGGATGGCCGCTGCAGCACTCCGCGGATGGCTGCTGGTCAGCAGGCCCGCGTGGTAGGTGACGGCGACTGCGATTGCGGTCGTGGGGACGATCGCGACGGCCGTTGTGAGCAGGGAGGGCGTTCTGGCGAGCACAACGAGAATCACGACTCCGATCAGCAGTGCCGCTATCGCTCCGCGCGAGAGTGTCAGAAGCAGCGTTGCGGCAAAGAGCGGTACCGTGCCGGCGGCAACGGCCCGTAGCGGTCGCCACTCTCGCGGATCGGCCGCAGTACCCAAAGCCAGCAGCACGCCAACGGACGCCAGCAGACCAAGTGCGTTCCAGTAAGTGATCGGGAAGCTGAGGCGTTCGCTGGCATAGCTGTTGTGGACCGGCCATAGGTGGGGCAGGACGCGGGTTATGAAGCCCGAGCCACAGACGATGAGGGCACCGACGAGAGTGCTCCGTACCGTCCATCGGAGAAGGCCGGCCGCTCGTGGGAGCAGGCCGAACAGCACCAGCAGCAGCAGATACAGGAGGTCGCGGTCGACCTCCGTGAGTGCGCGCGCCTCGGCGTGTGACCACAGCGCCGAGAGCAGTGTCCATCCGGTGTACAGAGTGAACGCACCGATCGCGACCACATACCGGCGCCCGACTCCGGCGAACGGCCGGTCCGCGACGAGTATCCGAGCGATCAGAACGAGCGCAAGCAACAGCGTTACCAGGGCGACCGATCCTGCGTAGTAGCCGCCGGCATTGAAGCCGAGGTATACGGTGATCAACCCCGGCAGAACAGCCAACGACCGTGCCCAGAGCTGCTCGCTGCTTCCGGTCAACTGCAGGGCGCTGACCGACGAGGCGGGAGCGTTGGCGGTCGCGCCGATCCCTGAGCTCACGCGAAGATCATATGTGTCGCCCACCGGCGCAGACGTCGCAATAAGCGCTCAGGCCGGCCTTCGGCTGAACGCACGCTGTTTGTGGACGCGGGCCGAGCAGCGTCAGTGGTGGGACTGGCCAGACGATCCCCACTTTTTGGGCGGGTTCGGCTTGTAGCCCTTCGGTGGGTTCGGCTTGTGGTCCTTCGGTGGGCCCGGCTTGTAGCCCTTCGGTGGCGCAGGCGTCGGCTTACAGTGGCTGAAGCCCTTGAACCCGTACGCCCAAGGGAAATGGTCCTTCGGCTTGCATGGATGCCCCGGCTGGTACTGAGACCACGCCGCGTTCTGGCCATGGCCGAAGAAGCTGCCACCTGAGGCGAAACCGGTGGCGGCGGTCCCGCCCAGGACCACGGTCGCGAGGCCGAGCGTGAGCCAGCGGGAGACCAGCGGCCGGCGACGGCGTTTTCCGCTCTCGACCTGGTTGAGCGCGCGCAGCTTGATCTGGTCGAGCTCGAGTGGCGTGAAGCTCGGCCGGCTCTCACGCAAGCGGTCGGAGACGCCACGGAGCTCTTCGGGAAACTCGTTGCCTGAGTCGAAGTCGGTCATCACTGCCTTATACGAACGAGCGTCGTGATTCCCAACATCGATCGCACGAGATCCGCAATGCCGCGGCGTTCGGGATGATTGCGCCGATGCGGGACTTCGATCGCTGCTACGCGGAACACGCTGAGCCGCTCCTGCGGTTCGTCGCGTTCAGGGTCGGCGACCGCGAGGTTGCGAAGGACCTCGTGGCCGACACGTTCGAGCGTGTTCTGCGGTCGGGAAATCGATTCGATCCCCGGAGGTCGAGCGAGAAGACCTGGATCTACGGGATCGCGCTGAACCTGGTGCGTGACCATGTGCGCCGCGAGCAGGTGGCTGGGCGCGCGCTGGAACGGACCGCCTCCGCGGTCGGTACGGGCGCCGATCGCGATACGCCGGAGCTGGTGGCCGATCGTGACGAGGTCAGGCACGCTCTGAAGATCCTGTCTGACGACGAGCGCGAGGTCGTGGCACTGCGGTTCGGTGCGGACATGACGGTTCCTGAGATCGCGAAGCTTGTTGATGAGAGGGTCTCCACCATCGAGGGAAGGCTCTACCGGGCTCTGCGGAAGCTGCGAGTCGAATTGGGAGCCTGAGCGCCAGCGTGTACTGGCACTTGGCAACCGTCTGCGTGCCGACGGCAGTTGCTCCTGCGATCATCGGCCAGATGTCCAGGTGGTTCCAGTCGTATGGCCACGCCGCCGTCTACGACAACCTCATCATCGGCGCGATGCCGAGCGACAAATCCGACGTTCGGGTGCTGTCGCTCCTGGGTGTCACACGTGTCCTCAACCTGGTTGAGGACACCGAATACCTGCGCGGAGATCGCCGCAACGTTGAGCGGGCCTTGGCGAAGGCTGGCGTCGAGGAGCGGCGGTTCCCGACTCCTGACTATGGTGGCCTGGCACCCGATCTGATCGAGCAGACGACCGCCCAGGTCAGCCGTTGGCTCGACGCCGGTGAGATCGTCTACCTGCACTGCCGCGCCGGCTGGCAGCGCTCAGCCACCGTGGCCGCGGGTGTGATCGCGCTGCGCGACAACCGCACTGTTGACAGCGCGCTGCAACTCGTGCGGACACGCAGGGACACGGCGGAGCCTCTGTCCCATCAGAGCGAGGATCTGCAGCGCTGGTTCGAGTCACGAGCCACGGGGCGACGCTGATGTCCGGCGGGCGCCGAGCCAACCTGAGCTGAGCGGTTCGACAACCCGATTCCTACCCGGGGCTTACCCCCCGCTTAGACCGACCCGCCACGCTGGCCGGACATAGATTCGCCGTATTTGAGGAAATCCGTCCAGGACCCCTTTAGGCCGGCACCGAATCTGTCGAAACCCTGGTAGCCGCCGGGACCGACCGGAACCCACGACCTCATCACGCAGGCCATCATGACCTTGTTCCTGGGCATCGCCCTCGCGCTTGGCTGCGCGCTAACGACGAATCTCGGCTTTCTCTACAAGCACCGCGGTGCCTGCACGGTGCCGGCTGTCGACTTCCGCCGTCCCGTCTGGTCGGCTCGGCAACTGTTCTCCTCGCGCCTGTTCGCGCTCGGGATGCTGGTCGCGGTCGGCTCGTGGATCTTCCACGTCGCCGCGATTGCGATCGCGCCGCTGTCGGTCGTGCAGGTGGTGCTTGCTGGCGGGATCGTGCTGCTCGCGATCATGGCCGAGCGAACGTTCGGCCTGACCATCGGCTGGCGACAATGGACGGGGCTGGGGATGACCGCCGTCGGCCTGATCCTGCTGGGGATCTCACTTCCGGCGGTTCACGGCGCACATTCGCGTTTCTCGGTCCCCGGCATGATCGCGTTTGAGACGGTGCTGCTCGGTATCGGGACGCTGCTGATCATCGGGCCGCGGATCGGCGCGCCGAGCCACCACCACGGCGTGATGCTGGGCGCCGCTGCCGGGATCCTGTTCGGGGTCTCAGACATCTCGATCAAGGCGCTCACGGGCATGGTCGGCGCGCATGGCCTGCTGGGCCTCGCGTCGCCGTGGCTGCTGGTGCCGATCATCGCTTCGATCGTGGCGTTCTTCGCATCCGCCAAGGGTCTTCAGGACGGTCACCCAGTGCCGGTGATCGCCGTGACCAGCACCGCGGCCAACGTGTCCGGGATCGTCGGCGGGCTTGTGGTCTTCGGTGACCCGTTCCCCTCCAGCCCGACGGGTATCGTCTTTCAGGCGCTTGCCTTCACGCTGGTGCTCGTCGCCGCGTGGTTCACGCCGGCGCCTGCGCGAGCTGCGGCCGCCCTGGCGGCCTGAGCTCGGCGTCGTCGCCGGTCCGGATCTGGCGTGAGCGTTCCGTAGACCGGCGCGCTGGTGATCGGTTCGATCCACTGGCTATTAGGGATCTGTCGGCGGGAACCTATGAGCGCGTAGCGCCGAGCCAGCGTCGTGAGGGGGCTGCGGTCTTCCGACAGATTGCAACCGACGGCTGCGTTCAGTCCGCGCGCTTGCGCATGAGCTTCGTCTTATCGCATGCCTTGCTTGCCGGGCGCACGCTCGAGCTCCAGCCGCGGGCCTGAAGCCCTCGTGCGAACCGCTTGGGGACGTGTGACGGCGGCGGAATCAACCGGAGCTGGCCGACGGCCATCAGTACGGCCGGCTCGGGTATGCGGGTCCGAGTCGCTGGTTCGCGTCGGCTGCGAGTGAGATCGCCTCCGCTGCCCAGAAGCTGCCCGCCGGCGGCCCGCCGCGGCAGGTGCCGCTGCTGTTTCCGGGGACGTGGGTCCAGAGCAACGCGTCAACCTTCGGGAACTTCGTGTCGGTCGTCGGCAGCGGCCCGAGGCCACGCCCGGGTGGATTGCAGAGATCCTCGATCCCCTGGGTGGCGGGGTGGGGGTTGAGCTTCGGGCCCTGCCCGTTCTGGGCCGTATTGATGATGAAGTGTGCGCCGTGGGTGAGCTTCGAGACGGCCTCCCCGTAGCGCACCTCGGAGGTCGTCCAGTTGTTGTGGGTGTCGTTGGTGAAGAACCCTCGGATCCGGCCGATGTCGACCGCGTTTAGCATGCGCGCCGCGTACTGCGGGTCGTTGGAATCCGAGTAGCCCCCCTCGACGTAGACGAGGGCGTGTTTGAGCGTGGCTGCCTGGTCGACCTCGTAGCGCAGCATTCCCTCCCAGGCGGGCAGCGACCCCTTCTTGTACATGCAGGAGGAGGATCCGATCGCGTCGAGCTCGAGCAGGTACACGACCGGCTGGGAGCCAGTCGCTGACACCATCGCGTCAACCCGCCGCCTGAACATGGGCATGTAGGCGTTGATCTGTGCGGTCGAAGCGCAGCCACCCAAAACCGGATGCATGAAGTAGGTTGAGATCACTGGGATCGAGCCGGGATCGGCCGTGAGGTTGTGGCACAACAGCTTGTTGACGAACGCGCTGATCCCGGCCGGCGAGCCGCCGTCAGAGGCCGCGCTCAGGCGCTGCGCCTCAGGCTCACGGGCGATCTTCTCCAGCAGCAGAACCTTGCGCCGCGTCGCCGTCGACACGTCAGGGAGCCTCTGCGCGATGGTCGTCGTCAGGAATGTCTGCCACGACTCGTCATCAGGGAAGGCGGGTAGGAACTGGCCGGCCGGCACGCCGCTGTCGATCCCGAGCAGCTGGGCGATCGCACCGGCCGCAGCCCCGTGCGTCGGCCCGTCAACGAAGAGGGGCGCTCCGTTGAGCGGATTCTCGCCCGACGCCTTCGCCAGCCCCAACGGATTCCCGGGATCGCGTGGAGCGGCAAGCCCTTGGCAGCCGCCCGCCACCGGCGGCGCCGGTGTCGTCCCGTCGGAATCTGCAAGACCGGTCGCGGGAGCGACACACGCGATCCCGATCAAGACCATCAACGCCAGCGCGAGCGATCGCGCGTCCTTGCGCACATCAGCCATCCCAGAGGCCCCCTGATTATTCCGCTTCGCTTGAGCTAACTCGAGCGCGCAATTTAGCGACGGTCAGAGTCTCGATCCAGGCTGACCACCAAAATTGCAGCCTCGCTCTCGAGCACCGAATCGCATCGCCAGAGAACCTGCCCCCGGCTCTCTCACTCTCGGGTGCGAGACGGAACCGCCAAACCTGCGGCCGCGCCCATGATCAGCAGCGCCATCACGAGCGCCTCCTCCGCGTAGTACGTGATTGAGACCTCGGTCGCGCCGCAGGCGATGAACACCAGCAGGATCGCGACCAGCGCGATCGCCGGAGAGCCGGGATCAAGAGTGATGTGTCGACGCAGCGCCGAGAAGGTCATCCAGAGCGCGGCGATCAGCAGCAGCAGGCCGACGATTCCCTCGTCCAGGACGATCTGGATCGGCAGGCTGTGGGTGAACTCCGTGTATCCCAACGGATCACGCGGAAACACGTACGCGTATCGCAGGGATGCGCCTGAGGTGATGTGTCCGGCGGCGCCCCAGCCGAATATCTCCTGAAGTTGGAGGCGTTTCAGCACCTGCCAGGCCCCCTGCCAAATGTCGACGCGGCCGGTGCCGCTGACGACGGAGCCGAACTGGTTCTGTCCCGGCGTGTTGCGGTTGAAGGCATTCGCCACACCCGTGGCGGCCAGGACGCGCAGAAACCCGAGGACGATCAGGGGCAGCGCAGGGATGATCACGGCTATCCAGGGCGAGCCCTTGAACCTCCTGAAGACTGCGAAGATCATGACGACGCACAGCGCGACCGCCACCTCCGTCCGCGAGTCCCCGACCAGGAGCTCATAGACGCAGATCAGGGTGACCAGTGCCAGCAGCCACCGTGGACACCACTGGGGCGCGCGGAGCCTCAGCACGCCGACCGCCGCAACGGAGGCTCCAACGGCGATGCTGTACAGGTTGATGCTCGTGGTGAGCGGGAAGACCTCTCTGCCCGAGCTGATGCCGACCAGGCCGGCAAGTTGGCTTGAGGTCCCAGCCGTTGCGCCCGCCGGATTCGGGTTCTGCATCCCACCCAGATGAAGGACCAGGTTGAGGGCGGCGTAGACGGGAAGCGCCAGAGCCAGCGCGAGCAACCGCCGATCCCGTGTCTCGCGATCCTCGGCCGTCGTGATGAGGGTGACCCCAAACAACGCGACCACCGAGTACAGAGCCGCCTTACCGCCCGCAGAGGCGACGTTG
Source organism: uncultured Actinomycetota bacterium (assembly GCA_963804615.1). GTDB lineage: Bacteria > Actinomycetota > Thermoleophilia > Solirubrobacterales > Solirubrobacteraceae > Palsa-465. Next base: position 21,354 of record CAWDRA010000003.1, read on the forward strand.
CCATAGGTGCCGTGCTGGGCTCCGCGGATGAGCGCAAATCCGATGCTCGCGACGAACAGCAGCACGAGTGCGACGCGCGGGTTCAGGAACGACCCCCGCGGCTGCCGGGGGATCGCCCACAGGATCGCGTAGAGGAAGATTCCGATCACGACCCCCTGAAGAATCGTCTTGTGTCCGAATGACTCACCTGCGCGAATCAGGGTGACGCTTGCGGCGGCGAGGTACTCAGGCATGCCTGCTCGCGCCAGACTCCTGAGGAAGGTCGCGTCGGGACGGAGTGAGAGCCGATCCACCTCGGGGATCGCGTCCGGTGAGAGCGTGGTCACAGCTCGCGCCATCCCGTGACGGCCACGGCCTGAACCGGTCGCGGCAGCCTGCAGCCTGAACTAGCGGAATCCATTCCGCCGCTGAGGCTATACAGATCCTGCGTTTAGTCCAGTTCCCTCAACCGTTTGTCCAGTTTGCTCGGCGCGGAATTCGACTTACGCAATCATCGAGGCCGTGGTCAGCAGCGACTCACACACAATGCCTGGCGCCCTCGCCAAACCCCTGCGCCTTGATCGCTTATCGCGGGGTCGAAATGGTTCGGGGACGAGCGACGCATCCGGCCGTGGCGCCCAGTCCGCCTACGGCCGCCGGCGTCCGCTTGAGACCAAGGCACGACTCACGGCGTATCGCGCGCTGCGGGTGGCCGGGTCCAGATACCAGCGTGCCTTTCCGGATTACCTCGAGTTCGCCCCAGAGGTCCGTGACGAGGTCGAGTTCGCGGACCTGTCAGCGCGAGTCAACTGTTACCTGCGCGGGGTCGGCATTCCGTTCTACCTGCCGGGTCCGCATTTCAGCCTCACGCCGGAGATGGTTCCGCACTTCGACCCGTCGCTCGTGGTCGATCCGGGCTGGGTGGACAAGCGCCCTGAGGGGACATCGCAGCTTGTGATCCACCGGGTCACTCCGCAAACGGTTGCAAGGACCGTCTCGAGTCGCGCTCCGGTGTGGACGGTGGCGGAGACCCTCTCCCGCCGATCGGAGGAGCGGTACTTCGATCTGCGCAACGCCGCGAGCTGGCCGACATATGAGCCCGTCGAGGTCGCGCTGAAGCGGATGCGAAAGAAGATCGGACCTGCGCGTGACGCGGTCGTGCTCGCGACAGGCCCTTCCGCTGCGCTCGCGGATCTCGACGACTCGGCCGACGTCAGGATCACCTGCAACTCGGCCGTGCGCGACAAGGAGCTGATCCGGAGGTTCCGGCCGAACATCATCTGCTTCACCGACCCGGTGTTTCACTTCGGCCCCAGCCGCTACGCGGCCGAGTTCCGGCGGGACGCCGTGCGCGCCGCTCAGGAGGCGGACGCCTTCGTGGTGTGTGGTCACCGGTTTGCCGGTGCGCTGCTCGATCTGGAACCCGAACTCGATCACCGGCTCGTGGTCATCCCCCAGCAGGACGGGGGACCGTGGCGGTGGCCGACCCGCCGCAACCCAACGGTTCGTCAGGGCGGCAACGTGATGACGACCCTGATGCTGCCCACCGCCTTCCTGCTCGCCGACCGGGTGACCGTTGCGGGCGCGGATGGCAGGCAGCCCACGGAGAAGTACTTCTGGCGACATAACCCTCAACTCCAGTACTCGGACGACATGATGAAGACCGTCTTTGACTCTCACCCCTCGTTTTTCAGATACATCGACTACTCGGACTATTACGACGAGTACTGCGGGTCACTCGAGGACCTGATTCAGGTCGGCGAGCGAGCCGGCAAGCGCGTGTCGGCGGTGACGCCCAGCTGGATTCCAGCCCTGCGTCACCGTGGCGCCGCGGAACCGGTGGTGAGCGTGTGATGAGTCCTGAGCCGCCCTCAACACTCCGTTATTACCTCGCGATCATCAAGCGGCACAGCCTGGTGATCGCGCTGGCTGTGCTGGTTCCGCTCTGCGTCGGTGTCGCCCTGTACGTCTCGACCCCCAAGACCTACCGCGGCACCGCTGAGGTGGTGATCAACCGCCAGAGCCTGGCCGATCAGCTGAACGGCACCCCGGATCCGGTAGCGGCCGCCTCTGACTTCATCGACATCGTTCAGACCGACGCCGACGCGGCCCAGTCGATCGCGGTCGCCCGCAGGGTGGTCGCGTCCACGCGGGGAGTCGGGCTGACGCCGCAGCGGTTCCTCGACGACTCCAACGTGACGGCATCTCCCAACGCCGACGTGCTCACGTTCACGGCTGACAGTCGTGATCCGGCGACGGCGATCCGGCTCGCCAACGCGTACGCACACGCCTACACGTCCTACAGCGAGGCGCAGTCGGCCGCTGCCATAGCCGCCGCCCAGACTGGCCTGCAGCATCGGATCACCGCCGCCGAGGCGGCCGGTGACTCGGCCCTTGCCGCGCGCCTGAGGGCACAGGCTGAGAACCTGCAGACGCTCGCCGCGGTTCAGACCGCCAACGCGTTTGTGGTCAGACCATCGGCGACCGCCCAGGTCACAAGCCCGAGGAAGTCGGTTGACATCGGCCTGTTCCTGATCCTCGGCCTGGCGCTCGCGGCGGCGCTCGTGGCGATCCTTGAGGGACTCGACACAAAGGTGCGGACGCCAGAGGAGGCCGAGGCCGTCCTCGGGGTTCGGTTCCTGGGAGCGATGATGCCGCCGCCCAAGGGCTTTGAGCGTCAGGTCCTGGCGCTTGCGCGGCCTCGCGATCCGGCGACGGAGGGCTTCCGGACGCTGCTTGCCGGCCTCGATCTCCACAACACGGGCCGCGGTGCCAAGGTCCTGATGCTCACGAGCTCGCTTGAGTCGGAGGGCAAGTCGCTGACGGTGGCGAACCTGGCGGCGGTGGCGGCGCGAGCGGGACGGAGCGTGGCGCTGGTGGACCTGGATCTTCGCCGCCCGGGCCAGAACGCCCTGTTCGGATCCACGGACAGCGGCCCCGGGCTCACGGACGTGCTACGCGGTGAGGTGAGCCTCGACGAGGCGCTTCTGCCGGTCCGGCTCGCCGGCGATCACGGATCTGAGACCGCGGGGGGTGGCCTCTCGGTGCTGCGCTCAGGGCCGGTCCCCGCCGATCCCGGGGCGATCGCCGCCTCGGACGGTCTCGAGCTGTTGATCGAGAGCCTGAAGGATGGTTTCGGCTTTGACCTGGTGCTGATCGACGCCCCCCCGATGCTTCGGACCGGCGACGCTCGCGCAATCAGCCGCCTCTGTGACGCGATCGTGCTGGTCGTGCGGATTCCGAAGGTCACGCGGCCGATGCTGCGCGACCTGGCCAAGGCTGCATCGACGGCATCGGCGTCGGTCACAGGGTTTGTTGTGACAGGTGGATCTGCGGCGGCTGAAAACCGTTACGGCTCCTATGAGCAGGCGGTCCCTGAAGTGCCGATCGCAGCCGTGCGCGCCAAGACTCCCGTCTGACCCAACCCCCGGCGGATCTCCTTGTCCGCCGTCAGGTCCGTCGCTTCGGCGCCCGTCTCAGAACGAACCGCTCTCCCCCTGGGGCGGTTCGTTTCTGTTAGGCCGGCACGCTGAGTCTGATTCCGCTCCTGGCAGAACGGGTGAGCGTCAGAGCCACTGCCGCGAACAGCGCGAGCCATGCGAGCCGTTCAACGCCGGCAAGGACCGAGGTGCCCGGCGCTGTGATCGCGGCGCCGGCGTAGGAGATCACCGCTGCCGCCAGGACCGGCAGCAGCACCCGCCAGTCGTAGGTGTTCGGGATTGCGCGGATCACGGGCGTAGAAGGAGATCCCGACGAGCAGGAACAGTCCGGTGGCGGCGTATGACGATCGCGCCGGCCAGGATTCCGTGGCTCGGCACGACCAGCAGCAGCAGCACGACGTTGGTGGCCGCGGCAAGGCCGCTGATCACCCACACGAACCCGCTCTTGCCGGCGCCCATCGTGGCGCCGTTCATCGGGATCAGATACAGCCCGGTGAAGCCCTGCGCGAGTGCGATCCAGGGGACGAGCGGGGCGGCCCCCTGGTAGCTCGGTGCGGCGAGGATCGTCACGGCGGTTCCGCCGAGCAGCGCCCCGGTCAGGGCGATGCCGGTCATCAGCGTGACCTGGTGCGTGATCACGGTCCGCAGGCGCCGGCGGTCCTCGCCATCGGTCCCGGCCTTGGCGTAGCGCGGAAGCAGCGACTGGTTGAGTGCCGCGGTCGCGAACGCCGATCGGGACGCCGATGTTGGCCGCGAGGCTGTAGAGGCCGAGTTCGTGCGCGGTGACCAGGCCCGCGAGCACGACTCTGTCGGCGAACATGATCGCCCAGAGCGCGAATGCGTGGGGCACGAGCGTCAGTCCGAATCGAAGCGGGCCCCGCAGCAGCTCCCAGTGGAACCATCATGGCGATACCACGGGAGCACCACCGCCGCGGCAGCGAGGAGCACGAGGTTCGAGGCCGCCGATGGCGCTGAGCCAGCCGGTGATGCCGAGGTGCAGCCGACGACGGCGACGAGGATCAGCGTCGTCGTCGCCACGGCGTTGGCGCCCGACAGCACGAGGTAGCCGACCAGCCGCTCGTTGACCCGAAGCACCACCAGCGGCACGACCGTCGCCGCTGCGTACAGGGCCCCGGCCAGCAGCGCCAGGAACAGGTCGAGCACAGAGACCGTGATGGAGCGTCGCGACGAACGGCGCGCCGACCGCGGTCAGGATCAGCGCACAGGTCACCGGCGCGACGATCAGGAATCGCCACGTGGAGCTGAGGAACTGCCTCTGTCTGAGCGGGTCTCGGCTGAGGTCGAAGAACGACCTGAAGAGGCCGAGGTCGAGCCCGAAGCTGAACAGCATGCTGGCCGCGGAGCTGATCGCGAGCAGCACCGAAAGCGGCCCGTACTGGGCGGGCGTCAGCGCGCGCGTGTAGATCGGCAGCAGCAGAAAGCCGATGCCCGGTGTGAGGCCGTTGCCGACGCCGAAGACGACGGCACTCCTGAGCGACCGCTTCATCCCTGGGCCGCGTTCCCGCCGATCAGACCAGCCGTGACCGGAGCCTGGCGGTCAGCTCGCGGAATCCGTGGCGACTCAGATGAATGTTGTCGACGGTGCGGGCCCTGACCTGCTCGGGCGTCCAGTCGCGACAGATCCACGACGTCCGGGATCGCCGCTCGCATCTGAGCGTCAAGGCCCTGAACGACCTGCTCGATGTTGGTCGGCCGGCCACGCGTGTAGTTGCCTTCCCAGCCGGGCACAAAATGGTTGCTGCTGATCCAGGTCAGGTTCGGGATCGCGACCAGCGCCGGGATGATCTGCGTCGCACAGGTACTCGGCGAGTACAGGCTGATCGTGGGCTCGCCCATGTAGAGCGTGTCCCACGGGTTGGCGTAGTAGGCCGCGTTCGCGGCAAACAGCGCCTCGAAGCGCGGCTAGTCCCTGCTTTCGCTGCCTTGACCTTCTCGATATTGCTCAGCGGCCGCGGCGAGAAGTCGACGATGCCGCAGTGGAGGATGACTCGATCAAACGAGGCGAGGTCAACATCGTCGGCGAAGTTGAGGAAGTCCACGACCGTCGTGTGACTGTGCGGCGTCAGCGCGTAGGTGACATGAAACGATCGCTGAAGTGAGTGGATGTATGACCCCAGGTAGTGGGTCTTGCGCGGCCCGGTGATGTTGCGACCGCGTGAATCGGCGTATATGAGCACCCGCGGCCGACCGATGGTTCTTGACCCTCAGGGCCGAGTCGTAGCCGTGGATCGCTGCCCGCGAGATGTCCTTGGCGCTGGACATCCTTGGGGCGAAGCGCGGGGCCATCAGACGCCGCACCAGCCCGCCACGCGCCTGATCGACGCCGGCGGCGGCCTCAAGCGAAGCGATCGGTTGGACGATCACCTGCCCGGATGCATCCAGATCGCTCCCGTGCCCCGCCCGGCTGTGGTGACGAGCACCAGCCCGGATGACATCGCCAGCGACGAGGGCCGAGCGGCCGGCACGGGTACTTCGGAGTAGTGTCCGCGTGGACGGATCGAAGCGCCCCAGCGCTCCGCCATCCCACAGCGCGATCCAGACGATGCCGTCCGCCAGCAGAATGCCGTCGGGCTCGATCGGGGCTTGAGAACTCGAGCAGCCGCTCGCGGCTGCAATGAGTCACCCTCATCTGCGACGAGTAGAGCGCTCCGCGCCAGCGAGTCGACATGGAAGCCGTCCGCTCTCGTTCGCCCAGGCGATCCCGTTGGAGATCCCCAGGCCGCGCAGCCATCTCGTGCACGGCGCCGTCGGCGTCGAGCCGCCAGAGCTTGCCGACGCGGATCACTGCGGTTCGGAGTCAGCCCCATCGAGCCGATCCAGAGCCGGCCGCTGCGGGTCGACGATCCCGTCGTTGAGTCGCGCCCCGGGACCGACCGGCAGCACTGCGAGCGGCTGCGGTCTCTCACCCCAGCGATACGTGTAAGACGGTGTCCCGGCTCGCGAGCAGCTGCACCCCGGGGTCTGCCGACGGGGTCGCGAGCGGGAGGAAGTCAAAGCCGAGGTCGATGGAATCGAGCACGTTGGCGGCCGGGATTCCAGCGGTAGATCCGTGCGGTGAGGATGTCGACCCATTGAAAGCAGCGCTCGTGCTCGAGCCAGCGGGCCGACTCGAACAGCCGCCCGGTGATCGGGAAGCGTCCGCCACGGCGCTCATCATTCGCTCCCCAGGCGTGCGCTCGCGCCGCCGTCGATGGTCAGGACCGAACCTGTCATGAACGCCGACTGGCCCCCGAGCAGGAAGCCGACGACTTCGGCGATCTCCGATGGTTCCGCGATCCGGCCCAGCGCGGTGCGTTCACGCAGGACCTGGCGGCGCCCATCGGCGACATCCGGACCCCACCTGTCAAAGCCCTCGCGCAGCTTGGCCGTATCGACCGCCCCGGGCGCGATCGCGTTGACGCGGACGTCGGGACCGAGGTCGAGCGCGGCGGACCGGACCCACCCTTCAAGCGCCGCCTTGGTGGTGGCGTAGGCGGTGATCCCGCCGGTGGTCGCGCGGGCATGCACGCTGCTCACGACCACGACCGAGCCGTTCTGCGCGGCCATGCTCTGCCGTGAAACGCGCCGGCCAGCACGTCGGCGGCGAGCACATTCACGCGCAGCGCCTCGATCCAGTCTGCGACCGATGTTTCGCCGACGGCACCCATCGGCTGCACCGCGGCGTTGTGAACCAGCGCGCCGATCTCATATCCGCCGGCGAGGTCGATGGGCGACCGACAACAGGGCATCGGTGTCGGCCATGTCGACCTGGCGATCGTGCGAGTCCGGGCGACAGCCGGATCGATCCAGGCCGATCACGCTGTGGCCGCGTTGCTCCAGCTTCGCGGTGATCGCCTGGCCGATCCCGCCAGCCGATCCAGTCACCACAACGACCTTCGACGTCGCGTCTCACGGCGCCAGGTTCTCCAGTTCCTCGAGCATGATGTCGACCGCTCGCTGGGAGGCCCGCTCGACACCCTCGCGCGTGTTGGATCCGTTGTGGGAGCCGAGCACGACGTTCAGCTCGCGCAGCTCGCTGTCCGCGGGCAGCGGTTCGACCTCGAAGACGTCCAGTCCGGCCCCGGCCAGCCTGCCGTCCCTGCAGTGCGGCGGCCAGGGCGCTCTCGACCACGAGCTCGCCGCGGGCGACGTTGACGAGGTATGCATCGGACCTCATCTAGGTCAGCGTCGCCGCGTTGATCATCCCGTGCGTGTCAGGGGTGGCGGGCGCGGTCAGCACCACGAACCGTGACTCCGCGAGCAGCCTCTGAAGCTCGACCTGCTCCACGCCGGCGGGGAGCGCCGCAGCGAGGAACGGGTCGTATGTGAGCACTCTCATGCCGAAGCCGATCCCACGGCGCATCACGGCCCTTCCGATCGAGCCGGCGCCGACGACGCCCAGCACCTGATCGTGCAGCGAGATCCCCTTCGAGCTTCAGTCCACTCCCCGCGGCGCACGGCGGCGTCGATGATGTGATGACCGCGAGCGAGGTTGAGGACGTAGCCAAAGGCGCTGTCAGCGACCTCTTCGCCGAAGACGCCCGGCGTGTTCCTGACGACGATCCCGCAGTCGGCCGCGGCCTCGAAGTCGACGCTGTCGGTGCCGATTCCCCAGCGCACCAGGACCCTCAGGTCAGGCAGCCGCTCGAGGCTTCGCCGTCCGAGGTCATCATCGCCGGCGATCAGTCCGACGCAGCCCGCGGCGACTCGGACCAGGTCGTCAGACTCAAAGCGCTGGCCGACGAGCGTCGGGACGACCAGCTCGTAACCGGCGTCCTGCAGGCGATCGCGGTGCCGATGGAGGTCATTCTGCATCTGCAGGCACGTGATCGCGATCCTGGCCGTCATCAGACGGCCACCCTGCTGGCGTAGAGCGCGGCCGCGAGGTCCCAGTCCTCCTCAGTGTCAATGTCGAGCGCCTCGAGCGAGGACATCGGAAACAGGGCACGATGTTTCGTCAGCCGGTTTCCCTCCGTCCAGGAACGCGTCGCGCTTGAACACGTAGACGCACGAGTTCTCGAAGTACAGGGGCGGCAGATCCTGGGTGCGAAGCAGCACCGCAGGGTCGTGATTCACCGGCCGCTGCGCATCCCACCAGTACCGCGCATGCTGGGGTGTTGCCGTGAACAGCGAATCGACCCCCTGTGCGTGGAAGGCCGACACCGCCGCGTCGATCGTCTCCGCGCTCAGAAACGGGTTGGTCGAATGGGTCTGCAGGAAGACCTCGCCATCGAGCTGGGAGATGCTGTTGGTGAGCACGTCGTTCATCGGGATCTCGCCGGCCCGCAGGTGCTCGGGCCGCTCGAGCAGCACAACCTCGGGCAGGTTCTCCTCGACGTACTCACAGATCGTCGGGCTGTCGGTGTCGATCACCACCAGATCGACGGTGCTCGCCTCAAGCAGCGAATCGACGATATGCCGGAACAGTGGCTTCCCGCCAAGCTCGCGATAGTTCTTGCCCCTGACTCGTTCACTGGAATGGCGCATCGGAACGATCGCGGTGACTTGTGGCTTGTCGCTCAAAACTGTGCTTCCTCTCTGGCCCAGGCTGGATATTCGATTGCAGTGCCGTTCTCTGGCTCCGATGGGCGAGCCACCAATTCGGGCGGGTAGTAGAAGCGGCGGAGCAGCTCCGCCTCGGGCGCGAGGTCAGACGCCATTCCCAGGTAGGCGCCACGGAACTGCGCGATCCGGAAGCGGACGATGTCCGCGCAGCTCGCCCTGAGCCTGTGCTCGCGGACCGCGTGCCACCAGTCGCTGGCGACGTTGCTCAGCGGCGAGCCCGGTGGCTCCTGCACGCGTCATCTCGGCATCGGGATAGATGTTCTTGTAGGCGATCGCCTCGCGTCGGTAGCGATTCTGGATCACCTCCCACGACTCCTCGTGCACGTGGACGACGGGCGCCTCCGCGACGTAGGCGATGAAGTCTCCTGACTCGATCGCCCGCTTGGCGAAGTCGAGGTCCTCGAGCCCGGTCAGCTCCTCCCGGTAGCGAAGCTGCTCCCACGCGGCCGTGCGCACGAGCGCGTTGGCGTTGCTGCTGAACGGGTGCCGCTGCCTCGAGCACGCTGGTCTTCGGGAACCACTTGCTCATGACGCGTGATTCCGCGTACTTGGTGCGGTAATCGCCGATCTGGCGTCCATAGGAGAGCGCGATGTCCGGGTGCTCAGGGGCCGCGACGAGGTGCTCGATGTAGTCGTCGTAGAGCGGGTAGACGTGCGCCGAGACGATCAGGAGCGCGTCGCCGGAGGCGAGCTCGCACCCGCGGTTGAGCGCGCGTCCGAACGTGAAGTCGTGCTTGGCGATCGTGACGATCTTGCATCCGGCTGACTTCGGCAACCTCGACCGTGTGGTCCGTGGAGCCCGAGTCGACGAGAATCAGCTCGTCGGGCGCCTGCGACTGAGCCGCCAGTCCGTGCAGCAGGCGTCCCAGGTGCGCCTCCTCGTTGAACGCGCGGATGACGGCTGAGATCGTTGTCACCTGTAGCCGCATCGGGCGTGCTGGAGCTGCCCCGTTCCGAACCTCCGCGGCTCTGGACCAATGTTGGATCGAGCTAGCACGTCGGTCGGCCGATTTGTGGCGAACCGCACAAGCGCTGGACCATCGCAGCCGCGGTTCGTGCTGAATCCGCCGACGCCAGGCGATGTCCGTCTGTTGACAGACCTCAGTGGCCGTTGACGCGCCCTGCTGGAGTCCGTCCAGAAGGTGTCCAATACCCCGGATTGAATCTCCAACATCCGTTGAGTTGAGTCGGATCGAATGAGTCGTGCAAAGCAGAGTGCCGCGTGGCCGGACCAACCGAGGGGGTTCGGTCACTCGAGCGGTCATGTGAGACCTGAGAGGGAGCACATGGACGTGCCGGACCATCAACGCAGCCGAGACCGCGGAACTGAACGCGGCCGGACTTGAAAGTCGAGATCGAAGCGACCTGCGGCTGCTCAACGAGCGCGTCCCTCCGAACGCACCCCGGAGCATGTGCGGTATCGACGGTTTCTCGCGACCAAGCCGATCCGGGACGATGAGCAGATCGAGCTGCTCGCGCCGGTGCAGGAGTCGATGCGGCGTGAGCAGACATATCGTCGCGCGCTTGCCTGCGCCGATGGCGCGACCGCGCTTATTCGTCACGTTCCTGGCAGCAGCGACCTGGGGCGTGGCCTTCAACTGGGCGTTCGTGCTGGTGCCCGCTGGTCGCCGTACTGATCTCGAAGGTTCAAGGTCTGTACGACCGCGATGACATGGTGCTGCGGAAATCGACCGTCGGCGAGTGGCGCATCGTCCTGCGCGCCAGCGTCATCACCGCGATGGCGGCGTACCTCAGCTGGTGGTCGACACGCACACCGTCTGAGGGCCACGGGCTTCGGGTCTTCAGCTTCCTCGTCGCCGGCGATGTTCCTGCTGACGCTCCCGGCCCGCGCGTTGGCCCGTCTGATCGCGCGGCGGCTGACCTCGGATGAGCGCTGCGTGATCGTTGGCTCCGTCGAGTCCTGGGGGCCGCTCGCCAAGGTGCTGCGCGAGACCCCGGGCGTCGAGCTCCTCGGCTGCTGTCTCGGACACCGACGTCGATTGTTCGGTTGCCGGCGTTCATGAGCTCGTCGAGCAACTGAAGGTCGAGCGGCTGGTCGTGGTTCCGCACTCAGGCTGGGGCGAGCGTGGAAGCATCAAGCTCGTTCAGAGTTCGAAGTGGCTCGGACTCCGCGTGAGCCTGATGCTCACTGACATGGCAGCGGTCGGATCCGCGGGAACGCTCGATCAGCTTGACAGCACGTTGCTGCTGGGGGTGCCGCGGTTCGGGTTGTCCCGATCCTCGGCGGTGCTGAAGCGCGCGTTCGACCTCGTCGGTGCGTCGCTGGGCATTTCTGTGCGCGCGCCGCTATTCGTGCTGATCGGCCTGGCCGTCAAGCTCGACTCGCGACGGGCCGATTCTGTTCCGCCAGAAGCGGATCGGGCGCGACGGAGTGCCGTTCACCATGCTACAAGTTCCGCTCGATGGTCGATGGCGCGGAGCAGATGAAGAGCTGAGCTCGGTGGGCACAACGAGACCACGCGGCCTCTTCAAGATGGCAGACGATCCGCGGGTCACGCAGGAGTCGGCGAAGTTCCTGCGGCGGGCGCACCTCGACGAGCTTCCGCAGCTGCTCAACGTCCTCAGGGGCGAGATGAGCCTCGTCGGTCCGCGACCGCTGATCGAGTCAGAGGATCGACTGCTGCAGGGATATGACCGTCACCGCTCGCGGCTGGCGCCAGGGATAACCGGCCCGTGGCAGCTGCGCGGCCCGATTGACGCGCCGCTGGCGGAGCTCGCGAAGCTCGACTACATATACGCATCGAACTGGAGCATCTGGGCGGACGTCGACATTCTCGTGGGCACCGCGACGCGTGTGCTGAATCGACGTGGCCACTGAGGGCGGGGTTCCGCGACACCTCAACCGCTCACATTGAGGTCCGAGCTCCGAGCGGCGCCCACCGTCAAATTCATCCATTCGTCCAGCGCGCTGGTGCCCCACTCACCGATCTGCTGGAGTCGCTCGCGATGACAGCAGCCGCGACAGTAATCCTGAGCCGCGCTGCAGCCACGACACGATTTCACTGCGTGGCGTGGACCTGAATGAGGTCACCGCCACGGAACTCACGTCTTACCTGATCACCTCGAGCAAGCGCGGGCGCGGCGGTGTACTGCTGACTCCCAATCTGGATGTGATGCGGCTGGTGGCAAAGTCGCCCGAGGCGGCCGCCCTGGTGTCGAGCGCGGACCTGCGGGTTGCCGATGGCGTGCCGGTGCTCTGGCTGAGTCGGCTGCAGGGCACGCCGCTTCCCGAGCGAGTCGCCGGCTCGGACCTGACGGTGACATTGGCTGCCGCGCTCGCGGGCGCCGAGCTGAGCATCTTCCTCGTCGGCGGCGCACCCAGGAACGGCTGACGGGGGCCGCGGAGCGCTTGAAGGAGATGAACCCAGGTCTCAAGGTCGCCGGCTCCTACTGCCCGCCGCACGGCTATGAAACGGATCCGGCGGAGATCGCGGCGATCATCGAGCGGCTCGCCGAGGCCAGGCCCGACTTCGTGTATGTCGGACTTCCCTTCCTGAAGGCCGCGAAGCTCGCGCATCAGATCTCGGTGGCGCTCCCGACGAGCTGGAGTCTTGGGGTCGGTGTCAGCTTCAGCTTTCTGACCGGCGACGTCCGGCGCGCGCCGCGCTGGATGCAGCGCCAGGGACTGGAGTGGCTGCATCGACTGCTCCAGGAGCCGCAGCGACTGTTCCGTCGATACATCCTCGAGGATCTGCCGTTTCTGGTCAGGGCCGCGCCGGGCGCGCTGCGGGAGCGGCTGCGCCGGCGGCGACCCGGCCGGCGGCGACCGGCCGATCGTGGTCCATCACTTCGGCCCGTACCTCGGCGAGGTCGGCGGGATGGCAAGTGTGATCCAGACGCTCTCAGGCGCACAACGTCGGCGCCGACGTGACCTACGTTCACTCGACCTGGTCTGCGAAGTCGCGCCTGCAGACGCTACTGGTGGACGCTCGGCAGCGGCGTTCGCGATCGCGCGCCTGCCGCGAACCGCAGTCGTTCACCTCCACATGTCAGAGGGCGGCTCGTTCGTGCGTGAGGGCGGCCTCGGCGTTCTGGCCGATGCCGCAGACGCCCGACGGTCGTGACGCTGCACGGAGCGGACTTCGACGCCTCCGCCGTCGAAGCACCCATGGCTGGTTCGCCGCGTGCTGCGAGCGTCCGGAGCGATCACGTGTCTGGACGCAGGCAGGTTCCCCGAATCGAGGATCTCGCCCCCAAGCACCGCGTCAGCCACGTGCCGAACCCGGTCGCGATCCGGACGCGAGGTGCCGGACGCGGGCACGACCGAGCCGCTCGTTCTGTTTGCAGGCGAGATCGGAACCCGCAAGGGCGCCGATGTCCTCAGCGAGGCATGGCGCACCGTGAAGTCGGCGATACCGGACGCAAAATGCATCCTCATCGGACCGGCGACATCGCTCCAGCTTGATCCTCAGGACGGTCTCGAGGTCAGGCCCGCGGCCCCGCCGGACCAGATCGCAGAGCTGCTTCGGCGGTGCCGGTGCGTGGCCCTTCCGTCCCGAGCGGAGGCGCTGCCGATGATCCTGCTTGAGGCGATGGCCTCGGCACGCCCGTTCGTGAGCACTCCGGTGGGTGGCATCCCATCTTTGAGTGAGGGCGGCCTGCTCGTGCCGGTCGGCGATGCGAGCGCCTTGGCGGACGCCCTGATCAGCCTGCTCGACCGATCCCCAGGCGGCTGCGCGAGACCTCGGCCGGGCCGGGCAGAACTACTGCGAGGAAGCTCAGAGCATCCGCGTCATCGACGCACGCCTCAGGGACATCTACGGCGAACTGATCCGAGGCTAGATCCAATGAAACAGCATCTCAGCCACCAGTCACTCTGCTCCTCGGGTCGCGATGCTGGCGATCGGCGCAGTCGGCGTGCCCACAGCGCGAGCGCGGCGGGCGGGCAGACCTGCACCGGAAGCGGCAGCCCGGTATCGCGATCACGGCAAACCCGCTCTACAACGTGGAGAACACCGGCGATGCCGGCGGCTCGGCGTGCATGACCGTCTCCTCGACCGCTGAGGCGTTCCACGTGGACAGCACCAACTTGAATCCCATCGGCACCGGGGGCCGAACACCTCGGATCCCGTACATCGGCTTCAAGGCGATCTACACCGGATGCAAGAACAATGCTTGCCTCGAGCCGCAATATCCGATCCTGGCGTCCTCGATCGTGTCGGAGCCGCACGAGCTGGACGTTCAGCAGCAACTTCTCGTCAGATCAGCGGTCAGTTTGACTGCGATCTACGACGCCTTCTTCAACACCACCCCGACGCGAGCAGTACCTGCCGAACGGCGGAGAGCTCGAGGTCTTCCTGAACTACACGAGCGCCGAATCGGCGCTCGGCGGCACCCAGCTCCCCGACCTCACGGTCGGCGGGCAGACCTACCACGTCTGGTCGGTCGTCAAGACCGAGGGCGCGAGAACCTGGACGCGGATCGCGTTCCAGCGCACGAGCACCAACCGGACGACGAGCGTGTCGAACATCGACATGGCGACTTCATCCAGGACGCGATCGCCGACGGTGCGATCAAGCCCACCTGGTACCAGCAGGATCTCGAGCTGGCTTTGAGATCTGGTCGGGCGGAGTCGGCCTGGCGACATCATCGTTCTCGGCGCCCGACCGCCGACCGTCACCGCCGCCGGCTCTGGCGGAAGCGGGCGGCGGCGGCTGGGGCGGGAGTCAGGCGGCGGTGGCAGCTCCGGCAGCGGCGGCTCAGCGGCGGCGGCAGCGCAAGCGCCACGTCCAAGCCGCGAAGACCAAGCCGCACGTGAGCCTCGCAATGCCGGCCTGCTCGACCAAGCAGTCGAGGGCCAAATGCAACGCCTTCCGTCGCACCGCCGGCGCCTGGCGTTAGGCGTACGGCTTCGCCTCGGCCTCAGGACAAGGTGACGAAGGTCAGGTCACGGCCTACCGCGCCAAGCAGAAGAACGCCAAGGCGATGAACGATCAGCCTGAAGGCCAAGTTCATCGGCCCGACGGCCTGGAAGGTTCATCTGGGAACACTCACCAAGGGGCATTGGCGCTTCACGGCTGTCGCCACCGACAAGGCCGGGCGGCGCGTGACCTCCAACGCCGTCATTGAGAACATCAACGTGGGCCTGGCGGCCGATGCTCGCATTCCGCACCGCGCCGCGGGCTGAGCGCGGTAAGCGAGGTGGCATCCCGGTCTCGGAGCCGCAGCCTGTCGGCGGCATGCGGGCCTGGCCTGTCTGGCAGCGAGCATCGTCGCCATGGGCCTGGCCACACAGGCCTCCACGGCCGCTGCCGACACGCTCAGCTGGGCGTCGGGCACGACTGTGCCGGCGCCCGCAGACGCGGGCTCTCAGCCGAACATCGTGATCACGTCGATCGCCTGCCCGTCAGCCGGGAACTGCAGCGCGATCGGCAGCTACACGGACTCGTCCGGCGAGACGCAGGGCCTGCTGGCGACCGAATCCGCCGGACATTGGAACGCCACGCAGCACCGCGCAGCTGCCAACCAACCCCGATGTGGTGAACCCGAACGTCTCACTCACGTCGATCTCATGCGCACGACCGCAAACTGCACCGCGGTCGGCAGTTACCTCGACGTTCACGGCCTCACCCAGGGGCTGCTCCTGACGGAGACCTGCGGCCACTGGGGTACGGGAAGAGAGGTGATCCATCCGCTTGGGGTCTCCGTGTCGGGGAATCCCCAGGTGGATCTGACATCGGTGTCGTGCGCGACCGCGAGCAACTGCCTGGCCGTCGGGTCCTACAGCGACAGCAACGGGCACCCTGAGGGTCTGCTCGAGACTGAGATCAACGGGACGTGGTCATAGACGGTGAAGAACGGCCAACGCTCCTACACCGGCGCGGAGGCGACCCTGCCCGGCGACGCGGCGAGCGAGCCGAAGGTCGTGCTCAGCTCGGCGTCCTGTGGCGCCGTGGGTCAATGCGTGGCGGTCGGCAGCTACCGCAACAGCTCTAACGAGCAGGAGGGCCTGGTGCTGACGGGCACGGTCAGTGGCGGCGCCTGGACGTTCACGCCGACGGCGGCGGGCCTGCCCTCCGGTGCCGCAGCCAGCCCCGTTGCGTCGCTCAACTCGGTGTCCTGTCCCGGCGCCGGCAGCTGCGATGCGGTTGGCTCCTACGAGGATTCCAGCCACCACAACAGGGACTGCTGCTGACCCAGGCCGGCTCGGCCTTGGCGCAGGGAGCCAAGGC
The DNA here is from genome assembly GCA_963804615.1 of uncultured Actinomycetota bacterium. GTDB lineage: Bacteria > Actinomycetota > Thermoleophilia > Solirubrobacterales > Solirubrobacteraceae > Palsa-465. Next base: position 37,531 of record CAWDRA010000003.1, read on the forward strand.
CTCACTGCCGGCGGACGCCTCCACCAATCCGAACGTGTCGCTGACGTCCGTCTCCTGCTTTTCGGCTGGGAATTGCAATGCCGTGGGTGACTACTACACCGCCGCCGGCAACCTTCAAGGTCTGATGCTGACCAGCGACCGGCGGCACCTGGGGTACCGGGGCGGAGCCCTCGATTCCGGCTGACGCGGGTTCCACGTCGTTCGTCACGCTCTCGGCCGTCTCGTGCTACGCGGCGGCCGAGTGCGCGGCAACCGGCAACTACGCCGACGACTCGTTCTCATCACATCCTCTGCTGCTCTCCGAATCGACAGATGGGACATGGTCGGCCGGAGTCGAACCCGCGCTGCCGTATCCCGACCCGTCGCCGGACGCGAACATCGAAGATGTCTCCTGTGCGTTCCGGCGGCGGTTGCACCGCGGTCGCCGACTACACCGATCATGCGGGCAATCAGCTCGCCGGCGCGGTCAACGGGACACTCGCCGCGGCGGCGAGTCCGACCCTCTCGCTCGGCGCGCTGCCGGCGATCTGGCGAAGCCGGGATCGCGCTACCGGCCAATGACTTCTCAGCGGCTCTGGCCGGAGGCTCGAACGAATCCGGCCAGCTGACATTCAGCGTTTTCGGGCCTCAGCGACGCCCGCCGCTGTCGTGCGCGTTCGGAGGCACGCAGATCGGCGCCAGCACCGTCTCCGGGAACGGCAGCTACGCCCCGGCGCAGGGCTTCACACCGTCTGCTGCCGGCGACTACTGGTGGTACGCCAGCTACGGAGGCGATCTGGCAAACACATCCGGCAGCGTCCGCCTGCGGCGCATCCATGGATGAGACGGTCGTTCAGACGCCGTCGGTCACCGTCAACGTTCCGTCCGCAACCACACCGAACACCGCGATCCCGGCCTCGGCGATCGGCGGCGGTGCTGTCGGACGCCGAGAATGATGCGGGCGGAACCGTAACGTTCACCGTGTTCGGGCCTGAGGCCGCAGCACCCTCCGATTGTTCGGCGGGTGGCACGCTCGTCGGCTCCGCGGCGGTGCAGGGGAACGGCAGCCTGAATCCCGGCCAGCGGCTTCACGCCCGGCCGGTCGGGGACTACTGGTGGTACGCCAGCTACTCGGGCGATCCCTCCGACCCCGCGGCGACGTCCGCTGCGGAGCGGGAATGGCGGAGACCGTGGTCAAGGCCAGTCACGACCCTGTCCCTCACCACGCCGGCGAGTCCACCGCGACGGTCGGCAAGGCCGATGAGCGCGCCGGTATCGGCCAACCTCGACGGCGGCGTGAACGAGACAGGCACCGTGACGTTCAGCGTGTTCGGGCCGCAGGCCTCGCCCCCACGTCGTGCGGGGCGCCGACGATCCACGGTCGGGAGCGTCGCCGTCGGCGCCGACGGAGCCTACGCTGCGGCCACGGCCTTCACCCCGGCGGCCGCCGGAACCTACTGGTGGTACGCCACATACAGCGGCGACGCGGCGAACAACGCCGCGGCCAGCGTGTGTGGCGCGCAGATGCCTGAGACCGTGGTGTCCAAGCCGCCGACCAAGACCAAGGCCAAGTCGGCGCCTGCGTCCGCCGCCGTTGCGCGAATCGTGGCCGTGGCGACCAGCGGCAAAGCGCTGAAGGTCACGCTCAGGTGCAAGGCCTCGTCACACCAGTCATGCCAGGTGCAGCTGAAGGCGACGACCACGGAGGTCAGTTCTGCTCGGGCCAGGAAGCGGAAGGCCGCCGGTCACGCCAGGCCGGCGGCAGCCCGCGTGGTGACGATCGCCACGGGCACGTTCGCCGTCGGCGCAGGCAAGCGTCGTCAGGTGCTGCTGAGGCTGAACCAGACTGGCGGCGCCCTGCTTGCCTCCCGCGGGAAGCTGTCCGCGGTTCTGGAGCTGCATCAGCGGCGCACGATCCTCAGCCGCTCGGTGACCATGCATCTCAATCGCCGCGCGTAGATCTTCTGGGGTCTCGCGCGCGGGGCTTGATCGACGGCGGTTCGGCGGCGCCGCGCAGCGGTGGCAACCGGGCTCAGCCACGCCGGCCGCGGTCGTTGGCCCGATCGTATAAGAACAGCGTGTGAGATTTGCGACTTGGCCGTACACCCCGTCCGACCATGTGCTTACCTTTGTACAAATCGGCATCGAACGTCGGAGCCGAAACAGGACTCCCAGGAGGGGCAGCAATGTCGACAGCAACCAGCGCGCCGGGCAGCAAACTCAGCGCCGGCGCGACGCTTCAGGAGCAGGCTCGCCGGCATCTGTGGATGCACTTCACCCGCATGGGGGAGTACAACGATGCGCACGAGATCCCGATCATCGTCCGCGGCGAGGGCTGCTACGTCTACGACGAGCACGGCAAGCGCTATCTCGACGGGCTCGCGTCGCTGTTCTGCTCCAACATCGGCCACGGCCGCGCCGACGTGGCGCAGGCGGGCGTCGATCAGGCCAAGGAGCTCGGCTACTTCTCCAGCTGGTCCTACGCGCATCCGCGCGACGATCGAGCTGGCCGGCCGCGTCGCCGAGCTCGCCCCCGGCGACCTCAACCGCGTGTTCTTCACCAACAGCGGCAGCGAGGCGGTCGAGACCGCGCTGAAGCTCGCCCGCCAGTACCACAAGCTCACCGGCAACCCGAACAAGTACAAGCTGATCGCGCGCGAGATCGCCTATCACGGCACCACCTTCGGGGCGCTGTCGGCGACCGGCGTGCCGGATTACCGGATCCCGTTCGAGCCGCTTCCGATCGGCGTCTCGCACGTTCCCAACACCAACCTCTACCGCCTGCCCGAGGGGCACGACCCGGCTGAGCTGGCTGAGGCGATCGCCAACCGGATCGAGTTCGAGGGTCCCGACACGGTCGCCGCGGTGATCCTCGAGCCCGTGCAGAACGCCGGTGGCTGCCTGATGCCGCCGGAGGGCTACTTCGATCGCGTGCGCGAGATCTGCGACGAGTACAACGTGCTGCTGATCTCCGACGAGGTGATCTGCTCCTGGGGCCGGCTCGGCGAGTGGTTCGGCTCCCAGCGCATCGGATACCAGCCGGACATCATCACGACCGCCAAGGGCATCACCAGCGCCTACGCGCCGATGGGCGCCGTGATCGCGTCCGACCGCATCGCCGAGCCGTTCATGCAGGGAACTCAGAGCTTCCTGCACGGCGCCACCTGGGGCGGGCACCCGGTCGTCGCGGCGGTCGCGCTGGCCAACCTCGATGTCTTCGAGAACGAGGACATCATCGGCCACGTGCGCGCCAACGAGGGCGCCTTCCTGGCGATGCTCGAGTCGCTCAGCGATCTGCCGATCGTCGGCGACGTGCGCGGCATCGGTTACTTCTACGCGATCGAGCTCGTCAAGGACAAGGAGACCAAGGCGCTCCTTCAGCGACGAGGAGTCGGAGACGCTGCTGCGCGGCTACCTGTCGGGCGAGCTGTTCAGCCGCGGCCTGATCTGCCGCTCGGACGACCGTGGCGACCCGGTGATGCAGCTGGCGCCGCCGCTGATCGCCGGTCCCGAGCAGTTCGCTGAGATCGAGGCGGTTCTGCGGCCGGTGCTGGAGGAGGCCGGGCGCAGGATGCGTCTCGGGTAGCGCATACCCGGCCCACTCCGGCACGACACGAGCCGGAAAGGATCGACAGTGCTGACAGTTCGCGAGCTGATCGCCGAGCTTGAGGTCTCGCCTGCTCGCGGGCGAGAGCGGCCTGGACCTGCCGATCCGCTGGGTGCACATGTCCGAGCTGCTGGATCCGACGCCGTGGCTGTCCGGTGGTGAGGTGCTGCTGACCACCGGCATGCTGCTCGACGACCCGCGCGCGCCAGCGCGAGTTCATCGAGCTGCTCGCCGACCACCAACTGGCGGGTCTCGGCTTCGGCACCGGCTTCGGGCACGACGCTGGTGCCCGAAGCCCTGGTGGAGGCGGCGCGCGAGCGCGACTTCCCGGTCTTCGAGGTTCCCTACGAGCTGCCGTTCATCGCGATCACCGAGGCGGCGTTCTCCAAGCTCGTCAACGAGCAGTACGCGGTGCTGCGTCGCGCGCTCTCCGCCCAGGAGCGGCTTGAACGCGTGGTGCTCTCAGAGCGCGGGCTGGAGGCGCTCGCGGGAACGCTCGCCACGCTCGTCGGCGCCAGCGTCCAGGTCTTCGACGGCCGCGGCGAGCTGCTCGTCCAGCACGCTTTCCGCCGGCAGCTGTGCTGATGATGAGTTGACGGTCGCTGCGCGAGGGCGTGCGCGATCGCGTCGCCCGCCGCGATCACGTCCAGTTCATGCCGGCGATGGAGGATCCCAGCCGCGCGCTCGCGATTCCGGTCGTGTCAGACGCGGGCGGCGGCAGCGGCGTGCCGACGCCGGAGGCCTGGCTGGTCGCGGTCAAGGACGACGCGCCGCTCTCTGACTTCGATCGCCTGGCGCTGCGCCAGGCGGTCACGATCGTCGCGCTCGAGCTGCTGCGCGAGCGGGTCGCCGGCGACACCGAGCGTCGCCTGGCGGGCGACGTGCTCGCCGGCCTGCTGGCCGGCGAGCTCACCGGCACCGATCTGCAGCGCCGGCTCGAGCCGTTCGGTCTCGCCGGCACGGTCAGCGCGCTGGCGCTGCCGAAGCCGCAGCACAGCGGGGCCGATGGCACGGCGCGAGCGTGGCGGGCGCCGAGGCGGCGCTCGCCGCGGCGCTGCGCGCCGAGGCGACCCCGGCGCTGGTCGCGACCAACGGCCAGGTTGTGGCGCTGATCCCCGGCATGGAGGAGGAGGCGCTGTTCGCGCTCGCCGAGCGTGTGGCGCAGCGCGTCAGCCGCGGAGCTCCCGGCTCCGACGTGCGGTCGGGGTGGGCCGCGCGGTCGCCGGCGGCGACGCTCGCCGCAGCTACCACGAGGCCCGCTGCACGCTGGAGGCGATGGCGCTCGGGCTCGGCCGCGGCGCGAAGATCGCCACCTACCGCGACCTCGGCTCCTTCCAGCTGCTGCTCTCACTCCAGGACGATGAGGCGCTGAAGCTCTTCTGCGACTCGATCCTCGGCCCGATCGAGCAGAGCGAGGGGTACTACGGCGGCGAGCTGATGCGCTCGCTGGAGGCCTTCATCGAAGAGAACGGCCAGTGGGAGCGAGCGGCCAAGCGGCTGTTCTGCCACCGGCACACGTTGCGCTACCGGATCAGGCGCGTGGAGGAGCTGACCGGGCGAGACCTGGCGTCCGCCAGGGACAGGATCGAATTCTGGCTAGCACTACGCGGAAGGGAGCTGATCAGTGCATGAAAGTTGGAGTACCGACCGAGATCAAGGTCGACGAGTACCGGGTTGCGCTGACGCCGGCCGGCGTGCGCGAGCTCGTGGATGCGGGGCACGAGGTTGTACGTCCAGCAGGGCGCCGGGCTCGGGTCGGCGATCTCCGACGACGCCTACGTCAAGCAGGGCGCGACGATCGTGCCCGACGCCGCCGCGGTCTTCGCGCGAGGCCGAGATGATCGTCAAGGTCAAGGAGCCGCAGCCGGTCGAGGTCGCGATGCTCGAGCCGCGCCACCTGCTGTTCACCTATCTGCACCTGGCCGCCGACGTCGAGCTGACGCACGCGCTCGCCAGGACCGGCGCGACCTGCATCGCCTATGAGACCGTCGAGGACAAGCACGGCCGGCTGCCGCTGCTGGCGCCGATGTCGGAGGTCGCCGGCAAGATCGCGACCCAGGCCGGCGCGTTCATGCTGGAGAAGCCGCTCGGCGGTCGCGGCATCCTGCTCGGCGGCGTGCCCGGCGTGGCCGCCGCCAACGTGCTCGTGATCGGCGGCGGCGTCGTCGGCATACCACGCCGCTCAGGTCGCGATCGGGATGGGCGCGACGGTGTACCGTGTTCGACCGCAACATCGACCGCCTGCGCGAGCTCGACGTCGCCTTCGACGGCCGGGCCGACACGCTGCTACGCGACGACGCTCGCGATCGAGGAGAGGTTGCCCGAGGCCGACCTCGTGATCGGCGCGGTGCTGGTCGTCGGCGCCAAGGCGCCGCACGTCGTCACCCGCAAGCAGCTCGCGATCATGAAGCCGCAGGCGGTGCTGGTCGACGTCTCGATCGACCAGGGCGGCTGCTTCGAGACCTCCAGGCCGACCACCCACACCAACCCGACCTACGAGGTCGACGGGATCACCCACTACTGCGTGGCCAACATGCCCGGCGCGGTGCCGATCACCTCGACCTACGCGCTGACCAACGCGACCATGCCCTACGTCGTCGACCTCGCCACCCAGGGCGCCAGGCAAGTTCATCGCGACGAGCCCGGGTCTCCGCCTCGGTCTCAACGTCGCCGCCGGCCAGGTCACCTACGAGGCCGTCGCCGCGGTCGCCGGCGTCCCCTACGTCACGCCCGAGGAAGCACTCGGCCTGCCGGTCGCGGCCTGACGCAGCTGTGCTCGGAGGGCAGTGGCAGAGCGCGGCCGCCCCCTGCCGCTGAAGCCTGAGCCGCGCGCTCGCACTGCGCCGCGTCCGGGCACCACACCGCCCAGACCCCTGCTACATTTGCTCGCCGAATGCCGACTACCAGCCAGCTGATCAACAAGGGCCGCAAGAAGCCCGCCAAGAAGCTTGCCACTCCGGGCCTCAAGTCCGGCAAGGGCCGCAAGAAGAAGGTCGCCGCGCCCCAGCGCCGCGGCGTTTGCACCCGCGTCTACACGACCACGCCGAAGAAGCCGAACTCGGCGCTGCGCAAGGTCGCGCGTGTGCGGCTCACCAACGGCATGGAGGTCGGCGCCTACATCCCGGGTGAGGGCCACAACCTGCAGGAGCACTCGGTCGTGCTCGTGCGCGGTGGCCGCGTCAAGGACCTCCCGGGTTTCCGTTACAAGGTGATTCGCGGGACGCTCGACGCCGCCGGCGTCGTCGGACCGCAAGAAGGCCCGCTCGCAGTACGGCGTGAAGGCCAAGTAAGGGGTTTTTAGTGCCCCGCCGCGCAGCAGCCGCAGATCCGGACCGGTTGAGCCGGACGCCGTCCATCGCAACCGCCTCGTCCAGCAGGTCATCAACAAGGTGATGCTGGACGGCAAGAAGTCCACCGCCGAGACGATCGTCTATGACGCGCTCGCGATCCTCGAAGAGCGCACCGGCAAGCCGGCGCTCGAGGTTCTCGAGGCCGGCGTCAAGGCGCTGACCCCGGTGCTCGAGGTTCGCTCCCGCCGCGTCGGCGGCGCCACCTACCAGGTGCCGGTCGAGGTTCCGCCGCGGCGTCGCGCACGCTGGCGGTCCGCTGGCTCGTCGACGTTCGCGCGTCAGCGTCGTGAGCGCACGATGGCGCAGCGCCTCGCCAACGAGCTGCTCGACGCACAGCAGCAGCAGGGCAACGCGTTCAAGCGCAAGGACGACATCTACCGCATGGCGCAGGCCAACAAGGCCTTCGCGCACTACCGCTGGTAGCCGGCTCCGTTCGACTCCGAGCCTGCTGAAGAGGGCGCCCGGCGGGCGCCCTTACTGTTGCCGATCGGCCCTGGACGACGAGCACTAGCCTGTCGGCGATGAGCAGCGTCTGCCTGTGCATGATCGTCCGCGACGAGTCAGCGGTGATCGAGCGCTGCTGGGTTCGGTCCGCGGGCTGATCGACGCCTGGGTGATCTGCGACACGGGCTCCACCGACGGCACCCAGGACGCTGATCCGCCGCGCGCTGGCCGACGTGCCCGGCACGCTGCACGACGACCGCTGGGTCGACTTCGGCCACAACCGCACCGAGCTGCTGCGGCTCGCACACGGCAGATCCGACTACCTGCTGCTGCTCGACGCCGACATGGAACTGGTCAGGCGCGGGGCGCTTCCGGCGACGCTGACGGCCGACTCCTACCTGCGTGCGCCTACGGCCGATGACACCGAGTACTGGCGCAAGCGGCTCGTCAGCGCGGCGATCGCCGCTGGGCCTACTTCGGCGCCACCCACGAATACATCGCGCTGGACGAGGGTCCCGACGCAAGCGAGGTCAGCGAGCGCGCTCGACGCGCTCGTGATCGAGCACCACCATGACGGCGGAGCGCGTGCGGAGAAGCTCGAGCGCGATGCGGCGCTGCTGGAGCGTGAGCTGGAGAGCGACGACAGCAACGCCCGCGCCGTCTTCTACCTCGCGCAGACCTATCGCGACCTCCAGAAGCCCGATCAGGCGATCGACCTCTACGAGCGCCGCGCGGCGATGGGCGGCTGGGACGAGGAGGTGTTCTATGCGCTCTACCAGTCCGGCGTGCTGCGCGCCGAACGCGGTGACTGGCCGGCGGCGCTCGCAGCGCTTGTCAGGGCCTTCGAATACCGTCCCGCGCGGGTCGAGCCGCTTTACGAGCTGGCCGCCCGCCTGCGTCTGCGCCAGGAGTATGAGACCGCGTACCTGTTTGCCCGCCGCGGCCTGGGACGCCCGATGCCGTCCGACATCCTGCTTCGTGCATTCCTGGATCTACCGATGGGGGATGCTGTTCGAGTACTCGATCTCCGCCTACTGGATCGGGGAGACGGCCAAGGCGCTGGAGGCGTGCGACCGGCTGCTGCAGATCCCGGAGCTGCCCGCCGGCTACCGTGAGCAGACGGAGATCAATCGCGGATTCTGCGAACGACGGCTTGCGCAGAATCGCGACTGAGATGCGTCGCTTCGGACCGAACGCAAGCGGACTTGCGGCGGATGTCACTTAACCTCGCTTCAACAGGTTGCCTGTAGAATCCAGCTACGCGAGGGTTGCCCCACTGCAGCCCCCGGTCCCGTGCGGTGGGCGACCCTCGCGTTTCTCTTTCCTGCCGCCGCAGGGGCGGGGAAACGGTTGGACCGAGGCCCTCTGTCGGGACAGGCGCGGGGGGTTCGAAAGGCCCGGCCTCTGCTATATTCCTCGGCTGCCCCGGATCGGGCCTGCGCGACAAACGCGCGCCAGGATCCGGGCTAAAGACCTGCCTTATGGAGACGCTGCAGAACTGAACTGAACGCCCCTGGCGACATCCGCGTCGTGACAGGGCCCCTGGGGCCCTTTTTCACGCCCGCGACCCGCCCTCAGGCACCACAGCTCAGCCTCAGACCAAAGCGACGCTCCAACAAGCCCAAGACGAAGAACGAAGAAGAGATGCCCCGCAAGTTCAGCCTCGAGAACACCCGAAACATCGGGATCATGGCCCACATCGACGCCGGTAAGACGACGACGACCGAGCGCATCCTGTTCTACACCGGGCGCACCTACAAGATCGGCGAGGTCCATGAGGGCGCCGCCGTGATGGACTGGATGGAGCAGGAGCAGGAGCGCGGCATCACGATCACCTCCGCCGCGACCACCTGCGAGTGGAACGACACGCGCATCAACATCATCGACACGCCGGGCCACGTCGACTTCACCGTCGAGGTCGAGCGCTCGCTGCGCGTGCTCGACGGCGCCGTCGCGCTGTTCGACTCGGTCGCCGGCGTGCAGCCCCAGTCTGAGACCGTCTGGCGCCAGGCCGACAAGTACCACGTCCCGCGGATCGCGTTCGTCAACAAGATGGACCGCATCGGCGCGGACTTCGGCAACGCCGTCCAGACGATGATCGACCGGCTCGGCGCCCACCCGGTGCCGATCCAGCTGCCGATCGGCGCCGAGGCCGATCTCAAGGGCATCATCGACCTGGTCGAGAACCACGCGATCATCTACAAGGACGACCTCGGCAAGGAGCAGGAGGTCACGGAGATCCCCGCCGAGCTCCAGGCCGAAGCCGCCGCCGCCCGCGAGCACCTGCTCGACGAGGTCTCCCACTTCGACGATGAGCTCGTCGAGCTGATCCTCGAGGAGCAGGAGATCCCGGTCGAGAAGCTCAAGGCCGCGATCCGCAAGGCGACGCTGTCCAGCAAGCTGACCCCGGTCCTGTGCGGCTCCGCCTTCAAGAACAAGGGCGTGCAGCCGCTGCTCGACGCGATCATCGACTACCTGCCGAGCCCGCTCGACGTGCCCGCCGATCGAGGGCCACGTGCCCGAACAAGACCGACGCCGACGGCAACGAGCTCCAGGCCACCCGCCACGCCGATGACGCCGAGCCCTTCAGCGCACTCGCGTTCAAGATCATGGCCGACCCGTACGTCGGCAAGCTGGCCTACTTCCGCGTCTACTCGGGCAGGCTCGAGGCCGGCGGTCGCGTCCTCAACGTCTCCACCGGCAGGACCGAGCGCATCGGCCGCCTGCTGATGATGCACGCCAACGAGCGTGAGGAGCTGACCGAGGTCTACGCCGGCGACATCGCCGCCGGCGTCGGCATGAAGCAGGTCGTGACCGGCGACACGCTCTGCGCCGTGGACCAGCCGATCAAGCTTGAGAAGATCGTCTTCCCCGAGCCCGTGATCAAGGTCGCGATCGAGCCGAAGACCAAGATCGACCAGGAGAAGATGGGCGTCGCCCTTGGCCGCCTGGCCGAGGAGGACCCGACCTTCCGGGTCCAGACCAACGAGGAGACCGGCCAGACCGAGATCTCCGGCATGGGCGAGCTGCACCTGGAGATCCTCGTCGACCGCATGATGCGCGAGTTCAAGGTCGAGGCCAACGTCGGCCGGCCGCAGGTCTCCTATCGCGAGACGATCCGCGGCACCGCCGAAAAGGTCGAGGGTCGCTTCGTGCGCCAGACCGGCGGCTCCGGCCAGTACGGCATCGTCTACATCGACGTCGAGCCGAATCCGGGCGAGGGCTTCGACTTCGTCAACAAGATCAAGGGCGGCTCGATCCCGACCGAGTTCATCCCGGCCGTCGAGAAGGGCGTCGAAGAGGCGCTCGAGAACGGCCCCCGCGCCGGCTACCCGATGGTCGACGTCAAGGTCACGCTGACCGACGGCAAGTACCATGACACTGACTCGTCGGAGATCGCCTTCAAGGTGGCGGGCTCGCTGGCCCTCAAGGAGGCGGCCAAGCGTGCCAAGCCCGTGCTGCTGGAGCCGGTGTTCGCGGTCGAGGTCACGACGCCCGAGGAGTACATGGGTGACGTGATCGGCGACCTCAACCGCCGTCGCGGGCAGGTCAGCGGGATGGAGCAGCGCGGCAACGCGCAGATCGTGTCGGCGACGGTGCCGCTGGCCGAGATGTTCGGATACGCAACTGATGTACGCTCAAACACGCAGGGCCGGGCGACGTACAGCATGCAGTTCGAGCGCTACGAAGAGGTTCCGCCGAACATCGCCGAGAAGGTAATCGGCGAATTGCAGGGCCAGTAGCAGACCCATCGGACGGAAGTCCGATAGATTCTTGAGGTTCGCCCATACGGCGGACGGAATTCATCTGAGAAGAAGGAGCACCCCAAAGTGGCTAAGGCCAAGTTTGAGCGCGATAAACCCCATGTGAACGTCGGGACCATCGGTCACATCGACCATGGCAAGACGACGCTGACGGCCGCCATCAGCAAGGTGCTCCACGAGCATTTCGGCACCGGCGAGGTTCGCGCCTTCGACACCATCGACAACGCGCCCGAGGAGAAGGCGCGAGGCATAACGATCGCGGCCTCCCACGTCGAGTACGAGACGGCCAACCGTCACTACGCGCACGTCGACTGCCCGGGTCACGCCGACTACGTCAAGAACATGATCACCGGCGCAGCGCAGATGGACGGCGCGATCCTGGTCGTCTCCGCCGCTGACGGCGCGATGCCGCAGACGCGCGAGCACATCCTGCTCGCGCGCCAGGTCGGCGTGCCGTACATCGTCGTGTTCCTCAACAAGGCCGACATGGTCGACGATCCCGAGCTGCTCGAGCTCGTCGAGGTCGAGATCCGCGACCTGCTGTCCGAGTACGACTTCCCGGGCGACGAGATCCCGTTCGTCGTCGGCTCGGCGCTGAAGGCGCTCGAGGGCGACAAGGACTACGAGGCCAAGATCCTCGAGCTCGCCGACCAGCTCGACAGCTACATCCCGGAGCCCACGCGTGACCTGGACAAGCCGTTCCTGATGCCGGTCGAGGACGTCTTCTCGATCACGGGCCGTGGCACCGTCGCCACCGGCCGTGTCGAGCAGGGCATCATCAAGACCGGCGAGACGGTCGAGATCGTCGGGATCAAGGACACCACCACGACCGTCGTCACCGGCGTCGAGATGTTCAAGAAGATCCTCGACGAGGGCCAGGCCGGCGACAACGTCGGCTGCCTCCTGCGCGGTACCAAGCGCGAGGAGATCGAGCGCGGGCAGGTTCTCTGCAAGCCGGGCTCGATCACGCCGCACACGAAGTTCAAGGCCGAGGTCTACGTCCTCAAGAAGGAAGAGGGCGGCCGCCACACGCCGTTCTTCACCGGCTACCGTCCGCAGTTCTACTTCCGCACCACTGACGTCACCGGCGTCGCCAACCTGCCCGAGGGCACGGAGATGGTCATGCCTGGTGACAACGTCCAGATGGAGATCGAGCTGATCCAGCCGATCGCCATGGACCAGGGCCTGCGGTTCGCGATCCGCGAGGGCGGCCGTACGGTCGGCTCCGGGGTCGTTTCCGAAGTCATTCAGTAGTACCGGGGTTGGGGCGGTCTCGCTGGACCGCCCCTTATTCACCCTGAGCCAGCAGCAACTGCACACCGCAGCAGATACGACGAAAGGGCGGGCACCGAGCCTCCGCACGGGCCCGCTCTGAACACGAGAAGAGCAAGAGTTAGAGATGGCGACCATCGCCCAAAACAAAATCCGAATCCGCCTGAAGTCGTACGACACTCGGCGATCGAGACGGCAGCCAAGGAGATCGTCGAGACGGCGACGCGCACCGGCGCGACCGTCTCCGGTCCCGTGCCGCTCCCGACGGAGAAGAACGTGTATTGCGTGATCCGGTCGCCGTTCAAGGACAAGGATTCGCGCGAGCACTTCGAGATCCGCACGCATAAGCGCCTCATCGATATCCACCAGCCGACCCCGAAGACGGTCGACTCGCTGCAGCGCCTGGACCACCTTCCGGCCGGCGTCGACATCGAGATCCGTCTCGCCTCCTGAACCATGGCCGCGATTCTCGCCAAGAAGATCGGGATGACCCAGCGTGTTCCTGGAGGACGGCAAGGTCGAGCGCGTGACCGTGCTCGAGGCCGGTCCCTGCCCGGTCACCGCGATCCGCAACGAGGAGCGCGACGGCTACAGCGCCGTGCAGCTCGCCTTCGGTCAGACCAAGGAGAAGCACCTCTCCAAGCCCGAGCTCGGCCACCTCAAGAAGGCCGGCGCCTCCGCGCACCGCCACCTCGTCGAGTTCCGCGACGAGGGCAGCCGACCTGCAGATGGGTGACACCGTCACCGTCGAGACCTTCAGCGCCGGCGACAAGGTCAAGATCTCCGGCACCTCGAAGGGCAAGGGCTTTCAGGGCACGATCAAGCGCCACAACTTCCATCGCGGTCCCAAGACCCACGGCTCGCACAACTACCGCGCGCCGGGATCGATCGGCGCGTCCGCCTGGCCTGCGCGCGTGATGAAGGGCATCCGCGGCCCCGGCCACATGGGCGCCGAGCGCGTCACCCAGCGCGGCGTGACCGTCGTCGACGTGATCGCCAGGCAGAACCTGCTGCTCGTGCGCGGGGCCGTCCCCGGCGCCAAGGGCGGAATCGTGGAGGTCCGCACCGATGCCTAGCACTGCGACCAAGCTCGGCGGCGGCACCGTCAAGCTCGACGCCGAGGCGTTCGAGGCCGAGTTCAACATGCCGATCGTCCACGAGACCGTGCGCGCCGAGCAGGCCGCGCGCCGTCGCGGCACGGCCTCGACCAAGACCCGCGGCGAGGTTCGCGGCGGCGGCGCCAAGCCGTGGAAGCAGAAGGGCACCGGCCGCGCTCGCGCCGGTTCCTCCCGCAGCCCGATCTGGACCGGCGGCGGCACCGTCTTCGGTCCGCAGCCACGCGGCTACACCTTCAAGGTCAACCGCAAGGCTCGCCGCGTCGCGCTGCGCAGCGCGCTCTCGGTGCACGCCGAGCGCGGCTCGGTGGCCGTGTTCGACGCCGGCGTGTTCAGCGGGCCGTCGACCAAGCAGGCCGAGGAGCTGCTGGCCGGCTGGGGCTCCGGCCGCGACCGACGCTGGTCGTGCTGACCGCAGAGCGAGCGCGACGCCGGCCTGTCGTTCCGCAACCTCGACCGTGTGCTCGTGCTGCCGGTCGAGGACGCCGGCGTCGCCAACGTGATCGGCGCCGCGCGCCTGCTCGTCTCCGAGGCCGCGCTGCCGCGCTGGTCGCCCGCGCCAACGGAACCACGTCTCGAGGAGGGTGAGGAGTGATGGACGCGACCCAGGTCATCATCCGCCCGGTCGTCTCCGAGAAGACCTACGTGCTGGCCGAGGCCGGCAAGTACACCTTCCGCGTGGCCGACAAGGCGCACAAGACCCAGATCCGTCAGGCGATCGAGGAGCTGTTCGACGTCAAGGTCGTCGGCCGTCCGCACGTCCTCGGTCAAGAGCAAGCCCAAGCGCCGCGGTCAGACCGCCGGCCGCACCCGCCAGTGGAAGAAGGCGATCGTGCAGGTGCGCGAGGGCGATTCGATCCCGATCTTCCGCGGGTTGGAAGGGACTGAGTAATGGCAATCCGCAAGCCAAAGCCGACTTCGCCCGGGACTGCGCTTCGTCAGCTATCCGGACTTCGCCGAGATCACTCGGTCGAAGCCGGAGAAGTCGCTGACCGAGGGCCTCAAGAAGTCCGGCGGCCGCAACTCCTACGGACGCAAGACCTCACGCCACCGCGGCGGCGGGGCCAAGCGCCTGTACCGCAAGATCGACTTCAAGCGCTCGAAGGACGGGATCCCGGCCAAGGTCGCTCACATCGAGTACGACCCGAACCGCTCCGCCTACATCGCGCTGCTGCACTACGCCGACGGCGAGAAGCGCTACATCCTCGCGCCGGCACGGCTGACGGTCGGCATGACCGTCGAGTCGGGCCCGAACGCCGACATCCGCGTCGGCAACGCGCTGCCGCTGGCGAACATGCCGGCCGGTACGGTCGTCCACAACGTCGAGCTGACCCCCGGCCGCGGCGCCCAGATGGGCCGCTCCGCCGGCACCGGCATCCAGCTGCTGGCCAAGGACGGTGACTACGTCACGCTGCGCCTGCCCTCCGGCGAGATGCGCATGGTCCGTGGCGAGTGCCGCGCCACCGTCGGCACGGTCGGCAACTCCGACCATCAGAACGTCAAGATCGGTAAGGCCGGACGCAAGCGCCACATGGGCGTCCGCCCGCAGACCCGCGGCGTGGCAATGAACCCGGTCGACCACCCGCACGGTGGTGGCGAGGGCGGTCAGACGACCGCGGGCGTCCACCCGGTTACCCCGTGGGGCGTGCCGACGCTCGGATACCGCACCCGCAAGAAGGGCAAGGCCTCCGACAAGTACATCGTCCGCGGCCGTAAGAGGGGTAAGAAGCGTTGAGTCGTTCGAGCAAGAAGGGCCCGTTCGTACAGGAGCGCCTGATGGCGCGCGTCGAGGCGATGAACTCGTCGGGTGAGAAGCGAATGCTGAAGACCTGGTCGCGTACGTCGACGATCTTCCCTGACATGGTCGGCCACACGATCGCCGTCCACGACGGCCGCAAGCACGTGCCCGTGTTCATCTCCGAGTCGATGGTCGGTCACAAGCTGGGCGAGTTCGCGCCGACGCGGCTGTATCGCGGCCATGCAGGTACCGGTAAGAAGCGATGAGCGAAGAGAACAGACACTCGAGACCCCGGCCGAGGAGTCCTCGCCGGAGACTGGCACGCCGGAGACTGAGACTTCGGTCGAGGATTCCTCGCCGGAGGCTGGCATGCCGGAGCCGAAGGCCGGACGAGGATCGTCGACCGAGACCGGCACACGGACGCCTCGAGGCCGAGGAATCCTCGACCGAGGTCGTCCGAGGCTGAGGCCGAGGCTGCTGGCCGACCACGGATGGCGCAGGCTGAGGCGAAGCCGAAGCCGGCCCGCAAGCCGCGGGCGGCGAAGCCGAAGGCTGCCGACGAGGCTGACCGCGCTGCCGAGGCTGCCCCTGTCGAGGCTGCCGCCGAGGAGAAGCCCAAGCGCACCCGTGCCGCCAAGCCGAAGGCCGAGGAGCCCAAGAAGGCCGAGCCGAAGTCGAAGCCTGCGCGGCGGGGACACCAGGAGCCGGTCGCTGCCCCGGTCGTCCGTGCCCAGGCCAAGTACGTCCGTTCGTCGGCGCGCAAGGCCCGGCTGGTCTGCGACAACATTCGCGGCAAGAGCGTTGGCGACGCACGCGCTATCCTCGCGCATACGCCACGCGCGGTCGCTCGCGACTGGAGCAAGCTGCTCGAGTCAGCGGTCGCCAACGCCGAGAACAACCACGATCTCGACGGCGAGGATCTTTTCATCAAGGCGGTGACACGCCGATGAGGGTCCGACCATCAAGCGGTTCCGTCCGCGTGCCAGGGCCGCGCGACCAAGATCCGCAAGCGCACCGCGCACCTGACCATCCTCCTTACTCCGAAGAACTAGTAGAGACAGACAGCCATGGGTCAAAAAGTTCACCCCGAATCGATCCGCGTGGGTTACATCCACGACTGGAAGTCGAACTGGTTCAACGAGAAGAACTTCTCCGACTACCTGCACGAGGACACGCAGATCCGCGAGCACATCGTCGGCCGCCTGTCGCACGCCGGCCTATCCGACATCACGATCCGCAAGAACGCGAACGAGGTTGAGGTCAACATCAACACCGCGCGTCCGGGCATCGTGATCGGCAAGTCAGGCTCCGAGGTCGATCAGCTGCGCCGTGACCTGCACCGGATCACCGGCAAGCAGGTCAAGGTCAACATCCTTGAGATCAAGCGTCCGGAGCTCGACGCGCGCCTGGTGGCGCAGTCGATCGCCGAGCAGCTGCAGAACCGCGTCGCATTCCGTCGCGCGATGAAGCGCGCGCTGACCAGCGCGATGCGCTCCGGCGCCAAGGGCGTCAAGGTTCAGGTCTCCGGTCGCCTCGGCGGCGCCGAGATGGCGCGCACCGAGGGTTACTCGGACGGCCGCGTGCCCCTGCACACGCTGCGCGCGGACATCGACTACGGATTCCATGAGGCCAAGACGACCTTCGGCCGGATCGGCGTCAAGTGCTGGATCAACAAGGGCGAGATCATGCCCGAGGGCTACACCGGCGCTGACCTGACGATCATGGACGCTCCTTCTCCGCAGCAGACCGATCGCGGTGGCCGCGACGGCCGTGACCGGCGTGACAACCGTGGTGGCCGCGGTGGTTCCGGCGGTCCCGGCGGCCGTGGCCGTGGGCGCGGCCCGGGTCAGGGTGGACCGCGGCGGCACCGGCGGCACCGGCGGCACCGGTGGTCCCGGCGGTCAGGCCGGTGGGCCGAGTCGTGGTCGTGGTCGTGGCCCCGGCCAGGGCGGTCAGGGCCAGGGTGCGGTCGTGGCCCCGGTCAGGGCGGCCAGGGTGGTCGTGGTCCCGGCCAGGGCGGTCAGGGTCAGGCGGTGGTCCCGGTGGCCAGGGCCGTGGTCCGCGGCCCCGGCGGTCAGGGCGGCGGTCAGGGTGGCCAGAGTCGTGGTCCGCGTCCCGGTGGTCAGGGCGGCGGTCAGGGTGGTCAGAGCCGTGGCCCGCGTCCCGGTGGTCAGGGCGGCGGTCAGGGTCGGCGGCCAGAGTGGCGGCGCTCCAGGGTGGCGCGCGCCCGCAGGGTGGCGGCTCCGTCGCAGGGCGGCGGCCAGAGCAACGGCGGCGGCGCCCCGCAGGGCGGTGGTAGCTGATGCTTGCACCGAAGCGCGTCAAGCACCGCAAGCAGCACCGCGGCCGTCGTGCCGGGCTCTCGCGCGGGCAGGTCAAGGTTCAGTTCGGCGAGTACGGGCTGAAGGCGCTCGACGCCGGTTGGATCACCAACCGCCAGATCGAGGCTGCCCGTATCGCGATGACCCGCAAGATCCGCCGTGGCGGCAAGGTCTGGATCAACATCTACCCCGACAAGCCCTTCACCAAGAAGCCGGCCGAGACCCGCATGGGCTCCGGCAAGGGCTCGCCCGAGGGCTGGGTCGCCGTGGTCAAGCCCGGCCGTGTGATGTTCGAGCTCGCCGGTGTGCCGGAGCCCCTGGCCCGCGAGGCGATGCGCCTGGCCGGTCACAAGCTGCCGGTCCGGACCAAGTTCGTAGTGCGGGAAGAGGCGTAGACGATGAACCCGACCGAATTGCGTGACCTCGACGACAAGGAGCTCGCCGAGCACATCAAGACAGCGCGCCGGGACCTGCTCGGCCTGCGCTTCCAGCACGCCACCGGCGAGCTGGACAACACGGCGGGCCTGGGGCGCGCCAAGAAGGAGATTGCCCGGGCGCTGACGATCGCCAACGAGCGTGGAATTGAGACCAATGGCTGACGAAGTGGAAAACAACGAGATTGAAGAGACGGCCGCCTCCGACGTGGCCGCTGCCGCCGGCGCGTCCGCCGACGAGGAGCCGACCGCGGCCACCGCGGCCGATGAGTCGCTGGCGCAGGCCGCCGGTGAGTTCGAGGCGATCGCCGAGGCGCAGGCTGCAGCGCCGAGGCTGAGGCCGCCGCTGAGGCTGAGGCCGCCGCTGAGCCTGAGGCCGCCGCTGAGGCTGAGGCCGCCCGCGCGAGACTCGAAGACGCCGCTGAGCCGGCGGCGCCGGCCGAGCCTCAGGTCCAACTCACTCCGAAGGAGCGCAAGGCTGCCGGCAAGGCCCGCAAGGCTGCGAAGGTCGCACCCCGAGGTGAGACCTCACCGGAGGAGCGGCAGACCGAGCGCGAAGCTGCCCGCGACAAGAAGGCCGCCGAGCGTCGTACCGGCCGTGCCAGCTGCACGTGCCAAGTGGAAGGCCGGGGCGCACGAGCGCACCGCAACGCCGCCGCGACCGCATGAGACCGGCACGCAGAAGACCCGTCAGGGTGTCGTCGTCTCGGACAAGGCTGACAAGACGATCACCGTCCGCATCGACGTGGCCCGTCGTCACCGCAAGTATCAGAAGATCGTGCGCACGTCCAACACGCTCCACGCCCACGATGAGCGCAACGATGCGCACATCGGCGACACCGTGATCGTGCGCGAGGCCCGGCCGCTTTCACGCACCAAGCGCTGGCGCCTGGTGCAGGTCGTGGAGAGGGCGAAGTAACAATGGTCCAGAACGAATCCAGACTGCGCGTCGCCGACAACACGGGCGCCCGCGAGATCCTCGTGATACGCGTCAAGGGCGGTCACCGCCGCCGTTACGCCGGCGTCGGTGACGTCGATCACAGCCACCGTCAAGCAGGCCACGCCCCAGGGCTCGGTCAAGAAGGGTGAGGTCGTCACCGCCGTCGTCGTGCGCACCAAGAAGGCTCACGGTCGCGAGGACGGCACCTACATCGCCTTCGACGAGAACGCGGCAGTGATCATCGACGCCAACAACAACCCGCGCGGGACTCGCATCTTCGGTCCGGTTGCGCGTGAGCTGCGTGAGCGCAACTTCATGAAGATCGTCTCGCTCGCGCCGGAGGTGCTGTAGCCATGCCCGCGCGTATCAAGGCAGATGATCAGGTGATCGTGATCAGCGGCAAGGACCGCGGCAAGCACGGCAAGGTTCTGCGGGTGGACCCGAGGAACGACCGCGTCTATGTCGAGGGTCTGAACATGGTCAAGCGCCATCAGAAGGCGCAGTCCAACTCACCCACGGCGCAGCAGACCAGCGGCGTGATCGAGAAGGAGGGTGGGATCCATGTCTCCAACGTGGCCCTCGCCGATCCCAAGGACGGCAAGCCGACGCGGGTCGGTATCGAGGTGATCGACGGCAAGCGCGTGCGCGTCGCCCGTCGCAGCGGATCGAGGATCGACGACTGATGTCTGCCCGTCTCAAGACCAGGTACGAGAATGAGATCCGCCCGGCGCTGGTCGAGCGGTTCGGCTACACGACCCCGATGCAGGCGCCGAAGATCCTCAAGGTGACCGTCAACATGGGCGTCGGCGAAGGCAAGCAGGACTCGAAGCTGTTCGACGCTGCCGCTGAGCAGCTCGGCCAGATCACGGGCCAGAAGCCGAACGTTCGCCGCGCCCGCAAGTCGATCGCCCAGTTCAAGCTCCGCGAGGGAATGCCGGTCGGCCTCGCCGTGACGCTGCGCGGGGATCGCCAGTACGAGTTTCTGGACCGGCTGTTCTCGGTCGCGATGCCGCGGATCCGAGACTTCCGGGGCGTCAGCCCCAGGGCCTTCGATGGTCGCGGCAACTACACGCTCGGCGTGCGGGAGCAGATCATCTTCCCTGAGATCGACTACGACGAGATCGACCAGACGCGCGGTCTCAACATCACGATCACAACCAACGGCTGCACTGACGAGGAGTCCTTCGCTCTGCTCCAGGCCCTCGGCATGCCATTCGCGAAGGACGGCCGTCAGCAGGCCGCCACACTGAATTAGGAACACAATGGCCAAGACCTCACAGCGCGTCCGCCAGCAGCGGACCCCCAAGTTCAAGACCCGGGGCTACAGCCGGTGCCGTCGTTGCGGCCGGTCCCGCTCGGTGTATCGCAAGTTCGGCGTGTGCCGGATCTGCCTGCGCGAGCTCGCCCACAACGGGTACATCCCCGGCATGACGAAGTCGAGCTGGTGATCGCATGTCCATGACCGACCCGATCGCCGACTTCCTGACACGTCTGCGCAACGCCGCCAAGGCACAGCACCACGACGTCACGGGCCCCTCCTCCGGGCTCAAGCGCGAGCTCGCGCGGATCCTCAAGGAGCAGGGCTACATCGAGGCTTACAACGTCACGCCGGCCAGTGCCGATTTCCCCGGCGAGCGGATCACCGTGACGCTCAAGTACACCAACGACCGCAGGCCCGTGATCAGCGGCATCCAGCGCGTTTCGCGTCCGGGCCAGCGGCACTACGTCGACCACGCACACATCCCCAAGATCCAGGGCGGCATGGGCACGGCGATCATCTCGACCTCACACGGCGTGATGACCGGCCACGATGCCCGCAAGCTCGGAGTCGGCGGCGAGGTAGTGGCGAAGGTCTGGTAGATCTGAGTCTGAGGACCCCCTGCAATGTCGAGAATCGGTAGACAACCCATCCCCCTGCCCAGTGGCGTCAGCGTCACGATCGAGCCTGAGCTCGTGACCGTGAAGGGCCCCGGCGGCGAGCTCTCGGAGCGGATCGCGCGTGACATCACGGTCGAGCAGACCGCAACGGACAACGGCGACCCGCAGCTGGTCGTCACGCGCCCGACCGATCGCGGCGAGCATCGCGCGCTGCACGGCCTCACACGGACGCTCGTGTTCAACATGGTCGCCGGCGTTACCACGGGTTTCCAGAAGAACCTGGAGATCCAAGGAGTCGGCTACCGCGCGGCGCTCAAGGGCCGCGACCTCGAGCTGGCGCTCGGGTACTCCCACCCGGTCGAGATCAAGGCACCCGACGGAATCACGTTCGAGGTCCCACAGCCGACCCGCATCACCGTCAAGGGTGCGTCCAAGCAGCAGGTCGGTGAGATCGCCGCCCAGATCCGCAAGCAGCGCAAGCCTGAGCCCTACAAGGGCAAGGGCATCCGCTATGAGGGCGAGTACGTCGCCAAGAAGGTTGGTAAGCGAGCATGAGCGTGAAGACCAAGGAAGCTCAGCGCCTGAAGCGTCGCCGCCGTGTCCGGGCCAAGGTCCAGGGCACCGCCGCACGTCCGCGCGTCGCCGTGTTCCGCTCCAATCGCGGGATCTCCGCACAGCTGATCGACGACGTCGCCGGCCACACGATCGCGGCCGTCAGCTGGACCGAGTCGCCCCTGCGCGAGCTCAAGGGCTCGGACCAGGCCAAGAAGGCCGGCGAGCTCCTCGCGGAGCGAGCCAAGGCGGCCGGTGTCGATACCGCGGTCTTTGATCGCGGTGGCTACCAGTACCACGGGCGCGTGCAGGCGCTCGCCGACGGCGCCCGTGAGGGCGGGCTCATCTTCTAAGCGCCATCCGGACGCTACTCTGGACTGAATCCAATGGCACGTGACCGCACAGTTTCAGCAGCAGGACTCGATCTTCAGGAGCGAGTCGTAGAGATCAACCGCGTGGCGAAGGTCGTCAAGGGCGGCCGTCGCTTCTCGTTCACCGCGCTGGTCGTGGTCGGCGATGAGCGCGAGGTCGTCGGAGTCGGCTACGGCAAGGCGAACGAGGTTCCCGTCGCGATCCAGAAGGGCGTCGAGAGGGCAAAGAAGAACCTCTATCGGGTTCCCAGGCACGGCTCGACGATCACCCATCAGACGACCGGCATCTTCGGCGCCGGCCGCGTGTTCCTGAAGCCGGCGGCGCCCGGTACCGGCGTGATCGCCGGTGGCGGTGTGCGCGCGGTGCTCGAGCTCGCCGGCATCCACGACATCCTCTCCAAGTCGCTGGGCTCGCAGAACCCGATCAACCTCGTCAAGGCGACGATGGCCGGCCTGGAGTCGCTGCGTACGCCCGAAGAGGTCGCTGATCTGCGCGGCCTCTCGATCAATGCCGTGCTCGGTCTCAGCACCGAGGAGCAGGCCAATGGCACCATCAGCGCCGACGAGCAGCCCGACGAGCAGCCCCAGGACGGTGCCGCGGCGGTGACCGAGGAAGCGGTGGCATGACCGACACGCTGAAGGTCACCCAGTTCAAGTCCAAGAACGGATCGGATCAGAGTCAGCGCGACACGCTGCGCTCGATCGGGTTGCGCCGCATCGGCCAGACGGTCGAGGTCAGGAACACGCCGCAGATGCGCGGCATGCTGCACAAGGTCCGACACCTGGTCGAGGTTGACCAAGCATGAGCGACAAGACTGAAACCGAGGCGCAGGAGCGCATCGGCCTCCACAATCTGCAGCCGGCACCAGGCTCCCGCAGGCCGCGCAAGCGCATCGGGCGGGGCGAGGGCTCCGGCACCGGTAAGACCTCGGGCCGCGGTCAGAAGGGCTACGGATCGCGCAGCGGCGCCAAGTCCAGGGCGCGCTTCGAGGGTGGTCAGATGCCGATCCACATGCGCATGCGCAAGCTGCGCGGCCCGCACATGAAGAAGTCGATGCCGTTCGAGCCCTTCCGCACACACACCCAGCCGGTCAACCTCAAGGATCTCGAGGACCGCTTCGAGGCCGGTGCCGTGGTGGACGTGGACTCGCTGAAGGCCAGAGGCCTTGCGACCCGCAAGGACATTCCGGTCAAGATTCTCGCCAAGGGTGAGCTCAGCAAGGCTCTCACGGTCAACGTGCACGCGGTCAGCGCCAGCGCCCGTGAGGCGATCGAGAAGGCCGGCGGCAGCGTCAATCTCATCGAGAGCGCCACGACCTCCGGGTCGTGAGCCGGTCGGCCGTCGCCCGCCGCGATTGTGGGGAGCGCAATAGATGATTTCCACGATCCTCGGCTCCTTCCGCGTTCCAGAGATCCGGAGGAAGATCCTCTTCACCTTCGGGATTCTGGCCCTCTACCGGCTCGGGTCCTACATCCCGGCGCCGGCTGTGAACACCGCAGCGCTTCAGCAGATCCAGCAGGCTGCGTCAGGAAACGGCATCCTCGGCCTGCTCAACACGTTCTCCGGCGGCGGACTGGGGCGCATAGCCATCTTCGCGCTCGGGATCATGCCCTACATCACCGCCTCGATCATCCTGCAGCTGCTGCAGGTTGTGGTTCCCTCACTCGAGAAGCTCTCGAAGGAGGGGGAGGTCGGCCAGGCGCGGATCACCCAGTACACGCGCTACCTGACCGTCGGGCTCGCGTTCGCGCAGTCGATCGGCTACGTGTTCCTGTTCAAGAGCCTCGAGAGTCAGTCCGGCGTCACGCTGATCAACAACTTCAACGTCGGCAAGGTCTTCCTGATCGCGATCTCGTTGACGGCCGGCACCATACTTCTGATGTGGTTCGGTGAGCTGATCACCCAGCGCGGGATCGGCAACGGCATCTCACTGATGATCTTCGCCTCGATCGTCTCGCGCATCCCCGGCGGGGTGCAGTCGTGGTGGAACAACCCGGACCAGGCCTTCAAGGTGATGATGCCGTTCATCGTGCTGGCCGTCGTCGCCGGTGTCGTGTTCGTGCAGGAGGGTCAGCGGCGTATCCCGATCCAGTACGCCAAGCGCGTGATCGGCCAACGCATGACCCAGGGCGGACAGACCTATCTGCCGCTGCGGGTCAACATGGCCGGCGTGATCCCGGTGATCTTCGCGGCCTCGGTGATGGCGATCCCGCCGACCGTCGGCCAGCTGATCGGACAGAACAAGGTCCACAACTTCGGTACCGACGTCGCCAACTGGCTCTCACCGGGCGGCTGGCACTACATCGTCGGCGAATGCCTCCTGATCATCATCTTCACGTACTTCTATACGGCGGTGACGTTCAACCCCGTGGATCAGGCGGAGAACCTGAAGAAGTACGGCGGCTTCATTCCCGGGGTGCGACCAGGCCGGCCGACGGCCGAGTTCCTCGACCGCATCCTGGCGCGGCTGACGCTGCCGGGAGCGCTGTTCCTGGCGTTCATCGCAGCGCTGCCGACGATCCTGATCTCCCGTACGGGCGCCAAGCTTCGCGTTCGGCGGCACCTCGATCCTGATCGTGATCGGCGTCGCCCTGGACACGATGAAGCAGCTCGAAGCGCAGCTGATGATGCGCAACTACGAAGGCTTCCTCAAGTAACTCCCCGCCGCCTTGCCGTGCATCGAGGGGCCAAAGGGTGAACTATTCAACCTTTGACCCCTCGAAGCGGAGCGAGGCAGTGCCGACGTAATGCCCGCGCAGCCAACTTCGTCACGTTCCGGCCGATAACATGACGCCCCCATGCCGCCCCAGCTGAACCTGATCCTGATCGGCCCGCCCGGCGCCGGCAAGGGAACACAGGCCGATCGCCTGCGCGAGGACTTCCGGCTGCCGTTCATCTCGACCGGCGAGATGTTGCGCGCCAACGTCAAGCGACGGGACCGAGCTCGGCAAGCAGGCCAAGACCTACATGGACACCGGCGGGCTCGTCCCGGACGAGCTGATCGTGGCGATGGCGCCGGACCGGCTCGATCAGGATGACGCCCGCGACGGCTTCATCCTCGACGGCTTTCCACGCACCACGGCGCAGGCCGACGCGCTCGAGCAACGCCTCGGCGACGAGGGCCGCCGGATCACCGCCGCGCTGCTGCTTCAGGTGCCGGACACGGAGATCATCAAGCGGATCGCCGGCCGCCGCGTCTGCGTCAAGGCCGGTCACAACTACCACGTCGACTACGACCCGCCGAAGAACGCAGGCGTCTGCGACCAGGACGGGTCGCGGCTGATCCAGCGCGACGACGACGAGCCCGAGGTGGTGGAG
This sequence comes from uncultured Actinomycetota bacterium, assembly GCA_963804615.1. Lineage (GTDB taxonomy): Bacteria > Actinomycetota > Thermoleophilia > Solirubrobacterales > Solirubrobacteraceae > Palsa-465. Next base: position 62,615 of record CAWDRA010000003.1, read on the forward strand.
AAGCGGCTCGCCGTCTACCACGAGCAGACCGGGCCGCTGGTCGACTTCTACGACGAGCGCGGGCTGCTGCGGCGGGTCGACGGCACCCGCACTCCGGCCGAGGTTCACGACCACATCCGCGCGCTGATCGCACGGCCGCGTCTCGAAGACTCGCTCTGAGCGGCGCACAGCTGCGATGGCGATCATCAAGAAGACCCCTGAGCAGATCGAGCAGATGGCGGCCGCCGGTGAGGTGCTGGTCAAGACCATGAACCTGCTCGCAGGCAAGATCCGCCCCGGGGTCACGACGCTCGAGCTGGACCAGGCCGCGGAGAAGTTCATCCGCTCGCAGGGCTGCGAGCCGGCGTTCAAGGGCTACCGCGGCTTCCCGGGGTCGATCTGCGCATCGCCCAACTCGATGGTCGTGCACGGGATTCCGGGTCCGTACAAGCTCAATCGCGGCGACATCCTCTCGATCGACATCGGGGTCGTGAAGGACGGCTGGGTGGCGGACGCCGCGCGCACGTTTGCGGTCGGCCCGATCTCGCCGGTGGCACAGCAGGCTGCTGACCGTCACGGAGGAGTCGCTCGTGCTGGCTGTGCCGCAATGCGTCGTCGGCAATCAGCTGGGCGACCTCGGCAACGCGATCCAGAGTCACGTCGAGGCCGCCGGCTTCTCGATCGTGCGCAACGCTCGTCGGCCACGGGATCGGGCGCGAGATGCACGAGGATCCGCAGATCCCCAACTACGGCAAGCCCGGCACCGGCGTGAAGCTCGAGGAGGGGATGGTGCTGGCCGTCGAGCCGATGGTCAACGGCCGGCAAGCACGAGGTGCGGATGGCCGACGACAACTGGTCGATCTTCTCCGCCGACGGCTCGCTCGCGGCGCACTTCGAGTTCACGATCGCGATCACGGCCGACGGCCCGCGTATCCTGACGCCGTGGCACGAGGCGGCCGGTGAGGCCGCGGCCTGAGACGGTCCGCTGAAGCGCTGCGGACCTGGCCAGGCCCAGCGGGGCCGGGCCAGGACTGATCAGGTCCCCAACAGAACACAAACCTGGTGGATGACGCGAGCCGCGTTGTTGCTACTATCCGCTTTTGCGCCTGCAGCGCCTCTGCTGCGCTGCGCGCAACGCCCGCCTCGGTAGCGGCGACCGCACCGGTCGCCAGAGCCGCAGGCGAGGTTCAGAGCAAATAACTCACGACGAGAGCGAAGCGACGTGAAAGTACGACCGTCGGTCAAGCCGATGTGCGAAAAATGCAAGATTATCCGCCGGCACGGGCGCGTGCTGGTGATCTGCTCCAACCCGCGCCACAAGCAGCGGCAGGGGTAGTTGGATGGCGCGTATCTCCGGGGTCAACATCCCGCTCAACAAGCGTGTCGAGATCGGCCTGACCTACATCTACGGGATCGGTCGTCCGACGTCCAACAAGCTGCTCGCCGAGGTCGGCGTCGAGCCGGACCGCAAGGTTCGCGACCTGACCGAGGAAGAGGTCGTCAAGCTCCGCGACCTGATCGACAACTCGATCGTCGTCGAGGGTGATCTGCGCCGCGAGCGCTCGCAGAACATCAAGCGCCTGCAGGAGATCGGTTGCTATCGCGGCCTGCGCCATCGGCGCGGCCTGCCCGTCCGCGGCCAGAACACCAAGACCAACGCGCGCACGCGCAAGGGCCCCAAGCGCATGCAGGTGGCCGGGAAGAAGAAGGCAGGTAAGAAGTAATCCATGAGCCCCGCTCCTCGTAGGCCGCAGCGTGGCCGCCGCCGGGTTCGCAAGAACATCCCGATCGGCCAGGCCCACATCAAGACTTCGTTCAACAACACGATCGTGTCGCTCACCGACCGCGAGGGCAACGTGATCGCGTGGGAGTCCGCCGGCGGCGCCGGCTTCAAGGGCTCGCGCAAGTCGACGCCGTTCGCCGCGCAGGTGACCGCCGACGCAGCCGCCCGCAAGGGCATCGAGCACGGCCTTCAGAAGGTCGAGGTGTTCGTCAAGGGCCCAGGCTCGGGCCGCGAGACGGCGATCCGCTCGCTTCAGGCCGCCGGCCTCGAGGTGACGGGCGTCAAGGACGTCACCCCGCAGGCGCACAACGGCTGCCGTCCGCGCAAGCGGAGGAGGGTCTAGCCATGGCTCGCGACACCGGACCACAGTGCAAGCAGTGCCGCCGCGAGGGCCAGAAGCTGTTCCTCAAGGGCGAGCGCTGCCTGACCGACAAGTGCGGCGTCGAGCGCCGCGGCTACCCGCCGGGAGAGCACGGCCGCGGCCGCCAGAAGCAGAGCGAGTACCGCCTGCAGCTGCGCGAGAAGCAGAAGGCCAAGCGCTACTACGGCGTGCTCGAGAAGCAGTTCCGGATCTACTACGAGAAGGCCTCGCGTCAGCCGGGGATCACCGGTGAGAACCTGCTGCGCACGCTCGAGTGCCGTTTCGACAACGTGCTCGTGCGCCTCGGCTTCGCGGCCTCGCGCCGCCAGGCGCGCCAGCTGATCCTGCACGGTCACTGGACCGTCAACGGCCGCCGCGTGAACATCCCCAGCTACCAGCTGCGGGACAACGACGTGATCGCGATCTCACGCCAAGTCGACGGCGCACGCAGGTGATCCGCGACGCGACCGAGCTGACCGGCCAGGTGCCGGCCTGGCTCCAGGCGGATCACGACTCGCTCACGGCGAAGGTGCTCCGCAAGCCCGAGCGGCGTGAGATCGCCGCGCCGGTGCAGGAGCAGCTAATCGTCGAGCTGTACTCGAAGTAACCGAATTGCTCGCCGCGTCGCGCGCCCCCGGGTTCGGCGCGCGGCCTTGAAACGCCGCCCGGGGCGGGCGGCGCCAGAACCCACGATGTTAGGAACGTGCGATGCTTGACTTCCAAGTCCCCCGAATCTCCAGCGAGTCCGTCGAAGAGAACCGCGGCTCGTTCACGATCGAGCCGCTCGATCGGGGTTTCGGCTACACGTTCGGCAACTCGCTGCGCCGCGTGCTGCTCTCCTCGCTGGCCGGCGCGGCCGTCACCAGCGTCCGGATCGAGGGCGTCGCGCACGAGTTCTCGACGATCAAGGGTGTCAAGGAGGACGTCACCGACATCGTCCTGAACCTCAAGGGCATCGTCTGCCGGATGCACTCGGACGCGACCGAGGTCGAGGCGCCGCTGGTCGTCACCGGCCCGGGTGAGATCACCGCCAAGGACATCGACCTGCCCTCCGGCGTCGAGATCCTCAACCCCGACGCGCACATCGCGACGCTCGAGAAGCAGACCAAGCTCGAGGTCTACCTGACGATCGGCCGCGGCCGCGGCTACCGCCCCGCTGAGGAGAACAAGTCGTCCGACCAGCCGATCGGCGTGATCCCGATCGACTCGATCTTCTCGCCGGTCCGCCGCGTCGCCTACAACGTCGAGCAGGCGCGCGTCGGCCAGAAGACCGACTTCGACAAGCTGACGCTCGACATCGAGACCGACGGCTCGATCGATCCGCACGCCGCGCTGCGCGAGGCCGCTGAGATCCTGATCTCGCAGCTGGCGATCTTCACCGACGCTGACCGCGTGATCGAGCTGCGCGACACCGGTACCAACGGCATCCTCGACGCCGGCCTGGTCGGCGGCGAGCCGGCACGCGGCGCCGGCGGCCGCGCCCCGAACGCGATGGACGACATCCTGATCGAGGAGCTCGAGCTCGGCGTGCGCTCCTACAACTGCCTCAAGCGGGCCGGCATCCAGACCGTCGGCGACCTCGTCGCCAAGAGCGAGGGTGAGCTCAACGCGATCCCGAACTTCGGCAAGAAGTCGATCGACGAGGTGATCGAGACCCTGCACGCGCGCGGCCTTGCGCTTCGCGACGGCTAAGATCTGCAGCCTCGAGGGACTATCACCATGCGCCATCAACGTAACCGCTACCAGCTCTCCCGCAGCGCGTCGCACCGCAAGTCGCTGCTGATGAACCTCTCCAAGGAGGTCATCGAGCACGAGCGGATCCAGACGACCGAGGCCAAGGCCAAGGCCGTCAAGCCCGAGCTCGAGAAGCTGATCACGCTCGCCAAGCGCGGCGACCTCCATGCCCGTCGCCAGGCGCTGTCCGCGCTCGGCCAGGACAAGTTCGCCGTCTACAAGCTGTTCGAGGAGGTTGCTCCCCGCTACAGCGAGCGCAACGGCGGCTACACGCGCATCCTCAAGCTCGGTCCGCGTCGCTCGGACTCGACCGAGATGGTTCTGCTCGAGCTCGTCTAGGAGTTCCGGCCGCTCGACCCGCCGGCGGGCCCGTCTATCGATGACGGCGCGACTTCGAGATCGAGTACGACGGCACCTGCCTTCGCCGGCTGGGCGGCCCAGCCTGGGCAGCGGACGGTCCAGGCCGAGCTCGAACGAGCACTGGCGACGGTGCTGCGCCGGCCGGTCGCGCTGACGGTCGCCGGGCGCACCGACGCCGGCGTGCACGCCTGGGCTCAGGTCGCCTCCCATGAAGGTGAGGCTGCCCCGCTGGGCAGCCTCAATGCCCTGCTCCCGCCCGATGTGGCGGTCGTTCGCTCAGACGCCGCGGCCGACGGGTTCGACGCCCGCCGCGACTGCACCTCACGCGCCTACTGCTACCGGGTGCTGGCGCGGCCTGCGCGATCGGCGCTCGAGCGCGTCGCGCGCGCTGCACTGGGCGTACCCGGTGGATCTCCAGCTGCTCTGCGGAGTGTGCGGCGCTGCTCGTGGGCACGCACGACTTCACCGCGTTCACCCCGAGCCGAGACCTACCACGTGCGCTTCTCACGCGATGTTGACGCGGCCTTCTGGCGGGACCGTGGCCAGGGGCTGCTCGAGTTCTGGATCGAGGCTGACACGTTCATGCGCCACATGAACCGCACGCTCGTGGGGACGATGCTCGACGTCGCCCGCGGGCGCATCTCGATCGACCGGCTTCGCGCGGTTGCTGGAGGGCCGTCCGCGCGCGCGAGGCGGGCCCGACCGCCCCTGCGCACGGGCTCTACTTCGCGGGCGCGGGCTACGGCGGCGAGCGCTTGCTGCGCGTACCTGCCTGAGGCGCTCTCCGTCCCGCGGCTTCGTATGACGAAGTGGCGGGACAGAGAACGAGCCAACAGCGATCGGCTCAGACGCTGGCCGACTCCGGGTCAGGCCGCACGACGACCGTGTCAGCGATCGCGATGATCTCATCGACCGGCAGGTCCGCCCGCGTGGCGTGGTCGCGGATCGCCTCCGGACTGGCGGCCTCGTAGATGCAGAGAGTGCCGAGCTGGCCGCTGGACTCGTCCAGCACGTAGCTGCGGATCCACCGCACCTGGTCTGACATCTCCTCGTCACCGACGCGCGTCGATCGCCGGCGGCCTCCTGCAGATCCGGCCCGTCGCTGAAGCCGTCACGGCGAACGATTGCGTACAGCTGCATGCCTTTACTCCTTTGTTGGTCCCGTGCTGCATCGAATGCGCGCGCGCACATGAGTGTCGCGAACGACATTCTCCACCGCCGCGGTCTCTAGGATCAAGCCGTGCGCGTACTGCTGACAAACGATGACGGGATCGAATGCCGAGGGTCTGCGAGATGCTGCGGCGGGAGCTCGTGGCGGTACCCGGGATCGATCTGCGTGTCGTCGCGCCCGACGGCAATCGCTCGGCGATGGCGCGGTCGATCACGATCAGGAGGCCGCTATGGGTGGAGGAGGTTCGAGTTCGAGGATGGCAGCATCGGGTATGCGACCGATGGCACGCCGGTCGATTGCGTGCGGCTGGCGAACCTCGGCCTGATCGAATGATTGGTTGCCGGAGATGGTCGTGTCCGGGATCAACCATGGTTCGAACATCGGCGATGACATCACCTACTCGGGGACGGTCGCCGCCGCGCTTGAGGCGATCGTGTTGGGGATCCCGGGGTGGCGGTATCGCAGCAGTCGCTCGGGCGTGAACTCGACTTCCGTCTGGCGGAGGAGTTCGACTTCAGCGCGCCGGCGACATTCACGGCGCAACTCGTGCGTGAGCTGGCGCGGCGTTCCGGTGGGCCTGGAATTCCCAGCCGGACGCTGCTGAACATCAATTTTCCGGGCTGCGAGCCTCGCGGTGTGGGCGTACGGTCGCCTTGGGCGGCGCTATTACCGCGACGAGCTCGACGTCGTCGCCACCGACCCCGACAATCCGACCCGTAAGCCGCTACCGCGTTTACGGGAGGTGGCGGAGCCCGATGGGATGGAGCCGGACACGGACATCGCCGCGATCGCCGAGGGCAAGGTGGCGGTACACGCCCTGCACTTCGACCTGACCCACCATGACGGCGTGCAGTCGCTGGTCGAGCACGACCTCGAGCGCCTGCTCCGCGAGCCTCTGCGACGAGCGGTGCCGGTGCCGGTCCGGCGGCGCGCGCGACCGGGCGGCCGAGCTGCGGCGGCTCGTCGACCATCACTCGCACCGGTACCACGTGCTCGACGACCCTGAGATCGGGGACGACGAGTACGACGCGCTGTTCAACGAGCTTCGCGCACTCGAGGCGGACGATCCGTCGCTGATCACACCGGACTCTCCGACACAGCGCGTGGGTGACGAACCGGTCTCGGATCTGGTCAAGGTCGCGCACCTGCAGCGGATGCTGTCGCTCGCCAATGCCCGCTCCGCGGAGGAGCTGCGCGCCTGGATCCAGCGGATGCGGAACTTCCTCGCGCGTGAGGGAATCGAGCAGGTCAGCTTCGAATTCGTCGCTGAGCCAAAGATCGACGGCCTTGCGATGTCGTTGATCTACGAGCAGGGCGTGTTCGTGCGCGGGGTCACGCGCGGCAACGGTGAGATCGGGGAGGACGTCAGCCACAACCTGCGGACGATTGCGCAGATTCCACTGGGGCTGGACTTCAGCGCCCTCGGCATGGCCGAGCCCCCGCCCCTGCTGGAGGTTCGCGGCGAGGTCTACATGTCGTCTGCGGGACTTCGAGCGCCTGAACGAGCGGCGTGCGGCAGCGGGCGAATCGACGTTCATGAATCCGCGCAACTCGGCGGCGGGCACGATTCGGCAGCTCGATCCGCGGCTGGCGGCTGCACGGCCACTCTCGTTCTGGGCCTATCAGGTCGGCGTGACCGACGGGCTTGCGTTCACGACGCACTTCGAGTCGCTCGAATTTCTGGCCAGGCTCGGCTTTCCGGTGAACCCCGACATTCGCGTGCTGGAGTCCGAGGACGCAGTCGTGGCCCAGTGTCAGTCCTGGCAGGAGCGCCGCGGCGAGCTTCCGTTCGAGATCGACGGCGTCGTCGTCAAGGTCAACGACCTTGAGCTGCAACGGCGGCTCGGCGTCGTCGGCCGCGAGCCGCGTTGGGCGATCGCCTGGAAATTCCCGCCGACGACGGCGGTCACGAAGCTGCTCGACATCGGCTGGAACCCAGGGAAGTTCGGCGACCTGCACCCCTACGCGATGCTGGAGCCGGTTCATGTCGGCGGGGTCACCGTCAAGCAGGCGACGCTGCATAACGAGGAGGATCTGGCGCGCAAGGATCTGCGGATCGGCGAGCGCGTGATAGTGCTGCGAGCCGGGGACGTGATCCCACAGGTGGTCTCGCCGGCGCCGCACGTCGCTGAGCAGCGCGACCGTCCGGCCAAGCCCGCGCCGCCGGAGCACTGTCCCGTCTGCGGGACCGCGACGGTGAAACCCGAGGACTCGGTGTTCACGCTCTGCCCGAACCGCGACTGCGCCGGCAGACGCTTGCAACTGCTGACTCATTTCGTGGGGGCAATGGACATCGATGGACTCGGGGAGAGGCAGGTCGCGCAGTTCATGCAGCTCGGCTGGGTGCGTACGGCCGCCGACATCTACCGGCTGCACGAGCGTGAGCAGGAGCTGCTGGAGCTCGGCGGGTTCGGCGAGATCTCCGCGCACAAGCTCTTTGACGCGATCGAGGCCTCCAAGGCACAGCCGTTCGGGCGGGTGCTGTTCGCGATCGGGATCGAGGAGGTCGGTGACGTCACCGGTCGGGCGCTGGCCGCGCAATTTCGCTCCGTCGGCGCCCTGCTCGACGCCGACGTCGACTCGCTCCAGGGCACCCCTGGCGTCGGGCCGAAGATGGCACGAAAGATCCATGACCAGCTGGCTGACCCGCACATGCGCGCACTGATCGCCGAGCTCATGAAGCTCGGCCTCACCTTTGAAGAGGCTGGGCCACCGCCGGGCGAGGGGCCGCTGGCCGGGCAGACCTTCGTGCTCACCGGCACGCTGCCGGACCTGACGCGCGAGCAGGCCAGCGCGATGATCGTGGCTGCGGGCGGCAAGGTCACGGGCTCGGTCTCGAAGAAGACGGATTATCTCGTGGCCGGCGAGAGTGCCGGCTCGAAACTCGCCAAGGCGGAGCAGCTCGGTGTTCGGGTGCTGGACGAGTCAGGACTGCGGGCGCTTCTCGACGGCGGCGTCTGAGATCAACCGAGACCGCACCCACTTAAGGGTTGCGCCGCCTGGGAGGATGCCCTGGCCCCTCCTGCGGCCATCGGATCCGTCTGTACCAGGCGGCGCCGCGCCCGTGGCTTGGGCGCTAGCTTGTTCGCGAGCCGTAGGGCTCGCTGCTTCGCTCTATGCCCGCGCGACCTGCGCGGTACCTGTCTCCCTCAGTTCCTGGAGGGCGCAACTGAAAAGGGTCTTGTCGATCTTTCCGTTGAAGATCGGGACACCCCACTCGACGCACTTGGAGATTACGTCCCGGCGCTCCAGCCCGGATTCCTTAGCAAGCTCGCTCGGCGTCAGGTGATTAGCCATCGGGTCCCTGCCTCCTTGTGACGATCAATACATACCCACAGTATTGCGCTCCCCCCTGACAGACGCAAACGAACTTATCCGCTTCAGGACCGTGCGGGCGAAATTTTGTGAGCACGCCGGCCAGGCGCGGGCGCCGCCGAGCGAATTCCCGGGACCCGTGCCACAATGCACCCGACTCGGGGCGTGGCGCAGCCTGGTAGCGCGCACCGTTCGGGTCGGTGAGGTCCCCGGTTCAAATCCGGGCGCCCCGATTCATTTCACGCGTTACGCCGACTCGCCAACACCGCCGAAAGTCCGGGAGCTACCGGGCTTGCCTCTGAGGATGGTCAGAGGTCGGACGGCCAATTGGCCATTGCGATCGATGAGTCGATCTTGATCATCTCGAGTGCGAGCAGGATCGCCAGGGCAAAAGACGACGTGTCGGGCAGGCTCTCGAATGTCTTGATGATCGCTGCCGGGAACCCGGGGCCTATGAACCTGGGGCCCAAGCTGTGTTGCCCGAGCCCCTTCGGAGTCAAATGTGCGAGTCGCTCGCGGCCGAGTCTCAGCGTCATGCTTCCGCTGATCGGATTGGCGGTCAGGCGGAGATTGGTGTCGGGCGCAATCCATAGCTTGTGCGTATCGGGGATCCATCCTCCGCTGATCCTGCCGACCTCCACCAGTCCCGGAATCGTCCGTGCCCGCACCGTCCAGTTCAACTCGCGGCCTTCGGTCTCAAGCTCCCAGGTTTCGGTGCGAGTGCGAGCCTCGCCGCCGAGAGACTGAGGCAGGCACGCGACCGTCCGTTGGCTGGCGTCGAGGACCAGATATGGCTCGACCGGTGCATTACTGACAACGCGAAACTCACTGTCGGCCGTAAAGTCCGCGCTTGGCAGCGTTGGGTCGACATTCCGGCCGGCCGGCGGGTTGTCCGTCACAGCGCATGATTGTCTCCGGCGGACCGGCGGCAACTGGTCGGCGCTGACGGCGGTGGCCATCGAGCCCCCATCGGCGGCAACTGAAACGCTCCGCTGGGGGCCACGGCTGTTGCCGGGTCTCGAACTCGTTGCGTCCGCGGGCAGGCGTTCACGGGCAGGCGTTCAGGTGCCGCAATGTCTGGAAACATCCGTGGTCTCGCGGGGCCGGTGAAGCATCACAGCAGGTGGGCGGCGGGCGCTCCCGAAAAGTGGCGCAGCAAGTCCACATCAATTCCAGTCTGGCCGTGTTAGGGAGGTGATCGATCGAATGCAGACTCCAATTCTCGTCAGCCGTCTCCGCGTTGCCAGCGTTCAGCTTGTTGTAGCTGGCCTGTTGGCGCTCGGCGCCGTCGCCGGCCCGCTTGCCAATACCACGGCGAGCGCACGCGACGGCGCTGCGATTGGAGCTGTCTCGGCGCACGTCTCTGGCTCTGATTGCCCCTGGCTGAACCAGGCGCTTCCGGTTGGAAAGCGGGTCAACATGCTGCTGTCTCACATGAGCTTGGCCGACAAGATCGCAGAGATGTACATCGACACGTCGGCAACGACCGGACCTTACACCGGCTACGAAGGCTATGTTCCGGCCCAGCCGGCCCTGTGCATCCCTTCGATCGTTGAGCAGGACGGCTCCCAGGGCGTGTTCGGAGCCTCGGGCGTGACACAGCTACCTGCAGAGGTCTCGCTCGCATCGGCCTGGGACCCTTCGCTGTCCTATCGGTACGGCGTGGTCAACGGCCAGGAGCACCGAGCCAAGGGCATCGCGATGGTGCTCGGACCCGGAGTCAACATCCAACGCGACCCGCGTTGGGGGCGCAACTTCGAGATGTTCAGCGAGGATCCGTTTCTGACATCGGCGCTCGCTGCGGCCAACATCGAGGGCATTCAGAGCCAGCACGTCATGGCCGACGTGAAGCACTTCGTCACCTACAACCAGGAGACGAACCGTGAGACGCCAAACGACGACACGATCGTCGGTCCGCGCGCGCTCCACGAGATCTACCTGCCGCCGTTCTACAGCTCCATCGAAAAGGCGCACGTGGCATCAATCATGTGCGCGTACCCCCTGTTGAACGGCGTGTACTCGTGTCAGAACTCCGGACTGCTCACCGGACTGCTGGACGACAGCTGGGGTTTTCAAGGCTTCGTCCGCTCCGACGGCGGAGCAAACACCTCAACCGTGGACTCCGCCAACGCCGGTCTCGATCAGGAGCGGGGTAGTTACTACTGGGATAACGGCCAGCTCGCCGCGGCCGTCACCGACGGGGACGTGCGGTCATCGACGATCACTCAGGCGGTGCGGCGGATCCTGACCGAGATGTTCCAGTTCGATCTGTTCAACGATCCGCCGACCGGGAGCCTGTCGACACTGGCCACCACCCCAGCCAACGACGCCCTCGCTCGCAACGTGGCCGAACGCGGGACGGTGCTGCTCAAGAACACCGGGAGCATCCTGCCGCTCACCACTGTGAGCACCAAGTCGATCGCGGTGATCGGCCCGGACGGCACCACCGCCCCCCAGACCGCCGGCGGCGGCAGTTCGCACGTCAATGCAACCTCCGTGGTCACACCGCTTCGTGGAATCACCAACCTCGTCGGCGCTTCGGGCACGGTCACGTCGTATTCCGGCACCGATCCGACTCAGGCCGCCACCGCTGCCCAACAGGCTCAGGTTGCGATCGTCTTCGCCAGCTACCCGGAGAGTGAAGGCAAAGACCTGGCCAACATCACCCTCCCCAACAACCAGAACGCGATGATCGCTGCGGTCGCGGCCGCCAACCCCAACACGATCGTCGTGCTGAATACCGGTGGACCGGTCCTGATGCCGTGGCTGAGCAGCGTGAAGGCGGTGGTGGAAGCGTGGTATCCAGGGCAGGATGACGGCACGGCGATCGCGTCGGTGCTGTTCGGCAAGATCGATCCGAGCGGCCACCTGCCTGAAACCTTCCCGACCAGCCTCTCAAAGACCCCGACGGCCTCGCCTGCACAGTTCCCCGGGGTCAATGGCCGGGTCGACTACTCCGAGGGACTCGACGTCGGCTACCGCTGGTACGACGCCCGGCACGTCACGCCGCTGTTCCCCTTCGGTTACGGCCTGTCGTATACGAGCTTCCGTTTCAGCCACCTGACGGTGACGCCGAAGTCGTTGATCAACCGTGCGTCGGGGCCGGATGCCGCCAACGGCCAGGGCGCCAAGCTGGCCCGCGTCACCGCCACCATCACAAACACCGGCCAGGTCAGGGGTAGCGATGTGGTGCAGCTGTATGTCGGTGACCCGACCTCAGCCGGCGAGCCCCCGCGTCAGCTGGAGGGGTTCCGTCGCATAACGCTGTCGCCTCAGCAGTCGCGGACCGTCAGCTTCACGATCACCGGCCATGAACTCTCGTTCTTCAACCCCAGAGCGAACGGATGGACCCTGCCCGACGGTCGGTTCTCGATCTACGTCGGGGATTCGTCCGCGCTCACCTCGCTGCCGCTTCGCGGCAGGCTGAAGGTCAGGCGAACCATCGGCGCCCGCTACGCGGCGCTGCGCGCGCCGGCAGCTGTCGACGCCGGTGCGACGTTCATCGCGACAGCGACGTTCGTCAACCATGGCAACCTGCCGATTGCAAACGGGACCGTGGGACTCAGCTTCCCGTCCGCATGGACGGTCGTCCGTCTCTCGCCCACAAGACTGCTCTCACTTCGGCCCGGGCAGAGCACGACGCGCAGGTTTCGTGTGACCGTTCCCGGGCAGGCGGAGGGCGAGGTAAAGAGCCTCACCGCGCGGCTGTCCTCCCCGGGTGCCCACGGCGCAGGCGACCTGAGCGCGACGGCCACGATCTCGGTTCACGGCCCCATCACCGTGAGCGCCGCCTCGCCGGTCGCCGTCGCTCCGTCTCTCTCGGCTCCGGCAACGGTCGTGGTCACCAGTCACATGAGTCGGGCTGTGGTCGTGCACCTCACGCCCACGCTGCCACCCGGAGTCACGATCACGCCGGCGTCGCCCTCGGTGCGGGTGCCTGCATACCACACGGTGAGTCTGAAGGTGGCCGTGTCGGTGGCGGCCGGTCAGCCGCCGGGCACCGATCGAATCAAGCTCACCCCGAACTTCACCTACCGCGGCCAGCGCTATCCACTGGCCGACGCGGGCCTGAACGTCTACATCCCCTACGCGTCGGTGGCGGCTGCGTATGACACGAACGCGATCAGCGACGACGGCGATATCTCCGCGGCCAATTTCGACGGGAACGGCAACAGCTACTCCGGTCAGGCACTGAGCGCCGCCGGGCTTTCCCAAGGGGCGGCGGTGGCCGTTGACGGAGCGACGTTGCAATGGCCAAGCGTGCTCCTGGGCACCCCGGACAGCGTCCTTGCCAAAGGTCAGACCATCTCACTTGCCGGCTCTGCGGGGGCCACCCAGCTGATCGTGCTCGGCGCATCGAGCGGCAGCATGGAATCCGGAAAGGGTCTGATCGAATACGCCGACGGGACCACGCAGCCGTACACGCTCACACTCGACAACTGGTTCAACCCCGCGACTGGCTCCAACACGGCGATCGCCACGGCCGCCTATGTCAACGACTCCACCGGCTCCGGCAACAACGGCGTCGTCGGCCAGCGCCACCACAAGGCGTACGTGTTCGCCGTCTCGATCCCGCTGCAGGCCGCAGAGACGGTCTCCAGCATCACACTGCCGATGGTGGCAACGCTACCTGGGGTGTATCCGATGCACATATTCGCGCTGGGGCTCAGCAGCGCGCCGGCATCGTAGTCGTCGGCCGTCGGCCGTCGGCCGTCGGTCGTCGGCCCGCTCGAGGTTGTCGCGGTCCGTTCTCGGCGTGGGCTCCGCCTCCGCCAGCGGATCGGAGGACGAGCGCCCGGGGCGCTGCTCGCACGGCGACGTAGTAGTGCCGAACCGCAAATGACGTAGTGGCCTACGAACGACCAGGAGCCGCATCGCTGAGAACTTATCGATCACAGGCCGACGCCAAACACACGGCGCCGGAACCAACGATCAAAAGGAGTTCTCATGGCTGCAAATCTCAACAAGGATCAGAATCACGAGACCGGCTCGGTTCGGGGTCGGCTGATGCGCCGCGGCGCCGGCTTCGGAGCCGCAGCGCTGCTCGCGACAGCGGGTGATTGCGTCCGCCGCGACCGATCATCCCGTCAGCGCGCATGCATCGAACGGCGGGGTAGCGATCGCCGCGCACGCCAGCGCCGCTGCGAAGCCCTACAGCTCGGTGAACGCGAGTCCGCGCACACTGACGCCCGGCCAGCGGGTCACGATCACGGGCAACGCCCCCAGGAACACTCATGCGGGCGAGTGGATCACGCTTCAGTCGGTCGCGTTCGCATCGCACATCCAGCTCAACGGGATCCCGGTGGTCCGCACGCAGGTGCTCGTCAACGGGATGTACAAGGTGACCGCGACGATCAAGCCCGGAACCAAGGCGACCAACTACGCGATCATGGGCACACACGGCGGCAAGCCGCTGGACACCGTTGCCTGGATCAACGTCCGCCCCTACAGCTCGGTGGTCGCGGCTCCGAGCATCGCGAGCGCAGGCCAGAAGGTCACGATCACCGGCAACGGCCCGAGGAACGCGCACGCCGGCGAGTGGATCACCCTGAAGTCAGCGGCGATCTCGTCGCGGACGACCACCGACGGCGTGCCGTCGATCCGCGCACAGGTGCTGGTCAACGGACAGTACAAGGTCACGGCCACGGTCCGGTCCGGGATGAAGACCGGCAGCTATGCGGTCAAGGGCACCTACAAGGGCCAGCCGCTCGACACCGTCGGTCGCATCACGATCCGTTAGTCGGAGACTCGGTATGCGAACCAGCGTCCTGAGGTGGACGGGGCGGCATGCCTCGGCCACCTCAGCGGCGCTGACGGGGAGGGCCGTCCGCTGCCTCCCTGGCCGGACAGGCCGGCGTTCGCGGCTGACCCTCAGAGGTCGCGGCGATTCGTCACACCGCGCTTCTGCATGGCGCGGTAGATGTAGGTCTCGACGCTGCGCACGGACAGCACAAGTTGTTCGGCGATCCCCTGGTTGCTCATTCCGCGGGCTGCGAGCGCAGCGATCTGGGCCTCACGCGGGGTCAGCTGAACGGTGACGCCGTCGAGGCCGTCGATCACCGGGAACTCAGAGCCCTGGTCGGGGGCGTAGAGCTCGCGGGCGCGCACGGCGGCACGCCTCCCGGAATCCTGTCGACCCTGAGCGATGAAGCAGCGGGCTGCGCCGATGGCGGCCTCCATCGCATAGACGTCGGTGCCGATCGTCGCGAAGTTCTCCGCCGCCGCCATCAACGCCGTCCCGTCGTCGGCCGCCGAGCGCCGAGGCGTGCCCGGCGTAGGCGGCGACCAGGCGCGCGTCGCAGCGTTGCGACAGCGCTTTCCAGCTCGGTCGCCACGGTGGCCGGCGACGCACCGGCTCGCAGCCCCTCGTAGACCAGGCGAGCCGCCAGGTTGGGTTGATTGACCGACGCTGCGGAGTCGAGGAAGCTCTGAGCCCCGGCGCGGTCGCTCAGGGCCCGGGCGCCCCAGCCCTCAGCCCGCGCGAAGTACCCGATCTGCGTCGCCGAGGGCGGCTGCCCGCCGAGCATCGCGCGTACCGTGGCGAGCGCGTCGCGGGCGCCGGCCAGGTCGCCGGTGAAGAACGCCAGCCCCACGGTCAGCGCGCGTACGCTGAACTCGGTCCCGAATGAGCTCTGCCGCGCGAACTGCGCCTCGGCCTCCCCGACCCAGCGCTTCGCATCCAGGTAGCGACCTCGCGCCATCTGCATGGCCGCGAGCGTGAATGCGGCCAGGCCGGCCGCCTGATGGTTGCCGGCGCGCACGGCGTCCCTCAGCAGCTCGGCGCAGTAGCGCTCGAGCTCAGGCCAGTCCTCACCGCCCTCGAGTTCGATCACGCAGTACAGACCGAGCGCAAAGCCGTCCTCGATGCCGCCCAGCGGCGCGTCCGGTCGGACGTCCCGGACCGCCGCTGCGGCCTGCTTGACCTGCCCTGCCGCCATCAGTCCGAAGATCCGCGCGAGCTCCGCGAGGCCACGTTCCGAACGGTCATGGGCGACCACGCCGCCATCCACCACACCATCCGGATCGTGGTTGAGGTCGGTCCCGCGTTCTCCGTCCCACACCACGAGCTCCCACGGACGCAGCCGCTGTTCCCATTCCGGGTCCTCTGACCAGGTGGCGGCGCGCTCGAGGAAGGCTCGCGTGTCCTCTGGCCGGCCGAGGCTCCAGTACAGGACGTGCACCCGCTGAGCGACGTACCCGGCTGCCAGCTCCGCGTCGGTGCTCTGTGCGTCGGCCTCGGCTGCGGCGAGGAGCTCCTCGGCGCGCTCGAAGTTGTTCCGCAGCGTCTCTGCGCGCACCAGCAGCAGCGTTGCCGGCATGCCCAGGCCCGCGTCACTGCGCGTTGCGCCAGGTCGGCGGCGAGATCGAGGTCAATTGCAAGGTTGGCCGCGCGCGCGGCGTCGAGCAGATACTCGGTGGGAACCTCGGCACCTGCCTGCAGTCGCCAACGCACGATGCGCAGGACGTCGTCAGATGTGAGGGGCACGCGCCGGCCGACGGTCTCGGCAAGCCGTAGGCAGATCGCACGCGCGCGCAGAACCGGCAAGTCAGCCCGGGCGACCTCGCCGTACAGCGGTTGGTCGAGTGCTACGACAGCGTCCGCCGAGCCGGCGTCGATCTTCAGCATCTCCCGCGCTTCAAGGCTCTCAAGGGCCTGAGGATCGGTGAGGCCCGTGATCTCGGCCAATCGAAGCGGCTCGCCGATCGCAAGCAGATCGACCACCTCTCGCTGCGCCTCGTCGAGACGCCCGATCCTTGCCGTGATCAGCGCCGCCAGCGACGGGCTCACCGCCCGCCGATGGAGGCGCCACATGCCGTCCTCGACGGTGAGCCGGTGCTCTTCGACGGCGCCCAGGATCAGTTCGCGGGCGTACAGAACGTTGCCGGCGCTCGAATCGACCACCCTTCGAATCACGGACTGCTCCACCGGCCCCTCGAGTACCTTGCCGACCAGCTGTTCGATCGCCTCGTCGCTGAGCGGGCTCAGGTTCATCCGCAGCGCTCCGGCATCCTTCCAGAGCGCGTCGATCGCGTCCGGGGTCGGCTCGCCGACGCAGATCGTGGCGATCACAAAGGCTCCCGCCGCGGTCGCGAGGTGCAGCAGCAGCGCGGCCGAGGCCGGATCCAGCAGGTGCGCATCGTCGACCGCGACCACAACCCCCCGGCCCTGGGCGCGGTCTCGCAGCCTTTCGGTGCTGCGGCGGATCAACTCCAGGGGCTCAACCGAGCGCACCTCGTCAGGGATCAGGGCCGCGAATGCGCCCAGCGGAACGGTGGCTGAACTGCGAGTGCCTCGTGTCCAGTACACCAGGTCGCCCAGCGACTCTGCAGCAGCAAGCGCCTCGCGGGCGACGCGTGACCGTCCGAACCCGACCCCGCTGGCGATCACGACACCGGGGCAGTCGGCGTCCAGGCGAGCTGACGCGATCAGGTCCAGCTCGACGGACCGCCCTGTCAACGGCCAGTCCCGCGCCAGGTGCGAGATGGGAGCGGGCCCCGGGGTCAATCCTCCGACCAGCCCGCGCCTGTGGCCTCGTACTCGTCGATGCGAGCCTGCATCAACCGCCGGCACAGCTCGACCGGTATCTCACGGTCGTAGGGGAGTTTGATGAAGCCCTCGCCGGCCTCAAATCCTGCCGCCTCGACGCCCGCCCGCTGGGACGTGAAGAAGCGTGGCGGGAAGCGCAGTGAACAGTGGTTCTTGAAGTTCTGGAGCATCCACAGGCGATCTTTGTCGCCACGGACATAGTTGGGCAGGTTCCACTTCAGTTCCTCGCGAGCCTGCGGGTCGGTGCGGATGCTCAACTCGCGCAGTGTGTCGAGGTGCGGGCGTTGGCGGGGTGGGAGCTTGTCGAAGTAGTCCTCGACGCTCGACCGTTTCGGCATCGGCATCGTGTCAGCCTACCTGCAGGCTGAGCCCATATGCTCATGGCGGTGGATTCCGCGTGGGCGCAGCGGTGGGGCGAATGAGTCGGAGCGTGAGAGCAGGTGCGCTGACCGGGCTCTGTGTTGTGCTCGCCGCTGCGCCGGCGCTGGCCGCCGGCAGGGTCCCAAGAACTGCCGGCCCTGGTAACGCCCGGGTCGGCGGCACGTTCGTGATGCACGGCGTCGTGACGGTTGCCGTGAACGTCAGAGGCGAGCGCCGTGGCGAGCAGGTGACGCGTCGCTGGACCATCAGGGCCCGTGGCTGCGCTGGAGGCAGCGTCTGTGATCAGCTCCTGCTGACCCGTAACCGTGGGCGCGTCATGGGATCCTTCGTCGTGCTGCGCAGGGTCGGTCGCGGCCGCTATCGCGGGGCCGGCGCCTTCTGGGCCGCGCTGAGATGCCTGGGGCACACCTATAGACTCGGCAGCCAGGCGCCGTACACGATCACGCTGGCAGTCGCGCGCCGCAGACGGGTCGGATCAGTCTGGTATGCGACGGCGTTGAACGCGACCTACGCCAACCTCAACCGCAGTGACAGCACACGTTGTCCACTGGGTCCCGCACACGATGCGGCCCGATATCGGGGCCGGCTCAGGTCGAGACTGCCGAAGCCACCGCCCTACGCCATCAAACACGCCAGGCTGCTGGCCCGAAAGTCCGGTCAGCCGTCAATCCGCAGCGTCGAGAGCACATCGGCAAGCCTTCGCACGAGCTTCTGAGGACGCTGCGCGCCCAGGCATGACCACCGCGTACAGACAGCAGGTTCTGCCCGACTCGGTGAAGAATCGCTGCCAGCCGAGCTGACCGGTGCGCGTCACCTGCAGCGTCATCGGCAGCGAACTCGTGGTACTGCGGTCGCGGCGGTCGGCGCCTGCCGTAGAGCCCGACGTCCGGGCGAATCAACGCCGGATCGACGTACTCGACCAGTGAGGCGAACGCGTCGCCGCGTCGCATCCGCCCGGTCGCCGCCGCGCCGAAGTCACCGTCGGAGTCCAACAGCGGGAAGGTCGCGACGTGCAGCAGCGCGCCCTCGCCTCGCTTCGCAACGCGAGCCTGCCAACCCTCGGGCACCTCGACCGAGATGCCGTGGCCGCGAACGTCAAACCCGAGCGCGGCCCGCCACCAATACTGCCGCGGCGATCTCGGCAACCACGACCGCGCCGACGCTCAGCGGTTCGAGCGGTCAGCAGACGCCGGTGCAGGGCGACGATCGAGTTGCGGTCCCTGGCGCGCCCGGCCGGCAGCAGCGAGGCCGCCTTGGTGGCGCCGAAGGCGGCTCCGATCACGACACCCGCGAGCAGGCTGCCCGACAGCAGCTCGATCGCGAAGGTCGCGTAGATCGCCGCGCACGCGACCAACGTGATGAAGCCCAGGCCGAGCTGCGCGCCGAATCCGATCCCATAGACCCAGCCCCGGTAGGTGACCATCCAGTCCTCGTTGACCTGGCGCTTGGTCAGCGGCAGGCGCCGCCGCAGCGGTGTCGCGTCGATCAGCAGCGCGACCGCCAGCACCGCCGCGGCGGCGATCGTGCGCCACTGGCCGCCGGGTAGCAGCGACCCGAGCCCGGACCAGAGCAGGCCCGCCGCAGGCGCCGGCCAGCCACGGCACCGACCGAGAACGGAGATCGCGGTGACCGTCCAGCGGTTCCCGCGCGCGGCCTCCGCGAACGGGGTGAGGCTGGCGAGCATCGACTGCCCGCATGGCGAGAACGTCGCGCGCATCGCGCCGAGGATCGGCAACCGCCGGCGCCGACGATGATCCAGCTCAGCTCAGTCATCTGGCCGCGGCGTCCGGCGTCGGATGGGTAGAGGCTCGGATGCGTCAGGACCGATCCCGGCGTCCGCGAGCGCCTGCTCGGCGCGCGCGGCGCGGGCATTGGTGCCGAGCGCTCCGTGCGCGGTGGATCCGGTCGTCGTCGGCGGCGTCGTCGAGGAACGCGGTGATCTGCGCCCAGCTGGTCGCGGAGCCGCGCCCGGCGATCTCGCCGTCGCGCACCAGCACGAAGTGCGGCGTGGCCGGAACCGAGAAGTCGCTCCAGGCCTGGGTCGACATGACGACGTCCGCGTCAGCCGGCGCAAGCTCGAGCAGACGCGCGAGACGCTCGCGCTCCGGCCCCTTCGTGACGACGACCAGCCGCGCGCCGGCCGGGGTCGGGACCGGCGTCGCCGTGCAGCTCGTGCCAGAGCGGCGCGCATACCTGGCAGCCGCGTGCCCATGAACGCCAGCAGCGTCGGCGGCGTCCCCGGCCCGAACCGCACGCTCACAGGCTCGCCGGCCAGCGTCTGGCCGTCGATGTCCGTCGCGGCGCCGCCAGCGCGCTCGCCGGCACCTGCCGAGGCGGCTCACTGGCGCCCGCGCCGGCGCCGTCCCGCATCGAGCGCGGACTCGATCGCCGCGAGCCGGCGCAGGATCTCCGCGTGCGAGCGCAGCAGCGCGACGATGAACAGCAGCGCCACCGCGAGCAGCACGCCGAGCACGGCAACCACAACGGTCATACGCCACCAGCTCCGACCAGCTCGAGCGCCGCCGGCTCCAGGCACGGCGCCTCGTGGCCGCAGACGGCGTTGTCCGTGGCCAGCGCCGCCGAGCAGTGCAGCTCGGAGATCGTGGCCGGGTTCTCACAGACGACCAGCCGGCAGACGACGGCTGTGGTCCCGTCGATGTGCGGTGTTGCACTGGCCGTAGCGGAAGACGTTGCACGCGACGCGCCAGTTGCCGCAGTTGTCGTTGCCGCAACGGCAGCCGCCGGGGAAGGGATGGCCGGGCAGCGCGTTGCAATCAACGTAGTAGCGGACGCCGCTGCTCGGAGCAGAGCTGCCGACCCGGCGTAATCGGTGCACATCCACCAGCCGCCCGCGAAGGTGCCGGTCGGGCAGGCGTTCACACCGCCCTGATTGATCTCGCAGCAGAACTCGGTGTAGCCGTCGGCGCACTTGCCGCTGCGGCATTCCAGCGGGCCGACCACAGCCGCCAGCGCGGTGCCCGGGTAGAGCAGGTAACGCAGAGGTGCCGTCGCCAGGGCTGAGCCCACGACCGCCACCCGCAGCAGGAACGAGCGCCGCGCGATCAGCTCGTCGCTCGAATCGGCGTCGCCTGCGGCGAACTCCGAGCATCCGCCGGACCGCAGCAGGGCCCCGGTACCGGCGTCGAGCATCTCGCCGGCCCCGTCAGCAGCCGGCCAAGCAGGGCGGCGCCGCTGAACGCCAGCCTCCAGCCGAGCGCCGCGACCAGCGCCGCCACCGGTAGCCACGCCAGCGCGGCGGGGTCACCGCACACCAGCTCGCGCATGCTCGGCGCGGCAAAGCCAGCCGCGCCGAGGCCAGCAGCGCCACAACCCCTGTCAGTGCGCCGCACGCGGCGGGACGACCTGCTCCTCCACGCCGAAGCAGTCGCAGTCTCTTCCACCGAGCGCCGCGCAGGTGCACGACCGTGAAGCCGAGGAAGACGGCGCCGAGCAGCACCGCCGCGAGCCGCCGGGCAGCAGCAGCACCGCCACGCCCGCGGCGACCTCGGCCAGCCCGGCAGCCGGCGGGGCCGCGCGGCCCCGGCGAGCCTGGGCAGGCCCGCCCAGAGCAGCAGCGCGCGCCGGTTGCCACCACCACCGATCCCAGGTAATCCTCCCCCGATGATCACGGCGGAGATCATAGGCCGGTGACGGTTACGCCGTGTGTTTGAGGATCTCTCGGCTGATTCGCGGACGCAGCGCCTGCGGCCGGTCATGGCCCATATCTTCGATCAGCACCAGCTTCGCGCCCGGGACCAGTTCGGCCGTGCGCTCGCCGCCGCTGGGGGCGATCAGGGTGTCGTCAAGGCCGTGGATCACCAGTGTCGGCACCCGCAGCTGCGCAAGGCCGGCGGCCCGTGGTCCGCTGGCAATCATCGCCGCCAGCTGCCGGTTCGACCCCTCCGGGTAGCGTCCGCGGTCATAGCTCTCAGCCGCGAGCGCGCGTGTCTCCTCCAGATCCGGATAGCGCTTTGAGTGCCACAGCATCCAGCTGTCGGCCGAGGCGATGTATCCGTCGCGATCCTCGGGGTCGGGTGCGAGCAGCGTCTCCAGCGCCTCCGGCGTCGCCTGGCCGAACTCGGGCTCGCCGGTCGTGGACATCATCGACGTCAGGGTCAGCGTCCGCTCGGGATGCTCGATCGCCATCGTCTGCGCGATCATGCCGCCGAGCGAGGCGCCGACCACATGCGCGCGGTCGAGCTCGAGCGCATCGAGCAGCGCGAACCCGTCGTCGGCCATGTCGCTGAGCGTGTATGGCGCCAGCGAACGCGCGCGCTCGCGGTCCCCAACCTGCACCGCTGCCAGCACCTGATCGACGTTCGCGGCGACCCCGTCGAGCTTTGTGGACAGGCCGCAGTCGCGGTTGTCGAAGCTGATCACGTAGCGGCCACCATCGGCAATCAGCCGGCAGAAATCACGAGGCCACGAGATCAGCTGTGCCCCGAAGCCCATCACCATCAGCACCGCCGGATCGCCAACCGACCCGACCGCCTCGTACTCGAAGTGCATGCCGCCGGCGGTCTCGATCTGCGGCATCGTCAGGCAATCCTAGAGAACGCCGGCCGCCCCGCTTGGGCGGCCTCACCGGTCATGCGAGCCAGGCGCCGCGACCGTACGGCCGCGAGTGCGTCTACCAGTACTCAGGCGCGAAGTGCACGAACGTGTTCCCGCGCTGCAGCGTCCATAGCTGGAACGCCTGGGCATCGCTCATCTCGACGCGGTTGACCGCGCCGCAGCAGGGACACTTCGAGGTGGCACGGCGCTCACCCGGCCGTCCCGCCAGGGTGATCAACTCAGGCCCTGCGAGGCAGACGCTGCAGGCGAAGCTCGCGATCACGACCGCGGCGCAGTCATCCTGCTCGAAGCGCGCATGGTCCTGGATCTTCGTGCTCATCCTCACATGAACACTAACACCAACGAACGACAATTCTGAGAAAACTTTTGACTCTTGACAAACATAACCTCGGTTAGATATAGCTCAGAACATGCACAACTGGCCACCGTCGGGAACATCTCGAGAAGTCCACCTGGCCGTCGCCGAGGTCACCGAGCGCATCGCCCGTCGCAGCCGGGCGACGCGCCGCGCCTACCTGGACCGGATCGATCGCCGCATCGATCAGGAACAGCGCGAAGGCCGTCCCCGCGCGCACGCCGGCTGTGCCAACCTCGCCCACGGCGCTGCCGCCTGCGGTGCCGAGGAGAAGGATCTGCTGACACGTCGGCAGGTGCCGAATATCGCGATCATCTCGGCCTACAACGACATGCTCTCCGCGCATCAGCCGCTCGAGCGCTACCCGGCGCTGCTCAAGAAGGAGATCCTCCGCGCCGGCGGTGTCGCGCAGTTCGCGGGCGGCGTGCCGGCGATGTGTGATGGGGTCACCCAGGGGCGGCCCGGCATGGAGCTGTCGCTGTTCAGCCGCGATGTCGTCGCGCTTGCCACCTCCGTCGCGCTCGCTCACGACATGTTCGACGCGGCGCTGCTGCTCGGCGTCTGCGACAAGATCGTGCCCGGCCTGGTGATCGGTGCGCTCAGCTTTGGGCACCTGCCCTGCATCCTCATCCCCGGCGGGCCGATGCCGTCGGGTATCCCCAACGCCGACAAGGCTCGCGTGCGCGAGCTGCACGCGCAGGGCCAGGCAGACGAGGCGGCCCTGCTCGAGTCCGAACTCAGCTCCTACCACGCCCCTGGAACCTGCACGTTCTTCGGAACCGCCAACACCAACCAGCTGGTCATGGAGGCGATCGGACTGCACCTGCCGGGCGCGAGCTTCGTGACCGCTGGTACGGTGTTGCGCCGGGTTCTGACCGAGAGTGCGGGGCGCCGGATCGTCGAGCTCACAGATCCCGCCGAGCACGCACCCGTGGGGCGCATCGTCGACGAGCGAGCGCTGGTCAACGCGATGGTCGCCGTGTTGGCAACGGGTGGCTCCACCAACCACACCATGCATCTGGTCGCGATGGCGGCCGCGGCCGGCATAACGCTCACCTGGGGGGACTTCAGCGAGCTCTCGTCGGTCGTGCCGCTGCTGGCTCGCATCTACCCCAACGGCAAGGCCGACATCAACGATTTCCAGGCCGCCGGCGGGACGGCCACGCTGTTCCGCGCGCTGCTCGATGGCGGGCTTCTGCACGAGGATGTGCTGACCGTCGCCGGGCGCGGACTGAGCAGATACTGTCACGAGCCGGCACTCGAGGACGGCGCGCTCGCCTGGCGCCCGGCGCCGCACGCCGGCAGTGTCGACCCCACGGTGCTGCGTGCGCCGGCGCAACCGTTCGCCGAATGACGGCGGCATTCGCGTGCTGGACGGTTCGCTCGGACGCGGAGTGGTCAAGGTCTCGGCGGTCGCCCATGAGAACCGCACGGTCCAGGCGCCCGCGCGCGTGTTCGATGACCAGCAGGACTTCCTCGACGCGTTCGCCCGCGACGAATTCGATGCGGACGTGATCGTGGTCGTGCGCTTCCAGGGCCCGAAGGCCAACGGCATGCCCGAACTGCACCGGCTGACGCCGGCGCTCGCTGTACTGCAGGGTCGGGGCCACCGCATCGCCCTGGTGACCGATGGGCGCATGTCCGGCGCGTCGGGCAAGGTGCCCGCGGCGATTCACTGCACACCGGAGGCAGCCGACGGCGGTCCGCTTGCGCGGCTGAGGGATGGCGACCCGATCCGGGTCGACACTCGCGCCGGCACACTCGACGTGATCGGCGTGGACCTCGACGCGCGGGTGCCGGAGACCCCGCCGCACGTCGGCGACGTCGGCACAGGCCGCGAGCTCTTCCGCCTGTTCCGCAACTCCGTGTCGGGTGCCGACACGGGTGCGACGATATTCAGCGCCCTTCAACAGGTGGAAAGTCCGATTCATGCATATGCGCTTTGAGGATCTCCTGGGTGACGTGCGCGTCATCCCGGTGGTCACGATCCCCGACTCCGAGTCAGCGGTCCCGCTGGCCCAGGCGCTGGTCGCGGGCGGCCTACCGGTCCTTGAGATCACGCTTCGGACAGAGGCCGCGCTGTCATCGATCGCGCGCATCGCTGTCGAGGTGCCGGGTGCGGTGGTCGGCGCCGGCACCGTGACCACGCCGCAGCAGTACCGCGACGCGCGCAGCGCCGGCGCGCAGTTCGTCGTCGCGCCCGGATGCACGGACGCACTCGCCGCGGCGGCCGCTGAGGCGGGCGGAGCCTTCCTACCCGGAGCCGTCACCCCCAGCGAGATCCTTCGCCTCACCGAGCATGGGATCACGCTGATGAAATTCTTCCCGGCGGAGGCCAACGGCGGCATCAGGGCGCTGAAGGCGCTGGCCGGACCGTTTCCCGGGATCCGGTTCTGTCCGACCGGCGGGATCGACCTCGCCCGCGCCAAGGACTACCTGGCGCTCGACAACGTCGTCTGCATCGGTGGCACCTGGATGGTCCCGCCGGATCTGATCGAGCGCGGAGACTGGGACGCGATCACCGCGCTCGCGCTCGAGGCATCGCGGGCGACGCGCACCCGGTCGCCCGCGACCGCCTAGCGCGGCTGCAGCCGCCGCTCGAGCAGGCGTTCGACGCGGTCGGGCTCGAAGACGTGATCGATCACCATGTGCCCCCCACCGATCACGCCCGCCATGTGCCCGAGCTGGGTGAGCGCGATGTCCAGGTGGCGCGAGGCGACGGGTGTCGCGTGGCGGTAGATCACCTCGCGCACCGCGGCGAATACCTGCTCGTCGGCTTCCGCCAACTTGCCGCCGATCACGACCGAGGTCGGGTTCAGGAGGTTGACGGCGTCGGCGACGGCGGCGCCGACCAGTCGCCCGCTGCGTCGTACCTCGCCGGTCGCCTCCGGGTGACCCTCACGCGCGAGTCGCACGACGTCCGGCGGCGTCGGCGCGGCATCGCCCATCCTTCGTGCAATCGCCCATCCGCCGGCGACCGCATCCAGACAGCCGACGTTGCCGCAGCGGCAGACCTCCCGAGCGGTGGGGTCGACGACGATGTGCCCGATGTCACCGGCCGCGCCGCGCTCTCCACGCAGAATGTTGCCGTAGGCGATCAAACCGGCGCCGATCCCGCTGCCGATCTTGACGAAGATCATGTGCGCATCGCCGCGCCGCGCCGCGCGGTGCTCTCCCAGCGCCATGATCCGGGCGTCGTTGTCGACCAGCACCGGACAGTCGGTCGTGTCGGCGAACATGCTCGGTACGTCCACACCGTCCCAGCCGGGCATTGCCGGCGGGCTGACCGGGCGGCCGGTGTTGAAGTCGACCGGCCCCGGAAGCCCGATGCCGACACCCAGCACGTCGCTCCAGTCCTTATCGAGGTCGGCGAGCAGGCCGGAGAACCGATGCTTGACCCACTCGAGCACCGCCTCCGGGCCCTGTTCGATCGAAAGCGACGCCGTCAGCTCCGCCAGCGGCCGCGCCGCGAGGTCGCAGATGGCGAGGTGGCAGCCGGTCTGTCCCAGGTCGCCGACCGCGACCAGTCCAGCGAGCTCATCAAACGCGAAGATCGACGCCGGCCTGCCGCCGCTGGACTGCGCGTCGCCGGACACGACCACGAGCCTCGCCGCACTCAGCACGCCCAGTCGTTGGACGATCGTTGATCGCGCCACCCCGAGGCGCTCAGCAAGCTCGTTGCGAGTCGTCGCCTCCCGGGCGCGGATCAGGGCGAGGACGGCTCCGGGTGAGGCGGTTTCCGGGATCGGGACACCATAGCTACGAACCCGCGCGCTGGGCCTTGCGCTCGGCGCGCGACCGTCGCCACTGGATCGGCTGGTTGCGGCTGCGGCGCAGCAGAATGAAGGCGACCGTGCCCCAGGTTGCCGGTACCCACAGAGAGATCGCGTGGTACACCAGCGTCGCAGAGGTCGCCAGCGTGCCGTTGACGCCGTAGAGCAGGAACATGCCGACGAAGCTGCCGTCGAGCACGCCGATGCCGCCGGGGACGGGGATCAGATTCGAGAGGTAGCCGATCTGGTAGGCGAGGATCACGGTCGTGACCGGCGGCGGTTGACCGAGCGCCCTGAAGCAGACCCACAGCACGGCGATGTCAAACCACAGGTAGCCGTAGGCGCCGATCAGCCGCCAGTCACGGCTGAACAGGATCCGTGCCGTGTCGCGAATCGTCTGCGAGGTCGCCCGTGACCACGTGCCCAGACGCCCGCAGGGTCGGTCTCCGAGCAGCACCTCTGTCGCCCAGGGGAGCGA
Organism: uncultured Actinomycetota bacterium; assembly: GCA_963804615.1. Taxonomy (GTDB): domain Bacteria; phylum Actinomycetota; class Thermoleophilia; order Solirubrobacterales; family Solirubrobacteraceae; genus Palsa-465. The sequence continues at coordinate 89,428 of CAWDRA010000003.1, forward strand.
CAGGAACCCGAAGAAGACCACCACTCCGACCAGCCCCGGCAGCAGGCTCAGAAGCGGGTCGCGGTCGCCGGGGAAGAGTCCGACCCAGGTGCCGAGGCCCACCACCCCGAGCGTGATCAGGTTGACGCCGCTGGTCAGCAGGAAAAGAACGGCTGAGCGTTCGGCCACACGGCCTGGGCGTGCACCGCGCTCGATCAGCAGCCAGGCGCCGACGGCGACGCTGCCGGCGCCCCCGAGCGAGACGGCGGCACCGAAGGCCAGCTCGCTCAGCGCCACCCGCGCCCCGAATCGCACCGGTGCGCGCTCGAAGACCTGCAGGAAGGCGATCACGTAGCCGATGCACGACAGGATCTCGAGCCCGATCGCGAGGATCACCCAGCCGATCGGCATCGCCAACACCTGATGGGCCACCGCGTGCAGTCCCGGGACCGCGAGCAGCAGCCCGATCACCATCACGATCAGCACGGCCAGCGAGATCAGGCCGTGCCACAGGTTGCGCGTGGCCTTGGCCTCGTCGAGCTCGAGCTTCTCGCCGCGCGGCTCTTTCTCGGAAGCCACGATCACATCCTGTCATCCTGCGCGCATGAGCCGGCTCGAGTTCTCCGGTCACGACCTCGTCGGCATCCGCGCCGCCAACCCGGGCCCGTTCACGCTATCGGGCACCAACACCTGGATCTACGGCCGCGAGCCGGCGTGGCTGATCGATCCCGGACCCGCTCTGCCGCAGCACCTCGACGCGATCAGTGGGGAGATCGACGCGCGCGGTGGCCTCGGTGCGGTGCTGCTCACCCACGACCACGCCGACCACTCCGAAGCCGTTCCCGAGCTGGCTCTGCGCTTCTCCCCGGTCCCGCTCGCCGCTGCTCGCGGGACGGTCACCGCGCTGCTTGCAGACGGTGATCGCATCGGACCGTTCGAGGTGCTCGCCACGCCCGGGCATGCGCCCGACCACCTCGCGTTCGTGACCGAGGACGGCATCGCCTTCACAGGCGACGCGGTGCTGGGCGAGGGCAGCGTCTTCGTGCAGTCACAGCTGCGGGAGTACCTCGACTCACTGCGCCGCCTGCGGATGCACGAGCTCTCACTGATCGCTCCCGGGCACGGCCCGCCTGTCACCGACCCGGACGGGAAGCTCACTGAATACATCGACCATCGCCTGGCTCGGGAAACGGCTTTGGTCACCGCGCTTGCCGAAGGCAGGCGCACGACCGTGGAACTGCTCGACGCGGCCTGGCCAGACGCGCCGGCCGAGTTGCGGGGCGCCGCCGCGATCACGCTCGAGGCGCATCTGGACAAGCTGGACGAGGAGGGGCGGCTGCCTGACGGCGTTCAGCGCGGGGGCGGTTCAGCGGGACCAGCCCCCGCAGTGTGAACCTGTGAGAGCTCCTGGGCTCTTCTCGCGAGGATCCCCTTCAGCTTCGTTGCGGTTCGACGTCCCTGCTTCTTGACCTGATCTTCGGTGAAGCGGATCGTCGGCAGCCCCGTGGCCAGCAGGATGTCGACCATCTGGGCGCGGTCGGCCTCGTAGGCCGGCCGCCAGTCGTGGCCGTGTGTGATCTGGCCGTCGAGCTCGACGATGAGGCCGTGATCCGGGAAGTAGGCATCGACGCGAAAGCCGGCGACGTGAACGTTGATCTGAGGGATCGGCAGGCCGTGTCTCCGTGTCAGCCTCAGGAACGCGTCCTCGAGGCCCGAGCGGGTGTGCTCCGCCTGGCTGCTGCCGATCAGGTCGTTGATGCGGGCGGACCCGGGATGTTTGGGGTTACGGGCGGCGACGTCGCGCAGCTGGGCGACGGTGAGGCGGTGGATGTGGCGGAGGTCGTTGACCGCGCGGGTGAGTCTGTTGCGGGTGAGCCGGGGCGCGACATCGAGCGCGGTGCGGGCGGGACTTGTCACGCGGAGCCCAGGGGCGATCGTGCGAATGTCGCACTTGCGCAGCGTGGAGCAGCGGTGGACGATCAATCCGCTCGCTCGGCGATCTGTGGCGCTGATCAGCTCGAGGGTTGGTGGCCACTTCTTGACGATGCCCCAATGAGCGGAGGCGGAGCCGTGCGAGAGCGCACTTCGAGGACCGGTCGCAAGCAGCGCGCCGTGGGCCCGATCGCGCGGGTTGGTGGGGAGGTGGCCGACGGCATAGACGCCGTGGTGAACGCGGATCAGCCGTCCGATCGCGACCCGGTACTTGACGGCGTTCGCGTCAAGACCCAACTCGATCAGCTGTTGGCGGGTGATGTGGCCGCCCTGACGGCTGGCGAGCACCCCAATCGCGGCATCCGAGGGGCCAAAGGTTGAACTATTCACCATTTGGCCCCTCGCAGCCGGGTCGGGGCGTCGCGGTGGTCGGGTCGGGGCGTCGCCGTGGTCGGGTCGGGGCGTCGCCGTACACGCTTAATAGAGGCATCGAGCGACGCAGATGAACCCCCCCGGTACCCTCAATCGGCGATGGACCCTGCGTCTGGCATCGGCATACCGGTCGCGTTCGGCGCCGGCCTGATCAGCTTCCTGTCGCCCTGCGTACTGCCGCTCGTCCCCGGCTACATCTCATCGGTCGCGGGCGTCACCGACACGCGCGACATCCGCGCGCGCCGTGTGATCGGTCCGACGCTCGCCTTCGTCGGCAGCTTCAGCGCGGTGTTCATCGCGCTCGGGCTGATCGGTGAGGAGGCGCTACGTGGCGCGCTGACCGGTGTCACAGCACAACGGGTCTCGGGCGCGATCATCATCGCCATGGGCCTGCTGTTCCTGCTCAGCCCGCTGGTCCCGCGGCTCGCGAAGGAATGGCATGTGCAGCCACTGGTGGGGCGGGCCGAGCGCTCCGGTCCGGTGCTGACGGGCGTTGCCTTCGCGGTGGCCTGGACGCCGTGCACGGGCCCCACGCTCGGGGCGATCGTGAGCGCCGCCGGCGCCTCCGCGAGCGCTCTGCGCGGCGCCTTCCTGCTCGCCGTCTACTGCGCCGGTCTCGGCGTTCCGTTCCTGATCACCGGCCTGGCCTTCGGCAAGGCGACGGTGGCCCTGAACGTCGTCAAGCGCCACTATCCGGTCGTCATCTGCCTTGGCGGGGCAACCCTGATCGGCATGGGTGTCCTGATCTGGACGGGGGAGTTCACCGTGCTCAACATCCAGGTCGAGCACTGGCTGAGCGCACTCGGCCTGCCGGACTTCAACTCCGACACATAGGCTGCCACTGGGGCGCCCGGCCCGCTGGCTCGGGCACCCCGCCGGAGCGACTTGACGCCTGCCTGCATGGTCGTGTTCATCGTGCACGGGCGGTACCTCGTCCTCCGGACCGCAGGTAGTGTTCGCGGCGACCGTGTCGCCGACGATCCCGCTTCCGCCGCATGACACGCCGCTGACGGGCGGCTCGCCGTTCCCGGCGATCGCCGACTACGCGTTCCTGTCCGACTGCCACACCGGCGCACTTGTCGCACCCGACGGCAGCGTCGAGTGGTTCGGCGCTCCGCGCTTTGACTCCCCAAGCCTGTTTGGTGCATTGCTGGATCGTCGCGCCGGAGCGTTCCGCGTCGGCCCGTACGGACTGGTGGTGCCGCTGAGTGTCCGCTACGCGCCCGGGACGATGGTGCTCGAGACGACCTGGCTGACGCCATCGGGATGGCTGCTCGTGCGTGATGGCCTGACGATCGGACCCTGGCGCGGGGGCCATTCCGACGAGATCGAGCATACGCGCCCACCGACCGACAACGACGCCGACCGAATGCTGGTTCGCGTGGTCGAGTGCATCCAGGGCAGCGTCCAGGTTGAGGTCGTATGTGAACCGATGTTCGACTACGGCCGCGAGCCGGCTCAGTGGACCATGGCCCCGGGAGACTGGCGGATGGCCCGCGCGACCTGCTCGACCGGCCAGCAGTTCGGCCTGAGCTCCGATATGCGGCTCGGGATCGAGGGCAGTCGCGCCCGCGCTCGCCACACCCTCGTCGAGGGTGAGCGGCGATACGTGGCGCTGGGCTGGGCCGACGGCATCGACGGCCCGAACGACCTCGAGGACGCTCAACAGCGTCTCGAGTACACCCAGCACTACTGGCGCGAATGGCTTGCCGGTGGCCGCTTCCCGGATCATCGCTGGCGTGGGTACCTGCACCGCTCGGCACTGACGCTGAAGGGGCTGACCTATGCGCCGACCGGCGCGACGATCGCAGCGGCGACCACGTCGTTGCCGGAAGCACCTCAGGGCGAGCGCAACTGGGATTACCGCTACTGCTGGATGCGCGACGCTACGTTCACATTGTGGGGCCTGCACGCGCTCGGGTTCGACTGGGAGGCCGATGACTTCATGCAGTTCGTCGCTGACCTGGAGCGCGACGACGACGGCGGTCTGCAGATCATGTACGGCGTCACCGGTACGCGTGACCTGACCGAATCGACGCTCGACCACCTTGCCGGTTACGAGGGTGCGCGACCGGTGCGGATCGGCAACGGCGCCTACAACCAGAAGCAGAATGACGTGTTCGGCGCGGTTCTCGACTCGATCTACCTGCACACGAAGCTCGGCGGGCATATCCCGCAGCGCCTGTGGCCGATCATCCAGGACCAGGTCAAGTGCGCGATCGAGGTGTGGGACAAGCCCGACCAGGGCATCTGGGAAGCGCGCGGCGACCCCAAGCACTACGTGTCGTCGAAGCTCATGTGCTGGGTCGCCGTCGATCGCGGCGCCCGGCTCGCCGAGCGTGAGGGGGAGATGGAACTGGCCTCGCAGTGGCAGGCTGTCGCCGATGAGATCAGGCAGGACATCCTCGACCGGGGCGTGTCGGAGCGGGGTGTCTTCCGCCAGCACTACGACACCGACGCGCTCGACGCCTCGACTCTGTTGATCCCGCTCAATCGCCTGCTGTCGCTCGATGATGACCGTGTGCGCAAAACCGTGCTCGCGATCGCCGACGAGCTCACCGAGCACGGGTTCGTGCTGCGCTACCGGACAGAGGAGACCGACGACGGCCTCTCTGGTGAGGAGGGCACGTTCCTGATCTGCTCGTTCTGGCTGGTGTCAGCGCTGTGCGAGATCGGCGAGCGCGAACGCGCGGCCGTGCTCTGCGAGCAGTTGCTCTCGCATGCCTCGCCCCTCGGCCTCTACGCGGAGGAATTGGACGCACACAGCGGGCGCCATCTCGGCAACTACCCGCAGGCGTTCACCCATCTGGCCCTGATCAACGCGGTACTCCATGTGATCTCAGACGAGGAGTCAGACGGTCAGTAGCCGGGCTCGCCGGGGAGCACGATCCGCGCCTGCTCGCCATGCCCGATGACGCGCGGCTCGATTGCCTCCACCCGTGCGCGACGTGCGTGCTCGATCATCGCCTCAACACTGTTGTGAAGGCTGAGCCGCTCGAGCTGCTTCTGCGTAGGAAAGGCGAGCGGGAGGTCCCCGGCCGCCGACGCGCTCAGGGCGTCGACCGGAGCGAGCCAGCGAAAGTCGACGATCTCGGCACCATCAACCGCGGCGACGGCACCCGCCGGTGCGACGGCCAGAAAGAACCAGGTGTCGAACCGGATCGGGTTCCGCGCAGGCGTGATCCACCGTGCGACCGCGATCAGCTCGGCGGGCGCGGGCAGATCGATCCCAGCCTCCTCGCGCAGTTCGCGGATCGCCGCACGACGCAGACCGAGCTCGCCCTCGCCGTCCGGCGGATCGATCGCCCCGCCCGGGAAAACCCACACCCCGGCCATGAATCGCGCGGCAGGCGTGCGCCTGACCATCAGCACCTCAGGCCCCTCGTCGCCGTCGCGAGCCAGGATCACGGTGGCGGCTGCGCGCGGGCTCATGATGCGACCGTAGCCGAGATCCTCAGCTAACCTCAGCGGGGTGCAGTGGATCTGCGAATCGTGCGGCTATGTCTATGACCCGGCCGAGGGTGACCTGGACGGCGGCATACCAGCTGGAACCGCCTTCGAGGACATCCCGGAGACCTGGTTCTGTCCCGTCTGCGGCGCTCGCAAGTCCGACTTCACGCTTCTGGACGAGGACGAGTAGCTCTCCATCGTCGCCCTTGTGGCGGACTATTCGAGGACGATCAGCACGTCGCCCTCTGATACGGCCTGGCCCTCCTTGCAGCGTATCTCCGTAACGACGCCTGCATCCTCGGCCTCGACGGGCATCTCCATCTTCATCGACTCGAGGATCAGAACCACGTCGCCCTCCTCGACCGTGTCGCCGACCTCGACCTCAAGCTTCCAGACGGTGCCGGTGATATGGGCTTCGACGTCGGGCATGGGGCTCCTTGGAGGTCGCGGGTGGGTGAGGAGAGTGCGGGAGACTGAGGGCCAGCAAGGGCGAGTGAGGGCGGCACCGAAGGTGACGGGCGGCAGGGAAAGGTGACCGGCGGCAGCATAGTCGCCGCGCGCGAGAACCCGCAAATTGCGACTTCCGTCCGAGCATTGTTATTGACTACCTGATGCAGGATCGATCAGCGGTCAAACACGTGGGAAACAACCTATGGCTGGCTCGGAGCTGTTCGTGAGTTCATGCAGTCGCCGGGAATTGGCCCGGCGGCGTTCGGCCGGTCGCTTCTGGTCCAGAAAGAACCCGCTCTGGATGCTCAGCCGGTTGATCGGACCCTCACGCCGGTCGGTCCGCTGATCAGTTGAGCGGTCGGTGTCGTAGGCTGCTGGTGTGACGCCGGAGGAGAGTTCATCGACCGATCTGGACCTGGTCGCCGCGGCGCTGCGCGCTGACCTCAGCGACATCTCCGCATTCGTGGAGGGACTGGCAACGAGGCTCGAACAGGCGTTGCCCGGCCTGGTGGAGGTCAAGCGCGCGAAACAGGGCTTCCGGGGGCCCAAGCTCGTAACCGAGATCAGCGTCGATACCGACGACGGCCGGCTGTCGTTGCAGCGTGACGGCGGACAGGTGCGCACCGTGCGCGCCAAGTCCTCAGGTGGAATCGTGCTGAAGACCGAGAAGCTCGACATCGACGCGTGGCTGGCGGCGCTGAGGGCCGAGGTCGCCGAGCAGGCGCAGCGAAGCGAGCGCACCCGCCTCGCGCTCGAGCAGCTGGTGCTCGAGCAGTAGTCGCTCAGCGATGGCTGACGACGTCAAGATCAAGGCGCAGGTCTACAGGGACCCACGTCCAGCGGAGACCTTCGACAGCTACCACGAACGTGTACGCCGGCGCCCGCCAGAGTGGCCCTACGAGCTGGTCCGCGTGATCACCGTGTGGATCGCGGTCGTCTGCTTCCGAGCCCAGGCCTACGGAGCCGAGAACGTGCCCAACGGCCCGCTGATCCTCGCGCCCAACCATGCCTCGTTCATGGATCACTTCTTCGCCGGGGGGTTCATCCGGCGTCACGTCCAGTTCATGGCCAAATCGCAGATGTTCGGTCCCAACCCGATGAGCTGGGTCTACAGCCACGGTGGTGTGTTCCCCGTACGCCGCGGCTACGCGGATGAGGAGGCCTTCAAAACCGCCTTCGCGATCCTCGGACGCGGAGGCGCAGTGGGCATGTACGTGGAGGGAGGCCGCTCACGAAGTGGTCGCCTCAGCGACGAGGCCAAGGCCGGCATCGGACGTCTCGCGCTCGAGTCGGGTGCCGCCGTGGTACCGGTCGCGATCCTGGGCTCCCACCAGGTGCGCAACTGGACGCGGCTGCGCTTCCCGAAGATCGTCGTTCGCTACGGCAGGCCGATCAGATTCGGGCGCATCGCCGAACCGACCCGAGCACAGCAGCAGGCCTGCGCCGACGAGATCCTGTCCCGGATCAGGGTGATGCACGCGGAGCTGGAGCAGGCCGGAGGCGGCAGAGCCACCGCGGCTGCCGCCCGGCGCAGTGTTCTCGCCGACCGCGGTCAGGTTGACACGCGCTAGCTGTTGAGCGTGCTGCCGTCAGGTGCGTGGTGGCACGTGCGCGTCCAACCAGCTGACAACGTCGTCGATGACGCGATCGCGTTCGGGCTCGTTCAGGATCTCGTGAAAGAGGCCCTCGTACCGCATCACGGTCAGGTCCTCGCTGCCGATGTTCGCCGCCACCAGTTCGCAGCCGCTCGGTGGGCAGAGCCGGTCGGCTGTACCCCACATGAGCAGCGTCGGCAGTGTGATGCGCTTGATGTCGTGTGCCAGCGTGCTGACGTGCAGGATCATCGCGCGTGCGACGCCGGCCGGGACCGGCCCGTGGTGGTTGAGGGGATCGGCGATGTAGTCCCTTACGACGGTCTGGCTGCGGCTGACCAGGTGTGGATCGACCTTCGAGACCGGCGCTCCCGGCAGCACCGCGCCCATCGCCCGGCCGAAGGCGTGCAGCGCCGGGCCGCCATCGACGGCAGCCAGCGGACCTGAGAGAACCAGTCCGGTCAACCTGTTCTCGTGGGCGATGGCGTATCGCAGGGCGAATGCTCCGCCCATGCTGTGACCTAGCAGGAACTGCGGCAGACCCGCATGGCGGGCGCGTGAGACGGTGACGATCAGGCGGTCCAGATCCTGTACCGCCGGCCGCACCGTGATCCGGCCGCGCTTGCCGGCGGAGCGGCCGTGACCGTGATGGTCGAGCCCGTACACGGCGAAGCCGGCCTCGTTGAGGCGCTCGGCGAAGTGGGCGTAACGGCCGACGTGCTCCCCGTAGCCGTGGGCAATGGTGACCACGCCTCTGAGTGCGCTGTCGTCGCCCGGGAGCCAGCTCCGCCAGACGATCCTGCGGGCGCGCTCACCGCGGAAGTTGCCCTCGCCGTGGACGCTCGCGGAGATGCTCATGGGGTCGCCCGCGGTGCGGTTCTGGCTGCCGTCACCTCGATTTGCAGCGGTGGCTGCGGTGCGCGCGCATGCTCGACCTGAAGCGTTGAGTGGCTGAGGCCGAAGTCGTGCTTGAGGAGTTGCGAGAGCTCGCGGCGCACCTCATGACAGTCGTGTCCGGCGTCCACGACGACGTGTGCGGAGATCGCCGGGAAGCCCGATGTGACCTCCCAGATGTGCAGGTCGTGCACCTCCGCGACCCCGGGCTGAGCGGCGAGGGTGCGCCCGATCGTGTCCGGGTCGATCCCCTTGGGTGCAGCCTCCATCATCACTCGCACGGAGGCCCCCAGCAGCCGATAGGCGGAGTGGAGCATGACCGCCGCGATCAGCAGCGATGCGATCGCATCAGCGCGGTCAAAGCCTGTCGCGATGATCACGACGGCCGCCACCGCCGTGGCGATGAAACCGAACAGGTCGGTGAGGATGTGCTGGTAGGAGCCCTCGAGGTTGAGGCTGCGGGTGGGACGGTCATCGCTGTACTGGCCACGCCCGGCTTTGCCGTGGTCGGCGTCGGCGTCGTGGTCGTGGTCGTGGCCGTGGTCGTGGTCGGCGCCGGCGTCGCTGTCGCGTGCGTGGTCGTGGCCGTGGCCGTGGTCGTGGCCGTGCCCGCCGAGCGTCCGCGTGATCGCGAGGTTGACCACGACCCCGGTGAGCGCGACGATCAGCACCGGCCAGCCGTGAACGTCGGGTGGCGAGATCAGCCGCCGGATCGCGCCGTAGACGATCAGCAACCCCAGCACCAGCAGTGTCATCCCGTTGGCCTGGGCGCTGAGGATCTCGGCGCGGCCGAGCCCGAAAGTCATCGCCCCTCTGGCGGGTCTGCTGACAAGGCGCGCTGCCACGAGTGCCATCACCAACGCGGCGGCGTCGGTGAGCATGTGCGCGGAGTCCGACAGCAGCGCCAACGATGACGACACCACGGCGACCGTGATCTCGGCTGCCATGAACAGCAGCAGCAGTGTCAGCGCCAGCTTCAGCCGGGCGGTCTCGCTGCTGCGGTCCAGCGCATGCTGGCTTGGTCTCGCGTTCTGTGCGTTCATCGCCGTGAGCGCCGGCCATGGCCTGATCGTAGGCCCGGCCGGCACGCAACGCCAGTCCGAGGGTGTCGGCAGCCGGAACAGGGCGGATCAGACAGGCTGCTAATTCTGGGAGGGATCGGGCGGCATCCGTGCCACCAGCGCATAGCTGCCGCCCTTGCGCTCGAGCACGACCCGCCACAGCTCCGCCGGATCATCTGCGAACGCGTCGCCATAACTGGCGGGCTCGAGGATCCAGTCGCCGCGCTCGAGCTCGCCATCGAGCTGGCCCGGCCCCCAACCCGAGTGGCCGGCGAAGATCCGAGCGCGACGCAGGCCCGTGCCCAGGTGGTCGGACGGGGTGCTGGCAGCGAGCACGCCGACGCTGTCGAAGGCGATCAGGGCGGCATCGTCCGGATCCTCGAAGTCCGCAAGCACGATCACCGAGGACTGGCTGACCGGGCCGCCGACGTGCACGTCGTCCTCGGCATCGGTGAGCTCCAACAGCTCGGGTACCGCGTCGCCCACCTTGGCGTCGGAGGGGCGGTTGAGGACCAGGCCCAGCGCGCCCGCCTCGCTGTGTTCGACGACGAGGACGACTGTGCGCCAGAAGTTCGGATCCTGGAGCGCGGGGCCTGCGATCAGCAGATGACCGCGTTTAGAGTCCACACGCCAATTCTGGCACCAGCCCCGCCGGTAAGTTCAAGGCAACCCCAGGCTTTCGCCCATGTCCGACACGTGACGCTCGGCTACGACTGCGACGCCGACGGCATCGTGACGATCGCGCTGAACCAGCCGCAGACCCGCAACGCGCTCTCACCAGAGCTGCTCGGGGAGTTACTTGATGCGCTCGAGCAGGCACGCGACGACGATGCCGCCAGAGTCGTGGTGCTCGCCTCAACGCATCCGACGGTCTTCTCCAGCGGCGGCGACCTGGCCACGTTCTCGGCGGACACCCCCGCCGCGGTCAGGCAGGAGCAGAACGAGTTGTTCCCGCGCGTGTTCATACGCCTGGCCGAGCTCGGCAAGCCGGTGATCTGCGCAGCCGGTGGCCAGGTCCTGGCGGGAGCCCTGGGGCTGATGCTCGCCTGCGACCTGGTGATCGCCAAGCAGAGCGCTCGCTTCGGCACGCCAGAGATCAAGGTCGGACTGTTTCCGTTCATGGTCACGGCGCTCCTGTATCGGAACGTGCCGCCCAAGCAAGTTCGCCGAGCTGGTGCTGCTCGGCGAGCGATCACCGCCGAGCAGGCCGAGCGGATCGGCCTGGTCACTCGCGTGGTTGCCGACGACGATTTCGACGCGAGCGTCGCCGAACTGGCCCGGAGGCTCGCCGGCACCTCACCGCTGATGCTGCGCCTGGGCAAGAATGCCATCTTCCAGCAGCAGGATCTGGGGTTCGTGGCCGCCCTTGAGCAGATGCGGGCACAGCTCACGTTCGCCCAGAGCACCGAGGATGCCCACGAGGGCATCGCGGCATTCTTCGAGAAGCGGGAGCCGCACTGGAAAGGTCACTGATTGACTGGTCAGTCAGTAGACTCCGGGGATGACTCCTGACCCTCTCCTGGGCGCTGATATGCCCCTTCGTGCGGCCGCCGTCCAGCTCAACTCCACCGAGGACGTCAGATCGCAACCTCGAGACCGCCGATCGCCTGACCCGCGACGCCGCCGACCGCGGCGCCCGGCTCGTCGTCCTGCCGGAGAAGTGGACCGTCCTCGGCCGTGCCGAGGTCATGGAGGAGCACGCCCAGTCGCTCGAGGACGGCCCCGCGATCAGCTGGGCCCGCAGCATCGCAGCGGAGCTGCAGATCGACCTGATCGCCGGGTCGTTCGTCGAGCGCCGCGCCGGGCAGGACAAGACCTCCAACACCAGCATTCACATCGGCCCCGACGGTCAGATCAAGGCGGTCTACCGGAAGCTGCACATGTTCGACGTCGAGGTCGATGGCACCACCTACAGGGAGTCCGCGCGCGAGCAGGCCGGCGATGAGGTCGTGACGACGGCCGCTCGCCAACGGCGCGGCACTCGGCATGAGCATCTGTTATGACCTGCGCTTCCCCGAGCTGTACCGAGCACACTCTGAGCGCGGCGCGACGCTGCTCGCCGTGCCGGCCGCGTTCACGCTCGCGACCACGCGCGACCACTGGGAGACCCTGCTGCGCGCCCGCGCGATCGAGAACCAGTGCTTCGTGATCGCCGCCAACCAGATCGGCGAGTACATGCCCGGCAACCGCTCCGGTGGCCGTTCGCTGATCGTCGACCCCTGGGGTCTGGTGCTGGCGACCGCGCCTGACAGCGAGATGCGTGATCATCGCCGACCTCGACTCGTCCCTGCTCCGAGACGTGCGCCGCCGCCTGCCGGCGCTCGACCATCGCCGCGCCCGGCAGATCTACGCGGCCGGGGCCGAGGACGAGCGGAGCGGTCGAGTGACCACCGCCGTGGACAAGCGCCGCGTGATCCTCGACGCGGCTGTGAGGGTCTTCGCCCGCCAGGGCTTCCATACCTGCCGGGTCTCGGACATCGCCGACGAGGCCGGCGTCGCCTACGGCCTCGTCTACCACTACTTCCCCTCCAAGGAGGCGATCCTCGACACGCTCTTCCTCGAGCGCTGGGACGTGATGCTGGCGGCGATCGCCGAGGCCGACGCCAGCGACCGAGCGCCGCGCGAGAAGCTCACGACGATCGCCTCCTTCATCATCGACTCCTACCGCCATGACCCGGACCTGATGAAGGTGATCATCGTCGAGGTCACCCGTGCCGCCAACACCTTCGGACGCACCCACCTCGAACAAGATCATGCAGGCATACGACGGGATCGCGCAGATCGTCAGGCGGGCTCAGGACGACGGGAGCGTTCCGCGCGCGAGGTCGATGCGCTGTTCGCTGCGCAGGCCTTCTACGGGTTGATCGAGCAGGTGCTGACGCAGTGGATCTTCGGCGAGCCTGCCGGCCGGCACGGAGGAGTTCGAGCGCGTCAAGACGGAGATCGTCGAGATCATCTGCGGCGGACTCGACGCCTGATCCGCGCGCTCTGCAATCTGCTTGAATGGCGTCGCGATGAAGGAGAGTCCCTTGGTCAAGCGCCTGCTCTGGTCCGGTCTGCTGGCCGGAGTCGGTGCGCTGTCGGGCATCGTCGCAGCACGTGTCGCGGCTCTCGTCTGGCGTGAGTCTTCGACGAAGATCCGCCTGAGTGACCGACGCAGCTGAGGATCCGCGGTTCCGAAGGGGCAGACCGCGCGCGTCAGGAGTCGCTCGACGTGGGGCTGACCACGGCCGAGCCGCCTGGACTCCGCCGTCGAGGCTCGGCGCCACGCGAGCGACGACGGTCGACGATGCCGTGGTGCAGCGGAGCCAGCCGCGCCGGCCGGCCCGCAGTCGCTCTCACTGCGCCCGGCACCGACGCGGCGGCCCGCCGGTGACCCGCGTCCGCGGGGTCGGGCGCACCGACCGTTCCCCTACGCCGTCACGATCTGCGCCAGCACCGTCCCGGCGCCCGATCGAGCCGCTCAGCTCTGCGTCGCAGCCCCCAGCAGCCGCCGTGCGATCCAGTCATGCCCGGCCCCGACCGCGGACCCTCCGCGCTGTCGAGCAGCTGTCACCAAGCTGATCAACGAACGACCCGAGGTCGGTCATCGGGCTCGCGTTCGTCGGCGGCGTCGTCCTGGCCACGATCCTCAAGCGCCTTGCCCGCTGATAACGGCCACGGAAAGCATCGCCGCAGGCGATCACCGAGGTCTCGGAGAACCTGACGAAGCTCGTCCAGGACGAGATCGAGCTCGCCAAGGCCGAGGTGGTCGAGAAGGCGACGAGCCTCGCGCGCGGCGCCGCTGCGGTGGCCGCCGGCGCCGTGTTCGGCGTGTTCGCGGTGATCTTCGTCCTGCTCACGCATCGCCTGGGCGCTGAACGACATCTTCGTCAGCGGGGTCGCAGACGTCTGGCTCGGCTTCCTGGTCGTGCTGTGATCCTGCTGCTGCTGCTGACCGTCGGCGCCTTCCTGTTCGCCTGGCGCAAGCTCAAGGTCGGGCCACCGACGCCGAAGATGGCGATCGACGAGGCCCGCAAGATCCGCGAGACCGTCAGCGCCTCAGCGGCAAGTCCGACGGAGCCGACTCGATGCGCTGAGAGGCGCAGCGCGGAGGAGATCCGCGCCTCGATCGAGCAGAACCGGCAGGAGCTCGGCACCTCGCTGGTCAGACTGCGTGACGAGGTCAGCGAGCTGACCGATTGGCGCGCCCAGGTGCGACGCAACAGCGAGACGCCTGCACGATCGCCGCGGCAGTCGGCCGGTTTTGTGCTCGCCGGCGGGATCGGCGGCGCCTGGCGCATGCTCTTCGGCCGCCGCAAGAAGCGCCGCTAGCGGCTGCGGACGCCGGATCCGGCCGCGAGCTGACTCGTCCCGACTTTCAGACCAGCGACTTCGGCAGCGCCGCCGACGCCCGAGCAGGCCCGGCCCGACGTGGGTGCCGATCACCGGCCCGATCTCGGAAACGAAAACCGGCTCGGAGCCGAAGATCTCGCGTCCGCGCTCGACCAGCGCCGCGGCCTGCTCGGGCGCCTGGATGTGCTGGACGACCCAGCCGTCGGCGCCCGTCGCGCTTGCAGCTCCTCGAGCAGCGCGACCAGGCGTCTCGAAGGCCCGCGCGGCTGGTGCGGACGCGCTCGACCGGCGTGATCTCCGACTCGACCGAGAGGATCGGCTTGATCTTCAGCGCGGTGCCAAGCCACGCCTGCGCGCCGCCGATGCGCCCACCGCGGCGCAGGTACTCGAGCGTGTCGAGCGCGAACAGAACTTCAGAGCCTCGCGCGCCTGCTGCGCCCGCTCGCGCGGCCGCGGCGGCGTCACCGCCGCCGCTGATGGCGGCAGCGGCCGCCAGCAGCATCAGGCCCTCGCCGCCACAGGCGGTCTGCGGAGTCGACACCTGCACCCGTTCGGCGCGCCTCGCCCAGCTGCTCCCGCGCCTGCTCGCGCCGAGCGCACGGTGCCCGAGATGCCGCCCGAGAGATGGATCGAGACGATCTCATTGCCGGCGGCGAGCAGCGGTTCGTAGACCGCGAGGAAGTCACCGATCGACGGCTGCGAGGTCGTCGGCAGCGTCGGCTCGTCGGCAGGCTCGCGTAGTAGGCGTCGTAGTCGCTGATCTCGCTCTCACGCGTCGGCGCTCGCCGTCGCGGTGGACGTAGAGGCTGACCTCGTGCAGGCCGGCTGCGCCGACGAGCTCCGCGCGGCAGGTAATGGCAGGTGTCGGAGACGATCGCGACCGGCATCGCCGGCCCGCGCGTTCGCTAGAGCAGGTTCTCGATCGTGAGCGGGCCGGCCGTCGGCCGCGCTGCCGGGTCGCTCGCCTCGGCCGGCACCTCGTCCTTGCCGAGCAGCTGCTGCAGCTCGCCGGACTCATACATCTCCATGACGATGTCGCAGCCGCCGACGAGCTCGCCGTCGACGAACAGCTGCGGGATCGTCGGCCAGCCGGACAGCGCCGAGAGCTCCTGGCGGATCGCCGGGTCGGGCAGGATGTTGACCGCCGCGAACGGCTGGTCGAGCGACTCGAGCACGGCCACCGTGCGAGCCGAGAAGCCGCACGCGGGCGCCTCCGGGGTGCCCTTCATGAACAGGATCACCGGGTTCTCGGAGATCGCGCTCTGGATCGCGTCGCGCATCGGGTTGCTGGGCGTGTCGCTCATCAGGCCTCCGTTGGGGTGATCTTGATCGAGAGTGCGTGGATCCGGTCGCCGAGCTCGGTCCCGAACACGTCGTACACGAGCTTGTGCTGGGCGATGCGGCTGAGCCCGCTGAACGCCGGGCCGGATATGACCGCCTCGAAGTGGGCTCCGTCGCCGCTGACGGCGGCGCTGGTTCCGGGGATCCCCGCCTCGATGCGGTCCTTCAACTCGTCCGGGGAAACTGGCACAGCCGAAAGCGTAGCGAGTGACGGGCCGAAGCTATACTGAATGAAGCATGAATGAAGCGATGATCACTCTCACCGACAAGGGCGCCGAGA
Source organism: uncultured Actinomycetota bacterium (assembly GCA_963804615.1). Classification (GTDB taxonomy): domain Bacteria; phylum Actinomycetota; class Thermoleophilia; order Solirubrobacterales; family Solirubrobacteraceae; genus Palsa-465. The sequence goes on from CAWDRA010000003.1 coordinate 105,174, forward strand.
AGGTCCAGGAGTTCCTGGCCGCGCAGGCGTCAGTCGCCGAGACCGCCGGTCTTCGGGTCGGCGTGCGTGGCGGCGGTTGCTCGGGCTTCCAATACGCGCTCGCGTTCGACGAGCAGCGCGACGGCGACACGGTCTTCGAGGACAAGGGCATCCGGCTGCTGGTGGACCGCCCGAGCCTGCCATACGTGCAGGGCTCGGTGATCGACTTCGTCGACGGACTCCAGGGCGCCGGCTTCAAGGTCGAGAACCCGAACGTGATTGCAGCCTGTGGCTGCGGCTCCTCCTTCCGCGTCGCGGAGGAGGAGGAGGTCTCCGCGGTCTGAGTCCCGTCCGGCGCACCGCGCTCCTCGCGAGTGGCGCAGCGACCGTCGTGCTGATTCTCGCGGGATGCGGCGGTTCGGGTGCAGGGCCGGCCAAACCGCGTCGTACACACACATATACGGCGAGCACGCGGACGGTGCGCACCGCCAAGCCCGCACCGCCGCCCTCGGCGGCTGAGATCCTCAGAGCAGCGCGACTCACCGGCGAGAAGCCCGGATACCAGGCGCGGCTCCACGTCCGCATCAGCGTTCCCCAGTTCGGCAGCGAGCCGGCCAGCGCCGTCGGCAGCGGCAGCTTCGACCCGGCCTCTGACACCGGCACGCTGAACCTGGTCGTGACGCCACCCGGACTGCTCAGTCTGGTCGGCCCGCTTCCGACCCAGGTCGTGATCGTCGGCGATGCGATCTATGTGCGCGTTCCCCCGTATGTCGCGGGAATGGTCGGCGGCCTGCCGAAGTGGCTCGAGGGCAGTGTCACCGGGCTGGGGCTGGCTGACACCGTGGATCCGGCTGTGGTCCTCAGCCAGACCGCGCGCGATGCCACTGCAGACGGTGCCGGGCCAGCACGCCCGCGTCGCGATCGATCCCGCCACGGGCCTCGTCCGCAGCCTGGTCCTCACGTTCTACGACCCGGCCATCCAGGCCCACATCAGGGTCGCGCTGCGGTTCACGGGCTTCAGCGAGGTGAGCGCCGCGCAGGCGCCGCCCGCGGGAGAGGTCGGGAGCCTCGCGGCGGCCGCCGAGCGACTCGGCTTCTGAGGCACAGCGGGGGCCAAGCCGACACCGCCGAATCCGACCACAGCGAGGGCCGGATCCGACCACAGCGAGGGCCGAATCCGACCACAGCGAGGGGCCAAAGGTTGAATAATTCACCACTTCGCCCCAAGCTTCACCCGCAAGCCAGCTGCATCCTGTCCATCTCAAGCGATCGCGTTCGTCGTAGGGGCATCGACGACAATTCGACCCGGAGGTTGAAGAGATGAACTACCTGATGCTGGTCTGCGTTGAGGGCGAGGGATCCGAGGAGCAGTCCGCGGTCATGCGGGAGCACACGCCGCTATGGGTCGACGAGATGAACGGCCGCGGCCTGCGCCTGGTCGGCAAGGCGCTCGGCGAGCCCCAGACGGCCAAGTCTGTACGGGTTCGCGAGGGCGAGACGCTCGTGACCGACGGGCCCTTCGCCGACACGAAGGAGTTCATCGGTGGCCTTGACCTGCTCGACTGCGAGAACCTCGACGAGGCGATCGAGGTGGCGTCCAAGCATCCGATGGCCTGGTATCACTCACTCGAGCTGCGCCCGTTCTTTGAGCATGAGGATCGGCCCGAACTGCGTGCCGAGGCATCGATCGAGACCGTGACGGAGCCGAGGATGGGTTACCTGTTGATGGTGTGCATCAACGGCATCGCCGAGCCGCCCGAGGTCGAGGAGGGCATCCTCGGTGATGTCATGGCATGGCGCGAGCGTGTCGAGGCCAGCGGCGAATACGTGTACGGCCACGCGCTCCAGGACGCCACGGCGGCCACGACCGTGCGCGTCCGCGATGGGCAGACGCTGCTGACCGATGGGCCGTTCGTGGAGACCAAGGAGTTCCTCGGCGGCTTCGCGATCCTCGACTGCGACTCGGAGCAGCGAGCGATCGAGGTGGCGGCAGAGCACCCGATCGCCCGCTTTCACCAGATCGAGGTCAGGCGCTTCATCGATCTGTGAGTGCCGCTGCCGCGCACGAGGCCGTTCAAGCAGCCTTCCGCGAGGAGTGGGGCCGGATCGTCGCCACGCTGATCCGCCGAACAGGCAACTGGGACCTTGCGGAGGAGTGTGCGCAGGAGGCGTTCGCCGAGGCGCTGCGGCGCTGGCCCGCCGACGGTGTCCCTGACCGGCCCGGGGCGTGGCTGACGACCGTCGCCGGGAATCGCTCGATCGACCGGCTGCGACGGGCGGCCCGGGGAGCGGAGTTGGTCGAGCGCATGGCGCTCGACCAACTCCGCACCGAGCCGACGGAGACCGACCGACCGCCACCCACCTGACCATGCCTGATCAGAGCGAACCGATTGAGGACGATCGCCTGCGGTTGATCTTCACCTGCTGCCACCCGGCGCTCGCGCTCGAGGCGCGGGTGGCGCTGACGCTGCGGACGCTCGCCGGGCTGACGACGGCGGAGATCGCACGTGCGTTCCTGGTCTCCGAGCCGACGATGGCCAAGCGCCTCACGCGCGCGAAGACGAAGATCGCGGCCGCCGGAATCCCCTATCGCGTACCGCCGCCCGAGCTGCTGCCCGAGCGCACCGCAGGCGTCCTGGCCGTCATCTACCTGCTGTTCAACGAGGGCTACTCGGCGTCCTCGGGCGAGGATCTGATCCGCGCCTGCCTCTGCGACGAGGCGATTCGGCTGGCGCGGCTGCTCATGCGTCTGATGCCGGATGAGCCCGAGGCCGATGCGCTGCTGGCGCTGATGCTGCTGCAGCACTCGCGCCGTGACGCCCGGGTTGGCGGTGGCGGTGAGCTGATCACGCTCGAGGAGCAGGACCGGCAGCGCTGGCATCGGCGGGAGATCGAGGAGGCCGAGGCGATCCTCACGACCGGCGGCTCGCGTAGCGGGTCCCTACCGGCTGCAGGCCGAGATCGCACGCTGCCACGTGCAGCCGCGGACCGATTGGGCCGCGGGTACGAGACCTCTACGGCGAGTTGTCGCGTCGGTGGACTCGCCGGTTGTGAGGCTCAATCAGGCTGTGGCGATCGCGATGGCCGGCGATCTCGAGCGCGGACTCGCGCTGGTCGGAGAGCTCGCCAAGCGGGGCGAGCTCTCCGGGTATCACCTGCTGGCAGCAACGCGCGCCGACCTGCTGCGGCGCTCCGGGGCGCTCAACGCCGAGGCGGCAGGCGAGTATCAGCGGGCGCTGGCGCTCGCGCCCTCAGAGGCTGAGCGGCGTTTTCTCAGGCGGAGGCTCGCGGAGCTGTCGAGCGGCTGAACTCCCCGAGTGCGTCAGCTGCGTGACGGCGGCGATCGGCACGCCGGGCATCGGCAAGCGCGACGGCGATTCGCTCGTCGCCATCGGGCGCGGGCAACTGATGGAGTGACCAGGCGTCGGCCGGCGGGTCGGTCCAGACCCGAGCAGGGTGAGGGCGTCAGCGGGCCCGGCGACGACGGCGCCCGCAAGCGCCGGGATCACCCCGGTTCCGACGGCCTTGCCGACGGCCTCCTTGATCGTCCAGGCGCGTACGAACCAGTCCGCGACGAGCGCGTCGGGAAGCGCGCGCAGCGCCGCCGCCTCGCTCGCCGCGAAGCGCCGCTCGGCGATCTTCCGGGAGCGCGTCAGCGTCCGGGCGCGGCGCCTCGATATCCACACCCACCGCAGCACCCTGACAGGCCGCGACTACGACCATCCGTCCGGAGTGCGCAACGCTGACGCCGAGCTCCGGCATCTCCGCCAGCTCGGGCTTGCCGTCCTCGGCGATGGTGATTGCGATGCCGGCCGGGTCACGCTGGGCGGTGTCGGCTGCGGCCAGCCGCAGCAGCGCGCGACCGACGGCGTGCTGAGTGCGAACGTCGGCCGCCGGCATCGCCTCCACCCGCTCTCGCTCCTCGGCGCTGAGGAGCGCAGCCGCAGCCGCCAGCCAGTCGTCGCGGTCGGCGGGCGTGAAGCGAGCGAGCGTCAGCGCGACCGTCGGCATCCCGGGTTCACTGCACCGGCTCGTTGTCGAGCGAGCGCCAGAGGTAGCTGCACGCGAGCGTGCGATAAGGGCGCCACGGCGTCGAGATCTGCTCCATGGTATCCGCGGTCGGTAACGCGTCGAGCGCGTAGGCGGTCATCATCGCCTTGCGAATACCCAGGTCGCCGACCGGAAGCACGTCGGGGCGGCCAAGGTGGAACATGAGGAACATCTGGGCGCTCCAGAGGCCGATGCCCTTGACCGCGATCAGTTCGGCGATGACCTGATCATCAGCGAGCGCGTCGAGCCGTTCGAGCTCGAGCGAGCCGTCCTCGACGTGCTCGGCGAGTGAGCGCAGGTACGCGACCTTGGCACGGGAGAGGCCGGCGGCGGCTCGCAGCTCCTCGGGGTCGTCGGCGAGGATCTCGGCCGGTGTCGGCTCGCGGCCGTCGAAGCGGTCCGTAAGCCTGCGGTAGATCGCGGCGGCGGCCCTGGTGGAGAGTTGCTGCCCCACGATCGCGCGGACCAGGGCGCCGTAGTGTGCGCGCTGGCCGCCCTCGCGCCGTTCGTGAGGATCGTCGGGCCCGTAGCGGTCGATGATCTCGCGCAGGACCGGGTCGCCGGCGCGCAGGTGCTCAAGAGCCGCTGGTCGGGCGCTCACGCGGAGGCGCGCAGCGCGGTGCCGTCGAGAGCCCCGAGGGCGCGCTCGACCGACATCGTGACGCAGGTGAACGTGGGGGTGTCGCGCAGCGTGTAGACGCTCGACTCGGTGGTGCGAAGCTTCTGGACGAGGTCGAGGAAGTCGGCTGGATTGTCGGCCTCGAAAGCGACGACGAACTCCTGGTCGTCGAGCCCGAACGAGTAACTGGTGTTGAGGTCGACGCTGGGGAACTCCCGGCCGACGCGGATGTGCTCCTGCATGATCCGCCAGCGCTCGTCGGCTGGCAGGTTGTACCAGGCGCGGGTCTTGACGAACGGGTAGATGAACAGGTAGCGGCCGTGGGCAGGTCTGACCTCAAGGCGCGACTCGTCGGAGTACTCGGAGGGCTTGGTCATCGCCAGGAACGAGTATGGGATCGTTGACCACTTCATCAACCCGCTCTGTTGCAGGATCACGTGAAACTCGTGAATCCGCTCGAGGTTCTCGGCCTGGGAGAGGATCAGCATGTCGGCGTCGCCGCGGGTGCCGACCAGCGAGCCGGCACGCAGCAGGTGGTCCTCGCCGAAGTCCTCGCAGGCGGCGAGGAATTCACGCTTGTGCTCGTCGCGCTCGGTGTCGGACAGGCGCCGCCAGGCAGGATCGACCTGCAGGAACGTGTACTTCACGAAATGACGAGCCGGCACGGATCAATCATAAGGATCTGTACCGGTAGCCGAGTGGATAGGATCAACGTATATGCGGATTGCGCTCGTCTCCCCGTATTCATGGACATATCCGGGAGGTGTCACAAGGCACATAGAGGCGCTGGCCGAGCAATACCTGGCCGCGGGGCACGACGTGCGGGTACTGACCCCGTACGACTCGAGCGACCTCTCGGCGACGCTGATGCACCGCGGCGCCAAGCCCCAGAATCTGAAGGCACCTGACTATGTGGTCCCGCTCGGGCGGAGCGTCGGCTTCAACGCCAACGGCGCCGTCTCGAACCTCTCGGTCGGTCCCGGAAGCCTCACGCGGCTCTCCCATGAGCTCGCGACCGGCGACTACGACGTCGCTCATATCCACGAACCGGTTGCGCCGATGATCGGGTGGGTCGCGACGCTGCCGTTCGGCGTGCCGCTGGTCGGGACCTTCCACTCCTATTCGACCAGGCGGCTGCCCAACGCGATCGCAAACGGCTTCGGCGCGACCCAGGTGCTCAACCGCCTGCGCGTGCGGATCGCCGTTTCGGAGGCCGCCGCATGGACCGGCCGGCGCTGGTTCGGGGGCCGCTATCGCGTGATTCCCAACGGCGTCAACATCGACGAGCATGCACTCGATCAGGCGCTCACGGCGCAGCGCGACGCTGACGTGCTGCGCATCCTGTTCGTCGGCCAGGCCGTCGAACGCAAGGGCCTGCCGTTGCTGCTGCGCGCGTTCGAGGCGCTGCGCGAGCACGTTCCGACCGAGCTGACCGTGATCGGCCCCACCCAGGAGGAGCTGGCGCCGCTGCTGATGGACCCGACCGGCGTGCGAGCGCTCGGCAAGGTCGATGACGTCACCAAGCACCAGGAGCTGTTGGCGGCCGACGTGCTCGCCGCGCCCTCGCTCGGAGGCGAGAGCTTCGGGATGGTCCTGACCGAGGCGTTCGCGTCCGGCACCACCGTCGTCGCCTCGGACATCGCCGGCTACCGGGACGTCGTCACAGACGGCGTCGATGGCGTGCTCGTCCCGCCCGCCGATGCGCAGACACTGGCCGAGGCGTTGCGCGACCTCTACCACGAGCCGGGCCGTCGCCGCCAGCTCGCGCAGACCGCGGCCACGACCGTGCAGCGGTTTGCGTGGGAGCGGGTCGCGCTCGAGGTCATGCAGGCCTACAGCGACGCGATCGCGATACCCGAGCCCGAGGGAGCGGCCCAGACGTTCGCGCGTTCGGGCGGGTTTCACTCCGGCCGATCTGCAACCGCGCGTGCGTCCGAGCAGGCTCGAGAGCCTCGAGCGACCACTCACCGTCGGGGAGTCCCGCCGCACGGTCGTCGCGAAGCTCAGGCACGTCGGAATGGCGGCGATCACGCTTGCCGCGCTTGCGCTCGCCTTCAAGGCGCTCCAGAAGATCGGCATCACGAGCATCGGCCACACGCTGATCAACTCCGAGCCCTCCTATGTGCTGCTCGGCCTGGCGACGATGGGCGCTGCGATGCTGATGCGCGGCGTCTCCTGGTACGCGATTCTCAAGGCGGCGCTGCCGAGGGGACTGATCAGGCTCAGGGACGCGATCCGCGCAACGATGATCGGGGTCTTGATGTCCTCGACGCTGCCTGCGCGTCTGGGTGAGCCCTCGCGTGCACTGATAATCGCGCGTCGCACGGGGCGTCCGCGTGAGAACGTGCCGGTCGTGCTCGGCACGGTGGTCTCTCAGACTGTCATCAACGTCCTTGCGCTGATCATCCTCGGCACGGTCATGTTCACGTCGGTCGACTTCTTCAACAATCCCGGTGCGCTGGTCATAGCTGCGGTGGCGCCGGCGGTGCTGCTGATGTTCGTGATCGTCGCACCGATCGTGCTCCACTTCGGCTCCGGCACCAAGCGGTTCGGGCGTGCCGCCAACACGCTGCAGCGGGCTCAGCGTGCACTTGGCCGCGTGCGCGCCGGACTGGTCGTGTTCCGCGATCCGCGCCTGGGTGTGGCGGCAACGGTCGCTCAGCTGGCCGCATGGGGGCTTCAGTGCGTCTCCTGTTACTTCCTGCTGGTGGCGCTGGGACTTGCCGACCGCACGGGCTTCGCCGCCGCAGCCGCGGTTCTGTTCGCCGTGAACATCACGGCGGTGGTGCCGATCACGCCGGCCAACCTCGGTGTCTTCCAGGCGGCCTGCGCGACGGTGCTGCACCATGGCTGGGGCGTCGGCTGGGGCGTCGGGGTGGCCTACGGCGTGATCCTGCAGGCTGTCGAGGTCGCGACGGCGATTCTCCTGGGGATGCCTGCGCTGCTGCGCGAGGGCATGTCCTGGCGCGAGGTGCGGCTGCGCGCGATCCACTCAACCCCGATCAAGCTGCCTCCACGTGGCCCCGCGAGCCCGGCGCGCGGGCGCTCCAGCACCGCCGCCGAGGGGGAGCTCTCATCCGGGGGTGGCGTGCATGCGTGAGCCGAGCGTGATCTTCGACGAGGCACACAGCCAGGCGTGGACGATCCGACCGCAGCTGGCGTCCGAGATGCAGCCCGCGCACCCCGGCGACGCCTCCTATGCGCAGGCCGCACTGCTGCTAGAGGGTCACGACTTCGAAGTCGCAGCCAACGCGGCGCAGGCGCTCGACGCCGGTGTGCTCGATGACTGTGATCTGCTGGTGATCGCCCATCCCTCCGATCCGGAGTGGGAACGAACCACGGGCGTCGGCTCGCCACAGCTGACCGCGGCCGAGCTCGACGCGATCGAGCGCTACGTCAACTGCGGCGGGGGCCTGGTCGTGCTGGGCGAGACCGAGCAGGACAAGTACGGCAACAACATCAACGAGCTGCTCGGGCGCTTCGGAGTCCGCCTGCGCAGCGACACCGTCCAGGACTACGAGCACTGCGACGGCGCGCCGACGTGGGTGCTGGCGCAGTTGGGCGACGGCGGTCGCGGCAGCGACGGCGATGTGCTGGCCGGGATCGAGCTAGCCTGCTTCTACCGGGCGACCACGATCGCGAGCGAGAACGGCGCGCGCGTGGTTGCGCGCACCCATCGCTCGGCCTCCGTTCCGGGGGCGCCGCTGATGGTCACCTCGCAGCACGGCGATGGCCGCGTGGTCGTGCTCGGCGACTCGGACCTGTTCGGAGACGACTGCATCGGCAGCCTCGACCACTCGGCGCTCTGGCTGAACATCGCCAACTGGGCGGCCAGGCGGCATGCTGGCACGCCTGGCCGGGCTGCGCAGCCAGCGAGCGCGCAGCCCGAAGAGCGCGTCTCGACCCTCATCGATGAGACCGACGCGCTCGCGCTGCTGCAGGCTGCGGATGGCGCCCTGCGCGAGGACGCCGGCCGCACAGAGGCGGCCGCTCGTGTGGATGCGGTCGAGCGTGCGCTGCACGCGCTGGTGCCCGAGTATCCGAACCTCGCGGTCGCCGCAGAGGACCTGCGAGCATGGGCGGACGGGGGCTACGGAAAGCCGGACTTCACGCGTGCGCTGGCGGCGTTCCGCCCGGAGCAGGGGAGGGTCGACGGCCGCAGGCACCTTGCGTTCTTCCCGATGTACAAGCAGAACGGCTCGCCCGACACCTGCTTCGAGGCCGTGCTCGTGCAGGTCCCGTGGCCGGATTGGATCGCCGAGCTCGAGGCCACGCGCTACGACAATGCCAAGTTCGTGCCGGTCGAGCTGGTTGCGGCCACCCGCGGCTACGACAGCGAGTGCGCGGTCCTGTTCCCCGAGCAGGTCTCGGTCGCCGATCGCCAGCCCAACAACTTCGGCGCGATCTTCTGCGACCGCGAGTCGACGCGGCTGCGGCGGGTCGCGACCGCCGCGGCCGACCTGCTGCAGATCAACCTGCCGCCCGACGCGGCGCGGATGCTCGCGGACCCCGAGTCCTCGAAGCAGTCCTACATCCTCTGGGACCTGATCCACGACCGCGCGCACAGCCACGGCGACCTGCCGTTTGACCCGTTCATGGTGCGCCAGCGCGCTCCGTACTGGATGTACTCGCTGGAGGAGTTGCGCTGCGACCTGACCGCCTTTGGCGAGGCGGTCACGCTCGAGCGTGAGGGGCTCGCGTTCGCTCGCAACGTGCAGTACGCGATCCTGTTCGACCGCCTACTGCGGTTCCCGATCACCGGCTCACGCGTGCGCAACTACGACGGGCTGGGTGGGCAGCTTCTGTTCGCCTACCTGCACAATGGCGGCTACCTGAACTGGACCGACAACCGCTTGACGTTCGAGTGGGACCGGGTTGCAGATGGCGTGATCGGGTTGCGTGACGAGGTATTCGCGCTCTACCGGTCCGGGATCGACCGCACCAAGCTGCAGCACTGGTCAGCCGCGCACGACCTGGTGGCGCGTATGTGCCGCCGGCGACGGGGTCGCGCTGGGTCGCCGGCATGCGTGACTTTGTGGAGGTCGAGGATCCGCGGGTGTACTCGATCAGGTTCTGCCCGACGAGTTCCCGCTCTCGATCTTCTACACCGCGCTGCAGGGCGCTCTCGCCCACTGAGCGATGGCGGGCAGGCTCGGCGGCGCGTCGGGCCGCGGGTTTGCCTCCGACAACGCTGCGGCCGTGCATCCCGGCGTGCTCGAGGCGATCGCGGCGGTCAATGACGGGCATGCGTTCGGCTACGGGCATGACCCGTACACGGCCGCGGTAGAGCGGCGACTGGCGGCAGGCGCTGGGGGCGCCCGACGCAGGCGTGTTCTTCGTCTTCAACGGCTCCGGCGCCAACGTGCTGTCGCTGCGGGCGGCGCTGCGACCGTGGGAGGCGGCGATCGTCTCTGCGAGCGCGCACCTGCAGATCGACGAGGTCGGTGCGCCCGAGGCAATCGCGGGCGTGAAGCTGCTGGTCGCCGAGACGGTTGACGGGAAGCTGACGCCTGACGGGGCTTGCGGAGCTCGTTGGAGCGTCCGAACGATGAGCACGCGGTCAAGCCGGGACTGGTGTCGCTGACAGAGTCGACCGAGCTCGGGACGTTGTACTCGCTTCAGGAGCTGCGGGTCGCTCAGTGGGGTCGCGCAGGCAGAGCGGACTGCGCGTGCACGTCGACGGGGCGCGATTTGCGAACGCCGCAGCCGCGCTCGGCGTGTCTCTGGCCGAGCTGGTCGCGGCGGCTGGCGCTTGACCTGCTGTCGTTCGGCGGGACCAAGAACGGGCTGATGGTCGGCGAAGCGGTGGTGGTGTTCGACCGGCGACTCTTGCCGGGAATGCTCCACCTGCGCAAGCAGACGCTGCAGCTCGCCTCGAAGATGCGATTCGTCGCGGCACAGTTCGACGCGCTTCTGGCGGATGAGCTATGGCTGGCGAACGCCTCACACGCCAACGCGATGGCAGTGCGGCTTTTCGACGCTGTGTCTGGGATCGAAGGGGTGGCGGTCTCGCGGCGGCCGGCGGTCAACGCGGTGTTCGCCGTGCTGCCCCGCGAAGCCCGCGAGCGGTTGCAGCAGGAGTTCGACTTCTACGAGTGGGACATCGCGACTGGCGAGGTCCGCTGGATGTGCTCGTGGGACACGACCGAGGATGACGTTGACGGGTTCGCCGCCGCGGCGGCCGCGGCGGCCGGCGCGTGGTGGCTCCGGCGGGCCGGCGCCGAGTTCTTCGGATCCGCGGGCCGGCGCGGATGCGTGAGATCGGGCACAGACTCGTTGGAATTTCGTTGCAACGTCTTGACGCGCGTGGGCGATTTTGCGGTATGAATAGCCTTAAGTTTAGGAGTCTGCGACATCGATGCCGCGGGTTTGGACATATGGTTTCTGAGCCAAGGGGTTGGGTCAGGAACGGAAATAGCAGTCAAAACATCGTCGCGGTCAGGGCCGTTGCGGTTGAAGATCGGACTATTGCTGGCCAGGTGGCGCCAATTGGCATTGACGGGTTAGCAGGGGCATGTTCATTGCTGGAGGCGCAGGGAGCGTGCCTTGAATGGTTGGACCACAAGTACACAACGGATTGGGAAAGGTCCGGGGGACAGCGATGAGCATCACAATCGATGAGCGCGCGCAGGGGGTAGGGACAGGGCAGGCTGCCCGAGATCGCGGGATGGTCGGTCGTAAGCGCGAGCGTCGTGACTATCGCAGCAGGCCCACGGTCAGTGCTGTGATACCGACTCTCAACGAGGCGGCGAACCTGCCGCACGTGTTCGAACATCTGCCGAACGGAATCAACGAGTTGATCGTCGTTGACGGCCATTCGACGGACCACACGATCGACGTCGCGCGTGACTTGCGTCCCGACGCCCGGATTGTGTTGCAGGACCGCAAGGGCAAGGGCAACGCTTTGGCGTGTGGGTTTGCCGCAGCTCGCGGTGACATTCTGGTGATGATCGATGCTGACGGTTCGACTGATCCGACGGAGATCCCATCGTTCATCCGGCCGTTGATCGACGGCGCCGATTTCGTGAAGGGTTCGCGTTACATGCAGGGTGGTGGCAGCGCCGATATCACCGGGCTGCGGAGCCTCGGCAACCGTGCGCTTGGTGCCGGCGTCAACCTGATGTTCGGGACCAGCTACACCGATCTCTGCTACGGCTACAGCGCGTTCTGGCGCCGGTGCCTGCCGCAGCTTCACATAACCTGTGACGGATTCGAGGTCGAGACCGTGCTCAACGTGAGGGCGGCGAAGGCCGGGTTCAGCGTGGTTGAGGTCCCCAGCTATGAGCAGCTCCGCCTACATGGGATCAGCAACCTCAACGCCTGGCGGGATGGCAGGCGTGTGCTGAGGACGATCGTGCGTGAGCGGATCTCCCGCCTACCCGAGCCGAGCGACGCTTGGAGGCCCGACTTCAGGGAGCTCGAAGAGGATATGGGAACGCTGTCGTATGGGTCGCTGGATCCGCTGGCTGCTGCGGCTCGTCTTCCGGATCGCCGAGTGAGTCGGCGCCTCCAGGAAGCGCAAGCGTTCGTTTCGTAGCCAGGCTCCGCCAGCAGGCTGGAGACACCGCGGAATGTGCGTCCGGTTCGTGAGACCCGGATTCGGACGCCGGACCGCAACTATCCTTCGTAACCGGAATAGATGACAGGTCGTCGCATGCACACCATTCAGAGACCTGTGAGATCGACGCATTGCGCGTCGAGCTCGCTGACGGTCAAGACCACAGTCGACAAGTCTCCTGAGATGGTGCGGCGTGTGAGTTTGGCGGTCGCGCGGGCCAAGGCTGGGGACCGGGAGGCCCTGCGCGACCTCTATGTCATTTACTCGGGCAACGTCTACGGATATGTTCGTTCGATCCTGCATGACGATCATGAGGCTGAGGACGTCACACAGCAGGTTTTCACCAAACTGATCACGCATCTGGACCGATACGACGAAAGCGGTGGCTCGTTCTTCTCCTGGCTTGTACGCATGGCGCACAACCTCGCGATTGACCAGCTGCGGCGCAACCGGCTTGTCCCCACTGAATCCGTGTTCGAACCCAGCGCCGGCTACGGCCTGGACCGGGATCCGGGCGGGACCGTGCAGGACGCGCTGGCGACGTTGCCGGCGGATCAGCGCGAAGTCGTGTTCCTGCGCCACATCGTCGGTCTCACACCGGGTGAGATCGCCAGCCTCCTCGGCAAGACGGAGAGTTCGGTTCATGGGCTACATCACCGCGGCCGGCGCGCGCTCCAGCGCGAATTGGCCGACCGAGGCACGCTGCCGATAACTCGCTCGTCTCGGCGCTTGCTCGCAGCTTGAAGTTGGTGGGGATCATGTGGCGCGCCTGCTCTCGACGGGCGTTCGCACTGGCGGGCGCCGCCCTGCTCGCACCGGGCGTGGCTGCCTTGGTTGCGCTGGCGGGGCCGGTTCCGGCTTCTGCAGCCGCGCCGGCGGCCGTGATCGCGGCCAGGCCGGCGAAGCTGCTGTCGAGTTCAGCGCCGGCGTTTCCACTGCACGTGAGCGCCTCCAAGCGGTACCTGGTCGACCGTAAGGGCCGACCGTTTCTGATCGTGGGCGACTCCCCTCAAGCGCTGATCGTGAACCTGTCAACCAAGGCGGCCGACGAGTTTCTTCGCCGACCGTGCGGCCGCGGGTTTCAACTCGATCTGGATCAACCTCCTCTGCGACACGTACACGGGCGGTCGCGCCGACGGCGAGACATACGACGGGATCGCGCCGTTCACGACGCCTGGGGATCTGTCCACGCCGAATCCCGCCTACTTCGCCCGTGCCGACGCGATGATCCGCCTCGCGGCCAAGCACCATCTCGAGGTATTCCTCGACCCGATCGAGACCGGTGGCTGGCTCAACGTCCTCGAACAGAACGGCGCGAATGGCCTACGGCTACGGCGGCTATGTCGGCCGCGGTACCGCCGCTATTCCAACATCGTTTGGCTCAACGGCAACGACTTCCAGACCTGGAGCCACCCCGCCGACGACGCTCTCGTCGCTCGCCGTCGCCAAAGGCATCAGATCCACCGATCCCGCAGCGCTGCAGACAGTCGAGCTCAACTACTACGTGAGCACCTCGCTGGACGACCCGAGGTGGAGGGGCATCATCGGGCTCAACGCCGCCTACACCTATCACCCACGTACGCGGAGGTACTGAAGGCCTACAACGCGCTCCGCGGATCCCGGCGTTCCTGGTTGAGGCCAACTACGAGGGTGAGCACGAGTACAGCGGCCCCGAGACGCTGCGACGCCAGGAATACTGGGCGATGCTGAGCGGAGCGACGGGGCAGTTCTATGGCAACAAGTACACGTGGCAGTTCTGCCGGGGATGGCAGCAACACCTCGACACGTCGGGTCGCGGCAGATGACGTTCGTCACCAACCTGTTCTCCCGGCTCGTGGTTCGACCTGGTTCCCGACACGAGGCACAGGCTCGTAGTCTCGGGGTACGGCGCTGACTCCGACAGCGGCGACGTCAACGGCAACGACTACGTGACCGCGGCTCGCACAACCGACGGCAGGCTGGCGATCGCGTATCTGCCGACCGGTCAACCGATCGTGGTCGACATGCGAAGGATGGCCGGCCCGCTGCTGCGGGCGCAGTGGTATGACCCGACGACCGGCAGATATACAAGCGTCTCCGGCTCGCCGTTCGCCGCACGGCGGCAGGCGTCGGTTTCACGGTGCCGGGCGAGAACGCACGGCGGCTCACGACTGGGTGCTCGTGCTGACGAGCGAGAAGCGGCGCCACGATCAGGACGGGAATCGGTAGCGCCGCCGGACGTTGATTCTGATCGGGCCGCCGAGCTCGGAGAACACTCAAAACACTGACATCTGGAGATTCTGCATGCGCGTACTCGTCACCGGCCACAACGGCTACATCGGCTCCGTCATGACCCCGCTGCTGGAGCAGGCCGGCCACGACGTGGTCGGGCTGGACTTCGACCTGTTCGCGACATGCACGTTCGGCGAGGCGCCGGCGGAGATCGAATCGATCCGCAAGGACGTCCGCGACGTCGAGATCGAGGATCTCGTCGGCTTCGACGCGGTGCTGCACCTGGCGGCGGTCTGCAACGACCCGGTCGGCGACCTGAACCCGCAGGCGACCTACGACATCAACCATCTGGCCTCGGTCCGGCTCGCCGAGAAGGCCAAGGAGGCGGGCGTGCCGCGGTTTCTCTTCTCCTCGTCGTGCAGCCTGTACGGCAAGGCGGAGACGACGAACTGCTCGACGAGAACGCCGAGTTCGCTCCGGTGACGCCGTACGGCCGAAGTCGAAGGTCCTCGCCGAGCGGGACATCGCGCCGCTGGCCGACGACGACTTCAGCCCGACGTACCTGCGCAACGCGACCGCCTACGGCGCGTCGCCGCGACTGCGCGCCGACATCGTCGTCAACAACCTCGTCGGCTACGCGGTGACGACCGGCGAGGTGCTGATCCAGAGCGACGGGACGCCGTGGCGTCCCCTGGTCCACATCGAGGACATCTCGCGGGCCTTCCTGGCGGTGCTCCACGCCCCGCGCGAGCTCGTCCACAACGAGGCGTTCAACGTCGGCGCGAGCAGCGAGAACTACCGCATCCGCGAGATCGCCGAGATGATCGAGAGGGTCGTGCCCGAACTCGAGGGCGTCGTTCGCCGAGGGCGGCGGGCCTGACAAGCGCTCCTATCAGGTCGACTGCTCCAAGATCCAGCGGGTGCTGCCCGAGTTCGAGCCGCAGTGGAACGTGCCGCGCGGCGTCGAGGAGCTGTACGAGGCGTACGTCGCGCACGGCCTGACGTTCGAGGAGTTCACCGGCTCGAGCTATCTGCGGATCAAGCGGTGCAGGAGCTCCAGGACGGCCGGTCAGGTCGACGACGAGCTGCGCTGGCTGGCGCCGGTCGGAGCCGAGCTGTGATCTTCACGCCGACGCGAGCTGCAGGACGCCGTGCATCATCGACGTCGAGCGTCACGGCGACGAACGCGGCTACCTGGCCCGCACGTACTGCGAGCGAGGAGTTCGCCGACCACGGGCTTGGTCACGCGGTTCGTCCAGGCCAGCACGATCTTCAGCCCCGGAGCAGGGCACGCTCCGCGGCTGCATTTCCAAACGGCGCCGCATGCGGAAGGTGAAGCTCGTGCGCTGCACCCGCGGGGCGGCGCGGGTGACGATCGTCGACCTGCGGCCCGACTCATCGACGCTACCTGCAGTGGCTGGGGGTCGAGCTGAGCCCGGAGAACGGCCGGCTGCTGTACGTCCCGAACGGCTTCGCCCAGGGCTACCAGACGCTCGTCGGACGACACCGAGGTCGCCTACCAGATGTCGCACGAGTACGTCCCCGAGGCGGCCAGCGGCGTGCGCTGGGACGACCCCGCGTTCGGGATCGAGTGGCCGCCGGCGCAGGAGCGCATCATCTCGGAGCGAGATCGGGCGTGGCCCGACTACGGGCCCGAGGCTCGGGAAGCCCGGCCATGAGTCGCCGACGCCGGGTAACACTCCTCGTCCATCATGTCCGATTTGCCTTCAGCCGTCGGATTGTCAGCATCCAGGCGTCGGATCTGCTGCCGCGTCGAGCGCGAGCGCACCTTCTGCGTAAATGGGGAGCGGACTGCGCTCCTGACGCCACGATCCTCTCTCACTGCTACTTCACCTCCTCGAACTTCCGGATCGGTGCTCGCTGCTTCGTGAATCACCATGTCGAGCTGTTCTGCTCCTCGGACGCCTCGATTGACATAGCGGATGATGTCGCGATCGGGCCCGGCTCGATGCTGGTCACCTTTCATCACGATCTGGGCCCGGCAGTTCATCGGGCCGGGAGGTGGTACGGAAAGTCGATAGCCGTCGGTCGTGGTTGTTGGCTGGGTGCGAACGTACTGGTTCTGCCGGGCGCCCGCCAGTCCGGCTCGCCAGCAGCCCCGCCTGCTCCAGCCGCTGCGCCGCTCGCTCGATGACGCGGGTAGGGCAGGCCCGACCGCGCCGGCGACGTCGAGCAGCGACGCCGTGCCGTCGCTCAGGTTGAGCACCCACAGCAGCGCGCGTTCGTCGTCGGGCGACTCCACGGCGCCGCCGCTCGTGCGGTAGAGGCCGCGGCGCCCGAGTTGGGGCTCGCCATACGGGCTCAGGTTCACGCAGGTGCGGTTGGTCTCGAGCACCTCGATCGACGTCGAGGCAGACTGCGCACCGCCTCGCCGAGCGACTCGGGGCGGATCCGCTCGAGCGCGTCGGCGGACGTGTGGTATCCCGCGAACCCGCCGTGCGGGGTGCGCATCAGGCAGCCGACCGGCAGGTCGAACCCGGGAGAGCAGAACTGGCGCTCGTCGCCGCCCCACGGCTCCCAGTCGAGGACGCGATGGGCGGCGCCGGAGTCGCGCAGCACGAGCTCGACGGCGCGATCGATCTCGGCTGTCCTCGCGCCGGCTGCGCTTGTACGTCAGTCCGCCGGCATCGCCGATGCAGGAGACCGTCAGGCCGTGCTTGACGCGATCGAGCGTGTCGCGGTTCTGGTGCAGCCACGCCAGCGGTCCGATCGTGCCCGGCGCGAACACGGATCCGGTAGGAGTGCCGCAGCTGTCGCTGCGACAGCTGCTTGGCGAGCATCGTCGCGACCGCGATGCCCGGAGAGGTTGTCGTTGGCCAGCGACGGATGGCAGACGTAGGTCGAGATCAGCACCTCCTCGTCGCTGGTTCCCTGGAGCCGCAGCTCGGCGTAGGTGAGGTGACCGGGCTCGAGCGTCGAGTCGATCACCACGTCGTACTCCCCGGGCGCGAGCTCCAGCAGCTGGCTGATGGGACAGGCAGAACCCCCAGGTGCGGTGGTAGTAGGAGGTCCGGTAGGGGACCAGGTCGGGCTGGTCGGGGAGCGTGTGCAGCCGCTCGCGCAGCTGCCTCGAGCGACATCCGCGCGCGCACCGGCTCGCTGTAGGAGACGACGTGCAGGCTCGAGCGGCGGAAGTCGACGACGCGCGTCGCCGTCGGGCGTGGCGATGTACGCGTCGCGGATGTTCCACTCGTCGGGCACCGTCCAGTCGAAGACCTTCGTGCCGCTGGCGATCTCGGTGCGCTGCGAGCGGGATGTGCTCCTCGAGCACGTCGAACGTCGCCCGCACGCCGCTCCCGGTCAGGCTGCGGCAGAGCGGGAACAGCCGCTCGCATGAGCTCGTAGGCCTCGGCCCCGATCGCGTCCGAGTCGATCACAGCGCACCCACCCGGAACGTCTGGCCGTTGAGCGTGCTCGGCTCGCGCCGCGACAGCTCGCAGATCGCGGCCGCGACCTCCTCCGGCGTCCGTCCGGACCCCTCCTCGTAGACGCGCACGAACCGGTCCCGGTCGGGGAAATCGCGAGAGCGCAGCTCCTCCTGCATCGGCGTCTCGGTGATCCCGGGGTCGAGCGAGCAGATGCCGCAGGCGGTGCCCTCCACCTCGGTCGCGGCCGAGCGGACCAGGTGCTCGGCGCCCGCCTTCGAGGCGCTGTAGGCGCTCCAGTAGGGCTTCGCGTTCGACGCGGCGCCGCTCGTCAGGTGGATCGCGAGGCCGCCGTCGCGGCCAAGCGGTCCCGCCAGCGCTGCGCGCAGGACGTTGTAGGTGCCGAGCAGGTTGACCTCGACGGCTCGCCGCCAGTCGTCGGGGTCGCTCGCCGGCAGCGGCGTGATCGGCCCGATCATCGCGGCGGCATGGACCAGCAGCCGCAGGCGCGGGACGCTCTCGAAGGCCTCGAGCACTTCGTCGAAGCGGGTGATGTCCACGCACAGCGACGCGCTCGCGTCGGGGCTCGGCCGGCGCGCGAGGCCGACGACGTGCCATCCCTCCTCGCGCAGGCGCCGGCACGTCGCCGCGCCGATTCCGCTGCTCGCGCCCGTCACCAGCGCCGCGCGTCGCCATCGCCATCGCTCCTCACATCAGCATCGCCTTGCGGCAGTAGAACGCCTCGGCATAGGAGGTCGGGCGAATTGCACTCCATCCCGCGCAGCCGCAGCAGCCCGGAGAACAGGTCCTCCTTGAACCATCGCTTGGGCATCTGTGACCGGAAATGCGTCATCAGGTGATCGATCTTGCTGGCGGCACATGCGACTCGTCGAGCGGGCACGAACAGGTTCGGCGCGCCCATGTCGCCGTCGTACTTCGGGATCTCGTACTCGAGGATCAGGTGGTCACGGAACGTGTTCCACGTCAGCTCGCACGTCACGCGGTGATCCTGGTGCAGATCAGACCGCTGGTGCGTGAGGATCAGGTCCGGCGAGAACTCGGCCTTCAGTTGCTCGAAGAACCTCCTTGATCTCCGCGCCGTCGTAGGGGAAGTACCCGTCGCGGAAGTCCTTGAGGATCACGCGCTTGCTGGGGACGCCGGCCAGCAGCGCGTCGGCGCTCTGGCGCCGCCTCCGCGGCACGCGTTGGTCTCTCCGGTCAGCACGACCCAGCAGACCTCGGACAGCGCTCCCCGCTCGATCAGCTTGAGGATCGTCCCGCCGCAGCCGATCTCGATGTCGTCTGAGTGGGCGCCGATCGCGAGCAGCTGCAGCGGCTCGTCGGCGGCGCGTCGCGCCAGCAGACGGCAACATCAGCCGGCGGCTGCGGCGAGATCGCGGTCAGCCTCCCGGCCGGTGGCCCAGAGCTGCCCACGGCGCCTGACCGCTCTCGTGCAGCCCTCGAGCCACTGCTTGTCCTTGAGCGTGTCCATCGGCGCCCAGAAGCCCTCGTGGCGCTGGGCCAGCAGCTGTCCCGTCGGCGATCAGCCGATGGAACGGCTCGCTCGACCAGCTCCTCGCCGGGCCGGAGGTCATCGAGCAGCTCCGAGCGCAGCACGAAGTAGCCGCCATTGATCCAGACGTCGGATCGCGTGACGTCGCGCGATGCCATCGACGATCCCGTTCGTCGTCCATCGAGACCGACGTGGAAGCTGTAGTTCGGCCGCACGGCAAGGAAGCTGGCTGTCGCGCCGCTCGCCTTCATTCGTGTCGATCATCGCCGGCAGGTCGGCGTTGGTCAGCGTGTCCCCGTAGTTGGCCAGGAACATCTCGTCGTCGCGCAGCAGGTGCCGCACCGCGCGCAGACGCTCGACCGATGCAGGCGTGGAGCCCGGTGTCGACGAACGTGATGTTCCAGTCGTGGATGTCGGTCTTGAGCAGATGGACCTTGGCCCCGCCGTCCGGACAGCACGAAGTCGTTGGCCATCGCCTCGTTGTAGGTCAGGAAGAACTGCTTGATCGCCTCCGGCCTTGATAGCCAAGGCAGAGGATGAAATCGGTGAACCCGAAGTGCGCGTAGTACTTCATCACGTGCCACAGGACCGGGCGGCTGCCGATCGGGACCATCGGCTTGGGCACGACGTCCGACGCCTCGCGCATCCGGAGGCCCTGGCCGCCGCAGAAGATGACGACCTTCATAGGACCTGCACCTCCGGGATCGGGACGACGAACTGCGCTCCCCAGTCACGTGCGTAGCGCAAGCTGTTCGACGATCTCCGTCCTTGAGGTTCCACGGAAGGATCAGGATGTAGTCCGGCCGATCCTGCTCGAGCGCATCAGGGTGCTTGATCGGGATGTGCGTTCCGGGCAGGAACTGCCCTGCTTGTATGGATTGCGATCGACCGTGTAATCGAGCAGGTCGCTGGCGAATGCCGCAGAAGTTCAGCAGCGTGTTGCCCTTTCCCGGAGCGCCGTAGCCGACGATCCGCTTGCCCTCGCGGCGGCGCGCGATCAGGAACTCGAGCAGACGCCACTTGGTCTCGTGGACCTGCTGTGCGAACGAGCGGTGTGCCTCGAGCGTGTCGAATCCAAGCGCACGCTCGCGCTCGGCGAGCTCGTCGACGCGCGGGACGTATCGGCTGGCCGCCGGTGTCCGCGCGCTGGATGCAAGAGGCGCAGCGATCCGCCGTGCGACTTCAGTTCCTCAACGTCGAACAGCTCCAGCCCGTGTGCCTCGAGCACCTTGCTGGCGGTCAGCAGCGAGAAATAGGAGAAGTGCTCGTGATAGATCGTGTCGAACTGGTTGCTCTCCACGAGTCGCAGCAGGTGCGGGACCTCGATCGTCGCCAACGCCGTCGGGCGCGAGGATCGATCGCGATGCCGCCGACGAAGTCGTTGAGGTCGGGGACGTGGGCCATGACGTTGTTGGCGGCGAGCAGGTCGCTGCGCGTCCCTCGGCCACAAGTCGCGTGGCAAGCTCGACGGCCGAAGAACTCGACGATCGACTCGATCCCCTGCTCCTGCGCGACCTTCGCGACGTTGGCGGCGGGCTCGATGCCGAGCGCTGGGATCCCGCGCGCGACCACGTGCTGCAGCAGGTAGCCGTCGTTGCTCGCGAGTTCGACGACCAGGCTGTTCTCGTCGAGGCCGAAGCGCTCGATCGCCATCTCAACGTACTCGGCGCGTGTGCGACCCACGAGTCCGAGTACGACGAGAAGTAGGCGTACTCGCTGAAGATGTCATCGGCGGTCACGAACTCCTCGAGCTGCACGAGCAGGCAGCTGCTCGCAGACCTTCGCGTGCAGCGGATAGAACGGCTCCATCGCGTTGACACGATCCGCCGGCACGTAGCTCTCGCACAGCGGCGACATGCCGAGGTCGACGAACGTGTGCTCGAGCGGGGCGCCGCAGAAGCGGCACCGGGAGACCGGTGGCACGCCTTGTTCAGCTGCGCGTATGGTTGGCTCGCTCTGTTGGGCTCTATTCATATGCCGTCTCCATTAACGTGAGAATGACCCCTCGGGCTTCCGTGGTCCCCGTCGGGCCCTGATACGACTCAAGGCGCTCTAGCCGTCCGTCTCCAGGCGATCAGCCTTTGACGCCACGGTTCCACCCGCAGGACGACGAGCCAGAATACGCGCTGCGTCACGATCCGCGGCTGCGCACGAGCGATGCGGGCAACCCGTCTGAGCACCTCCGGCCATGCTGGGCCTGCGTCTGCCTGTTCGCACATCAGCGCGAGAGATGCCAGTGACGAAAGCCAGTTCTGCGTCTCGGCGGCCAGCGACGAGGTCGCCAGGAAGCTCATCCGTCGCTTGAAGCGCTCATCCGCATGGACAAGCCTGGGGTCCGGCGCAGAGAGCTTCGCGGTCAGATCGGTCCCGATGTTGGCCGTGATGCTCTCCGAATGATCACGGAGAGCGCTGAGTGGCCTTGGGACGTATCCAAAATCCCACTCGAGTGCGATCCGCAGCCAGAGGTACACATCGCTAAACGGCTCCTCCGTCGCCAGGAAGTCCCCCGCTGAGGCGAGTGCCGCCGTGCGATACATGACGGATGAGAAAGACAGCGGCCAGTGAGAAATCATCAGACGCTCGCGGGCCTTGTCGCGCCGCTCGAGCTGCATGGTGCGCGCGACTTGAGTGGCCGGGAGCATCGAACCACCTTTGAGTCATGATCTATCAGGTTTATGCTGTGTGCACAAGGCCCGCCGTATCGAACCGATCCATCAGTTCGAGGGTCGCTTCAAGGTACTCTGGGTACAGGAGGTCGTCGTCGGCGAGGAGCACGACGAATTCGGAGTCCGCGAGATCGAGAACCGGTTGTAGTTTCCAACGTTGCCGACATTGTGTTCTGATCGGGAGTATCGGATGCGACGTCGCCAAACGAGTGCACAAACTCCTCGGTGTTGTCGCGGAGGCATTGTCGCTCACGATCAGCTCGAACTCCGTCATTGTCTGTGCGAGTACGCCCCTATCGCGTCGCCGAGCCATTTATCAGCCCTGTTGAAGGTTGGGATCCCTACGGTGATTCTGGGACCGGCGGTCATCGATGCGCTCGCCTGGGTGATGGCGAGTGGTTCATACTGTCCCTTACCAACCCCGAAGAGCCTCGGCATATTGTTCTTCAAGCAAGCCTGCGCCTGTTCCACGCCTCCGCGATCGTGGCTCGGATCGCGTCACGTTTTGCTCAAGGCTCTGAAATTGCTCGATCAGCCGTGCTGCGTCGATCTGATGAATGTCATGGCAGTATTCGGTCAGATCCATCTGACGCATCAGCTCTGAGCATTTGTGGTGGAAGGACAGAGCGATAACAGGCTTGGTCTCGATCGCCGCCATGACCACGTTGTGAAAACGGGTCGCAACAACAACGTCGGTCGCAGCAATTGCTTCCAGCACGTCGTCCACAGATGCGAACGGCTGATATTGAATCCTTTCGTCATCGTCGCCAATCCGGCTGCGCAGCACCGACCTGAAATCGGCGATGGCCTCTGTGTCCTCGTCGCCGAGAATAAGCCGGATGCTGTGGCCCTGCTTCAACAACCACTCGGCGAAGGTCGCCAACGTCGCCAGGTACTCAGTATACGTGTCGTCCGGTCCGCCGCTGTAGCGGCTCCAGTACAGCATCAGACCGAGCCCCACGACACTCCCCTCACCGGATGCCGAGCTCTCTTTCGCGGGCAAGGTTGACTCCGGTAGGCTGAAAACCAGATCCGGGTAGATCCGTTCGCGCTTCGGGCGTGAGCCGATCGCCCTGATGCAATCCAAGCTCTCCACATCGCGAAACGAGGCGTACGTGGCGAGGGCCATGATGGCCTTGAAAAGCAGCCGTCCCGCGATGGTCTCGATGGGGCCGGCACCGACGCTCACGAGCAGCACCTTCGTGCGCCGGACCCTGGCCATCAGCGCCCATTTGAACAGGCTGTATGGACCCGAAGCGTGAAGACCTGCCGCGTCCGTCATCAACCCGGTTCCGGGTACGACCAGCATGTCGGTGCCTTTGAGGACCCTGAATGCATCAACGTACTGACCGAGCTCTTGGACAAGCCTGCGGATGGCCATCAGCATGCGCCGAGGCAACGTGACGTCGCGCCGCCAGAATGGTGCCGTGTTGGTCGA
The DNA here is from genome assembly GCA_963804615.1 of uncultured Actinomycetota bacterium. GTDB lineage: Bacteria > Actinomycetota > Thermoleophilia > Solirubrobacterales > Solirubrobacteraceae > Palsa-465. The sequence continues at coordinate 128,594 of CAWDRA010000003.1, forward strand.
AAAGGGGACAGTGTCGATCCCGAACCTCGCCTTGGCACGTTCTGGGAAGCTGCAGATGCATCGCAAGCTTGCCTCCGGGATCGATCCCTCGCAATCGTGAGACGATCGCAAGCAACGTGCTCTCGTTTCCCCAGTTCGATGTCCCGAAGTTCCCGTAGAAGATGACGTTCATAGTCTGGAGTCTCGGGGTCCACGGAGGCACCGGAGCCAGGGATACCGGCGCACGAGCCCAATCTACACGGCCCGCGGCGTGTACATGCGGATGCGCAGCGGCGCCCAGCCGAGGAGGCCCCGCGACCATGATGTGCCACGGGCACGCGGACCCGGCTGGCAGCGAGTCCCTAGATCAGCCTGAGTTGGGCCATGCGCTCGCCGTGCTGCTCGATGCCGGCGCGTAACACCTCGGGTCGCGCCGCGTAAGTAGCGAGGTGCATGCGCAGTAAACGCTGGGTCGTAACCCGGTGGCCGTACATCGTCCAGTCGCGCGTGGGCACGCCGGACAATCCCAGCGCGCCATAGGTGCTCTCCTCGATCGGCGCGCGGATCTGTCCGAGCGGTTCACCTCGGGCGGTGGGAGAGTATTCGACCCCGAGCAGCTTGGCGATGCGGCCAACGAACGGGTCAAGAAAGGTTCGAGAGGGATGGTTTATGGTGAAGAAGCCTTGGCTCTGCACGTGGGGGTCCTGCAGCAGATCGGAACCACCGACATCGAGGCTGAATTCGTCCTCTCGGCGCTTCAATTCTGTCGCGGAGGCTGCCGCTATTTCCCGGACGGCGGAGCTCGGCGGCACATACTCGCTCAGCCAACTGAGCGCCTCATCAGGGCCCCAATCCTTGAAGCCACACGCCAGAAAGCGTAGGTCATCGTAGGTGGTGACCGGGGCGGAGTATCCCTCATGCCGGACGTATGCCATGAACGGAAAGCAGCCCTCGTATCTGGCCGACACCATCCGAATAACCTTTCCGGCCACTAACCCTGCCATCGAGTCACTGCCCAGACCCATGCCGCGATACGACTCACTGATCGGCTGTGTCACAAACACGGCTACGTACGGCAGGATCGCTCGCAGCTGCCGCGTGTCTTCGGCGGTGATGTCGTAGACCGGAGGAAGCATGAGCGTCCTGTATGGAAAGCCAGGCACCGACGAGAGCAGTGCACGCGTTGGCTCGGCGTTGCAGTTGCCGTAGACGAGCAGCAGTCCTTGTGCATCCTTCGGGTTGTCCGACAGGCGCCGGAGCATCGTCCGGGCGCGTCGGAGCCGAATATGCTCGAGCCCCTGTTGTCGCATCTCAGAGATACGCCAGACCTGCTGCCGGATCTCAGCGTTTCGCCCCACCGGTCCCGAACTCATCTCTGTGCCTCCGGCGTCGTCTCAGCGCCCAATCCGCGCGGGTAGCGTAGCAATCGTACTGGGGGAATCAGTGGCACTTCGACGGTTCGGTTTCCGTCTGCTCATTGGGGCGGTGCCGGCACGCGATGGAGTTCTGATCCCTCCATCCGGTACCTTCGGCTCGTGTCAGAGCCCACCGATCCGGTTGAGGTGAACGAGCACTCGAGCTCTGAGGAGTCGGCTGTCGTCCGTGGCCTTTTTGGTCGGGACATGGTCTACCTCACCTTCTGGTCAATGCAGGTCATCTTCGCTGCGGCACTGACCCCGGCGCTGACCCGAGTCATGGGTCAGACCGCGTACGGCCAGGCCGCAGCGTGTGTGGCGGTGGCGGCGTTGCTGAACGCGCTGTTCAGCTTCCACCTCTATCTCGCCGTTCAGCGTGCTCATGCCGCAGACGACGAGGAGCATGCGAGGCAGCTACTGGGCCTGGCGATCGGACTTGCCTTGGCGTGCGGCGCGATCGCATACGCCACCGGACCATGGTGGTGTCCTCTGATAGGACTCGGACCGTTTCCCCCAGCCGTGCGCTACACGGTGGTGTGGGCCACGCTGACGGCGGTTACCGGCCCATCGATTGCGCTGGTGCGGAGCCGGGACAACCTCCGAGCTTTTATTGCAGCCAGCTTCGCGCAATCGATCCTCGCGAACGGTCTGGCACTTGTTCTCGTCGCGTTTGTGCGAGCCACCGCCGCCGCGTACATCCTCGGTCAACTCGTGGGCGAGGCGGTGGCCGCGGTGATCGCGCTGACGATCGAACCGCCCAAACTGCCGTTGCGCTCGCACGCGTCCAAGCTCGTTGGCTCGCTGCGCTTCACCTCGGCTCTGGTGCCGGCTGCCGTAGCGTCATTTCTGTTCGACGCGTCCGATCGTCTTGTGATCCACGCAGACCTCGGACCCGAGGCACTTGCCCGCTTCGCCGTGGCGGACAACATCGGTGGCTTTGCGGTGATCCTGCTGCAGGCGGTGAGCGTGGTGTGGATGCCGCGTCTATTTGCGATTCATGATGCTGCCACTCGACGCAGGGTGCTTGGGAAGAGTCGGGACGCCCTGTTCTTGCTCGTCGTCGCCTTTGTAATCGCACTTTCGGCGGCGTCTCCTCTCCTGCTCAGGATCTGGGCGCCTCCCAGCTTTGACCCGTCGACCCTGCTGTTGGTCACGGCGCTTGTGGCTGCGGCGGCATTGCCCGCGTCGGCGTCGGTCATCTACACGCAGACCCTGATCCTGATTGGGCGTACGCGGGCCATTGCCTCGGCCGCGATCGGTATGGCGCTCCTCAATCTCGGGCTGAATCTGGCACTGGTTCCGACTCTGGGCATCGACGGCTCAGCCGCCATCACGTTCGTCTGCTACACCGCGGGTGCGCTGCGCTCACGTTGGATGGCAGGCTCAGCCGCACCGCCTACGAGCACGCGCACCTTGATACTGACAATCACGGGAGTGGCTGTGTGCATCGGACTGGCCGGTGTGCCGATATCAGGGGCTCTGGTCGCCATCCGCGTGGTGATCGCTGTGGCGGCCGGAATGATGTTCGTGATTCAGTTGGCCGTGCTCGTGCGTCCAGCCGTGCTTCTGAAGCATCGTCGGCTCGTGCCCCATTGGGTCATCACGCGCATGGCCGATCTGGTCCCATGAGTCGCCCTGTCAGAACTGTGGGTCGGCCGGCGGGAGGCTCGGTGTGTACGATTCCGCTCGTGTCAGGCGCGATCGGCCTCCGGTGTCTGTGTCTGTACACCGAGTCAGCGGTGGCCCTGATTCGAGATAACCGCTCTGCTGCCGGTGTGTTGCCCGCTTGATGGCCGCTGCCGAATCCATCGGGGTTCCCACTCGGTTTGAGCTGGCTTCGGTTGTCAGCGTCGAACTCAGCGGGCCGCTCCCAGCCATCGACGTCCGCAGCGATCGTGCCGTGTTGATTGTCGCGTGGCTCTGCGATGAGCCGATCGGAATGATCCTGCGCGGGAGCCATGAGGTCAGCAGTCCGCGTGGCCTCGCATCGGCAATCGGGACGGAGCTCGGCGGCCGGGTTGCCGAAACCGCAAAGCGCCACGGGATTACGGATTTCATAGCGGTGACGGAGCAGGGCTTGTCACATCATGTATGTCCCGTGCGGGACAGGCAGCGGTCAGCATCGGAGCTGGGCGAGCCGATTTCCGTCGTGATCGCCACGCGCGATCGTCCCGGTCAGCTGCGTCAGTGCTTGGATAGCCTGCTCGAGAGTACGTTCCAACGGTTCGAGATCGTCGTTGTGGACAACGCGTCGAGGACCGACGCTGTCGCCCGGCTGTGCCGCGACTACGCCGAGCAACATCCGCAGCTGAGCATTCGCTACGTACTGGAGGAGCGTCCGGGTCTGTCGCGGGCGCGAAACGCCGGCATCGCCGCGGCTCACCATGAGCTGATCGCCTTTATCGACGACGATGAGCGTGCGCATCGCACCTGGCTCGCCGCCATCTCCAGCGAGTTCTCCTCAGATGACTCGGTGGGCTGTGTGTCCGGCTTGGTGCTCCCAGCCCAGCTTGATACGACGGCTCAGGTCAACTTCGAGCAGTTTGGCGGTCACAGCAAAGGACGAGGCTTCCAGCGGGTGGTTTTCGACGAGCGTTATCTGTCGGAGCGACAGTCACCTATGTACCCTTTGCCGCCGTTCGGTGTTGGGGCAAATATGACGTTCCGCAAACAGGCTCTCCGGGACATCGGAGGGTTCGACGTGGCAATCGGCGCCGGAACACCGGTGCGCGGCGCTGAGGACACGCTCGCCTTCTCAGAGCTGCTGCTCGCCGGCTGGCAGATGGTCTACTCCTGCAGGGCGGTCACGTGGCACTTTCACCGTACCGATGATGAGGGCCTGCTGGAGCAGCTGTCAGGCTACGGTCTCGGGTTGGGTGCCTACTATGCCGCTCTGGTCACCAGAGACCCGCGGCGAATTGCGGCTCTTGTTCGCCTGGTGCCACAAGCCCTGCACGACCTGATCGCTCCGAGCAGTCTTCGGAATGCCTCGCTGGGAGAACTGCCGGCAGGGATCGCGCGCGCCAACAGTCGGATGCTGTTGGCAGGTCCACTGGTGTACTGGCGCGAGCGTCTCCGAACCCGCCGCGACAGACGGTCCGCCGTCTGAGCCGTAGGTTACGTCGACAGCATGCATCGGAGTGGTCTGACGCTGCAACGTGGCTGCCGGCCATCGGCGGGCAGTGTCGGCATACTATGGTTCGAGCGCAGGGTAAGCGCATAGCACGTGTGCCGACGGAAGCGGCACTAGGGGGTCATTTTGGACGTCGTTGCCCCAACCACGGATGGGAGAACGTTGGAAGCGCCGCAGGGGATCCTGGGGACGGACGGGACCGTCTCCGTAGTTATTCCCACCCACAACCGACGGGAGCTCCTGCCGGCTGTGGTCGCGCCATTGCTGAGTGACCCCGCGACACTCGAGGTCATCGTCGTTGTGGACGGCTGCCAGGACGGCAGCCTCGAACTGCTGCAGGGTTGGGCGCAGTCCGAGCGGAAGCTCAAGCCGATCTGGCAGGAGAACGCTGGGGAGGGGGCCGCCCGTGCGACCGGACTGGCTGCAGCAGCGGGCGACATCGTGCTGTTCGTCGACGATGACGTTGTGGCGGAGCCGGGCCTCGTGACTGGCCACATGCGCGTGCACCAGGGGGGCGCCAGCCGGCTCGTGGTCGGCTATATGCCTCCTGTGCTGTCAGCCCCGAGAAGGCCCGGGCAGGTCGCCACCTACATCTATGCTCGTGACTACGAAGGGGTCTGCCGGGCCTACGAGGAAGACCCGCAGCAGGTGCTTCTGAATTTGTGGGCAGGGAACGTGTCGCTGTCACGGGAGACTGCGCTGACTGTGGGTGTCGCCGGGTCACCCAAGATCGGTTACCACGCAGACAAGCAGTTCGGCTACCGATGTGCCGTGGCCGGAATGAACGGCCATTTCGCCCGGACCCTTGTGGCGCGACACCACCACCAACGGTCGGTCGAGCAGTTCAGAGACGAGCTCCGTCGGCAGGTGGCAGCCCGGTCGGTCCTGGCAGCTGAGAACGGTGAGACTGACTCGGACGCATGGCTGATATGGAAGCCGTCGGGGACCTCGGCGGTGATACTCCGGATCCTCTCCAGCAGCGCGGTGTACGGGCGCTTCGCAGCCGCTGCGCTGGGCACCATGCGAATTGCCGGCCGCATGAGGCTCTGGGGCCTCGAAACATCGATGCTCCGCGTGATTCGACAGGTGGACCTCTACCGCCACCTCTATTCGTAGCCGCGAGTCTCGGCCGGTCGATTCTCAGGACAGACCGGCGCGCACGTTCCCTGACGCCGGCCGCAGCGGGACCCGAGTTCTGCCGTGGCGTCTCACCTTCCTGCGAGCTCTGGCCTTCCTGTGATTCTTGGCCCTCTTGCGGTCTACCCGCAGAGAACCCTGGCGCAGGTGTGCTGCGGCGGATGAGCCGGCGCCGCCGCGGGACGAATACAGCGCCCTGTACTCCGCGGCTGACTGCGCAAATGAGCCCGAGGTCAGAGAACCCTGATAGTCGAAGTAGGCCTCGAACCCCACATCATGCGCGCGCATCCAGTCGTACATCTGCGTGATGAAATAGGGGTCATCGCCACCGCCGTTGGCGCCAGTGCTCAGCCCCCACTCTGGAATGGTGAGCGGCTTTCCATTCTGGCTGGCGAAGTTGTCCCAGAAGTTCAGCCCGTACGACTTGGTCACAATCTGCTTCCACCGGACGGACGGCGTCGACACTCCATGACCCGCGTCGTATACGTCCACGCCGATGTCATCGACGTAGGCGTTTCCGGGGTAGGCTTCGGTCGCGTCGACAGCTCCTGCCCCGTTGTAGACATTCCAGTCGAACTGGAGCCCAGGCGCGATAGCCCGCATCAACGTGACGATGCGCTGCCAGTACGTGATGAACTCTTTTGGGCTATCACCGCTGTTCGTCGATGACAGGCTCCACGGGTACCAGGGGCCGTTGAATTCCCAGCCGAGCCGAAGCATGGCGGAACCGTCTCCAGCCTGAACGAGCTCTGTCGCAAGCGATGCGAAGTAGCTGTCGTACGCTCCGGCGGCACCGTCCGCAAAGGTCCCACCGCTCGTCAGAAGGGGAACGCCCAGCACAAGCTTGCCGTTACCTGATGTCAACGGCTTCCAATCGCTGAGCCACCAAGCCGGACCTTCGACGGCGCTCCAGTCCGTGTACGGCAGATAATCCTCTGCGATGCGGACCGGCGCTCCGCGCCACGTGGCGAACGACTGGAGACCCTGCAGGTTTGCCGCTCCAACGTAAGCCCCGGACAGCGGGACAGGCGTAGCCGCATTCGCGGAACTGACGACTGTAACCAGAAGCGCGCTGCACGTCGCGAGGGCGGCTGCGAGCCGGCGGCACAGCGTCGTCACGCCCGGCAGTATCCGATGTTTTCGGTCGTCCGTCTAGCCGTTTGTTGGAAGTTGGACGTTTGTTGGACTTTCGGCCCAGCGATTCTGGCCGTGTGTTGCAGGCCGGGTGTCGATCGGCGGCGGGAGAAAAGCAGCATTACACTCGTTCGGAAGTGGACGTCTAATGGTCCGAAGATCGTCCGGCCAGCCCCGGTTGACCGAAGCTGGACGTCTGTTGGATCCCATGGGGCACTCACTCCGGAACCTGACCAGCGTGGTCTCCACTTCACCGCCGGCACGGTAGCGTAGGCTACGCGCGTCCTGCCCGTCGGCGGCCACACACCTGATGAGAGATTCACGACCAAGTCCGCTCGATCCTGCGCCGGTTGTTGTAGTGGTCGGATCGGGCACCCGCTTTCTCAGCGGGATTAGCTACTACACGCAACGGCTCGCCGTGTCGTTGGCCAAACGCCACCTCGTCTCCGTGATTCTGATACGTCAGATCATCCCGCGGCGGTTCTACCCCGGACGCGAACGGGTGGGCGCGTCGCTCACCGATGTCACCTATCCGCCCGAGGTCGAGGTCCTCGACGGGGTCGACTGGCACGGAGCCGGGCTCCCGCGTGCCATCCGGATGCTGGTCGGCGCCCGGCCGGACATGGTCGTGTTTCAGTGGTGGACCGGAGCTGTGCTTCACCTCTATTTGGTGCTGGCGGCAACTGCTCGTCTGGCGGGAGCCAAGGTCGTCATCGAGTACCACGAAACACAGGACACGGGCGAAGCTCGAATTCCCGGAGCCGCAGCCTACGTCGGCCTGTTGTCACGATTGTTCACCCGGCTTGCAGCGGCATCCGTGGTCCATTCGGAAAGCGACATCGGGCCAGTCTCGCGCAGCTTTGGAGTTGGGGACCGGCCGATCTCAGTGATCTCGCATGGTCCGTTCGACCAATACGCCCGCGTCCGGCCGGTTCGGGAGGCGCCACCTGAAGCGATCAACCTCCTGTTCTTCGGGACGATCCGCCCGTATAAAGGCTTGGAGGACCTGGTCTCAGCGTTCAACGGCATGTCGCCGGAGGCGGTTGAGCGGTTCTGGCTCACCGTTGTCGGTGAAACATGGGAGGGATGGACTCTCCCGACCGACCTGATTGCCACAAGCCCTTATCGCGACCGGATCACGCTCGTGAACCGGTACGTGACCGATGCGGAGCTGAGCGGATTCATGTCCGGCGCCGACGTCGTTGTGTTGCCGTACCGGCGATCCTCGGCCAGCGGGCCGCTGCATGCGACGATGACGGCGGGCGTGCCGGTCATTGTCACAAGCGTCGGTGGGCTCACGGAGGCCGCCCAGGATTACGGGGGAACCGTGTTTGTCGAGCCCGGCGATCCCGACGGTCTGCGGACTGCCCTGGGCGCCGTCGTCGAACTCGTGGGCAGCCGGTTCGCTGATCCCCACTCGTGGGACGCCACCGCGGAGAAATATGACGCGCTGTTTCGGCGTCTGGCCCAGGCTGACGATCGACCGGCCGCGGCGACAACTGAGACGTCCAGAGACGGAGGCTGAGCGGAACGTGCCGGGTTCGCAGACCCTGCGAATCGCCCTGTGTGCCCGTTATGCATGGCCTGCGAAGGGTGGGATCGAGGCCAAGGTCCGCACGATTGCCGCTTCCTTGGCTGCGCAGGACGAGGTTGGTGTATTTGCCCATCGCGTCGACGGGCGGTTGAAGCCGATGTGGGCTCTTGATCGTGTCAAGCCGTTCGCTCCGTTCATGGACCCAGAGTCCGGTGTCGTCACCCATCAGCTGCGTCTTCGGCGTTCGGACGTCGCGCGTCTTGCTCCGTGTCTACCAGCGATGTTGCTGTGCGACTTTGGTCAACGGAGGCTCCCACGATCGGTGATTGAGCGGGCGCTGCTTGGGCCAGAGCGATGGGCTGCCGCTGTCTCCGCCGGTCGATTTGCTGAGCAGTTTGCGGCTCCTGACATTGTCCATCGCTTTGGCGGCAACCGGATGGCGCTCGCGACGGTGGATGCCGGGCGCCGCCTCGGGGTGCCTGTCGTCATCAGTCCGAGTGCACACCCCGGGCAGTGGGACGATGACCCGATCTCTTTGCGCGCATACCAGGGGGCCGATCTGATCGTCGCCTCCTGCCACACAGATGCACAGACGTACCTTGATCTGGGAGTTGCTCCGGCGCGGGTTGCGATCTGCCCTGAGCCGAGTAATGAGATCCGCATCGGCGGAGCCGAGGCGCTGCGGAATCGCCTGGGGATCCATGGCACTCTCATCGTGTACGTCGGCGCCAGGCGCGGATACAAGGGTTTCGACCTGCTCCTGAGTGCTGCCGAGCGTCTGGCGGTAACACACCCTGAGGTGCGGGTTGCGTTTGTGGGCCCGGGCCAGCCTCTGGATGCCAACCTGCCGAACGTGCACGATATCGGCGAGGTCGACGACGACGAGCGCGATGCCTGGTACGACGCGGCAGATGTGCTCGTGCTGCCCTCAGCATTTGAATCCTGGGGGCTGGTCATATCCGAGGCGTGGAGTGCGTCAACGCCGGTCGTGACCAGTGACATCCCTGTGCTGCGGGAGCGTGTTGAGGCCGCAGGTGGCGGGCTGGCCGTTCCTCGTGAGCCCTCAGCACTGGTGCAGGCCTTGGCGATCCTGATCGAGGATCCAGAGAGAAGACGTTCGATGGGCGCGGCCGGCCGGAGGGAATGGGAAAGCCATCTGGCGCCAGAGCAGGTCGCCCGCTGGCACCGTGACACTTACGCCGAACTCATCGATCGCAGATGAACGGCGTCGGGCCTGAGAGGCATCAGATGCCTCTCAGGCCCGAATGGCTGCGATCAGATCGGGACTACACGATCCGAGGCGATGCCTAGCTACCTGAGTAGAGCGCCTTGTATTCAGCCGTGGACTTCGGGTACGAGCCCGATGTCGCGCCGTGGTTGTAGTCGTAGAAGCACTCGAAGGCGATGCTGTTCTGCCGGGTCCATTGATACATGTCCTGGATATAGCTCGGATCGTCTCCGGAGGTGCCGATCCCCCACTCAGGGATCGTCAGCTGCTTGCCCTGCTGATGCGCGAAATTCAGCCAGTAGGCGAGCCCGTCGGTCTGGTTGAGCACGGTGTTCCAGCCACCGCCGTCGTACGCGTCGACTCCGATGTAATCGACGTAGGCGTTCCCGGGATAGGCCTGGGTCGCGTTGACCGGCTCGGGCCCGTTGTTCACGTTCCAGTCGAACTTCAGGTTCGGTGCGATCGCGCGCATCACCGTTACCGTGCGCTGCCAGTCTGCGACGAAGTTCGCTGGCGAGTCCGCGCCCGAGGAGGTAAGGCTCCACGGATACCAGTTGCCGTTGAACTCCCATCCCAGTCGGATGATGGTGTTGCCCTCACCGGAGTTCACGAGATCCTGAGCGAGCGTCTTGTAATAGGAATCGTAAGCTCCTGCTGCACCGGCCTGGAAGGTGTCTCCCGCAGCGGCGATCATCGGTACGCCAAGAACGAGCGGAACGCCCTTGGCCACGGTCGGCGCCCACGCGTTGAGCCAATAGGTCGGGTTCTGGAGTCCACTCCAGTCTCCGTTGTGGCTCAGATAGTCCGAGACCATTGTCACGGGCGAGCCGCGCCAGGCGGCGAATGCCTGCGTGTCGTCGAGGTCAGCCGCTCCGATGTACACACCGGACAGCAGTCCAGAAGTGCTTGACGCTGCTGCGGTCGTACCCGTCGTCGTGGTCGTCTTGGTGGTGGTCTTCTTCTTGGTGGTGGCCGTAGTGACCTTCTTGGCAGATGATGCCACCTGCGTGTTGGCCTTCTGGTTCGTGGTCAGCGCCGCGGACCGACGCTTGTGGTGGGCGTGACGCTTGTGGTGGGCGTCACGCTTGTGGTTGGCGTCACGCTTGTGGTTGGCGTCACGCTTGTGGTTGGCGTCACGCTTGTGGTTGGCGTCACGCTTGTGGTTGGCGTCACGCTTGTGGTTGGCGTCACGCTTGTGGTTGGCGTCACGCTTATGGTTGGCGTCACGCTTATGGTTGGCGTCACGCTTATGGTTGGCCTCACGCTTATGGTTGGCCTCACGCTTATGGTTGGCGTCACGCTTATGGTGCGCCGCCCGCTTGTGGGAGGTCAGCAGTCTGTGATGAGCATGCTCTGAGCCCCTTGCGGAGCGCGCCCCCGCGACGGCCGGGGACATGAAGAGCAGGCTGGCTGCCAATACGCATAGGGTTGCGCCAATGATCGACAGCCTGGTACGGATGGGGGGGTGTTTGGTCATATCGGCCCTGGATCGGTCCCTTCACCAGAGCCGCTTGACCTGCCTCGGAGCGCCTGGACGGATGGTCTAGGAGCTGAGTGCTAAACGCACGGTTATGTCTCCTAACCGCGATCTGGCGACGGCGCGGCGAGGGATTTGGGCTACGGACTTGCCGCAGGCATTCGTCAGCGATGGGATCTGACGAGTCGTGGCCTGTCCCGTGGCGATCGATCGGACCGGCAGTCACGCAACCGTGTCATCAACCGGTGGCTCGCGCAATTGGTCCTGCGTTAGCTGAACAATCAAGTGTCTGCTGACCAGGCTGCGAGCAGACACTAAGCGCCGGCCCGGGTGAGAAGCCTCTACCAGGTGCGGGCGGTGTAGTAAACGCGGACCTTGCCGTCGTCGTACACGCGATCAACCATCGGGTCGCTATCGAATGTGATGGTCGGCAAGCTGCCACGTATGGTTCCGGCGTCGGTCAGCACGTAGCTGATCTTCAGGTCGTGCAGGTATGTGTTCGCATGGAGCGCCTCCATGCGGTACACGGCGCCGTAGGCCGGCGTCTGTGCCTCGGGGTAGACCGCCAGCATCTGCCGGCATACGCTCGTTGGACAAACGGCAATCCGGTACCTGCGCCAGCTTGCGGCGGCCCAGCTTGCAAGCGACGTGACCCGTGCATCGATCGGTGAGCGACCAGGAATGCGTTGCCGTGCCGATGGAAGGCCGGTGACGATCTGACCCAGCAACAGCACCGCTATGGCTCCGACCGCCAACACCCTGCTGCGAGCTGAATGGGCTCGATCCCACAGCCACGCCAAACCGATCGCAACGGGCAGCGCGACCACCACCATCGCGTAGCTCAGTGCTCGTCCTGCAAGTTCGGTGCCGTCAGCGGATGCCAGCCGGATGAAGAGGACTCCGACGTAGGCGAGGCCAAGAAGCGAGAAGAAGCGCGGCACCCTTGACCGGCCGAACCGCCAGGCCCGCCAGATGCCGGCAAGGATCAGGAGTGTTGTGGTCAATGCCGCGAGCTCCGCCATGTAGTGCTCCCAAAGTGGCGCACTGTCGGCACTTGGTATGGCTGCGTGACTGGCTGTGCCGCGATGCAGGAACGATGATTGGATCGGCGCCCACAGGTAGCTGAATGTGTATGCCGCGTGAACTTCGATCCAGCCGACAAAGTCATCGGCGAGCAGCACCATCATGAGCACGAGCAGCAAGCCGCGACGGGGGTGACCAGCAAGACTGATCGTTACTGCAAAGGCGGCCAGCAGCGCCAGACCAGCTGCGGCCGAGGCGTGGTGGGTGACTACCAGCGGGGCGAATGCGACCACAATCCAGATCGGGTTGGCGCCACGACGCCAGGTCCGTGCCGCCGCCCAGAGCGCCAACACCACAAAAGCTGTTCCGGGGGCCCCGTAGACGAAGAGTGTGTCGTAGTAGGAGTAGTGGGGGGCCAGCGTGTACACAAACGCTGCCAGGCCTGCGAGTCGTGTTCGTCCGGTGATCTCCAAGAAAAAGAGGAAAAGAGCGATCGGTACCACGATGTGGCAGGCGGATGCGACGATCGCCCCGGCGTGGAACAGCGATAGACCCGTGAGATGTACCAGTGCGACAGCGACGATCTCCAGACCTGGAAAGGCGGGGCTGACCGCCAGCGTGAGGTTCTGCGTATATAGGTGGTGTGTCGCCAGGATGTTCTGGGCAGTCACCACGTGAAGGAGCTCGTCCCCGACCCGGAATTGGTCGGGGCTATATGCCCAGGTGAGAAACGACTGTGCTGCGGCGGTGGCGACAAGTGAGCCCAGACGTGCCCTCGTGTCGGCTGAGCGCGAAATGTTCGTCAGCGCAGTGGGCGCGAGGATCAATGCCTGCCCAAACCAATAGGGCGCCGTCGCGCCCCTTACATCGTGACGCCCGAGGTAGTAGGCGAGGGCAACGAACACTGTCCCGACGGCGATCGTGAGCACCAGCGTCCAGCAGTCCGGGGTCACAGGCGCTGCCACGTCTCGCCATGCCTGTATGCCCTTTCTTCGCCATCGCGGGGCGGCCTCAAATCGCAGCGCGGCCTCAGTTGTCATGGGGAGCCGGTGCCCTTGTCGGGGCTCGCCTCTTGCCAGACACGCACGTATGCAACGCGCATCGATGCGGGACGGGTGGTCCCGGGTTGATCCCGCCACACGGTGTTGTCGACCACGATGAACATTGGCTTCGAGGTGACCCCGGTCGCGATCTGTCCGACCCTAAGTCCGTCGTAGTAGTAGGTGACCGAGCCCGGCCGCCAGTCGGAGGCAAATGTGTGCCAGCCTGCCTTGATACTGGGGACGCAGGCGCCTGGTCCGTGGGCGGCGTGACCCGGGCTGTGGAAGTGGAAGCACACGCTTCCAAACAAGCCCTCGGCGACATCGTCCTCTCCGTCGGTCGGCCAGTGCTGACCGATCGTCCATACGGCTGGCCAGTTGGCGACCGAGGCTCCGTCAGCCGGCAGAAACACGCGGGCTTCGAGAACGCCGAAGGTGTACTGGAAGCCGGGGCCGTGGCGACTGTCGTCAGGGTTGGAGGTGACTATCGCACCCGTATATGGATGGGTCTTACCGGCACACGTCGATGGCACCGGCGTGATCGTGAGGTGCATGGTGCCATCACCAGGGAAGCTCACGTTCTTTGAGCTGTAACAGTCCGCTTCGCGAACGTTGGTGGGCGGAGTTATTCCAGTGCCATACCAGCCCGGCTGCCACAGGTTGGTGTCAAGCGAGGATCCGCTGAACCGCGACTCCAGCTTAAGGTCCCAGTAGCCCGATATGCCGAGCGGCTGAGGAACGCCGTTCCAGGTCCGTGGCTGCGGAACGGGAGTCGACCCCTGAAAGAGCTGCGCCGGATGAACGACGACCAGTGCTGCGGTCGCGGCTGTCGCAGCGACGACGACAATGATGCTTGCTGGAACCGCGACCGTGAGCTGCTCCGGATTCAGGCTCAGGTCCGATCGCTGAATCAAAGCGGCAGCGAGGGGTGCCGAGGCCAGGATCCCGCCACCAACAAGCTTCAGCCATTGCTGAGGTGCGAGCAGAACAAGCGCCAGTCCGACCGCCACGTAGACGGCCGATGCTGTCGCCACCAGCGTCAGTCGAACGCGACTCATGGCAGCAAAGGATAACTAGCCGGATGTCGCAAACCAGACCTCCCGCGACGGCTTGGATGACCCCGGACGCGTGAGCGTGACTCGTACAACGGAGTCGGGTGCCAAGCCCTGGACGTAGGGCTTGAGGTTCTCGGAGACTGTCTGTCCGGGCGAGAGGAGCAGCTGATCGCCACGCCGAGGGCGGCCGTCCGTCTCGACCAACAGCAGGTAGGAGACGTCGTTCGGTTGATGGCTGCGGACGGTGACGATTGGACTGTCAGTGCGTATGCCCGAAAGGCTCAGAACGGTGAAATGCTCCGAACTGTTGGCGGTGTGTTGACTCGTGAGGCTCAGGACGGCTGCCACCGCCACGCAACCGGCCGCCAGAATCAGCTTGATAGCTGTCGAGCGGCGCGGAGCGTGGAGCTGCCGTGATCGTCGCGGTACACCTCGGTGAAGGTCTCTCGCCCAGCCAGTGACCGCACCAGCCGCCACGACTGTCGCAAGTGCGTAGACCTGGTTCCTTGCTGTCAGGCCAGTCGGAAGGACGTTTAGCAACAGTCCGCTTACGATCGTGATGCCCACGCTGCCCATTACCGCGATCAGTGGGCCGCTCAGTGGAGCGGTGGCGCTGCCATCAGGGCGAAACGCCGCCAGCCATACGTAGCCCGGCAGCACGAGCACAAGCAGTATGCCGAACGGGATTTTCGCCCATGCCGGTGCTCCTACAACTACGAGCACCACCTCGATCGCTGTCGCCAAGACGGCCGCGAGTACACCTGGCCTCAGCACGCGGGGGCTCCGCTCGGCACTCGGCTGGCGCCCGGCAACACTGTCCTTCAGGTGACGCCCCGAGTGAACGGTCTGCGCCCTCCGCCGACGCTGTTGGACCGCAGACTCCTGGCGATCGCGGCGTAGTTCATCGCGGCGCTGCCTTGGCGGCTCGCGCGAACGTAGCGGCGAGCGGGGTGGGCTTCCCGGAGCCGTAGAACAGGCCATCAAAGCCGCAACCTGCGTCGGTCTCGCACACATCCGTGTACCAGGCGTAACGCTTGACAAATGAAAGCGAGTTCAGCAGCCCGAGAGCCTTGCGCATATAGGTGACGGCCATCGTCTCCGTCGGTACCTGAGACATCCGGTAACCCCAGGCACGGATATCCATGGTCCCGAGTTCGGTGATCCAGATCGGTAGGTGGTACCGGTTGTGGATGAGGATCAGACTCTGTCGAAGCTCCGCGACGGCCTCAGGATTCGTGAAGTCCTGGTAATAGTGCAGGGCGATGAAGTTGACACGCAGCTTCTGCTTGCGGGCGATCGCCATAAACCGCGCCAGCCAGCCATCTCCGACCCAGTCCGTGACCGGGCTACCAAGTTGCAGTCCGGTCTGCTCGAGCCGCGGCCACAATGCAGCGGCCTGCTGAGGGCTCATATGCGCCTGGTGGACGTTGTCTGGCTCGTTGAACGAGAGCAGGTATTGCAGATGACCGCGTTTGGCGGACAGGCGTAACGACGACAGCGCCTTCGAGGTGAGCGCTGCAGCATTGGGGACCATCGGCACCCACTGCAGGTTGTTGGTGGTCGCGGGAGGGTGCGTGGACCAGTTGTACGCCCACGTGGCCCCGACCGAGCTCAGCTTGCTCGGGTCACCCCAGATGTAATCGGTGGAAGCTATGCCGGCCTTGCTCACCTTCTCGGGCGCATGGGCCGCCCGCGCGTCATGTGCCAGCGTGAAGCTTCCGGACAAGCCGAGTGCCAGAGCGGCGAGCGTCAGCTTCAATCGCTTCAAGCTGCGTCGGCGTGATGTGGACGCGCTGCTCACGAATCCCCAGGTTAGTCGACCCACCGGATTCCAACCGGTACTGCGGGATGCGATCCGACCGTCGGCAGCCGGTGCTGCTATCGCCCGACCCGCAGGGTCAGATGCTTGACGGTCACATTGCCGGCGCGATCTGTCGCGGTCGCGGTGTAGGTGACCGTCTCACCGCCGGAGGTCTTGCGGACATGCTTGGTCAGCTTGCATGAGGCGACACCTGAGAGAGAGTCGTGGGCTGAACAGTGGGCTGCCGGCACGGAGGTGTGAGCATGCCGCTTGGGCACGGTGATGGAGACGGTGGGAGCGATGAGGTCAAGTTTCACCGTAACGCTCACGGTCGCCGTTGCGCCTGTGGCGGAGGTGATCGTCCGCTTTACCGTCAACTTGCCGCCGCGCCTCAGGGTGACAGCTGAGGGGCAACCGCCGATCAGACGGCCCGATCCGGCTTTGCAGCTGAACGTGACCGTCACCGGCGAGCGATACCAGCCGGAGCTCGACTTGGGCTTGCTGCTCGAGAGCCTCGCAGCGATCGCCGGAGCCGTGACCACCGAGATCGTCTCGTCGGCCGACGCAAGGAGATACTGGTCGCCGCCGGCCTCTGTCGCGTCGATCCGGCAGGTCCCAGCGGAAACCCCCAGAACCTCGCCGGTGCTGGGATCGATCACGCAATTCGCAGTGCTGCTGGGATCGATCGAGAGGGTCACAGCTGCGTTCGAGGAACTCTTCGCCGTGGCATCGAACTTCTGCCCGACGCTGAGGCCGGCCGGCGGCACCGATCCGAAGCTGATCTGTTGGGTGGCCGGCGTGACGACGAGCTTCAGCGACTGGGTCGCATCGGATCCGACGCCGTTGTGCGCCCTCAGGTTTAGCTGGTAGGTACCCGCCGCTGTTCCAGCCGCCGGCGTGCCGGCGATGGTCGCGGTTCCGTCGGCGTTCTGCGCGAACGTGAGTCCCGTCGGCAGCGTGCCCGTCTCCGTCACGGTCGCCTGCGGGGCGCCACTGCTGGTCACGGTGAATGACATGGGGACGCCAGCTTGGAAGGAGGCGGGTTGTGCGCTGGTGATGGCCGGGGCGGTCCCGGCCTGAGAGGTGACCTCGTTGGACGGCGCGGAGCTACCGACGCTGTTCTGTGCCACGACCGTGTAGTAGTAGGTGGATCCCGCAGCCACAGTGTCGGTGTAGCCGGTTCCGGTCACGCCGGTTGCGAGCGGCTGCGCACCCTCACCACCGGGCGTCGTCCCGCGGAAGATCTCATAGGTGAGCCCCGCCGCCACGCCGGGATTGCTTGGTGCCGTCCACGAAAGTGTGATCTGGTTGGCCGCGCCGATCGCCGATGGGTTCCGCGGGACCGTCGGCGCTGTCTGGCCGAGCCACGTGACCTCGGAACCGCCAGCGCCAGCGCCGCAGTGGGTGTTGGCGGTAGCGCTGTTACAGCCGCCGAAGAGCACGAGCTCATTTCTGGCTGTGTCATAGGCGATGCCCGCGGCGTCAAGACCGCCTGTCCCCCCGGGGGTCGAAGTCGGGCTCAGCGTTGCCCAGGTCTCGCCAGTCCACTCCAAGGTCTGGTTGGAGAGGTGCATGGCATCGATGCGCCCTCCGTACAGGACCAGCCCGTTGCCGGGGTCGTAGGCCATCGACGTGGCGGCAAGCGGGCTCGGGCTCGCGCTCGGGCTGAGCGAGCTCCAAGTGTCGGCTCTGAGCGTTCCAGGCCCAGGTGCCATCGCTCGCGGGGTAGCTGTCGTTCGATATGTCGTAACTGTCGCCACCGTAGAGGATCAGCTGACCGGTGTCGTTGTCGTACGCGAGCGTCGCATACTCCAAGCCTCCCGGCCCGCCGGCATTGGGGAACTGCGTCCAGGTGCTGCCATCCCAGACCCACGTCTGATCAGACACTCCGCCGTTGTTCACACCGCCGTTGTCGGCGCCGTCGTTGCCACCATACAACACCAGCTCGCCCGCTACCGGCGTCGTAGGCCATGGCGGCGCCCCCGCGTGCCGTCGGGCTGTCGGCGGGACTGAGTTCGGTCCACGCGCTGCCAGAATCAGACCACTCGTCAGGTCGCGTTTGACGCGCCGGTGTAGTTGGCGTTGGCCTGACCGCCAAAGAGGATCAGCTGCTGGCTGCCGGCGTCATAGGCCATCGATGCCTGTTGTAGCGGCCCCGGCCCGCAGGCCGGCTCGTCCGCTCCATCGCAGACCTGGGTCCAGTTAGTGCCGCTCCACTTCCAAGTTCCGCCGTATACGGTTTGCTCGTCGCCTGAGAGTCCCCCGTAGAGCAGCACGTTGCCGGCACCCGGGTCGAACGCCATTGCTCGGTCGATCTCCCCGGGAGGGCCCGAGGCGCCAGTCTGCACCCACTGCAGCGTGCTTGCAGCCTTGGCCGTCGACGCAGCGATCGCACTGACTCCGAACAGCACCAAGACAGCCGCGCACGCCGCTGCGACTATCCGCATGACCGAATCCGTGGTCCGCCCGAGCCGGGCTCCCCCCGAATCCATGGCGTGGGAAGATAACCGCTGACCGGAAAGAAGTCAATAAAGAAATTGACCGACCGCGGATCCCATCCGCGAGCGCTCTATCTCAGGCTCTCGCGGTGCTTCGCCCGGGCCTCGGCCACCTCCGGTGAAGGGACGACGACCACCGGCATGTTCGCGTGCTGCAGGATGTGGCTCGAGACGCTGCCGAGCATCAGCGACTTGATCCCGGTGTAGCCGCGGCTGCCGCATACGACTGCGTCTGCGGCGCGTCGCCTCGTTGAGGATCGCGTCCGCGACCGTGGTGTCGACCACGACCGATGCCGATGAGGCCTCGAGGCCGGCATCGGAGGCAAGCTTTGCTCCTTCCGCAGCCTGCTGACCGGCCTGCTTCTCGGCCTCGCCGTCGATCTCGTCGTAGTCGGCGATCATGCCCATGCCGCCGCCGACACGGGCCATCGTGTCGATGAAGCGCTGCCAGACGGTGAGAACGGTCACCGACTGACCCGCGAACAGCTTGCCGGCCTGCTCGATGGCGGCCTTGGCGTCGTCTGAGCCGTCGTACGCAATCAGAATCACAGTTGCTCCTAAGGAAGTTCGGGGACCGGTCTCAATGAGACGCTACCCAAACCGAACCGGCTTGGGCCAGTCAAAGCGGAGTGGACAGTAGTTCCCCACAAGCGGCGACGGCATCGGCCGCACCGGCGAGCGGCGAGACCGCACGGAGGAGTAGGGTCAAACCCGATCACCGCCCCGCTCGTCAAGACATAGCATCCGCCCCTCATGAACGCTCTTGACCTCGCCCGTCTGCAGTTCGCGGTCACTACGCTTTTCCACTTCATCTTTGTGCCGATGTCGATCGGCCTCGCGCTGTTCGTGGCGATCTGCCAGACGCGCTACCACCGATCAGGTGACGAGGTCTGGCTGCGCGCCACCAGGTTCTGGGGGAAGTTCCTGCTGATCTCGATGGCGATCGGCGTCGTCACCGGGATCGTCCAGGAGTTCCAGTTCGGCATGAACTGGTCGATCTACTCCCGCTACGTCGGCGACATCTTCGGAGCGCCGCTGGCGATGGAGGGCCTGATCGCTTTCTTCCTCGAGTCGACGTTCATCGGGTTGTGGATCTTCGGATGGGGCCGCCTGCCCAAGCGCGTCCATCTCGCGACGATCTGGCTCGTCGCCTTCGGGACGATCATGTCGGCCTACTTCATCCTCGTCGCCAACTCGTGGATGCAGCACCCGGTCGGCTACACGATCAACCACACCACCGGCAAGGCGCAGCTGACGAACATCTTCTCGGTGCTGTTCAACAGCACCGTGCTGCTCGCGTTCCCGCACACGATTCTCGGCGCCTTCACCACCGGCGGCATGCTCGTGGTCGCGGTCTGCGGCTTCCTGATCCTGCGCGGCAAGCGCACCGATGTGGTCGCGCGGTCGATGCGGATGGCGTTGCCGTTCACGCTGGCGGCGGTGCTGGCCACGATGTTCTTCGGTGACAGCCAGGGGCGGCTGATGGTCAGCCAGCAGCCGATGAAGATGGCGGCCGCCGAGGCGGTGTGCAAATCGGGAACCGGCCAGAGCTTCTCGATTTTCTCGGTCGCAGGCTTCCACACCAACCCGTGCCCGAATGACCTCACGTCGGTTCGGATTCCGCATCTGCTCAGCCTGATCGAGGACCTCAGCTGGAACGGAAACATCAAGGGCATCGAGCAGATCCAGCGGGAGGAGCGGCAGCAGTACGGTCCCGGGAACTACGTGCCGGCCGTCGGCGTCCTCTACTGGACGTTCCGGCTCATGATCGGAGCGGGCATCCTGATGATGCTGATCGCGCTCGTCGGCATCTTCCTCGCACGAAAGGGCCGGCTCGAGCGGACCACCTGGTTCAACCGGCTTGCGCTGCTCGGCCTGGTCCTGCCGATCCTCGCGAACTGGTCTGGATGGATCTTCACCGAGCTCGGCCGCCAGCCCTGGGTCGTGTTCGGCCTGCTCAAGACCTCCCAGTCGAACTCTCCGAACGTCTCCAGCACCGACGTGATCATCACGCTCGCCGGTTACATCGTGATCTACGGCGTGCTGATCGCGATCGGCGGCTGGCTGATGTGGCGCGAGGCCAAACACGGGCCTGACGAGCACGGCCCACAGCCGCCCGGTGCCGATTCACCCGACCTCGTCCTCGCCTACTGAAAGCCAGATACCGATCATGCACAGCGACCCAAGCTTCCTGCAGGTCCTCTGGTTCGTGCTGATCGGCGTCCTCTGGGCGGGCTTCTTCGTGCTCGAGGGCTTCGACTTCGGCGTCGGCGTCCTGATCAAGGTGCTCCCGCGGGACACCGTCGAGACACGGGTACAGATCCACACGATCGGTCCCGTCTGGGATGGGAACGAGGTCTGGCTGATCGTCGCCGGCGGCGCCACCTTCGCCGCGTTTCCCGAGTGGTACGCGAGCGCGTTCTCCGGCCTCTATCTGGCGCTGTTCCTGGTGCTGGCAGCCCTGATCGTGCGCGGGGTCTCGTTCGAATTCTGGGGCAAGGTCGACTCGCCCCGCTGGCGCTCCGCCTGGGAGTGGGCGCTGGCGATCTCAAGCGCCGCCGCCGCCCTGCTGTTCGGCGTCGCCTGGGCGAACTTCGTCCACGGTGTGCCGATGGGTCCGGGCCACGTCGTGCACGCCTCGCTGCTCGACCTCCTGCATCCGTACGCGCTGCTGGGCGGCGTCGCGACGCTCGCGTTGTTCACCGCGCATGGAGCGGGTTTCCTCACGCTGCGGGTCAAGGGTGAACTGCAGCAGCGCGCAGCGCAGACGGCCGCCCGGCTGACGCCGATCGCGGCCATGATCGGCGCCGGCTTTCTGATCTGGACGATGGCCGACCAGTCCTGGAACGCTGCCGTGGTGACCGTCGGGGCGGTCACGATCGTCGCGGCACTAGCAGCCACCGCTCAGGTGACCCGCGGCAACTGCGCAGTCGGCTTTGCCCTGACGGCCGGCACGATCATGCTGCTGACCGCGACGCTCGCGGTCGCGCTCTACCCCAACGCGCTACCGTCGAGCACCAACCATGCCTACGATCTGACGCTGGTGACGGCCTCCTCGAGCCATTACACCCTCGTGGTGATGTCGGTCGTCGCGGTCATCTTCGTGCCGATCGTTCTGGTCTACCAAACCTGGACCTACTGGGTGTTCCGCCACCGCCTCGGACGTGATGACTACGAGGGTCCCCTCACTCCGGTGGCGGTCATGGAGCACAAGTTTGGCGAGCACGGAGGTTGACGGCTCCGTCGGTGGCTCGCTTGCCACCGACGTCGGCGAGCGCCCCGGCGGACGCTCCGGAGGGCGCGCAGGTCAGCGCGTCGACCGCCGCCTGCTCCGGGAGAGCTCAGCGGCCCGCCCGCACCTGGTCGCCGCGGCTGGGCTCGGGGTCGGCTCAGCACTGCTGATCGTCGCCCAGGCCGCGCTGCTCGCCCACGTGATCACGGCGGTGGCGATGCACGGCGCCTCGCTTGCGGACGAGCGCAGTGCGCTGATCGCCCTGGCCGCCGTCCTGGCTGCACGCGCGATCACGAGCGGCCTCTTCGAGTTCTCCGGACGGGTGGCCGCAGCCCGGGTTCTGGCTGAGCTGCGAGGACGCCTCGTCAGACAGCTGCTGCTGGTCAGGCCCGGACGTGCGCCCGGCGAGCGCACCGGCGAGTTGGCTGCGATGGCGGTCCAGGGAGTGGACGCGCTCGAGGATTACTTCGCCGGTTACCTGCCCGCGCTGATCCTGACCGTCACGGTTCCGATCGCGGTGATGATCTGGGTGATACCGCTTGATCCGATCGCCGCCGGCATCTTCGCGATCACGATGCCGCTGCTGATCGTGTTCATGGTCCTGATCGGGTTACGCGCTCAGTCACGCACGCTGCGCCGCTGGCAGGCGCTGTCGCTGCTGTCCAGTCACTTCCTCGACGTCGTCCGCGGGCTCGAGACGCTGCGGGCCCACCGTCGCGAGGGCGCTCAGGCACAGACACTCGCAGCGGTTGGTGAGCGCTACCGCGCCGAGACCATGGGCACGCTCAGGCTTGCGTTCATCTCGGCCTTCGCCCTCGAGCTGTGCGCGATGCTCGGCACCGGTCTCGTGGCTGCCACGATCGGGGTCCAGCTGACCGGCGGTCACCTCGAGCTCGATGCGGGCCTGACCGTGCTGCTGCTCGCGCCCGAGCTCTACGGGCCGCTGCGGTCGGTCGGCCAGCAGTTTCACGCGAGCGCCGATGGCCTGGCCGCCGCCGGCCGCCTGCTGGACGTGCTCGACGAGCCGGGCCTGCTGACCGACGCGGCGGGCGCCGAGTCGGTGCCGGTCCCGGATCCGCGGCAGGCGCCGCTGCGCTTCGAGCGCGTGAGCTTCGCGTACCCGGAGCGCGACGCGCAGGTGCTGAGTGACCTCGACCTCACCCTCACCCCCGGCGAGTTCGTCGCGGTCACCGGGCCGTCAGGTGCCGGCAAGTCGACACTCGCGGCGTTGGCCCTGCGGCTCGCCGACCCGACGTCAGGCCGGGTGAGCTGCGGTGCGATCGATCTGCGCGCCGTCGCCCCCGAGCAGTGGCGCGAGCTCGCGGCCTGGGTGCCGCAGCGTTCGCGCCTGTTCGCCGGCACCCTGTCCGAGAACATCGCCCTCAGCCGCCCCGACGCGAGCCCGGCACAGATCACAGATGCAGCTGCGCGCGCCGGCCTGACCGAGCTGCTCGCGGCACTGCCGGAGGGTCTCGCGACCCGCGTCGGGGACGGTGGCCGGCGTCTGTCGGCCGGCCAGGCTCAGCGCATCGCGCTGGCCCGCGCGTTCCTGGCCGATGCAGCGTTGGTTGTGCTGGACGAGCCGACAGCCAATCTCGATGACGGCACCGCTGCCCATATCGCCTCGGCGATCATCGAGCTCGCTCGCGACCGCACGGTGCTGCTGATCACGCACGACCCGAGCCTCGCCGCGCGCGCGGATCGAGTCCTCAGCGTGCTGAACGGCAGGCTCGCGGAGAGCCGGGGCCTGGAGCTGGTCGCGTGAGCATCGGTCGGATAACCGCCGGGTCGCTGTCCTCATCGGGGTTCGCCCGGGTCGCACGCCTGCGCCCGGGGGAGGGGCGGCGATTCGTTCTGTCGGTCCTGCTCGGCGCCGCGGCGGTGCTGGCCGGGGTCGGCCTGCTGGCCACCTCCGGCTATCTGATCTCCCGTGCCGCTCAGCGTCCGCAGATCATCGCCCTGAGCGCGGTGGTGGCGGTTGTGCAGGGCTTCGGGTTGGCCCGAGCGAGCGCGCGCTACTCCGAGCGCCTGGTCTCACACGACCTCGCACTGACTGTGCTCTCGCGCCTGCGGGCGGGCTTCTATGCGGCGATCGCGCCGCTCGGCGCGATCGCCCTCGGCCGCCAACGCCGCGGTGACCTGCTGACCCGCTTCGTCGCCGACGTCGACTCACTCCAGGATCTCTATCTGCGAGTGCTGGCGCCACCGTTGGTCGCGGTGCTGGTGATCGCCGTGGCTGCGGTCACAGCCGGGATCATGCTCCCCGCGGCGGGGGTGGCGCTGCTGATCTGCCTGATCGCCGGTGCGCTTGTGGTTCCGGCTGTGACCGCGGCCACGGCCGCCTCCGCCGGCCGCCGGCAGGCCCCGGCGCGGGCCGAGCTGGCAGACGAGCTGCTCGAGGCGCTCGACGGGTCGCTCGAGTTGGCGATCGCCGGACGCGGTCGTGAGCGTGTGGCGCGAATCGATGCGGCCGGTGCGACCCTGACCCGCATCAGCATCCGCGACGCCCTGGCAGCGGCCGGCGCGACCACGCTCTCGGCACTGTTCACAGGAGCAACGCTGCTCGTGGTGCTGCTGGTCGCGATCCCAGCTGTGCATGACGGCCAGCTCGGCGTCGTTTATCTCGCTGCTCTGGCGATGCTCACGCTCGGCGCGTTCGAGGGTCTGCAGCCGCTGCCGCAGGCTGCTCGCCGGGCGCGCCTCTGCGCCGCCGCAGCCGCCCGGCTGCAGGAACTCGAGCTGATCGAGCCGCCGGTCGCCGAGCCTGCGAGCGCGCGGGCTCTGCCCGCGCGCTCGCCACTGACGCTCGCCCTGCACCAAGTCGACTTCGGATACGACGCTGCCACCCCCGAGCTCCTGCGCGACCTCAACCTCAGGCTCGACCCCGGCTGCCGAGTCGCGATCACCGGTCCCAGCGGCACCGGCAAGACGACGCTCGCCCAGCTGCTGGTGCGCTTCATCGACCCTGACTCCGGTCGCGTCACGCTTGGCGACGTCGATCTGCGCGAGCTCTCGCTGGACGACGTGCGGCGAAGCGTCGTGCTGATCGCCCAGGACGCCCACGTGTTCACGAGCACCGTTCGCGAGAACCTGCTGCTGGCACGCCGCAGCGCCACCGAGGCTGATCTCTGGCTTGCCCTCGATGCCGTTCGTCTCGGCGATTGGGTTCGGTCCCTGCCCGACGGCCTTGACACCCTCGCCGGTGAGGACGGCGCGCTGCTCTCCGGCGGCGAGCGTCAGCGGCTCACCGTCGCCCGCGGCCTCGTCTCCAACGCCCGCTTCATCATCCTCGACGAACCGACCGCCCACCTCGACCGCGAGACCGGTGCCGCCCTGATCGCCAACATCGCCGACGCCGCCGGCGACCGCGGCCTGATCGTGATCACCCACCGCCGGGCTGACGTCGCAGGCTTCGACATCGTCGACCTGCATGGTGATACCGAACAAGGATCGCTCGGCCACGATCGCGAAGGCTCGCTCCGATCTGGCATCTGAGAATCGGGAGCCGCCCTGGGGGGGCTGGTGCCGGTCGCATGGCCGGGCGACCGGTTGCGACCTGCACGATCTGCCAAACCGTTCACAACGAAGGCGATTTGCTCACAAACGCATGATTTTCATGCGTGAACGAGCAAATCACGGTTACACGGATCGATTTGTCAGATCCAGCAGGTGGCAGGTGGCAGGTGGCGGCGCCGATAGCGGGTGGGCGCAGCGGTTCGCGGGTACCACAGCGGCTAGGAAACTGGTGCTTTTCGGCTTGGGAAGGGGCGGGAGAGCTGGGCTCTCCCTGCTTCCCAAGCCCAATTGACACCAGCGTCCCAGCGGGCAACGGTGATCGCTCGTGCCGGGTCGCCGCAGGCGGCAGCGGCAGCGGGTGGAGGGGCGGGCAGCCGCCAGGTGGCTACGCGATTGCCGGCGTAGTCAGGTGACGAGGTTGCGATCGAGCGCGTAACGCACGAGCTCGGCGCGATCGGTCAGTCCCAGCTTCTGCTGGATGTGGGCGCGATGCGTCTCGACTGTGCGCACCGACAGGTACAGCTCCTCGGCAACCTGGGCGTTGGTGTAGCCGAGCGCGACCAGTCTGAGAATCTCGACCTCGCGCTCCGAGAGTCCGTCGGGCGGCCCGGGCGGCGGCTCGGAGGCCAGCTTCGCCCCCAGCCGCGGGTTCAGGTAGCGCTCGCCGGCGACTGCCGCTCGGATCGCCTGCACCAATTCAGCGTCGGCTGACTCCTTGAGCACGTACCCCAGGACTCCCGAGCTGAGCGCGCTGCGGGCATACGCCGGCTCGTTCTGCATCGTCAGCACGACGATCTGCGTGTCCGGGAACTCGGCTCGGAGCTGCGGGATCGCGTCGATGCTCGATTCCCCGGGCATGTTCAGATCGAGCACGAGCACGTGCGGATGGTGACCTCGCACGTAGCGGCGAGCCGAGTCGACATCGTCAGCCTCGGCGACGACCTCAAAGCCGTCCTCGTCGTCCAGCAGCTGGCGCAACCCACGTCGCACGATCGCGTGGTCATCGGCGATCACGATTCGGACCGTGCCGGCATCTGCATCCTCGATCGACATCACCCGCCAAGTTAGCTGCCGCGCCCGTCGAGACGCAGCGTGGCGTACCTCACCAGCCGCGTGGCTGACCACCGGCAGGTTGCGGATAACTACGGACCCGGAGGTGGCACCTGTACGGCGCAAGCGCTGGCCCGCCGCGTGGCGACCACTCCGCAATACTCCCCAATATGCCCTCAGGCCGGGACATCAGGGATCTGCCGTTCGACTCGATCTATCGCCACGGCTACGCGCGGGTCGCCGCTGCGGTTCCGCGCGTGCGGATCGCCGATCCTGTGTTCAACGCCGAGCGCACGATCGCGCTCGCTCAGGCAGCACACGACCAGAACGCCGCGCTGGTCGTATTCCCGGAACTGGGCCTCTCCGCCTACACGAGCGAGGATCTGTTCCGCCAGGATGCGCTGCTCGACGCGACGCTTGATGCCATCGAGCAGGTTCGTGAGGCGACCGAGCAGCTCACCCCGGTGACGATCGTCGGAGCGCCGCTGCGCGCCGAGCAGGGTCTGTTCAACGCTGCGGTCGTGATCCATCGCGGCCGGATCCTCGGCGCTGTGCCCAAGAGCTACCTGCCTGAGTACCGGGAGTTCTACGAGAAGCGCCAGTTCCGGGCGGCCCGCGACGTGATCAACCCGCACGTGGATATCAACGGGACGGCGGTCCCATTCGGCGCCGACCTGCTGTTCACCGCCGTCGATCTCCCGAACCTGACGTTTCACGTCGAGATCTGTGAGGACGTCTGGGCGGCGATTCCGCCGAGCACCTACGCCGCTCTGGCCGGCGCGACGGTGCTGGCCAACCTGTCGGCCAGCAACATCCTGGTCGGCAAGTCCGAATATCGGCGCAAGCTCTGCGCCGGGCATTCGGCGCGCACGCTCAGCGCCTACATATACACAGCCGCCGGGCCGGGGGAGTCGACGACCGACCTCGCCTGGGACGGCCAGGCGCTGATCTACGAGAACGGCGATCAGCTCGCTGAGTCCGAGCGCTACCCGGAGGACGACCGCCTGATCACCGCCGACGTCGACCTCGATCGGCTCGTCGCCGACCGCACCGAGACGAGCTCCTGGGGGGACGCGATCCACGACCAGCGTGAGCGTCTGGCGCGGATGCGCCGCATCGGCCTGCGCCTGCTGGCGGCGGGGGGCGCGCCAGCGGGCGCGCCCACGCAGGAAACCCTGGCAACCAGCCCGTTCCCCCTGGCAACCAGCCCGGTCCCGCTCAGCCGCGCGATCGCGCGCTTCCCCTACGTCCCCTCCGACCGTCGTTCCCGCAACGAGCGCTGCGACGAGGTCTACCGGATACAGGTCGCCGGCCTACAGACCCGCCTGGAGGCGACCGGCATCGAGAAGCTCGTGATCGGAATCTCCGGCGGGCTCGACTCCACCCATGCGCTGATCGTCGCCGCCCGCGCGCTCGACCGCCTGAGGCTGCCGCGCACGAACGTGCTCGCCTACACGATGCCGGGGTTCGGAACGAGCGAGCGCACGTTGCAGAGCGCCCGCGAGCTGATGATCGCACTCGGCGTCAGCGCCAACGAGTTGGATATCCGCCCGGCGTCACAGCAGATGCTGGAATCGATCGGCCATCCGGCGGCCGGCGGCACTCCGGACTACGACACCACCTATGAGAACGTCCAGGCCGGGGAGCGCACCTCGCACCTGTTCCGGCTCGCGAACCTCCACAACGCGCTCGTGCTCGGCACCGGGGACCTCAGCGAGCTCGCGCTCGGCTGGAGCACCTACGGGGTGGGGGACCAGATGTCGCACTACAACGTCAACGCCTCGGTACCCAAGACGCTGATCCAGTTCATGTTGCGTTGGGCGGTCGACACCGAGCAGTTCGGTGCCGAGGCGGGACGCATCCTCGAGGCGGTGCTGGACACCGCGATCTCACCCGAGCTGATCCCCGCGACCGACATCGCCGCGCCAGCTCAGCACAGCGAGGAGACCGTCGGACCGTACGAGTTGCAGGACTTCTTCCTCTACCACGTGCTGCGCTTCGGCAACCGGCCGAGCAAGGTCGCCTGGCTTGCGCACCAGGCCTGGGGGGATCGCGAGCGCGGTGCCTGGCCCGATCTGATCCCGCGCGAACGCCGCAACCAGTACAGCCTCGAGGAGATCGAGCAGTGGCTGCGCGTCTTCCTGCACCGCTTCTTCCAGACCAGCCAGTTCAAGCGCTCGGCGATCCCCAACGCGCCCAAGGTCGGGTCCGGTGGATCGCTGTCGCCGCGCGGCGACTGGCGCGCGCCCAGCGACGGCAACGCCACAACCTGGCTTGACGAGTTGAACAGGGGGCGCTCAGATGACCGATGAGGTGGTGCTGGCGGCAGGCGAGAAGATGCGCGACGCCGGCCAGAGCGAGACCGCTATCCGCGCCTTCGCCTCGGCGATCGAGCGCGTTCGCGGCGGAGCCGCGACGCTGATCCCGAGCTCCGAGCTCGAGCCGGCGCCCGATGTGCCCGCGTTCGAGCGGCTGCCGGAGGTCGATCCCGGGTCGGCGCTCGAACGCCTTGCCGTGCTCAAGCTCAACGGCGGCCTCGCCACCTCGATGGGCCTGCGGCAGCCCAAGTCGCTGCTGGAGGCGCGTGAGGGGCGCACGTTTCTGCAGCTGATCGTCGGGCAGACGCTGGCGCTGCGTCGCCGGCACGGCGTGCGTCTGCCGCTGATCCTGATGAACAGTGAGGCCACGCGCGAACCGACGCTGGCCGCACTCGCCGAGTTCCCGGAGCTCGCAACGCCGGGCCTGCCGATGGATTTCCTGCAGAGCATGGTGCCGAAACTCGATGCTGAGACCATGCTGCCGGCCCGCTGGCCGGCAGCACCGGAGCTCGAGTGGTGCCCGCCCGGGCACGGGGACGTCTACGCGGCGCTCGTCGGCTCGGGGCTGCTCGAGGCGCTGCTCGAACAGGGTTTCCGGCAGGTGATGATCTCCAATGCGGACAACCTCGCGGCCGTGGTCGATGCGCGCATCGCCGGCCATCTCGAACGTGAGCGGATCCCATTCCTGATGGAGGTGGTGGTCGGGACCGCGGCCGATCGCAAGGGCGGCCACATCGCGCGGCGGCTCAGCGACGGTCGGCTGGTTCTGCGTGAGACCGCGCAGACGCCGCCGCAGGACAGCGAGTCCTTCCGCGACTATCGCCGCTGGCGCTACTACAACACCAACTCGCTGTGGATCGATCTGGAGGCGCTGAGCGAGCGGTTTGCCGACGGCGGCTCGCTCGAGCTGCCGGTGATCGTCAACCACAAGACCGTCGACCCTCGCGATCCGCAGTCGCCACCCGTCCTCCAGCTGGAGAGCGCGATGGGCGCCGCGATCGGCAGCTTTCCGGGGGCGCGGCTGCTGCAGGTGCCGCGGTCACGGTTCATCCCGGTCAAGACCACGGATGACCTCCTGGTGCTGCGCTCAGACGCCTTCGCGATCGGCCGTGACGACCGTGTCGAGCTCGCAGCCGGGCCTGACGCCCAACCGCCGCTCGTCACCCTCGACAAGGCCCACTTCGGGTTGATCGATGGCTTCGAGCAACGCTTCCCGGCGGGACCTCCCTCGCTGCGTGAGGCAGAGCGCCTGGAGGTGGTCGGCGACGTCAGCTTCGGTGCCGGCGTGACCGTGCGGGGCGCCGTCAGGCTCGATGCGCCTCCCGGAGGTATGCGCGTCGCGGATGGTGCGCTGCTGCAGGACGGATGAGGGCGAGCGTGTCGGGCGTCGAGATCGAACGCAAGTGGCTTGTACCTCAGGTCCCGCCGGAGGCGTTGGCGGCACCCGGCGAGCGGATCGAGCAGGGCTACCTGACGATCGGCTCAGACGGTGCCGAGAGCCGTGTGCGCCGCTGTGGCGATCGCTGCACCCTGACGGTGAAGTCGGGCAGCGGCCTGGTCCGCAGAGAGCACGAGGTCGAGTTGACCGCCGCGCAGTTCGCCGGACTCTGGTCCGCCACTGAGACCGTCCGGCTCGAGAAGGTCAGACACCGCCTGCGGGCAGATGACGGCCATCTGATCGAGCTCGACGTCTACGACGGGTCGCTGCAGGGGCTGGTCGTCGCCGAGGTCGAGTTCGACGATCCTTGGGGGGCTGAGTCCTTCGTCGCGCCGCACTGGTTCGGTCGCGAGCTCACCGGTGAGCCCGCCTACAGCAATCAGCGCCTGGCGCTCGACGGCCTGCCCGCGCCCGGCTCCCCGTGAAGCTCGTTGCGTGATCTGATCTCGTGCGTCCAGGCCGGCACCTGCTCGACCAGCGTGCCCGACCCGGAGTGGCCGGCAACCTTGCCGCGACGGGCGATCACCGCCCTGGTTACACCCTTCTTCTGAGTCCACCTGACTGAAACGGGCGTGTAGCGATCGAGTGCATCCCAGGTCGCGCCGGTGATGATGCCGCTGGCCGGGAGCCGGTGCTTGGTCTGAAACGCCCTGACCGCCTTCTGTGTCTTGGCGCCGAAGTCGCCGTCGATCGTGAGCTTGTACCCGGCCGCATAGAGGTGCTCCTGCGCCCAGATCACGAGGTCGCCCCTGTTGCCTCGGTAGGTGCTGCCGGGAGTGCGCTGGGTGTAGGAGACCAGCAGCGGCGCTGTTCGGGTGATGTCCGTCCAGTAGGAGCGCGGCGATGACTGCCAGTCCCACCAGCTCACGCCGGTCGCTCCGTAGGCCTTGGCGAGCGTGTTGAACTGCTCGATCGAGCTGGCCGACAGCCTGCCCCAGAGCTGGCCGAGCGGAAAGATCGGTCGCCGGTAGATCTCGTTGTACTCGTAGGTGTGGGCATAGACCATCGACACCGTCGTCCCGATGTCCGCCCAGTACATCTGCGGCAGGTTGTACTGAGCCCCGCCCGGGCCGAGGAACACCGAGTAGGGGAAGCTCAGGTGGTAGTCGACGTAGGGGAAGCCCGCGAGTCCGACCGGGAAGCGACTGCCGATCAGCTGACGCAGCCGCGTCATGTACGTATTCGCGGCGGCGTAGCGGCCCTGGTACTGGGACTCGGCGTCAATCACAAGGCAGTCGGCGCCGTCCTTCACGGCCCTCGCGCCGACGTTGGCCTCGGCCACGGGTGAGGCTCCGTAGACGTATTGCCATGCGCAGACCTTGAGTCCGGCCTCGTGCAGATCCGTCACCAGCTGTCTTGAGAACTGCGGCCAGAAGCCGCTGCCGTCGCTGCTCTTGATGTAGACCGCGCCGATCCCGTAGAGCTTTGCCCGGGCGATGATCGCGGCGACGTTGCCGCCGTTGCTCTGCGACAGCTCCCAGATCCACATCGCCCGGCCCCTGAACGGGTTCGTTCTGGGCACCGTGATCGTGGACGGTGGCGGTGTCGCCGTGGTGCAGGCCGGCGTCAGCTTGACCGTCGTCGTTCCGGGCGTTGTCAGCGTCTCGGTCGTGGGCACGGTGGTTGTGAGCGGCGTCGTCGTCGTTGTCGTTATCGTCGTCGGCGGCGATACGGTCGTGTCGGTCGTCGTCTCGACGCTCGTCGCAGTCGTCGTCGCGGTCTCGGTCGTCGCGACCGTGGTCGTCGTGGCTCGCCCGACGGTCGTGAGCGTGGTGCTGATCGAGCCGCTGCACGGCGTCGTGAGGGTCACCGTCCCGGATGCGGTCGTGCCTCCGGATAGTCCGGTGCCGCCGGTGCCGTCGTCCGCCAGTGTGATCGCCGCGGCCGGACCCAGCGCGGCGGCCAGCAGCAACGCAACGACCAGCGCCGCGGCGTCGGTCGACCTCGGGACCAGCGCCAGCGTTCGTCGCACGCGTCCTCGGAACCGTGAAGGCGCGTCTCTCACATCCATTCGAAACCCACGCATCTCCATCAAGTTGCGGCCCTGCGTGACAACCTTCGCCACACCACCGCCTGTCCCTTGTTGTTGCCAAACTCCCGCGGGCGATGAGCAAGTCCTTCCCGCGCCTGATGTCGCCGCTGAAGATCGGCTCGGTGACCCTGCGCAACCGGATCGTGTCCGCCGGCCATGACACGGTCCTGCCCGCACACGGGCTGGTCAGCGACGAGTTGATCGCCTATCACGAGGCCCGAGCCTCCGGCGGCGTCGGGATGATCATCGTCCAGGTCGCCGCCGTGCACGAGAGCGCCCGCTACACGTCGCACATGCTGATGGCGGTCGATGACGAGTGCATCCCGGGATATCGCCGCCTGGCGCAGGTCTGCCATGACGGCGGCACCGTCCTGGTCGGTCAGATCTTCCACCCGGGCAGGGAGATCATGGACTCCCACGATGGACGGCGACCGGTTGCCTACTCGGCCAGCGATGTCCCGTCCGAACGGTTTCACGTCACCCCGAGACCGCTCGACGCAGACGGGATCGCCGAGATGATCGACGGGTTTGCGGGCGCCACACGCCGGCTGGTGAGCGCCGGCCTCGATGGGGTCGAGGTCGTCGCGAGTCACGCCTATCTGCCGGCCCAGTTCCTCAACCCGCGGACGAATCTCCGCACCGACGCCTATGGCGAGGATCGCGAACGCTTCCTGCGTGAGACGCTCGAGGCGGTCCGTGCTGCCGCGGGGTCGCACGTGGTCGGATTGCGGATCTCGGTCGATGAGCTGAACCCCGAGGGTCTCACGGCCGAGGAGGTGCTCGCCGCGCTCGCGCGGCTGCGAGGCACCGGCCTGCTCGACTATGTGCACGTGACCGCGGGCTCCTCGGCCACGCTCGGCGGCTCGGTCCACATCGTTCCGCCGATGCAGGTTGAGAACGCCTACACGGTGCCGCTCGCGCAGCGCGCCCGCGCGGTCGTCGAGGTGCCCCTGATCGTCGCCGGACGAATCAACGAGCCCCAGCAGGCCGAGCGCGTGCTCGCCGGTGGAGCGGCGGACGCCTGCGCGATGACGCGGGCGCTGATCAGCGACCCGGAGCTGCCACGCAAGGTCATGGACGGCGACGCAGGGTCGATCCGCGCGTGCGTCGGCTGCAACCAGGCGTGCATCGGCCATTTCCATGCCGGATATCCGATCTCATGCATTCAGTTCCCGGAGACCGGTCGCGAGCTTCGCTACCGGAACGTCGTTCCGACCATTAGACCGAGGCGCGTGCTGATCGCGGGCGCCGGGCCGGCGGGCCTGAAGGCAGCGGCCGCCGCCGCCGCGCGCGGGCATGAGGTCGTCGTCCACGAGGCGCACACCCGGGCCGGCGGGCAGGTTCTGCTCGCGGAGCGTCTGCCGGGCCGCGCCGAGTTCGGCGGCGTCGCGATCAATCTGCTCCGTGACGCGCAGGACGCCGGTGCGCAGATCGTCCTGCGGTCGCGGGTCGACCGGACGCTGGTCGAGCGCGAACAGCCGGACGTGGTCGTCGTGGCCACCGGCGGCACGCCGCGGCATCCGCCGCTCGAGACCAGCGGCTCACCGAGCGTGCTCGACGCCTGGGAGCTGCTGCAGGGGGCGGAGCTGCCATCCGGCCACATCGTGATCGCGGACTGGCCCTGTGACTGGGTCGGCGCGGGCCTCGCCGTCCATTGCGCCCGCCAGGGGCGCCGGGTCACGCTCGCCGTCAACGGCTATATGCCCGGCGAGCGGATCCAGCAGTACGTCCGTGACATGCTGCTCGCCGACCTGCACCGCCTGCACGTCACCGTGATACCAACCGTGCGCCTGTTCGGCGTCGACGATGACTCGGTCTACATGCAGCACACGACCAGCGGCGAGGCCGTGATCATCGAGGACGTCACCTGCCTCGTGCTCGCGCAGGGCGTGTCCTCGGACCGCAGCCTCGGAGATGAACTGAGGGACCTGGAGGTCGAGCTCGTCGAGATCGGTGACTGCCTGGTGCCGAGGACGGTCGAAGAGGCCGTGCTCGACGGACTCGAAGCGGCGGTCGCTCTCGGCTGAGGCGTGGCCGGTCGGGCCTCGCGGGCTGAGGTCCGGCGATGCGGTCCGGCGACTGAGGCCCGGGGGCCCGGCGCAAGCGGCGCCAGGGCCCCCACAGACAGCTACTTGATGAAGAGGATCTCCGAGTACTTCGGCAGCGGCCAGAGGTCGTCGGCCACCATCTTCTCGAGCGTGTCGGCGACCTCGCGGACGGCGCCCATCGCCGTGAACACCGTGTCGTGCATGTACTTCGCGTACGACAGGACACCGGCCTCATGCGGATGGTTCTGGTCGAGGTTGGCGCTCTCGAGATCACGGATCGCGTCGATGAACGAGGAGATCAGCTCGCCGACCTCGTTTGCGAGCTCGGGCTCCTCTGAGCCGAGCAGCTCCGCCTTGTAGCGGATCGCTGCCGGTAGCAGCATCGTGCGCGCGATCGATGCGGCCGTCTCGCCCTCGATGTTGAGCTTGGCGATGTACTGCTCGAGGAACACCTCGTAGCGCGCGTGCAGCTCGCGCTCGCTCAGCACCCCGTAGTTGGAGAACGCGGTCACGGTGTCATCGGTCACCAGGTATGGCAACGCGTCAGGCGTGGCGGGGATGTTCAGCAGCCCGCGCCGCTCGGCCTCGACGTGCCACTCCTCGGAGTAGCCGTCGCCACCGAACACCACCTGCTTGTTCGCGGCGTAGCTGCGCTGGATGATCGGCCGCAGCGCATCCTCGAGCGATGCGCCTCCCTGCAGCGCATCCTCCAGCTCCTCTGACAGGTAGTCGACCGCCTCGGCGACGATCGTGTTCAGCACCGTGTTGGGCAGACCCAGCGACATGCTCGACCCGAGTGCGCGGAACTCGAACTTGTTGCCGGTGAACGCGAACGGACTGGTGCGGTTGCGGTCGCCGCCGTGCAGCGGCAGCGGCGGCAGCACCGGCGTGCCGAGACCGAGGAACGACTCGGGTGTCGACTGGCCGGCGGCGCCCGACTCGATCGCCTCGAACAGCTTCTCGAGCTCGCTGCCCAGGAAGATCGAGATGATCGCCGGCGGTGCCTCGTTGGCGCCGAGGCGGTGATCCTGCCCGGGGGATGCGATCGACGCCCGCAGCAGTCCCTGGTGCTTGTTGACGGCCTGGATCACGGCGGTGCAGAAGAACAGGAACTGCAGGTTCTCGTGCGGGGTGTCGCCCGGGTCGAGCAGGTTCTCGCCCTCGTCGGTGCCCATCGACCAGTTGTTGTGCTTGCCTGACCCGTTGACACCTGCGAACGGCTTCTCGTGCAGCAGACAGGCGAGGCCGTATCGTCGCGCGACGTTCTGCAGCACCTGCATGGTCAGCTGCTGATGGTCCGATCCGACATTGGAGTTCTCGAAGATCGGCGCGACCTCGTACTGGGCCGGCGCCACCTCGTTGTGGCGGGTCTTGATCGGGATCCCCAGCTTCGCCAGCTCCTGCTCGCACTCGAGCATGTAGGCGAGCACGCGCTCCGGGATCGAGCCGAAGTAGTGGTCGTCCAGCTCGTGACCCTTCGGCGGCTTGGCGCCGAACAGCGTCCGCCCGGTGGTGACCAGATCGGGGCGCTCGAAGTAGTACTGCTCGTCGATCAGGAAGTACTCCTGCTCGGGGCCGACCGTGGTGAAGACGCGGCTCACGTCCTTGCCGAACAGCGACAGCGCCCGCACGGCTGACTTCGACATCGCATCCATCGAGCGCAGCAGCGGGATCTTGTGATCGAGCGCCTCGCCGGTCCAGGACACGAACGCGGTCGGAATGCAGAGCAGCGCGCCATTGGGGTTCTCGAGGATGAAGGCCGGGCTGGTCGGATCCCAGGCGGTGTAGCCGCGCGCCTCGAACGTTGCGCGGATGCCGCCGGTCGGGAAGCTCGACGCGTCGGGCTCGGCCTGGATCAGCTCCTTGCCGGAGAACGACGCGATCGCGGTGCCCTCGCCGGTGGGGGCGTAGAAGCTGTCGTGCTTCTCGGCGGTCAGGCCGGTGAGCGGCTGGAAGACGTGCGCGTAGTGGGTCGCGCCATTCTCGAGCGCCCACTCCTTCATCGCCAGCGCGACCGCGTCGGCCAGCGATGTGTCGAGCGCTGCGCCCTGGGCGAGGGTCTGTGAGAGCGCTCTGAAGACGTCCTTGGGCAGACGTTGGCGCTGGACCGCGGCGCTGAATACGTTCTGGCCGAAGATCTGGTTGTCGGCGACCGTTAGGTCGGGAGCGCCCATGCCGGCCCCGTCCGGGGTCCATTGCGCTGCGTACACGTTCTGCTGGCGAATCCGGGACATTTCGTTGGTCGTTCCTTCCTGTTCGCGCCTCGGCGGCGGAGGCGTGGGCAAGCACTCGCGCCGGAAGCGCGACAGGGCCAAGCTAGCTCACCTGTCGATTCGGGTCACTATCCAAATGTCCAAAATCCCGGGGTGGGGGCGGGGCCTCGACGAGCTCGGTTGTGCCAATCCCGTCACATTTCTGGACGAGTGCCGGCTGCCGCGTCACAGTCCGACCCGCTGCAAGACACCCGCTCAAACTATGAGCGCGCTGCCGGCTCCGCTTCACGACGCTGAGTTGCCGCGCCCGCAGACCGCTTCCTGAGCGATCTTCGCCGTCAGACCCAGACGAGCTCGCGCTGCGCGGCCTCCGCCGGAGCGCAGGCGCCGCCGCTCAGCTGAGTGGCGAGCATGTGTCGCTGGCGCTCGGTCAGCGCGCCAATCGGCTTGATCTCGCTGACGCCGTTGCGCTCGAGGAACTTGCGGCAGCGGGTGCTGCCCCAGCGTCGCTGCGACATCAGCAGCTCTGCCACGGTCCATCTGCGGACCGCATCGGGGCATTCGAGGATCACCTCAGCCGCAGAGGTCTCGCCCTCCGCAATCCGTCGCTTGAGATCGGCGCGAGCTAGACGGACCGCGTTGGCGTGCTCCAGGGCGCGAAGGCGCTGGGGCTCTGTCGGCAGCTGTGATGTTTCCATCATCGAGTCCTCTCCGTCTGATCACAGGCGTGTGCGTTGAATGTCGCCGATCGACGCACGCTGACGCGCGCCACCCGATCGGGTGTTGCTCAGATCTGCTGTCTCTCGCTCCCGGCCGACAGCGTTTCCCCGGCGCTTCCGCCTCCGACCCCGTGCCTCATCTGGAAGCGCGTCGTCGCTGTCTCATCGGCCACTTCTAACTGAACCTCACGCTAGCGCGCTGGCGACCGTAACAGCAAGGTCACAAATCTTGAACCGTTTGCTTAGAGCGTGTTTTTTCTGTTAGCGACGTCGGATCGGCAATGCTCACAAATGCTGAGCAAGAGACTGTGTGAACTTCAGTCGTGGCTGGGCAGCGGCCCGTGCTCGGCCTCGAAGGCCCGCTTGGCGTGATCGAAGATCGCAATCGCCTCGTCGAGCACGTCGATGTCGTGGGTCGCCATCACGCTCGTGCGCAGCAGTGCACCGCCCGGCGGCACCGCCGGGTGGATCGCGACGTTCACGAAGACGCCCGCCTCATACAGGGCCTTCCAGAGCAGCACCGCCTTCCAGTCATCCCCCACCACGACCGGCACGACCGGCGTGATGATCTCCGAGCCGTCCGCCATGTGGGCCGGTGGGAGCACCTTGTAGCCCAGCTCGGATAGGCCGCGCCGCAGATAGGCGGCGTTGTCAAGCACCTTGGCGAACAGCTCGCGCCCTTCCTCGGAGCGGCAGATCCGGACTGCGGCGAGCGTCGCGCCGACCGAGGCCGGTACGCCTGAAGCCGTGAAGATGAAGGGACGAGCAGCGATGCGGAGGTACTCGATGACCTCGCTGGAGCCGGCGATCACACCGCCGCACGACGCCAGCGACTTCGAGAAGGTCGCCATCCGCAGGTCGACGTCCTGCTCGACGCCGAACAGCTCGCAGGTGCCGGCGCCGCGGACACCCAGGACCCCGAAGGCGTGCGCTTCGTCGACCATCAGTCGTGCCCCGTACTGCTTGGTCAGCTTCACGATCTCAGGCAGCGGCGCAACGTCGCCCTCCATCGAGTAGACGCCGTCGACCACGACCAGCACACCGCCGTCGTCGTTCTGAGCCTTGCCGAGCTGCTTCTCCAGCAGGTCAAGGCGGTTATGGCGGAAGGGGCGCAGCTTCGCGCGCGACAGCAGGCATCCGTCGAGGATCGATGCGTGGTCGCCGGAGTCGGCGATCACCGTGTCCTCGGGACCGAGGATCGTGCCCAGTGCTCCCAGGTTCGCCTGGTGACCGGTGGTGAACACAAGCGCGTCATCGGTTCCCATCCAATCGGCAAGCTCGCGCTCGAGCTCCACGTGCAGGTCGATCGTCCCGTTCAGGAAGCGCGAACCGGTCAGGCCGGTGCCGTAGCGATCGAGCGCGTCGCGCGCGCCCTGCTTGACCCGCTCGTCGCCGGTCAGGCCGAGGTAGTTGTTGGACCCGAGCATGATCCGACGCCGGCCCTCCATCTCGACCGCGGGTAGCGTCGGGCCCTCCAGAACGTGGAAGTACGGGACGGCGCCGATAGCGCGGGCCGCCCTGAGCTGCTCTATGCGCTCGAACTCGCGCGCTTTGGCAAAGACGTCTTTCGAGGGCATGTGCGGGTTCGCATGCTAAGGCATCGGCCGCCGGTCACCCTGTCAAGATCAGGCTGTGCAGGATGGTGAGTGGATCGCGGGCGAGGAGCTCTTGGAGGTCGAGGTGCTGGACGGCGAGGTCGTCGAGTACGCAGTCGAGCGGGTGGAGCTTCCGCTCCCCGAGACCGCCAGGGGACGCCTGCCGTCGTGGCTGCCGGTACCGGGCGTCCAGACTGCGGTTGCGGCTGCGACCGGCTTTGTCGCCGGCGCCGCGACACTTGCGCTGCTGCGGCGCTATGCGCTGACGCGCGTCGAGTCACCTGCCACCGTCTTTGGCGCTGACAATCCCCGCCACGATCACGGCGGCGAGTGCCCGGGTCATGGCTATCGCCACGGCCAGGCCCGCACGTTCGTCATTCACATCCGGCCGCTGCCGCAGCACCCGAGTTGAGCCTCGCGGCTCCCGCCCCCGCCGCCGTCGCACCCCGCATCGAGGTTCGAGTCGAGGTGCGGCCGCCCTGGCCGTTTCGGCTGACGCGACGCAGCGGCATGGACGGACTCAGCCCTGTTCGCAGTGGTGTTCTCCATCGGCTGCTGCACGAACAGGGCGAGCCGGTGCACCTGCGTGTGGCGCAGCTGCGCTCGGGGAACGTCGTGATCGGAGCTCACGCCTGCCGGTCCGAGGCGGCGGAACGGGCGATCGCGCGGATGCGGCGCGCTCTCGGGGTTGATCTCGATCTGCGCGAGTTCCACGATGAGTTCTGTCGCGACCCGTGGATCGGCGCGGCTGTCCGCGCGAGCCCGACGGTGCGCCCAGCCGGACGCGCCGACCCGTTCGAGGCACTTGCCTGGGCGGTCACCGAACAGCTGATCGAGTACGAACGCGCGGCGGCGATCCAGCGGCGCATGGTCGCGGCGCTGGGTCGCCGCGACCCTGAGAGCGGCCTCCGTGACTCTCCGAGCGCCTCCATGCTCGCCGCTGCCGCGCCTGCTCGGCTCGAGTCGTTCGACCTTGCGGCCTCGCGCGCGCTGGCCATGGTGAAGGCCGCGCGTGAGGTCGCCCGCGGACGTGTCGACCTGGATTCAGGCGATCCGAGCACGCAGGCCGACGGTTGGCGACGCCTGCGGGGGATCTCCGGTATCGGCAGCTGGACGGTCGAGGTTCTGGCGCTCGTCGGTCAGGGGCGCCTGGACCAGATTCCGGCCGGCGACCTGGGCCTGATCAAACTCGTTGGCAGGCTGCTGTCCGGGGGCGACCCATACGCTCGCGCGACCGAACAGCAGGTCCGTGACCACTTCGCCCGCTTCGGACGTTGGCAGGGCCTGGCCGCCAGCTATGCGCTGCGATCAAGCGGACCCGGGATGAACGCGATCGCCGGCGCCTGAACCGGATGGGCGCGCCGCCCGATCAGACGCCCTCGCCCTGAAGGAGCTCGTTGGTCGACGCATCCGTGATCGCGTTGGGGTTGCTCAGCAGATTGTGCTGCAGCATCCACGTGCCGAAGGTGTTCCATTCCGCCTCGCGCTGCCAGCCCCAGACCTTCGCGTGCGGCGGGAACATGTACGGCATCGCGGCGTTGAGTAGCGACAGCTGCAGCGCCTTCTCGGAGGCCAGCGACGGTACCGCCCTGACCAGGTCATCGACTGCCCGCATGGGGTTCGCCCTCGCCGCACGGTAGCCGCGGGCCACCGTCTGCACGAACCGGCGCAGCGGGCCTGCGTGGTTGACGATCGAGCGCTTGCGGACCACCAGCACCATCCCGTCATAGGTGGGCGCGCCGGGCTTGCTCAGCAGCTCGTGGAGCTGCGAGGGCCAGATCACCGAGTCCGGCTCGGTGATCGTGGTGGTCGTCTGCGGGGTCGTGGAGGTCTGCAGGATCGTGGTGGCCGTTGTCGCCGTGTGCGTGCCGGATCCCGCGGCCGTGGTTGCCGTTGGCGCCTTTGCCGGCGTGGTGGTGGCGGTCGTCGTGGTCTGCGTCGTGACCGCGTTGCCGCCCGAGGGGCCGGGCTTCGGCA
Organism: uncultured Actinomycetota bacterium; assembly: GCA_963804615.1. GTDB lineage: Bacteria > Actinomycetota > Thermoleophilia > Solirubrobacterales > Solirubrobacteraceae > Palsa-465. The sequence goes on from CAWDRA010000003.1 coordinate 169,186, forward strand.
CCGGGACCGTGATGGCCGACAGCGGCCCGTGCACGATCGCGCCGACGCCGACCACCGGCTGTCCCGTGTTGCGGTGCAGGAAGATCGTCGGCTCGGACGCCACCGCGAACAGCGCCTGGCCGCCGTGGACCATGTCGACAGGGTTCTGCCCCGCGCTGGGAACCACGATGTGCACGTTCAGGTCGCTCTGCCTGAAGTAGCCGCGGGCCTGCGCCTCGTAGATGCCGGCGTACAGCGCGTTCGGGTGGCCCGCCAGCACGATGGTGACGTTGTTAGCGGTGCCCGCAGTGGGATGGATCGTGTTGGTGGCCTCGCCGCATCCCGCCAGCGCGGTGCCGGCCAGCAGCGCGGCCGCCGCAGCGCGCCAGCAGCGGCGGGCAGGCGAGGTGCGTCCTGCGCGCGAGTGCGTCCTGGAGGCGGGGACACTATCGGGCGAAGTCTCATCGAAGCTGTATGTCTCTCTGTCGGTGTACCCACGGCAACGCTCGCCGCTCGGCGAGCGTCAGCAGCGCAAACAACAGGATGGCGAATCCCGCGAGTACGAACACGGTGGCAAACGCCTCGGCTGTCTCAAGGTTGCCAACGGTCACAAGCAGGAGGTAGCCGAGCCCGGAGTTTGAACCGGCCTGCTCCCCGAGAAGCGCTGCGACCACCGCGAATACGGCGGCGATCCTGGCCCCGTGCAAAAGCCCGCGGAAGCGCGCTCGGCAGCTCGACGCGCCGGAACGTCTGCCAGCCGACCGGCGTCGAACGTGCGCAGCAGCTTGATCAGGTCCGGGTCGACCGCCTCTAGCGCCGAGAGCGTCGTCACGAGGATCGGGAAGAAGCGTCACGAGCGCGACCACGGTCAGCTTCGGCAGCAGCCCGAATCCCAGCCAGACGATCAGCAGCGGTGCGAGGATCAGGATCGGGATCGCCTGCGATCCGACCAGCAGCGGATAGGACGCCTGGCGCACGATGCCCGAGAAATGCAGCGCCAGGGCGACCAGCAGGCCGAACGCCGCCCCCAGCACCATGCCCAGGCAGATCTCCGCCGCCGTGGGCTTGAGGTTGTGCCACAGCGTGCCGCGGTCCTCCACCAGCGCGCGCGCAACGTCGACGGGGGAGGGCAGCACCAACGAGCTGACACCGCTGATCGTCACGTAGAGCTCCCAGATCCCGAGCAGCATGAGGACCCCAAGCAGTGGCAGCAGCCAGCGATTCATGCCGGGCACCGCCAGCGCCTCAAGCGCCTTGGCGCGCAGTTCGACCACCGCGGCGTCAGTTCGCCGCCGCGGCCGGCCCACACCCACCGCCAGATCGGCCACCAGCCGCCCCGGGCGCGGCGAGAGCACGACGACGCGATCCCCGAGCAGGACCGCCTCCTCGACGTCATGGGTGACGAGCACGACGGTTCGCGGCTCGGCCTCAAGCGCCCTCGCGAGCCAGCCCTGCATCTCGGCACGTGTGATCGCGTCGAGTGCGGCGAACGGTTCGTCGAGCGCCAGCACCGGCTTGCCGGCCAGCAGCGTTCGCAGGAACGCGACCCGCTGACGCATCCCGCCCGAGAGCTCGTAGGGCCGGGCCTCCTCGAAGCCGCCGAGCCCGAAGCGCTCGAACCACGGTGCGACCTGGTCGCGCGCCAGCGGGCGCGCGACCCCATGTACACGCAATGCAAGGCCCGCGTTGTCGATCGCCGATAACCATGGCAGCAGCAGGTCTCGCTGCGGCATCAGCGCGGCCGGCGCAGCGTCGCACCACGCCTGCGTCGGGCGCCTGAAGTCCGCAGATCAGCTCGAGCAGCGTTGTCTTACCGCAGCCGCTGGGGCCCACGACGGCGACGGTCTCGCCGCGCGTCCACCGTCAGCGAGAGACCGCGGAGTGCGGCGATCGCCGAGCTGCCGCGGCGTCCCGCGAACGTCCTTGAGACCCCCGAAGCTCGATCAAATCAGGCGCTGGTCAGCGCTGTCATCAGCATGGTCGACGAAATCACTCAGCTGGAACTCGGTGTATGCCAGCACTCGAACGCCTCGCAGAACTGCTCGTAGACCGAGATCACGCTGTCGCCGTAGTTCCAGTACAGCTTCGGCTCGGGGTTGAGCCAGAACGTGCGTCCCGCCCTGGCGGTGATCGCGGCGAACAGATCCTCGCGCGGAGGGCGTCCGTTGGTGCGCGCGTCGCCGAGCACGATCACGGTCGCCCGCGGGTGCAGCTCGTCCTCGATCTCGGCCAGGAACTCGCTCCAGACGCGGCCGTAGTCGGTGTATCCGGATACGTCGGCGACACCGGCATCGCGGGCGATCGCGGCGGCCGCGGCGCGGAAGTCGCGCTCGCGCTGGAAGACCTCGGTGACCTCGGAGATGCGCTCGATGAACACGAACGAGCGCTGCTTGCGAAAGGCGTCATGCAGCGCGTGCAGGACGCTGAGGAAGAACGTGCTGGCGCTGGTGACCGAGGTCGAGACGTCGCAGAGCACGAAGAGCTCGGGCCGACGCGGGCGCTTGCGGCCGGTACTTGAGCTCGACCGGAACGCCGCCGGTCTGCAGCGAGGCGCGCATCGTCGCCCGCACGTCGACATGGGCATGACGATTGTGACCGCGCTGCTCGCGGCCCTGTGACGCCAGCCGCCGGCGCAGCTGCGCGACGACCTTGTGCACCGCCGCCAGATCCTGCACCGGGCCGCCTGGCAGCGAGCGGTCGAGGTCGGTCAGCGGGCGCTTGGGTGGCAGCGCCTGCGTGCGCTCGATCTGCGCCGCGCTCGAGCTCGCGCCGCAGCGCCTGTTCGAACTCGCGCAGCTGCTCGCGTGGGATGCCCGTCACGGCGCGGGTCGTCCTCCGGCAGGTCCGGCTGGGGCTCGGTGCGCAGACCCAGCGCGCGGCGGATCCGCTGCACGTCGACGCCGAGCACGCCCGAGCCCTGGCCCCTTCCGAAGGCCGCGATCGCCAGCCGCGCGAGGTCGCGCAGGTCGGACTCGGAGCCGTCCTCGAGCGCCTGCGGCGATCTGGCGTCGCAGCTCGTCGAGGTCAACCTCATCGCCGCCGACTCGGGTCTGCGGCTCGGAGACCTCCAGCCGAACCGCCTGCATCTCCGTGGCGCGGAAGAAGAAGCGGTCGAACACGAGGTCGAACACGCGCCGATCCTCGGGCGACTTGGCGATCGTCGTCGCGAGCGTCTCGCGGAACTGCGTCGGCCGAGGACCAGTCGACAAGCTCCAGCGCCTCGAACGAGTCGAGCAGCTCCGAGGTGCCGACCGCGACGCCCTCCGAGCGCGAGATCCTCGGCGAACGCGACCAGCTGCCCGTCGAAGTCGATCCGGTGCCGGACGTGCGCGCTGCCCATAGCGTCGCGCTTAAGGCGCGGCCCGCTAGGCCGCCGGCGCGGGTTCCAGCTTGACGCCGACCCGCTCGGCGACGGTGTCGAGGTCGGTCCGATGCTTGACGATCACGCTCATCGTCTGCGCGGAACGTGTCCTGATCGATGTCGCTTGCGCCGAGCAGCAGCAGCGCCCGTGCCCAGTCGATCGACTCGGCGATGCTGGGCGGCTTCTTGAGGTCGAGCTCGCGCACCATCTGCACGACCTCGACCAGCTTGCGGGCGACCGTCTCGGACAGCTCGGGTGAGTGCATCCGCACGATCTCGAGCTCGTGCTCGAGGTCGGGGTAATCGAGCCACAGGTACAGGCAGCGGCGCTTCAGCGCCTCGGTCAGCTCGCGGCTGTTGTTGGAGGTCAGCAGCACGACCGGATGCGTGCGCGCCTCGATCCGCCCGAGCTCGGGGATCGTGATCTGGAAGTCCGACAGCAGCTCGAGCAGCATCGCCTCGAACTCCTGGTCGGTCTTGTCGATCTCGTCGATCAGCAACACGACCGGCTCGGTCGAGGAGATCGCCGTCAGCAGTGGCCGCTCGAGCAGGAAGTCGGCGCCGAAGATGTCGTCCTGGACCTCGATTCCAGCCGGTCTCACCGGACTCGGTCTGGATCCGCAGCAGCTGCTTGCGGTAGTTCCACTCGTACAGCGCCTTGGCCTCGTCCAGGCCCTCGTAGCACTGCAGGCGCACGAGCTCGCGGTCCAGGTACTTGGCCAGTGCCTTGGCCAGCTCGGTCTTGCCCACGCCGGCCGGACCCTCGACCAGCACCGGCTTGCCGAGCTGCGTCGCCAGGTAGGAGACCAGCGCCGTCGAGGCGCCAGGCAGATAGCCGACAGCGCGCAGGCCATCTGCGACATCCTCAACCGAGGTGGGGTTCTCGGCCATGCGGCAACTATAGGGAGACAGGCTTGATGCTCGCCGCGCCACTGTCGCACATCGGCGGCCGCCGATCATCGCCGCGACGGCGTCTACGGATACGCGTCCCGCACATTCTGCGGGATCGCTGATCGCCGTGAGCCTACTTCGGATCGGCGAGGTCCAGACTCTAGCGTGGCCGCAGCGCCCCTAAGGATCGGGATGTCCCGACCTCGACCTCGCCGCGCCGCTCCAAGCGCGACGCACCAGTCGATCAGCGCCCGCAACGCCTCGAGCAGCTGGCGCGCCGCCTCCGCCAGCCGCACGCGCAACTCGACCGGGACAGCGCCAGCAGCTGCTCGCAGCAGCTGTGCGAGCGCGTCTCGGGTCCGACCTGTCCCGGTCGCGGGCGGCGCCTCCCAGCCGCGCGGTGGCATGCTGCCGTCCTGATCATTCGCCACGACTGAAAGTCACCTCCAGGATCCCGTCGACGTAGGTCGCAGACACCGGTTTATACGCCGCCAGCGTCGGCGGCAGCATGATCGTGCGCCGCTGCCCGCCCGCCGTCACGATCAGCTCGAGCCCGACCTGCTTGAGCCCGATCTCCTCCTTCTTCGCGAACGGGATCGTCAGCCGCAGCGTGGCGCCATGCTCGTCGCTCTCGATCGACTGCGTGATCGTGTCGTACAGGATCGCTGCCGGGTCGGTCTCGGTGTCGGGCGGGCGGGAATCGGATCCGGCACCGAACAGCATCTCACCCAGCCTCGCCAGCATCTCGGGGCCGATCACCTCCTCGTCGAAGTACGGCACCTCCAGCACCGGCACCGGCTAGAACGCCGAGCGCACCAGCTCGAGCTGCTCGCCCTGCAGTCCGCGCCAGCGCGCGAAGTAATCGCCGACGTCCTCCGGGAAGACCTTGTTGACGACCACCGCGTCGGTCAGGTAGCCGTACAGGTTCAGATAGGTGAAGGTCCGCATCGCCTCGCCGATCACCATCCGGTCGGGCGCCATCACCAGGCGGATCGTGCTGTGCGTCGGTGTCCCGGAGGATCTGGTCCATCGCGATCAGGTTGGCCGAGAGCCGCTGGATGTCATCGAACACGGCGCCGGTCGGCAGCGGGATGTCCAGCACCGTCCGGGCCAGCGGCGCCGCGGCCGCCAGGATCGCGCGCTCGAGCGGCACGACCTTCTCGAGCCACCAGCGCGCGGCGTCGGGGAAGGACAGCAGCCGCAGCGTCTCGCCGGTCGGCGCGCAGTCGACGATGATCACGTCCCATCGGCCCTCGCCGTGGTGCTCCTCGCATCCGCAGCAGTGAGAACAGCTCGTCGACGCCGGGCGGCACGGTCAGCTCCTCCGCGGAGATGCGGTCGAGTCGCCGCGCTGCATCAGCAGCTCGCCGAACCAGGCCTGGACGCCGGCCCAGTGGCGGCTGAGTTCGTGCTGGGCGTCGATCTCGGCCGCGTCGAGGTTGCTCAGCGACGCGTGTCGGCTCGGCGCCGAGCTCAGTCTGCAGCGAATCCGACAGGCTGTGAGCCGGGTCGGTCGAGAGGATCAGGGTGCGCTGGCCGCCGGCGGCGCAGCGGACGGCGGTCGCGGCGGCGACCGAGGTCTTGCCGACTCCGCCCTTGCCGGTGTAGAGGATCGTGCGCGGCGTCAAGGCGCCAACGCTACTGCCGTTCAGCAGCCGCCGATAGGCCGGTCGCCGCCCGTGGTGGTCGGTGCCCGTGCAGGTCGGCGTGGTCGTGGTCGTGCGCCGTCGTCGTCGGTGTGGTCGTTGTCGTCGTGGTCGTCGGCGCGTGGTCGTGGTCGTCGTCTTGGTCGGTCGTCGTGGTCGTCGTGCGTCGTCGTCGTGGTCGGCTTCGGGAGCGGCACAGTGACGGTCGGCGCCGTGCCGGTCGTCGGCCTGGCCGCCCCGTCGAGGCGGGCACTTGCCCTTGCAGACTCGAGAGGCTCGTCGATCAGCTTCGCGTAGTGGCCGACCGGGTCGGTGATCGACATCGCCAGGTCGTAGGTCCCCGCCTTCAGCTTCGGCGCCGGCAGCGAGCGCTGCCCGCGTAGAAGCTCCTCTTCGTGTAGATGAAGTTCTTGCCGTTGCCGCTGAGCGTGATGCCGACGGACGCGTACTTGGTGGTCTTGAACTGAGATTGAACTTCTTGCCCGCGGTGGCGCGTGGTCGGTCTCGAGTGTCAGCTGCGGCTGTGCTCAGCAGGTCGCCCTCGAACTGCTGGTAGGTCGTGCAGTAGACCGAGATCTGCGTCTTCTGGCAGAGCAGCTTGCAGGAAGCCGGTGACGAGCGTGTGGTAGTTGAGGTTGTCGGGCTGGCCGGGCTGGTAGAGCGACCAGCCGCCGATCACGAACGACTGCAGCTCCGACCTGCGCCTGCGCGTTGCCGGCGTTGTACAGCGCGGTCGCAGCCGGGTCGATCGACGCCTGCGCGTAGTCGTAGAGCCCCAGCAGCGCTCTGCAGGAAGGCGTTGATGATGTCGGTGCCCGGCGTGAACGAGTACTGCAGGTAACGGGTTCCGAGCGAGGTCTTGACGGCGACGCCGGTCGGGGGCGCGGTCTCGAACAGCGGCAGCGCCTGGTGCGCGTCGTTCAGGTACCTGCGGTTGCCGGTCGCCAGGTATGCGTTGGTCAGCGCTTCGATACCGGTCGCCTGCGCCATCGCGCTGACCCACGGCGGCTGCCGCCCTCCCAGTTGAAGTAGTACTCCCAGGCGATCCCGCCGCCGCGCCTGACCGCCAAGCGGCACCATCTCGCTCATCAGCGTTGCGAGCTTCCCGTAGTCGGCGGGGCCGGCCTCGTAGTAGCCGTCGCCCTCGCCGAACGTGTGCAGCACCTGCAGCTGGATGCCAGAGCCGGGGTAGTACTCCCAGACCAGCTCGGAGCCCTGGAACTGCACCGCGGCGCCGTTATGCGAGCGACTCGCCGGTCTTCCAGTACCTGGTGTTGTTCTGCGAGCGTCAGCATCAGCACCGGCAGGCGGCTGACTGTCACCTTGCCGTCTGTCGCCATCTCGGTGAGCGTGTCGGTGACTCCCGTGAGCTGGGCGGTGCGCCACTTCGTCAGGTGCTTCTCCTCGGCGAGCGCCTGCGTCCATGCCCTCAGATCACTCGCGTAGTTGGCGCTCGAGAGCGCACCGCTGCCGCGGAGCTTCGCGAGTGCCTGCGCGAATGTCACCGTCTTTGGCGGCTTCGGCCGCTTTCTGGCTGAGGTGGCGTGGCCGGCCCGAGCCACACCGGCCCTCCGTGCTGAGGATGCAGCAGGTGGCGCTGGGGCCGGCAGGGTGGGGTCGGCAGCTGCTCCCGTCAGGTACGGGTTGTCGACGATATGCGTGCGTCCGTCGTGGCCCAGGACGGTCACCGTGGTCGCCGAGGCCGGGCCGGCTCCCACCCCCAGAAGAACCGCTACGACGCACGCCGCAAGGATCAGCGGCCGGCGTCTTCGCATCGCGACCGATCTTAGGCTCGCGATCGCGGCTCGCTGCACGCTTTCGTGCGTTGCAGCGATGGAGGTCAGGTCGCGTGAGTCGTCGAGCATGCGTTGCTCTGATAACCGCTGCGCCGACCCGAGGTTGCGGTTGGGGGCAGCTGACGTCACAAGACTTGCGGCCGGCGCACTGTTGGGGTATAGAGAAATGGTGAGCTTCATGGCAGAGACGGACCCGCGGTCGATGGGTTCCCGGGGCAGTGGCTCGCTGACATACCGAGCTGGCTTGGACGGGCTGCGAGCACTGGCAGTGGCCGGCGTCTTCCTGTATCACGCGAACGTGAGCTGGATGCCCGGCGGCTTCCTCGGGGTCGACCTGTTCTTCGTGCTCAGCGGCTACCTGATCACGTCGCTCCTACTGCGCGAATGGTCGAAGCACGGGTCGCTCAAGCTCGGCTCCTTCTGGGGTCGCCGCGCGCGCCGGCTGTTCCCGGCCGTGCTCGTCGTTGTCCTGTTTGCACTGCTGGCGACACTGACGATCGCCCGCGATGACCTGAGCCGCACGCGCGGAGACGCAATCAGCGCGCTGGTCTATCTCACCAACTGGCACGAGATCATCGCCAGCCACTCGTACTTCAACCAGTTCGGCCGTCCGTCGCTGCTCCAGCACCTGTGGTCGCTGGCCATCGAGGAGCAGTTCTATCTCCTCTGGCCGCTGATCCTGATCTTTGGGCTGAGCCGGCTGCGCCGCCGGGGCATGATCGGACTCACGGTCGTGCTCGCGGTCGGTTCGTGCCTGCTGATGTGGCTGCTCTACAACCCCAACGGCGACCCATCGCGCGTGTACTACGGGACCGATACGCGCGCGTTCACGCTGCTGATTGGCGCGCTGTTGGCGTTCTTCTGGTCGGCTGAGGACCCGCCTCTGCGACGGCTGCGCGGGCACCGCGCGATCGTCGATGGGCTCGGCCTCCTGGCACTGCTCGGAGTGCTGACGATGTTCTGGCGCGTGCACGACTTCGATCCCTGGATGTACAGGGGCGGATTCCTGCTGATGGCGATCGTCGGCGCGGTGCTGGTGGCTGCGGCGTCCTACCCGGGCACGATCCTGAGTCGATCGCTTGGCTGCCGGCCGCTGGTCTGGATCGGCGCGCTCAGCTACGGCATCTACCTCTGGCACTGGCCGATCATGCAGCTGACCCGACCCGACGTGGACGTCCCGCTGCACGGCGCGCCGTTGATCGTGTTGCAGGCGGCAGCGACGGTCGCGGCAGCGGCGCTCTCCTATCGCTTCATCGAGATGCCGGTTCGCAAAGGCAGCGCCCAGAGGCGCGCCAAAGCCTGGCTCGATAGCCACACGCCGCACGAGCGCCTGGTCTGGGTGTCCGGCGGTGCAGGCGTGACCGCAGTCATCGCCGGGCTCATGTTCGGGCTACCCGCTCCGATCGCGGCGGCTGCATTGCAGTCGACGTCCACGCCCTCGGCCCAGTTGAAGCTCGCGGCCAGACATTCCGGCCCCAACGTGCTTCCGGTGGGCGCAAGCCTCGCCAACGCCAATCGGTCCGGCGCCAACGACCGCGGCGCCGGTCAGTCCAGCGCCGGTCAGTCCAGCGCCATCAAGCACAAGACGGCATTGCCGCCAGGGCCGATACTGGCCCTCGGCGATTCGGTGATGCTCGGCAGCGCCCCCAATCTCCAGGCGCGTTTGGGGCAGCGCCTGACCGTCGACGCCGTGGTCGGGCGGCAGGCCGAACAAACGATCGAACGGATCGACGAGTACCGCGCCGCCGGCCGCCTGCCTCAGACCGTGATCGTGCAGATCGGCGACAACGGACCGGTCTGGTTTGCCGACATGCAGAATCTACGCAGGGCCCTCAGGGGCGTGCCGAGAGTCGTGCTTGTGAACGTACGCCTGGCTCGCAGCTGGCAGGATGAGGTCAACCACGAGCTCAGCCAGTACGCGCGAACCTGGCCTCAGGCCGTGATCGCCGACTGGTACGACAACAGCACCCAGGAGATGCTCACCGACGGCGTACACCCATCTGTCGCGGCGCGCAACGTCTACGCCCGCGTGGTGGTCGATGCACTCAAGCTCGACTACTCCCGGCCGACCTCCTGATCGTCCTCTTCGAGTTCGTCGTCGGTGTCGTCGGGGCCGTCCTCGGACATGGCTCCGGCGTGGTAGTGGATCTGGAAGCGCTGGAGCAGTTCGTCGCGCCGGTCCTCATCGACCGGCACATCGTCTGAGATGCGGACCCAGTCCGCGCCCTCGAACTCCTCCATATTGAAGATCTCGCTATCGAGCTCCGGGGAGTCGTCGACGATGATCAGAACCTCAGTCTGCGGATTGAAGTAGGTGCCCGGACGGTTGACGATATCGTCGAACGCGAGGCTTTCTGAGTCGGCCATGAGCGGGATCCTAGTTGGTTGCGCTTTCTGGTTGGGATGTGGCGAGGGAGGGGTTTCTTTGGCACCGCCAAAGAAACCCCTCCCTCGCGCGGTGCGCTCGAGGAGTGGCGCCGCCGCCGGCCGATTCTCGCTCCTGCGATACCCTCTGGAGCGCATTGACTGACTAGTCAATCGACCGAGACAGGAGACCTGAGCCGTGATCGATTTCACGTTGACCGAAGAGCAGCTCGCAATCCGCGAGATGGCGCACGAGTTCGCGGAGAAGGAGATCCGCCCCGTCGCCTGGGACTTTGACCGCGACGCCACCTGGCCGCAGGACATCATCGAGAAGGCCTGGGAGCTCGGCTTGATGAATGGCCACCTCCCGGAGGAGTACGGCGGCCCTGGTCTCACCTACCTCGACGGAGCGATCATCGAGGAGGAGCTGTCGTGGGGCTGCTCCGGTGTCGGCACCACACTGACGTGCAACGGGCTGGCATCCGCGCCGCTGGGCCTGGGCGGCTCCGAGGAGCTCAAGAAGGAGTACTTCGGCCGTCTGGTCGAGGCGCCCTTGCTGGCCTCCTTCTGTCTGACCGAGCCTGACGCGGGATCAGATGTGTCGGGGATGAAGACGACCGCCACCAAGCGCGGCGACAAGTGGGTGATCAACGGCTCCAAGTGCTTCATCACCAACGGCGAGTACGCGAACTGGTACACCGTCTTCGCCAAGACCGACAAGGACGCGGGCCACCGCGGCATCTCCTGCTTCATCGTTCCGCGCGACGCGGGCGTCGTCGTCGACAAGCACGAGGACAAGATGGGCCAGCGTGCCTCGAACACGGCGACGATCACCTTCCCCGAGGTCGAGATCCCACTCAATCACCTGGTCGGTGAGGAGAATCACGGCTTCAAGCTGTCGATGATGACGCTCGACAGGACCCGTCCCGGTGTCGCCGCGATGGCGACGGGCGTCGCGCGCGCCGCCTGGGAGATGGCGATGGATTACTCCAAGGAACGCGTCCAGTTCGGGGTGCCGATCGCGATGCACCAGGCGATTCAGTTCATCCTTGCGGACATGGCAACGAAGGTTCATCTCAGTCGTCTCGCATATATGAATGCGGCGACGCTGCTGGATCAGGGCAAGCGCAACACGCTCGAGTCATCCCACGCCAAGCGCTTTGCGGCCGACTCGGCGATGGAGGTGGCAACGGACGCGGTGCAGGTCTTCGGCGGATACGGCTTCATCAAGGACTACAAGGTTGAGAAGCTGATGCGCGACGCGAAGATCCTGCAGCTCTATGAGGGCACCGCCCAGATCCAGCGGCTCGTGATCGCGCGCGAGACGCTTCTGCCTCGCCAGTAGTGATGTTTATTTGGGCCGGCCCTGCGGGGGCCGGCCCCGTTATGACGCGTCAGTTTGGAAGTGGCCGCCGGCGTAGATCACGCGTTCAGAGCCATCCCGCATGACCGCCGTGACCGTGCGGTCGTCGGTGGAGACGATGTCCGTGTGGACTGCGGCCTGGACATTGAAGCCGAGCGCCTCCCACTCCGCGTCGGTCAGCGCGGCGCCATCACCGTCGTAGGCGTCGGTGATCGACAGGCCGACGGCCAGGTGTGTGTTGCCGAAAGGACCGCCCATATTCTCGTCGTAGAGCGTGCTGGCCATGAAGCGGTCGATCCGCGAGACGCGGGCGTCGGTCAGCGAGAACTCGCCGATACGGTTGCCGCCGGGTGCCGCGACGATCTGTTCCAGCAACTCCCGGTTCTCATCGGCAGCGATCCCGGTGACGAGGCCGTCGGTGAACTCCAGACGCGCTCCTCGGACCTTGGCTCCGTGCGTGAAGAGCGGCTCGCTGAAGCTGACATGACCGTTGGTGCCACGCCAGTCGGGCGATGTGAAGACCTCGAAGCTGGGGATATTGCGTCCGGACCCACCGACCCAGCGGCGGTGCTCGCCGAGCGTCAGCCACAGGTCGGTGCCCTCAGCCTCGAGGTGCAGGCGCTCGATCGGGAGCGAGGTCAGCCAGTCGCGATAGCTGTGGATCGCATCCATCGTCTCCCGCCAGCGCGCAATCGGATCGGGGTCAGCCAGGTGGCAGGCCTGGATGATCTGCTCCCAGTACTGCTCCGGGCTGAGGCCTGCCTCCGCTGCCATCGCCTCGGTGCCCCAAAGCCCTACGGTCCAGTGAAAGCGGCCGGCTCGCTCCTTCTCCTGCTGCCAGCCGATGACGGGCATCATCGCGGCCTGACGACGCATCTGCTTCTGCGGGTCCACGCCCTCGAGCGCGTGCGGGTGGTCGGTACCGTCGATGTAGACCGAATGGTCGATCTGGTCGGTCAGCCCGCGCCAGTAGCTCTCGCCGAAGTGGTCGAGCTGTGATGCATCTGCCAGTTCGTAGAAGTCGCGCTCGAGATTGAAGCGACCGTCCTGACTCATCCGCAGAACCTGGATCACGTTGCCGCCGGAGCGCCAGACCGCTCGGCAGACCTCGGCGAACAGCGGCTTGGTCTCCTCGCTGCCGATCACGCGCACCGTGTCTCCGGGCTTGATCCCCTCACCGTCACCCAACGCGAAATCCACCAGCAGCCGCGCGTAGCGCTCGATGATCTCCTGACTTGGCTCGTAGGTCATGCCAACAAGCTAAGCATCTGCCTGAAAGCGTCCGTCGGCGTAGATGATCTGTTCGGAGCCGTCCTTCATGATCGCGGTGACGGTCCGGTCGGTGGTGGAGACGATGTCCGTATGGATCACCGAGCGGTTGAACCCAAGGCGCTCCCAATCGGCGTCGTCGAGCATCGCCGCATCGCCGTCATAGGTGTCCTGGTAGGCATTGCCGAGTGCGAGATGCGTGTTGCCGTAGGGACCGCCCATGTTCTCGTCGTAGAGCGTGTCTGCCATGAAGCGGTCTATGCGAGAGAGACGCGCGTCGGTCAGCGAGAACTCGCCGATCCGGTCGGCGTTCTCGGTGGCGATCATCTCCTGCAGCAGCGACTCGCTCTCGTTCGCGGTCGCGCGTACAACCCGCCCGTCCTTGAACTCGAGTTCGACACCGCGAATCAGCGAGCCGAAGGTGTAGAGCGGCTCGCTGAAACGGATCCAACCCTCGGTCCCGCGCCAGTCGGGCGAGGTGAAGATCTCAAAGCTCGGGATGTTGCAACCAAGCCCGTCCTTCCATATCCGCTGCTGCCCGAGCGTCAGCCAGAGATCCGCGTCCACGCCCTCGATGTGCAGCCGGTCGATCGGCAGTGCATTGAGCCGATCGCGATGCCGGCGGATCTGACCGCGCACCTCGCGCCAGCGCGCCACCGGATCCTCGAGATCCAGGAAGCAGGCGTTGATTATCTGCTCCCAGTACTCCTCGATCGCCAGTCCCGCCTCCGCCGCCATCCCGGGAGTGCCGTAGCTGGCGACCGTCCAGCTGAACTCGCCTCGGTTCTCCTTGACCTGCTCCAGGTCCTGCATCGGCCGCAGGGACTGCGCGTGGCGCATCTGCTTCGCGGCGTCAATGCCCGTCAGCGCGCGCGGGTCGGCCTGCGCGAAGATCACCAGATCGTGATCAACCTGCTCGATCGCCCCGCGCAGGTAGGCCTCGGGGAGGAAGTCCAGCTGTTCGTCGTCGGCGAGCTCGTAGAACGCCCGCGTGACATCACCGAAATCGTCCTTGGACGGTCTGTACCAATGGATCACGTGACCGCCGGCGCGCCACACCGTTTGACATGCCTGCACATAGAGCGGCTTGCAGGCGTCGCTGCCGTAGATGCGGACGACGTCGCCCCGTTTGATGCCCTCTCCGTTGCCGAGCCCGAAATGCACGAGCAGCCGCGCGTATCGCTCCAGCATTTCGGGCGGGGGCGTGTAGCTCATCGTCAGGTCTCCATTTCTGTCCGCGTCAGCGTGGGCTCGGCGTGGGCTCGGGTTGGGCCGCTCCCTCTGGAGTCGCGCGCTATCACACCGCCGCATGAGGCACGGATGTTGCTCGCGTGAAGAGTAGGCTCTTGCGCGGATACCGTCAGCCCACGGGGGGCTTGACGATCACCACAGAGCAGGGTGCGTGGACAGCGCACTCCTGGCCGACCGAGCCGAGCAGCAGGCCGGTGAAGCCCTCGCGCCCACGCGCACCGAGAACCAGCAGCTCCGCGCCGACGCGCTGACAGGCATGTAGGAGGCTTGCGCTCGCGTCACCCTGCGCGACGACGAGGTTGATCTTCACGGCCTCAGGGGGCTTGGCCGCAGCCACCTCCTTGACCAGGAATTCCTTGGCCTCCGTCTCAAGCTCGTCCTGGTCGAACGCCTTCGGCACTCCGATCAGCGGGTACTGCCAGGCGAACAGAGCTGTGACCACCCCATCCCGAAGCTCGGCCTCCTCCACCGCAAACCTGAGAGCGCGCTCGGCGTTCTCCGAGCCGTCGACCCCAACGACGATCTGGTAGCTCACAGCGTCCTCTCGTCCGCGCCTGACCCAGGCCTACGCGGTGGCCACCGCGGTGCCGCGCCCGAAGTCAACGTTGGCCTCGCGTTCCAGGTCCTCAAGCGACTTGCCCGCGGACTCCGGCAGGCAGGCGACGGTGAACAACAGACCTGCCAGCGCGACCCCAGCACATACGCCCTCGATCGTGCGTATGCCCCAGGCGTCAAGGTTGTCGGTCAGGAGGTACACGCCGATGAACGCGCCCATCTTTCCCATTCCGGCTGAGATGCCGTGGGCTGTTGTGCGGACCTCGGTCGGGAATATCTCCGCCGGGTAGATGAACGTGGTCATGTTCGGCCCGAACTCCGTGAAGAAGTAGCTGATGCCGAAGATCAGCACGAACGGCACCACATTCGCCGAGATGCTCGGGACGACTGCTATCAGGAAGAACATTCCGGCCATCACCCCGAAGCCGACGGTTTGGATCTTCTTGCGGCCGACCGTCTCGATCTTCACGATCGCGAAGACGTAGCCCGGCAGCGCGAACACCGCGAAGATGCAGAGCGTGATCAGCGTGGATTGGATCAGCGTCGCCGTCGGTGAGATCAAGCTGACGATCTCCGGCGAGGCGATCGTGTTGCCGTAGTAGGCGAAGTCGAGCAGGAACCAACATATGGCCGTCCCGATCAGCCATTTGAGCAGCGTCTGGTTGCGCGCGAGCTTGGCCCATCCCTCCGTGAAGCTCTGTCGCACGACGGCGTTCGATTCGCCCTTCGGCGGTGGTGCATTTCCGTCAGTGGCCTGAGCGATGGCTGCGGCCATCTCCTCACGGTCGCCTCCGGCCATCGCAAATCGCGGTGTTTCGTGGATCTGACGGCGCAGGTAGAAGACCGCGAGGCCCGGGATGGCCCCGAACGCGAGCAGGATGCGCCAGACGATGTCCTCCTTGATCCCGAGGCTGAGCAGCAACACCGCGAACAGGGGTCCGAAGATCAGGCCGGCGGCCTGCATCGAGAACACCAGTCCGACCATCCGGCCACGGCTCTTGGTACCTGAGTACTCGCTCATGATCGTCGCGGAGACCGGGTAGTCGCCGCCGATGCCGATACCGAGGATGCAGCGGAAGATGATCAGCCAGGTGATGTTCGGGGCCAGGGCCGATGCGATCGCGCCGGCCGCGAGGATCAGGACCTCGAATCCATAGATCCGCTTGCGCCCGAGCATGTCGGCGATGCGTCCGAAGACGAGCGCCCCCACAGCTGAGGCGGCCAGCGTGGCCGACGAGAGCAGCGCCGTCTGGGAGCTGTCCAGGTGCCACTGCTCGGTGACGATCTTGACGACGATTCCGATCACGAAGAGGTCGTAAGCGTCCGTGAAGAAGCCCATGCCCGAGACGAACATGATCTTCATCTGGAACCTGTTCGGCTTCGCGTCGTCGAGCTGACCGAAGGGTGAATCTGCCGCTGCGGGCACAACCGAACTCACGCACCAAACGATGCCTCGAACCGGAGGCCAGCCTGTGAATAGGCTGTGAACGTCCGGGATTCGTTCGGTTACTCGGTCGCGCTGAACTCGGAGATCGCGACCCCGAGCAGGAGCAGCCCGATCAGCAACACGATCGCGGCCTGCAGCACCGGCGGAACCGGCCACCCCCACCAGGTGACGCCGGTGCTCAGTGCCTGGTGCGCGGCCGCTGAGACGTCGAGCTTGCTGAAGACGAGTTGGCGCATCGGATCGACCGCGTAGGTCATGGGATCGATGCGGTTGAGCACGTTGAGCCATGGCGGCAGGTTCGAGACCGGGAACATCGCGCCGGAGATGAAGAACATCGGCATCAGGATCATCTGGGTGACGGCCATGAACGACTGCATCTGCTTCATCGGGATCGCGACCGCCAGACCGAAGCCGGTGATCGTGAACGCCAGCAGGAGTTGCAGACCGAGCACGCCGAGGATCAATCCGAGGCTGTAGGGCACGTTCACGGTCCATGCGATCGCGAGCACGATCACGCCCTGCAGTGACGCGACCGTGGCCCCGCCGAGGCACTTGCCGATCACGATCGAGCTTCGCCGCACGGGCGCGACCATCATCTCTCGCAGGAAGCCGAACTCGCGGTCCCAGACGATCGAGGCCGCGGAGAACATCGCCGTGAACATCACCGCCATGCAGAGGATCCCCGGGTACAGGAAGGTCTTGAGGCTGACGCCGTAGGTTCCTGCGCTGGCCAGGGTTTCGAGGCCCGCGCCGAGTACGAACAGGAACAGGAACGGCTGAACGAGCGAGGTGACGATCCGCATGCGGTCGTTGCTGAAGCGGATCAGCTCGCGGCGCCACACGATCTTGATCGCACGCAGCTCCGAGCGGAAAGTGCGCTTGGGGACGTGGATGCGGACGATCTCCAGCGTCTCGTCGGGACCGAGCGCGCGGTTGTCGGCTGGGGCCGGGCGGGTGGTCGTCATCGGCGGGCGCCTCCTCCCATCATCTGCATCATCACTCTGTTTCGGAGCTTCGACGGATCCTCCTCGGCGTCACGGATCGTCGAGCCTGTGAAGGACATGAAGACATCGTCCAACGTGGGGCGAGACACGCTGACCCCGCGGATTGGCAGTGCGAGTTCCGCGAACAGTCGCGGCACGAACTGCTCACCGTCCTCGACGCCGAATGCGACGGCGCCCTCGGACACTTTGGCCTCGATGCCGAAGCGCTCGTGAAGTGCTGTGATCGTCGCTTCGTTGTCATCCGTCTGGATCGTGACGCGATCGGCCCCCACGCCGGCCTTGAGCGTCTCCGGCGAGTCGAGCGCCACGATCTTGCCCTGGTCCATGATCGCGATCCTGTCGCACCACTCGGCCTCGTCCATGTAGTGCGTGGTCATGAAGATCGTGATCTCCTCGCGCTGCTGCAGCTCGCGGATATAGGTCCAGATCGAGCGGCGGGTCTGCGGGTCGAGTCCGATCGTCGGCTCGTCGAGGAACAGCACCCGGGGCGAATGCATCAACCCGCGCGCGATCTCCAGCCGCCGGCGCATGCCGCCCGAGAAGGCTCGAACCTCACCGTCCTTGCGATCCCACAGTCCGACCATCTTCAGCACCTGCTCCATCCGTGGCGCCACGAGATCGGACGGCACGCCGTAGAGCTCGGCGTGCAGCTTGAGGTTCTGAGCGGCGGTCAGGTAGCCGTCGAGCGTCGGATCCTGGAACACCAGGCCGATGTTGCGACGCACGTCGTCACGCTCGGTGACGACGTCGTGCCCGGCGACCTGTGCGTGGCCGCCACTCGGTTTGATCAGCGTGCACAGCATGCTGATCGTCGTGCTCTTGCCGGCGCCGTTCGGGCCGAGGAAGCCGAACACCTCGGCTGCCTCGACCTCGAAGGTGACGCCCTTGACAGCCTCGAAGTCGCCGAATCGCTTGACGAGACCATCCACCTTGACCGCGGCTGCGTGCGTGGCGCTCACGTGTGGCAGGTTAGTCGTCGGTGCCGGACGGTTCGCCGCGGGCGTCGTTGCCGGACGGCTCGCCGCCCGCGTCGGTGCCGTCGGATTGTTCGACCGTGGGTTCGTCGGCGGATTGTTCGACCGTGGGTCGTCGGCGGCCGGGTCGGTCGCTGGGCCCGCCTCGGCCAGCAGCCGGTAGAGGCCTCTGCGTGCCTCATCCAGCAGTGCTGTCGCCTTCGCGGCGTTCTCCGGGTGACCGGTGAACCCGATCTGGCGCGCGGCCGCGATTGTGGCGATCACAGACCGCCGCAGCTCGAGGAGTTCCTGCCTCATGCCGGGCCATCCAATGCCGCGCGGACCGCCGACGGCCGCATCGCCGAGCTTTTCGAGGAAGGCCTTGCCCTCATCGGTCAACTCGTACCCGCGACCGGAACCGGACTCCGGTGTGCTGCCGCTGATCAGCCCGTCATCCTCGAGCATCTGCAGGGCCGGATAGACGGCCGCGGGGCTCGGGGTGCGGCGGCCGAGACCGCGCTGCGCCAGCATCTGAATCAGCTCGGAGCCGGTCTTGGGGCTGTCCTCGGACAGCACGGTCAGCAGCGCGATGCGCAGGCCGCCGCGTCCGCGTCGGCCGCGCGGTCCTCCGCCGGGACCATGCCCGCCCTGGCCGCGATGTCCGCCACGTCCGCCGTGCGGTCCGTGGCCACCGCGACCGCAATGGCCGCTCTCGTATGGATTGTCTGGGTAGGGAATTCGTTCGTTGAACATGCTTTCTCTTTCGGTTGTTGCTTGTTCGATATGTCAACGATATATCGCTATGGCGAATTTGTCAAGGTCTGGACCGTCGGGTCGGGCGCGCGGGTGGAGGGCCGGGCGCGGGTGGGGCGGGCGCGGACAAGGGTGGAGCGCGGGGGGTTACGCGCGGGCGGGGTGACGCGCAGGTGGCGGGGCACGTGCGGATGGGTGGAGCACGGCTGGGGGCGGACCCGCCGGCGGGGGTGGACCTTCGAGAGTCCGAGGGGGGCGGCGAACGTTGAGGGCGACGAGGGAGCAGAAACTGGTCCTGGTGCGCAGTTTCTCCTCCCTCAGCTCGTACGGACCGCCGTACCGTGGGGCGAAATGGTGAATAACTCACCATTTCGCCCCACGGTGCCCCCGGGAACGGTGCCGGAGCCGCGGGGGCTCGGCCGTAGCTGTCACATCACCTGTCTCAGGCTTTATAAGCAACAACTATGACTGTGGTCATCAATCCGTCTTGGACATATCAATCGTCAAGGCCGACACTTCCTATGTGCCTGCAAGGAAGTCAGCACCTAAGGTCGGAGCGTTGCGCTCGGTTTATGACGCGCAGCGGGTTGCGGGCCGCGATGGGCGGTTGAGCGGCATGATCCGCAAAAGCTTGATCGCGGATGGCAAGCGCGGCGAGGTTAGACGCGCCGGATTGGCCCTCGCCGGCGACCGCGTCGTCGGATACGACCCGCTCGGCCCCCGCGTTCGCTGAGCGACAACGTCGGGCGGACGCCGGTCCGCTGCGTTCCGCCGGTCCGCTGCGTTCCGCCGGTCCGATGCGTTCGCGGATTCGCAACCCTGGGCCGGAGGCCTGTCGGCCGTGGTTGGGAAGCCGTAACGCCGAGTGACACCTGATCACCGGTCGCCGCTGATCCGCGCCGGGGCGCACCTCCGCTCGGGTGGAGGGCGAGCACTCCTCGGATCGGTGCGGAGGGCGAGCACCCCTCGGATTGGCTGGAGGGCGAGCACCCCTCGGATCGGTACGACGGGCGAGCACCCTCTCTCACTGGCGATATATCGTTATGATCGGCCAAGCAAAGTTCATGGGAGGCGAGATGCCAGAAATTCCAGCAGCGAATGGCCGCGCAGCGGGCGGCGCAGGCAGTGGTCAGGGCGGGGAACGCGGTGGCGGCCGTGTGCGCCTGCCGCGGCGCAACGTCGCCGTCAGCGAGGTCGCGAACCTGACGCCGCAGCTGATCAGAATCGTCGCGACCGGCGAGCTCGAGGACTGGAGCGTCAGCGGCGGTCCCGGCGGCCACTTCAAGGTCTTCATACCGCAGGCGGGCAGCGAGGAGCACGTGATGCGCACCTACACGGTGCGTGAGTACGACGGCGGCGCGGGTCGTCTCACCGTCGACTTTGCGGTGCATGCCGACGGTCCGGCCACGAGCTGGGCGGTGAATGCTGCTCCGGGCGCACCGTTTCAGATCTCAGGTGCTGCACGCTCCGGCTACGAGCCCTCCGAAGGGGCAGGGTGGACCGTGTTCGTCGCTGATCAATCGGCGCTGCCGGCTGTGGCTGCGATCGTCGAGGGACTTCCGGCCGGCTATCCGGTCAGAGCGTTGATCGAGGTCCCGGCGACCGAGGAGCAGCTCGAGCTGGGTTCGCCGGCGGACCTCAAGCTGGAGTGGATCGTCGAGCGTGACGGACCGTGCGAGCAGCTCGTGGCTGCCGCGGTTGCGTTGGAGTTGCCGAGTGGTGAGGGCGACATCTGGGTCGGCTGCGAGGCCGATGCCATGCGCCGGATCCGGCGCAACCTGTTGCACGACCGCGGTCTGTCGCCGCGGGCGCTGCATACACGTGCGTATTGGAAACGGAACGTTGCCAACCACTCCGATCACGACACCGGAGACGACGTGGACTGAAGCGCGCTGGCGCCTACTCCTCGGCCAACAGGCGGTAGAGCGCCTGGCGGGCGCCGCGCACTATCTCGAGCGCCTGGTCGATCCGGTCCGGGCCGGCGGTCAGCGCCACCTGGCGGCTCGCGGCACGCAGCTGCTGCACCTCCGCACGCATCTGTAGATGCCGCGGGTCGACCGGGAACTTGGGCTCGGCCTTGCCTCGGCGGCGAGCCTGGGCCGCCGCCTCGGCCCGCCCGGCGTCGGTCAGCGAGAACACGCGCCGACCTTCGGCCTCCTGGCTCTGTACGAGCCCGCGATCCTCGAAGACCTGGAGCAGTGGGTAGACAGAGCCTGGGCTGGGGCGCCAGGTGCCGCCGCTGAACTGCTCGAGCCGGTCCATCAGCTCGTAGCCATGGGCAGGACCGTCCAACAGTGCCGCGAGCAACAGGTTCGGCACCAGGCCGCGCCGCATCCGCCGCCCCTCGCCAGGGCCGTGCCAGTCTTCGCGGTTGGCGCCAGCGCGTCGCATCAGTGCTAAAGATATATCGCAAACGGCTTGGTGTCACGCGGTAAGCTGGTGCCCATGTCCGAAGAAGGCGACGGAATCCGCGGCCGCGTGACCGCTCAGGGGCAGGAGGCGATCGGCAAGATCGCCCAGGACCTCATGCAGAACCCGATCATCACCGGCACCGTGACGGTGGCGTTCGATGCACGCGAGCGCGCCGCGCGGGCTCAGGAGCTGGCGATGAGCGCGCTGAACCTACCGTCCGCAGCCGACATCGAGCGTCTGACCCGTCGCCTGAGGTCGGTCTCACAACGGATCGAGGGGCTTGAGGACGGGCTCGACCGGCTCACCGAGCGGCTCGAGGCCGCGCAGGATGCGGTCAGCATCGATCAGCGCCTGGCGGCGATCGAGGACTCGATCACTCGCCTGGAGCAGAAGCTCGGCTGAGCGCCGCGATCGCGAGCGCGCCGAGCCGCAGTTCGGCCGCGTGCAGCGAGTCGGCGTCCAGGTAGCTGGACTCACCGACCGCGCGGTTGGAGACCAGCAGGACACAGCCGGCCTCGACGCCGCGTCTGGCCGCGAGCGCGAAGACGGCCGCCGCCTCCATCTCGACCGCCAACGCGCCCGCGGCGATCCAGTCGTCCACGCGTTCGGCGCAGTCGTAGAAGAGGTCACTTGAGACGACCGGTCCGACGGTCGCGTGCTCAGCGCCCGCCGCCGCGAGCAGCGCGCCGGTGATGGGCCCCGGTGCCGGTACCGCAGCCAGCCGTTGGTGCTGAGCCAAGGCGATGCTGGTGCCGTCATCGGCGAGCGCCTGCGGCGCGATCAGCAGCCGGCCAGGCTCGAGCGTGGGATCGAGGCTCCCGCAGCTTCCTATCCGCAGCAGCCGCTGGGCACCGAGCTCGATCAGCTCCGAGGCGACGATGGCCGCGCTCGGGCCGCCCATGCCGGTGCTCTGGATGCTGAGTGGCAGCCCATCGGGCGCGGTCCCTGTGTAACCCCAGAGTCCACGGTTGTGGTTGAGCATCTTCGGCTCCACGAGCAGCTCCTGTGCAAGCCGCAGTGCTCGCCCTGGGTCACCGGGAAGCAGCACGCGCTCGGCCAGCGGTGCCGTCTGATGGATGTGGATCAGGTTGCGCACGTGGCGGCGAGCTTAGGACGCTTCACGGACCCTAGACTCCCCGGCTGCGATGACGATCAGCGAAGCGGCGGCAGTCGTGGGCCCCGGAGGTGCGCCGTGACGATCGTGGACGAGCTGCTCGCGACCGTTCGCGCTGACGCCATGCTCGCGCCCGGCCGCGCAGTTCTGGTGATGCTCTCCGGCGGGCGCGACTCGACCTGTCTGCTGGACGTGACGGTCACGGTCGCGGGCCCGGCGGCGGTCACCGCGTTGCACGTGAACTACGGCCTGCGCGAGTTCGCCGACGGCGACGAGCGCCACTGCCGGACGCTCTGCGAACGGTTGGGGGTCGAGCTGACCGTCAGCTCGCCCGCCCGGTTCGATTCTACGGCCGGCAACCTCCAGGCGTGGGCCCGGGACGTGCGCTACGGCGCCGCCGCGCAGCTCGCGCTCGAGCGCGCGGCGGACGTGGCGGCTGGACACACCGCCACCGACCAGGTCGAGACGATCCTCTACCGGCTGGCGTCGTCCCCGAGTCGCCGGGCACTGCTGGGGATGCGCGCGCGCGACGGCCGCCTGATCCGCCCACTGCTCGGCTTCACGCGAGCGCAGACCGGCGCATACTGCCTCGAGCGGGGGCTGTCATGGCGCGACGACGAGTCCAATGAGACAGCTACCTACGCGCGCGGGCGCGTACGCAACCGGCTGATGCCGGCATTCCTAGAGATCCACCCGGGAGCCGAACGCAACCTGCTTGCGCTCGCGGCGACACTGCGCGACGAGGCCGAGCTGCTCGACGGGCTGGTTGATCGCGAGCTGAGCAGTGCCTCCGCGATCGATCTGCAGAGGCTCCGGGAGCTGCCGGTCGCCCTGGCCCGCCTGGTGGTGCAGCGGCTTGCGGACTCGGTCAGGCACCGTCCCACGCCCGGAACCGCCCGCCGGCTCGAGGAGATCCTGGCGCTGGACGATGCCGGCACCAGTCACCTGGACCTGCCGGGATCGGTTCGCGCAACCGTCGCGGATGGGGTGCTGCGGTTCTCCAGGACACCGGGGCGAGGAGCCCGCGTCAGCGAGCAGCCTGGAGGGCTCGACCGGCCGGAGGACGACAAGGCCCCAGTCGACCGGCCGGAGGACGACAAGGCCCCAGGTGAGGCCGATCCATAAACTGGTGACCGGTGACTGAAGACCCGGCCATCGGCGAGGTGCTTGTCGAGCAGGATGTCCTCGCCGCGCGCGTAAAGGAGTTGGCCGCGCAGGTCTCGCGCGACTACGCTGGTAAGGACCTGGTGCTGATCGGCGTGCTCAAGGGCGCCGTCTTCTTTCTCGCGGACTTCATGCGAGCGCTGGACATGCATTGTGAGGTCGACTTCATGGCCGTTGCTTCCTACGGCTCCTCGACCAAGTCCTCAGGGGTCGTTCGCATCCTCAAGGACCTCGACGCGGTGATCGAGGGGCGGGACGTACTGATCGTCGAGGACATCGTCGACTCCGGGCTCACGCTTCAGTATTTGCTCCGCAACCTCGCCGGCCGCAACCCGGCATCGCTCGAGGTCTGTGCGCTGCTGCGTAAGCCGTCGAGTCGCAAGGTCGACCTCGAGCCGCGGTATGTCGGCTTTGAGATCCCCGACAGCTTCGTGGTCGGATACGGCCTGGACTACGCCGAGCGCTACCGCAACCTGCCCTTTGTGGCTGTTCTCAACGCCTAGGAAGGTTTCGGAAAGCCCACTTGCACACCTGCGCGCGCGGCAGAAATGCACACGCGGAACCGTTGATCAGTTGGCGATTGCGGACCGGTGGGCATGCAGTTGCGGGGCTGGAAGCCAGCACCCACGGTGCTACGCTTGCGAGTCCCAGCCTGAAAGCTGCCTGAGCCGTCACCGCGGTACCAGGACCGAGGACCAAGATCATGAGTCGTTTCTTCAAGAGCGCAGCATTTCCAATTCTGATCGTGGTCGTGCTCGCTTTCTTCGCGTCCAAGCTGGTCAGCACGACCGACGCCTCGAAGTCCTACAACTTCGGCCAGACGATGGCGCTGATCGAGAGCGGTGGCGTCACCAGCGTCACGCTCGATCAGAAGGACCTCAACATGCAGGTCGTGACCAAGGAGAACCAGAAGTACTCCACCGGTTATCCGCCCGGTTACGTCTCGAAGATCATCGACGCGGTCCGTACCAATGACGGCAACAACGCGCTGTACGTTCAGGACACCTCGAGCAGCGGCTGGCTGTCACTGCTGACCTACCTGCTGCCGTTCGTGATCTTCATCGGCTTCTGGCTGTTCCTGATGAACCAGGTCCAGGGCGGCGGCTCCAAGGTGATGTCGTTCGGCAAATCGCGCGCCAAGCGCATGTCCGTGGACTCTCCCAAGATCACCTTCCGTGATGTCGCGGGCGTCGATGAGGCCGTCGAGGAGCTGCATGAGATCAAGGAGTTCCTCGAGAACCCCAAGAAATTCCAGGCGTTGGGTGCGCGAATACCCAAGGGCGTGCTCCTGTACGGACCTCCTGGTACGGGCAAGACGCTGCTTGCCCGGGCGGTCGCCGGTGAGGCCGGCGTGCCGTTCTTCTCGATCTCCGGTTCCGACTTCGTCGAGATGTTCGTGGGCGTCGGTGCGTCGCGTGTGCGCGACCTCTTCGAGCAGGCAAAGCAGAACTCGCCCTGCATCATCTTCATGGACGAGATCGACGCTGTCGGCCGGCACCGAGGCGCCGGGCTCGGCGGCGGTCACGACGAGCGTGAGCAGACGCTGAACCAGCTGCTGGTCGAGATGGACGGCTTCGAGATGAAGGACAACGTCATCCTGATCGCCGCCACCAACCGTCCTGACATCCTTGATCCGGCCCTGCTGCGCCCCGGCCGCTTCGACCGCCAGATCGTCGTCGACCGCCCCGACCGCATCGGCCGCAAGAAGATCCTTGAGGTCCACACACGCGGGAAGCCGCTGGCGCGCGAGATCGACGTCGACGCCCTGGCCGGCCAGACTCCGGGCTTCACCGGTGCCGACCTCTCAAACCTCGTCAACGAGGCGGCGCTGCTGGCAGCGCGCAGCGGTAAGCGTGAGATCACCCAGCTGGAGCTGGAAGAGGGGATCATGCGCGTGATCGCCGGCCCGGAGAAGAAGACCCGGGTGATGGGCGAGAAGGAGCGCCGGATCACCGCATTTCACGAGATGGGGCACGCGCTCGTCGGGCACTACCTGCCCAACAGCGACCCGATCCACAAGATCTCCGTGATCTCCCGTGGTCAGGCCCTCGGTTACACGATCTCGCTGCCGGGTGAGGACAAGTTCCTGACCACGCGCGCGGAACTGCTCGACACGATGGCGATGACGCTGGGTGGACGCGCCGCCGAGGAGCTCGTCTTCGGTGAGATCACGACCGGTGCCTCGAACGACCTGGAGAAGGTCACCGCCACCGCCAAGCAGATGGTGATGCGGTTCGGGATGTCGGAGAAGCTCGGTCCGCGCGTATTCGGCCATGACCACGGACAGCCCTTCCTCGGCCGAGAGTTCAGCGCCGAGCCCGACTACTCGGATGAGATCGCACGTGAGATCGACCTTGAGATCCGCCGCATCGTCGAGTCCGCGCACGGCCAGGCGCGTGACATCCTCAGCCAGCACCGCGAGGCGCTGAGCCGCATTTCCGAGATCCTGCTCAAGCGCGAGACGATCGAGCGCGAACAGTTCGAGGCGCTGCTCAACGGCGACAGCGAGGAGGCCGTGTTCGGGTCTGAGACGCCGCCGCCGCCGCAGCTGCCGTTGCCTCCCGCGGCGCCCGAGCGCACAGGTGGCGAGTCAGCTCCCAAGCTGTTCCCGCGTCCCGGGCTTGCCGGCGGCACCGCCGAATAGGCCGGCGCCGGTGTCGCCCGCCGACACCCCCCGACCAGCACCGACGGTGTCGCGCCCCGACAGCACCGAGCAGGAGACGCCACGGTGGCTGCTGCTGTCCATGCGCCTCGGTCTGCCGCTGTTCATCACCGCAATCGGGATCGTGCTGATCGTGATGGGTCACGGGCACTACACCTCAGTGCTCGCCAACCGCGACTCGCTCCTGTCAGCCGTCGGCGTCGGCTTCATCATCATCGCGATGATGGTGGCGCTGCTGAACTGGCTCCTGCGGCTGAACGGCGACGACGCGGGCGACCGTGCCAAGGAGGAGGCGGCCCGGGACCATTTCCGCCGCACCGGCCATTGGCCGGACGAGCAGTGATGGCGCAGGATTTCACGATCATGGGCGTGGTCAACGTCACGCCAGACTCGTTCAGCGATGGAGGTCGCTATCTGGACAGCGAGAGCGGCGATCGCCCACGCGCTCACGTTGGAGGCGCACGGGGCCGAGATCCTTGACGTCGGCGGCGAATCGACCCGCCCCGGCGCCGAACCGGTCCCGGCCGACGAGGAGCTGCGCCGGGTTGTGCCGGTGATCGAGGCGCTGGTCGCCGCCGGCGTCACGGCCACGATCTCCGTCGACACGATGAAGGCGGAGGTGGCCGAGCGCGCGTTGGCGGCGGGGGCAACGCTCGTCAACGACGTGACCGCACTGCGCGCATCGCCGGAGCTGGCCGAGTTGACCGCGGCTGCAGGCGCGGAGCTCTGCCTGATGCACATGCCGAGTCCACCTCATCAGCTCCCGGCGCCGCGACACTATGACGACATCGTTTCCGAGGTCAAGAGCTTTCTCGAGGAGCGAATGGCCTTTGCCGTGGCCCACGGGGTCGCCGAGGAGAAGATCATCCTCGATCCCGGATTCGGCGGCGGCAGCTTCGGCAAGGACCCCGCCCAGAACCTCGAGCTGCTGCGGCGGCTTCCGGAGCTGGTCGCGATCGGACGGCCGGTCCTGGTCGGCACGAGCCGCAAGGCCTTCCTTGGCGAGGTCACAGGCCGTGCCGTCGGCGAGCGCCTGGCGGGCACGATCGCCACCAACGTGATCGCCTACGCCCACGGCGCACGCATCTTCCGCGTACACGATGTCAGGCCGCTGCACGACGCGCTCACGATCAGCGCTGCGACTCTCCACAACGGTTAGATCCTTTAGAGTCGCCGCGATGGACGCCGAAGAACCTGAGGAGTTCGAGCACGACGACCCGGACGACCTGGAGGAGTCCGAGGACGACGAGTACGACGAGGACGATGACGAGGAGGAGGGCCACCCCGAGCCCGAGGTCACGATCGAAGTCAGCGGCCTCTCGCTCTACACCCACATGGGCGTCACCGCCGCCGAACGCGAGATCGGCCAACGCCTGATCGTCGACCTGCGGCTCGACGTCGGAGAGTGCGATGCGACCGTAACCGATCGGATCGACGACACGATCGACTACGGCCAGGTCTGTGAGCTCGTCTACCTCGTCTCCCAGCAGCGCGAATACCGCACGCTCGAGCGCTTCTGCGCGGCGGTCGCGGATCGCCTGATCGAGCGCTACGAGTTCCACTCCGTCTGGGTGAAGGCTGCAAAGCCGGAGCCGCCGATCGCGCTCAATGTCGGCGAGGTCTCGGTCGAACTCTGGCGCGAGGCGTGAATCGCCGCGGCTACCTCGGTCTGGGTTCGAACATCGGCGACCGTCGTGCCCACCTGCAGGCCGCGGTGGACGCGCTGCCGGCGCACGGCGTCGCGGTCCGGCGGTCGTCCGCGACCTATGACACCGAGCCGGTCGGGCTGATCCTCGACCAGCCCGAGTTCCTCAACGCCTGTGTCGAGATCGAGACCGCACACGATCCGGCTGAGCTGTTGCGCGCGTGCAAGCAGGTCGAGCGCGAGGTCGGCCGGGCGGTGGGCGGACCGCGACACGGGCCGCGCGTGATCGACGTCGACGTGCTGCTGCTCGGCGATCTCAGATACGAGTCCGAGCGGCTGACCCTTCCGCACGAGCAGGTCACGAGCCGTCGCTTCGTGCTCGTGCCGCTGCTCGAGCTCGACCCCGATCTGAGGCTGCCCGGCGGCGAGCGGCTCGCCGGCTCGCTCGCCGCCCTGGGAGGCGGTCAGCAGGTCCGCGTCGCCGGCCCGCCGCTGTCCTTATAGTCAGGCGCCGATGACTGGGAATCGGGATGGCAAGCTGCTGGTCGTCGACGTCGGCAACACGCAGACGCACGTCGGTGTGTTCGACGCCGGCGCCAGCGTCGTTGCCGAGCACTGGCGGTTCACGACTGCGCGGGATGCGACCTCCGACGAACTCGGCGCGATGCTGGCGAACCTGCTGGCCTTACGAGGGCTGTCCTTTGCCGACATCGGCGGTTCGATCATCTCCTCGACCGTGCCGCAGCTCTACGACCAGTGGCGGACCCTGGCCGAGCGCTACCTGGGCCATGATGCGCTCCTCGTCGGCCCATCGCTGAGGACG
>CAWDRA010000004.1:0-80631 GCA_963804615.1 uncultured Actinomycetota bacterium
TGCTCGAATATCAAGGCAAGCAGTTGTTTGCGCGGCATGGCGTCCCGGTTCCTTCGGGCAGGGTTGCGCGGTCGGTGGGGGAGGCGGTGGCTGCCGCGGGGGAGATTGGTTTTCCGTGTGTGGTGAAGGAGCAGGTGCAGATTGGTGGGCGTGGGAAGCTTGGTGGGATCAAGATCGCCCCCCCCCCCCCCCCCCCGGAACGTTGAGAGGCGCGTGAGGTTGCTGAGGCGATTTTGGGGATGGACATCCGCGGTTTGACGGTGTTTGAGTTGTGGATCGAGGAGGCGTCTCAGATCGCGGCGGAGTATTACGCGTCGGTGGTGTTTGATCGGGCCGCGAAGGCGCCGTTGGTGATGTTGTCGACGAGGGGTGGTATGGATATTGAGGCGGTCGCGGATGAGGATCCCGATGCGATCGCGAGGTTGCATGTTGATCCGTTGTTGGGTTTCCAGGATTTTCATGGGCGTAGGTTGGCGTTTGAGGCGGGGGTTGACGCGGATGTGGTGCGGCCGGTTGGTGTGATGCTCGCGCAGTTGTATGAGGTGTTTGTGGCGGAGGAGGCGACGTTGGTTGAGGTCAATCCGTTGATCGTCACGCCGGAGCGGTCGGTGAGGGCTTTGGATGCGAAGGTGACGTTGGATAACAATTCGTTGTTCCGTCATCCTGATAACGCTGGGTTGCGTGATCTCTCGGGCGAGGATCCGCAGGAGCGGATGGCGCTTGAGCGTGGTCTGACGTATGTGAAGCTGGATGGCAATATCGGCATTCTTGGGAATGGTGCGGGGTTGGTGATGTCTACGTTGGATGTCGTCAAGGGCGCGGGTGGGGAGCCGGCGAACTTCCTTGATGCTGGTGGCGGTTCGAAGGCTGACGCGATCCTTAGCGCGGTTGAGGTGATCCTGTCTGACCGCAAGGTCACGGCTGTGTTGTTCAACATTTTTGGTGGGATCACGCGTTGTGATGAGGTCGCGCGTGGTTTGATTGAGGCGTTCCAGGTCGTCAAACCGACGGTGCCGTTCGTGGTGCGTTTGGATGGCACCAATGATCGGGAGGGCCGGGCGTTGTTGGCTGACGCGAACCTGCCGGGTGTGCATGTGGAGGCGACGATGGATGGGGCTGCGGCAAGGGTCGTTGAGCTCGCGAGGATGCCCGCATGAGCATTCTGGTTGATAAGGGCACACGGTTGGTGACGACCGGGATCACTGGTTCTGAGGGCACGTTTCATTCGTTGCGTAACCGTGATTACGGCACCGAGGTCGTGGCCGGGGTCACGCCGGGTAAGGGCGGCCGGAACGTTGATGGCATCCCGGTGTTCAACACTATCCGTGAGGCTGTCCAGAAGCAGGGTGCGAACACCGCAATGATTTTCGTGCCGCCAAGGTTCGCTGCAGATTCGATCCTTGAGGCTGAGGACGCCGGGATCGAGTTGATCATCGCGATCACGGAGGGCATCCCCGCACATGATGAGCTCAGGGTTTTTCAGATCATCAACAAGAACGGTCGCTGCCGTCTGATCGGCCCGAACTGCCCCGGGATCCTGTCCCCGGGCAAGGCGAACGTCGGGATCATCCCCGCCGCGTTCTTCAAAGAGGGCAACGTTGGTGTCGTCTCACGCTCAGGCACCTTGACCTACCAGGTCGGTAACGAGCTCGCCCTGCAGGGGTTCGGGAACTCGAGCATCGTCGGGATCGGCGGTGACCCCGTTCCCGGCACCGACTTCATTGATGTCCTCGCCCTGTTCCAAAACGACCCCGAAACGGAACTGATCGTGATGTGCGGCGAGATCGGCGGTAACGCCGAGGAACAAGCCGCCGACTACATCGCTCAACACGTCACCAAACCCGTCGTCGCCTACATCGCCGGGTTCACAGCCCCACCCGGCAAACAAATGGGACACGCCGGCGCGATCATCTCAGGCACCCACGGCACCGCCACCGCCA
The DNA here is from genome assembly GCA_963804615.1 of uncultured Actinomycetota bacterium. GTDB lineage: Bacteria > Actinomycetota > Thermoleophilia > Solirubrobacterales > Solirubrobacteraceae > Palsa-465. Next base: position 1,941 of record CAWDRA010000004.1, read on the forward strand.
AAGCAACCGCACTCGAAGCCCACGGCATCCAAGTCGGACACACACCCACACAAGTCGCCCAAATCGCAATGTCGAAGCTGAGGCCGTGACCGCGAGATTCCCGAGGACTCAGCTGGATCCGACGGCTAATCTGAGCAGACGATGACCGCAGGCAAGACGATCTCCTTCGCTCGCGGGGCGCCATCGCTTGACATCGTCGATGTCGAGGGACTGAAGGCGGCCGCCGAGAGCGCATTCACCCAGGACCCGGGCGGGCTCACGGCCTACGGCACCTCGATCGGCTACCCGCCGCTGCGTGAGTGGATCGCGGATAGGCACGGGGTCACCCCGGAGCACGTGATCGTGACCAACGGCTCGATGCAGGCGGATGCCTTCCTATTCGACGTGCTGGTGTCGCCGGGCGACACCGTGATCGTCGAGCTTCCGACCTACGATCGCACGCTCCTGTCGCTGCGCGGCCGTGGCGCGGATGTGCGCATGGTCGAGCTCGAGCCCGATGGGATCGACGTCGCTGCGCTCGAGCGCGTACTGGCGACGGGCGCACGACCGAAGCTCGCGCACATCATCCCGAACTTCCAGAACCCGGCCGGCTACACGCTCTCGCTGGCGAAGCGCCGAGCGGCTGATGGAGCTGGCACGCGAGTACAGCTTCGTCGTCTTCGAGGACGACCCGTACGTCGAGCTGCGTTTCTCCGGCGAGCCGCTGCCGACGATGCTGTCGATGGACTCGGAGAACGTGGTCTACGCATCGTCGTTCTCGAAGACCGTCGCACCCGGGATCCGGGTCGGTTACCTCGTGGGACCGCGCGACTGATCGCGAGGGTCGAGAAGCTCGCCACCGGCACCTACATCTCGCCGAACATGGTCGCTCAGGGCATCGTCAACCAGTTCTGCGCTCGGGGGCGATCGAGACATCGGTCGAGACCGTCAGGAATGCGCTGCGTGAGCGGGTCAGACGTCCTGTCCGCAGCGCTCGAGCGTGAGCTGCCGGAAGCCCGATTCGTGCCGCCTGAGGGTGGCTACTTCATGTGGGTCGAGCTCCCCGCGGCACGGACGTCGGCAGCGTTGTTCGACGCGGCCGCCCGTCGCGGGGTTCAGTTCGTCAAGGGCAGCGACTTCGTGCTCGAGGGCGATGAGTCCTCGCTGCGCCTCGCCTATCGCCGGCGTCACGCCGGCGGAGATCGAGGAGGGGATATCGCGCCTCGCCGAGGCCTTCCGCGAGACCCCGGCCGTGGTCTGACTGCTCAGCGGCCGTAGCGGCCGCGGCCGAGGACTAACTGCTCTGGCAGCGCGGTCCTGGCGGGCGGCGAGGGGTCGGCTGTGACCGAGACCGTCTCCGCGACGCTGAACGTGATCGCGACCGGACCGTTCGGGCCCGCGACCGTGATCTCCTCGTCGTTCCTGGCCGACATCTCGCCGGTCAGCCCCGGCTCGATGCCGCGTCCTTGAGGTAGTGCAGCAGGTCCTCGGCCTCGTTCTCGAAGCGCAGGATCGTGACCTGGGCGCCGGCGTCGCAATCGGCCAGCGGTACTCCGTCGATGCGCTCGCCGACCCGGATCGGGTGGCCGTGCGGACACGTGCCCGAGTCGCCGACGCTCGCGCGCACGTACGCCTCGAAGCGGGGGGTCATTGCGTGCTCGAGGTGCTCTGCCTCCTCGTGCACGTCATCCCATGGCACCCCGACGACATCGGTCAGGAAGCGCTCGATCATCCTGTGGCGGCTGACGATGCTCTCGGCGTCCGCTCGGCCCGAGTCGGTGAAGCGGATGGTGCGGTCGGGGTCGCGGGTGATATATGCCGTCGCGCTCGAGCCGGCCGACCATCTCCGACACCGTCGGTGCCGAGAGCTGCATCGCGCGGGAGAGGTTCGCCGCGGTCATCGGAAGGCCGGCCTCGAACAACCAGAACAGGCTCTGGAGGTATTCCTCCTCGGCGTCGGTGGCGTGAGCGTGCGGCTTGTCGTGCGCCATGACCGTGATCCTAATCGGTCAGCGCGCGAGCGCGCTGCGCCGCGGGAGCCATTACGATCGCGGCCATGGCTCTGCCCCTGCAGCCGCCGATCGAGCCCCAGCTGGCACGTCGGGAAGCCGGAGTTGCCGACCGGTGAAGGCTGGGTTTACGAGCCGAAGTACGACGGGTTTCGCGCGATCGCGTTCGTAGACGGCGACGAGCTGCTGTTGCAATCGCGCGGCTCCAAGCCGCTTGAGCGCTATTTCCCGGAGCTGCTGTTTCCGGCCGGGCGCTACGTGCTCGACGGCGAGATCGTGATCGACGCCCGGCCGGGCGCGAGCGAGACCGAGGACTTCGACGCGCTCTCCCAGCGAATCCATCCGGCCGCGTCGAGGATCCAGCTGCTGTCGCAGCAGACGCCGGCGCGCTACGTCGCGTTCGATCTGCTGGCACTCGACGATGAGACACTGCTCGACCGGCCGTTCACCGAACGCCGCCGCCGGCTCGAACAGCTTGCGCTGCCGGGCATCTCGCTGGCACCCGTCGTGACCGAGGCCGTTGCCGCGGAACCGTGGCTGCGCTCCGCTGAGGGTGTTGTCGCCAAGGACGTGAGCGCGGCCTATGCGCCCGGCAAGCGCACAGCGATGGTCAAGGTCAAGCGCACCCGTACGCTCGATGCCGTGGTCGCCGGCTACCGGCCGGGCAAGGAGGCAGGCACGGTCGGCTCCCTGATTCTCGGGCTGTATGACCCGGATGGGCACCTGCACGTCGTCGGACACTGCTCGGGCATCAAGCCGGCCGAGAAGCGCGCCCTGAAAGAGCGGCTTGCCGGCTACGAGACCGGCACGCGCGGCCGCGGCGACCCGAGCCGCTGGAAGAACGAGAAGGAGCTCGAATGGGTTGAGCTGCGCCCCGAACTCGTGATCGAGGTCAGCTTCGATCAGTCCAGCGGCGGGCGCATCCGCCACGGAACCAAGCTGCTGCGCTGGCGCGAGGACAAGGCGCCGCGTGATTGCGCCCTCGATCAGATGCAGGCGTAGCCCGCGCCCGGCTCAGTCGGGCCGCGCCCGGCTCGGCTGGACACGCTTGGGCTCGCCTGGCTGTTTGGCGAACTGAGGGGGCCACGGAGCATCGCCAAGACCAGCTTCCTCGTCATGGCGGACCTGCTCGAGCAGGCTTGAGAGTGAGCCCGCCGAGGCGTCGATCGAGGCGCCTGGGTCGCCCTTCTCACGCAGTCGCGCGGGCACCGTGTCGATCCGCAGCTCGGCCGGTTCAACGTCGGCGACCTCATCCCACTCCAAAGGGGTCGAGACGCGCGCGTCAGCGCTGGGCCTGACGCTGTATGCCGAAGCAACTGTGCGGTCACGCGCATTCTGGTTGTAGTCGATGAAGACGCCGTGTCGCTCCTCCTTCCACCACTTGGTGGTGGCGAGCTCGGGTACCCGCCGTTCGACCTCCCGCGCCACGGCGATGGCGCAGCGGCGCACCGCGAAGAAGTCGTGCTCGGGTTCGATCCTCGCGTAGACGTGGATCCCGCGCGAGCCGCTCGTCTTCGGAAAGCCGGTGAGGCCATGGTCCTTGAGCACCTCGCCGGCGCAGAGCGCAACCTGACGGACATCGTCGAAGCTGGCCTCCGGCGTGGGGTCGAGGTCGATCCGAAGCTCGTCGGGATGGTCGACGTCGGGGGCTCGGACGGGCCATGGGTTCCAATCGATCACGCCGAGGTTGACGCCCCAGACCAGGTGGGCGGCGTCGTTGGGCAACAGCTCCCGGGCGGTGCGGCCGCTTGGGAACGTCACGGTTGCAGTCTCGAGCCAATCGGGCGCGGAGTCCGGGATCCGCTTCTGGAAGAACGGCTCCTGCGCCGCACCGTTGACGAACCGTTTGAGGACCGTCGGGCGGTTGCGCAGCTGGTTCAGGGCGGCGTCAGCGACCTCGAGGTAGTAATGGACGAGGTCAAGCTTCGTCACGCCGATCTCTGGAAAGAACGGCTTCTGTGGGTTCGACAGCCTGACCTCCCGGCCAGCCACCTCGATCGTCGTATGGTCAGGCATCGTTCTGACAGGATGGCGCGCATGACCGCCGCAGGCGCAATCGGCATCCCAACCGAGGTGCTGGTAGTGGCCGACCGGTTCGATCACAGCCTGTCGGCCGCGGTGGTGAGTGAGGCGCTGGCGACCGGGCTGGCTGCCAGCGGGCTGCCAGCCCGGGTGACGACGCTCGACAGTCCTGACTACAACGCGCAGATGCTTGCGGCCTATGCTGTGGTCACCGGGGTGGGGCATCTTGGCGCCGAAAGCCTGACCGGAACGCTCCTGTCGGAGGTGGCAACCCGTGCACGCCAGGCGGGCGTGCCCTGCCACGCGGTCGTCGGCTCGCACGCACTTGACCTGTTCGAACTTCGGATCCTCGATCTTCAGCTGGTGCGCGAAGCGACCACCCTCAGTGAGATCGAGGTGGCCGCCGCGGAGATCGGCGCCGCGATCGCCGTGCAGAGGGCGCGCGGCGCCTGATCAGTCAGTGGCTGAACGCCTGAGCCTGGCCGCCGGCCGTCTTCGGGAGCGGGGACTCGAGTGACTCGAGCTCCCGGGTCGCATCCTCGAGGTGGAGGATCAACATGTCGGCCATGTCGAAGTTCATGCCGGCGCGCACGACTATCCGCAGCACGCTCAGATCCTCGCGGTTCTCCGGGAAGCTGTAGGCAGGCACAAGCCATCCGCGCTGTCGAAGGTGCGCGGAGACGTCATAGACGTTGTAGTTGATCACCTCGTCCTTGAGGGTGAAGGCGAACACCGGCAGCTCGTCCCCGCGGCTGATCAGGCGGTACGGGCCGAGCTTCTCGATGTGCGAGGAGAGGTGCGTGGCGACCCGCTGAGCGAGCCGCATGACGTGGTGGTAGCCGTCGAATCCCAGGGCTCTGAACATGAAATACTGGGCGATGACCTCGCTGCCGGGACGTGAGAAGTTCAGCGCGAACGTCGGCATGTTCCCGCCGAGGTAGTTGACGTTGAAGATCAGATCTTCGGGCAGGTGCTCCTTGTTGCGCCAGATGGCCCAGCCGACGCCCGGATAGACGAGTCCGTACTTATGCCCGGACGAGTTGATCGAGCACACGCGCTTGATCCGGAAGTCCCACTCGAGGTCGGGCTGCAGGAACGGAGCGACAAAGCCGCCGGAGGCCGCGTCCACGTGGAGCGGGATGTGAATGCCGGTCCTGCTCTCATAGTCGTCGAGTGCGGCTGCGATCTCCTTGATCGGCTCATACGTGCCGTCGAAGGTGGAGCCGAGGATGCCCACAACGCCGATCGTGTTTTCGTCGCAGAGCGCGATCGCGCCCTCAGGGTCGAGGTGGAAGCGCTCGCCCTCCATCGGGACGAGGCGGGGCTCGACATCCCAGTAACGCATGAACTTCTCCCAGCAGACCTGGACGTTCGAGCCGGTCACCAGGTTGGGTCGGTCCGTCGGCTTGCCGGCAGCACGCATGCGCTCACGCCAGCGCCACTTCATCGCCAGGCCGGCGAGCATCGCGGCCTCGCTCGATCCCGTCGTCGAGCAACCGGTGGCGTGCTCGGCCTCGTCCGCGTGCCAGAGGTCGGCGATGATGTCGACGCAGCGGGCTTCGATCTCCGCCGTCTGCGGGTACTCGTCCTTGTCCACGATGTTCTTGTCGGCCGTCTCCGCCATCAGCCGGCCGGCGATCGATGGCATCCAGGTCGTCACGAACGTCGCCAGGTTCAGTCTCGCCTGCCCGTCCAGCAGCAGCTCGTTGCTGAGCACCTCGTAGGTCGCCTGCTCGCCGAGGCCGACCTTCATCAGCCGATGCCGGGGAATATGGAGCTCCTCACCGTCCTTCAGCTGTGTGATCAGAGGGTGCTTCTGCGGATCGTCCTTCCGCTGAGTCGATAGCGCCATCAATGCTCCTCGAAGCCGTGTTCGTCGTTCATCCCGCCGCGGCTGGCCGGCCCCCAGATCACGGCGAGGAAGCGTTCGAAGCTCCGACGGTCACGATCCGGGTAGAACGGGTCGTTGCCGTCGCGAAGCATCATCGCCACTCGCTCGAGATCGTAAAGCAGCGCGAGCTTGCCCGGTGGATCATCCCACTCGCCGCTGTCGTAGCGTTGAGCCCAGGCCGCGAGCGCGGACAGCACCTCGACCTGGATCGGGCTCTCCCACCAGTGACTGCGCACCGGGAGCGCATAGCGCTCGCGCAGCCGGCACACGTCGAGCCAGAGGTCCTCGAACCAGGCGCGGCACTGTTCCGGATCTTCCACCGGCGGCCTCACGATCCGCGCGCCATCCTGCGCAGCCCGCGGTCGTCGAACCACGTCCGCAACCTGATTCGCACCGGGGCGAGCCGACCGTACAGCAGCAGCGCATGCCCGTCCGGCAGCTGGCGCAGCGCCTCGGGGGAGATCAGGGGCGTGCGGCGCCGGCCGTAGGAGCGCGTCGAGCCGTCCCGCCCAGTGGTGCGCGTCAGCTCGCGTCGCTCCTGCTCGCCGACCAGCCCGGAGAAGTACCGCAGCGTGTCCAGGTCGGCGACGCCCGGCAGCAGCATCCGTGCCCTGTGGCTGTTCACCACGGTCTCCGTCTGCTGCCTGTAGCGGCTGCGGGCCTGAGCCAGGTCGTGGAAGATCGAGATCAGCTGGATGTTGTGGCTCGGCGCAGTCGACGCGATCTCCGCCAGGTTCGGGAGCGGCGCGACGTTGCCGGCTTCGTCGAGGCACACCAGCAGTGGCAGGTCGAGCCTCCCTCCACTCCGGTTCGCGAGCGCATACGCGGCATCGACAACCTCCGAGAGAAGCGCGAGAAAGATCGGGCGTAGCAGCTTCGATGCCTTGGCGTCGCCGATCAGGTAGAGCGTCGAATCAGAATTGAGCAGTCGCTCGGGCGTGATCTCGCAGCCCCGCGCCGAGCGCGCAACCCGTGTGAAGCGGTAGGCCCGCAGCAGCGCCTGCGCCGTGGCCTCGATCGAGCCGCGAGTCCGATCGGCCTGCGACTCGAACGCACGAATCGCTTCGTATGCCGAGCGCGCATCGAGCCGGGCCTGATCCGTGACCGCGCTCGCGAGCACGCGGTCGAGTTCGGAGTCGAGCGCTCTGGCGCCCTGGCCGTAGGCCCACTCGACGACCCGTTCGATGCCGCCCCCGCTGCGGGCGGCAACGAACAGCAGCGGCGCCAGACGCTGCTCGGCAGCGATCGCCCAGAAGTCGCCGCCCTCGACACCGCGCTGGTCAAGCTCACCCGCGGACGCGAGTCGCCACGCGACCTCGAGCGCGCCGTCCCATGTGGTGGCACCGCGCAGCGGCGACCAGGTCTGACCGGGCGCGCCGGACAGCTCGAACGGGTCGAACACGTAAACCTCACCGAGCTGCCGCCGCCGGGCGACCGTCGCGCCGAGCAGGTCGGTCTTGATCGACGAGGCCACCGCCGGCCCCTGCCATTCGAGCAGCGCGGGGATCGCCAACCCGGCCGACTTACCCGACTGCGGCGGGCCGAATGCGACCAGCGCATGCCGCTGTTCCGCCCGCAGCAGCCGGCCGCGGCTGTATCCGAGGGCGAGTCGGCCCGCAGAGCGGCTCACCCTGTCAGCGCTGCGCTCGCTCAGAACCGTGAGGTCGCGGCGGGTTGCCCAACGCGCCCCGGCATCATCGCGGTCAGACCGCTCGCGTGTGAAGGTGAAGATCACGATTGCCGTGACCAGGGCGGCCAGCGACAACAGCTCACCGGGCATCGATGCGCATCCCGGTATCGGTGTCGGTCAGGCGCCGCTCGATCGCCGAACGTTGATGCTGAACCATGAACGAGCGAGTTCCGACCCGCCACAGCGCCTGCCCCGGGGTCAGCTGCGTCAGGAGCCGCGCCTCGGTGGTGGAGAGTCCGAGCAGCTCCCGCGTGACGCGAACCTGACTCTCGTCCTGGTGATAGATGATCCGTGTCGACGCGTCGGCGATCAGCCCCTCGGCGATGCGCGCGGCGCGCGACCCGGCGTCGCCGGCGGCCTGCAGGTCGGCGAGCTTGTGCAACACGACGAGGTTCATCACGCCGAACTGCCTGGCGAGCTTGAAGTTGGATTGAAACCACTCGCCGAGGCCGGTGTGCTGAATGATCTTCCACGATTCGTCGGCCACGTTGATCAGGCGCTCACGGCTGGGGCGCTCCGCCGTGCGGGCAAGCTGGGCGCTCATCCAGGCTGTCGCGCAGGCCATCAGAATGCCGACCGCGGGTGAGTCTCGGACGGCATGCAGATCCAGCACCAGCATGCGAGCATCGAGGTCAAGCCCAGGAGTCGTGGGACCGTCGAAGATCCCCTTCAGCGGCCCCTCGCAGAGGTCCTGCAGCGCCAGTGCTGCACGCCGTGACTCGGCCGCCAACGGTTCCGGTGAGGACTGCAGTCGAGCCGCCATCTCAGAAGTTGGGTCGAACATCACAGCGCTGATCTCGGGCAGCGTCGGCTCCAGGGTGTGCGCTCTGACGGCGCGCAGCGCCTCGCGCAGAGCCGCGGCTTCGATCTGCTGGAGCGGCTCGCCGATGGCGGTGGTGGCGATCGCCCGGAGCAGATCGATCTGGGCGTGCTCCTCGGGCCGGGCCGAGAGCGGATTCAGTCGCACCGAACCCCCGGGCGCCAGGGAGATCGGACGCACCCCGACCGCCTCGCATAGCGGACCATATTCACGCTTGACGTCAAGCACGAAGGCACGGCGCCCGAACAGCAGCATTCGCCACAGCAGCGTCTTGACGAGCGCGCTCTTACCCTGCCCGAGCTTGCCGATCACGATCGCATTCGGGTCGTCGAGCGTGCCGTCGCTCATAGAGGAGCCAGGGGTCGAAGCAGAACGCCCCGCCGCTGGAGTCACGTCCAATGAAGGCGCCCTCACCGCCGAGCCCGCCTCCGGCGGTGAACGGGTAGATCGCCTGCGCGTGCCTGGTGGTGACCCGATGCGCTGGTCGCGTCGCGCTCATCGCAGGCCTCTTGCGAGCGGCAGCGTGAACGCGAACGCCTCGGCCTGGTGCCCGTACATGCGGCGCAGCTCGAGCCGCGCGCGTGCCGCGTGGCCGTGGATCTCCGCGCATGCGCGTCGCAGCTCGCCCTCGTCGCGGCCGCTGACGGTGACAAACCCGGCCAGGCGTACCTCGGCGTGACCAGCGGCGAGCTCGGCCTCGCGCCGCGCAGCGGCCTCCTGAGCTTGACGTTGACGTGCGGTCTCCGATTGCCCGAAGCGTCGTCGCAGTTCGCTGTCGGCGCGGTCGCGCGTGATCGCAGCCTCGACCTCACGCGCGGAGCGTTCGGGCGAGACCGGCTCGAATGTGACCGCCACCGTTCGGACCGTGCCCGAATCAGCCAAGCAGCGCATCCATGAACATCGGCGAGACGCCGATGCGTGGCCAGCCACTGATCCAGTAGGTGGCGTGGAAGGCGCCGTCGCAGCGATAGTGGTCCCACGACTCCAGGGCGGCGGCGGGCCCGGCGTCCCGCGCGCGCGAGCGGGTCGCCGCGTGTCGTCGACGGCGTCCAGCGCTGCCAGCTCGCTGCGCGCATAGGGATCGAACGCGGTCCGCATGACACGCGCGATCTGGCCGGTGCTGAGCGCGCCCAGCACCGTGATCTCCGCGGTCTCGAGCCCGCGGGCGACGTGGCCGACCTGCTCGATCACCTGCTCGGGAATCAGCTCGCCGCGTCCTTGCATGCGGGCCACGTCGAGCTGGACGGCCAGCAGGATCTCGTGATCATGGGTGACCTGCGTGCTCTGGCCGATCAGCTCGAGATAGGACTCGACGAGCGCAGTTCCGCGCAGTGGCAGCTGACGGATCGCGTGCCGCGTGCAGCCACCGGGCCAGCTCATCACCCTGGGCCGGCGCGGTGCGCTCGATCCACTGAAGCCGGCGGATCGGGGCGTTGGCGGACGTCGTCAGCACGTTGCCCCACTGGGCGAGCCGTCGTTCCTGGACCTCCGGGTCCAGCAGCGCGAACGACAGCGCGCGGCATGCGAGCACCGCCGTCAGCAGCCGGCCGCGCCGCTCGGAGAGCGCGCCGACTGCGCGACCGCGGTGTGAGACTTCGACCAATCTCGAGCCCGCGCAGGCTCGATGGCAGCATCTGCGGCGCGTCCTGCCGTTGCGGCGCGACCGTATGTCGGCAGCTGCGAGCGGAACCGGTGTCGGCTCCTCGGCCGCGCGCGCCGCGAATACGCAGCGCGACCGGCGCCCACTGTTCGACCGTGTTGCCGGCAACGGGAACGGTCGCGATGCGCAACTGCGACGGCCAGACAGAACGATCGCCGACATCACGCCAGTCCCGCCGCCGAGATGATCAAGCAGCCCGACCGCCAGTCACAAGCGCCGTGCCGACGGAGATCGCCTGGCCGACCCGCACCGGGCCGAGCAGTCCACGACGCTCGAGCGGGCCGAACCGGTAGCTGACGCGCTCCTCGTTCATTCCCGCTCCTCCTCGACGGGAAGCGCGTCGGTCGGCTCCATGTCGAACGGACCGGCGGCGAACTCGGGTCCAAGTCGAATCTCCGGCAGGTCATCCCTGAGCTCGCTGCCGGTCCTCCACATGGCAGGCAGCTGTACGGGCCGCCGGGGGTCATCATCGGGTGCCGGGCCGTCCTGATCAATTCGGCGAGTGACCGGCCTGGCCCTCGCCGGGCATCTCCACCGATTGGGGTGGTGCTGCGGTTGCGCTCGTGTCAGCCGGTGGCTCCGATACGCCTGCGGGCTGCTGTGAGGCCGGGGCCCTGGGTTCCGCCGCGGGCTGCTGTGAGGCCGGGGGCCTGGGTTCCGCCGCGGGCTGCTGTGAGGCCGGGGCCGGTTCCGCCGCGGTGCTGTGAGGCGGGCCCCGGCGCCGCGGGCTGCTGCTCCGCCGCTCCGATCCGTTGCGCATCGGGCCGTGCGGGTCGGATGCCGAGACCCGCTCAGGCGCGGCGGGCTCGGGTGCCGAGCCGGATGGCGGCGTCCGTTCAAAGCGCTCCGACGCTCGGGAGGCCTCCGCCGTCGACGTCGGATCCTGTCCCGCGAGGCCACTATCGACATCCTGCGCCTGCCGGCGCATCCTTGCCGGGAGCGCCATCGCCAGCTCGGCGCCACCGATCGAGCTCGCACCGAGACGGCCGGCGGTGGCCGTCACGTGCGGCAGCTCGTGGCGCAGCATGCCGGCGGCGCCGGCGGCGAGCTCGGTGAACGGCAGGATGCCGCATCAGTGCCCACGGCGCGAAGGTCGCGAAGCATCACGAGCGCCATCGCCGTGAGCAGCGTCGAGAGTCTCGGTTGCCGCCGCTCGCGAGTGCCGCGCCGGCGAGCGACAGCACCGCGACGATCACGAACTTCGACAGGATCAGCGAGACCAGCAGCTCGACGAGGCGCACCGCCCACACGCGCCGGGCGGGCCACACCAGCGCCGCGAACGCCAGCGGCAGCATCAGCACGACCACGTAGACGGCGGCCTCGCGAACCATCAGCTCGAGCGCCAGCGCGAGCGCGGCCATGACCGCGAACAGGCCGACGATCACCGCGAAGAACGGCGACGCCGCTCGGCGCCGGACAGGTCCGCGGCCGCGCTGCGGCCTGATCGAGGAAGTGTGCGCCGCCGTCGATGCCGGTGGCCGACACCGCGGCCGACATCTGATCGGTCGCCGCGAGCAGCAGCATCGTCAGCGGCGCAGCCAGGCTGACGCCGATCAGCGACAGGGGCAGGTAGCCGAAGACCGACCTTGCCGAGCAGCGCGAGGTCGGACCGAGCGACCGCCTGGAGCGCGGCCGCGCAGAGGAACGGCACCGTGAGCATCGCGGCCAGCGCCGCGACCCGCCAATAGGTGGAGGAGAACCAGGTGCTGTCAAGGTTCGGTGCGGTGGTGGTGCCGATCGACTGAGGCGACCTCGCTGCAGCGCGTCCTTGGTGCCGTCGAGCACCCAGGAGCTGATCGTTCCGAGCGCGAGGCCGGCGACGGCGTTGGTGGCGGCGTGCGCTGCGGCGCCGATCGACGTTGCCGTTTGCGACGTCGTTCGAATGTCCCGCGTGAAGGTGTCGATGAGGCTCACTTGGCCGTCGCTCCCAGATGCGCGAAGAAGTTGACGAGCCCGGGCGCGGCGCCGATCACCAGCGCCGAGCCGGCCGACACCAGCGCCGCCATGCGCCCCCTCGCTGCGTAGTGGTGGCTGTTGGTGTGCGACGCGACCGCCCACAGCGCCGCGCCGATGAAGGCCCCGAGCAGCGTGATCGCCAGAGCCCAGGCATCGGCTCCGTTGACGATCTGCTGCAGCACGTTGCTCCCGGGCAGTCCTGCCGGGTTGGGGCTCGCGCTGACGTCTGCGAGATAGACAGGGCACGTGCAGGCTCCTGTCATGTTGAGACTAAATGAGGTTAGGTGAACCGTAACAATCGTCACGCATGACTTGATAGGGTCATTTGTGTCAAATTAGACTCAATTGGAGATAGAGATGAACGACATCGACGGCTCAAAGGGACACATGGAGGTGCTCTATGCCGAGCTGCACCCGCAGCTGGTGCGGATCGTCGCCGGCAACGTGCAGGCGCCGGATGGGGTGATCGAGGACGCCTGCCAGAGCGCCTGGGGAGCGCTGCTGATCCGCCGTCCGCAGCTGTCCCCGGGCACCGAGCTGGGCTGGCTGGCAACGACCGCGACGCGCCTGGCGTTGCGGCTGTTACGGCGCGAGCGGCGAACCGAACCGCTGGCTGAGCCGCCGGAGCCGACTCGGCTCGACGACTACCGGGCGGCCACGCCCGGCCCCGAGCAGGCTCTGGCCATGCGTGAGCGCCTCGCGGAGGTCCGCAGGCTTCCGGTTCGCCAGCAGCGCATCGTGATGCTGAGCGGCTTCGGCTACGAGTACGAGGAGATCGCTGCCGTGACCGGCGACACTCGGCGAACCGTTGCGCGCCAGCTCATGCGGGCGCGCCAGCGGCTCGCGAGACTTGAAGACGCCTAGACCGCGCCCGATCGTGCTTGCCTAGCGCGCCTTGCCGCGCTTGCGCCGCTTACGCTCGGCCGGCTTGAGCTTGCGCGGCTTGTGCGGCGTCTTCGAGCCTGGATGTGCGCGGGCGCCAACATTGGGTCCTCGTGACCGTGGTGGCCGATCTGGGCCGCGTGACGTCGCGAGTCGCGCCAGACGAAGAAGGCGATCCCGGACAGCACCAGGACCGCGATCACGGCGATCAGGACCGCGTCGCCGCCTGAGAGCCCACCGCTGCTTGTCGAGCTCGTCACAGGCGCGGCGGCGGGCTCGTATTGCCGGCCGTCGCGTTCTGCTCGGCGTCGGAGAGGTTGAGCGACGGCTTCGACACCGCGTCAGAACCCGTGGAGGCCCCTGATGACGTGGCCGTTGAGCTCGCGCCGGTCGTCGCTGTGCTACCGGCTGCCAGTGCCGCGGGCGCCTGCCAGCCCGGCCACGACCATGCCGCTGAGCAGCGCGGCGATCAGGAGCGGATAACGAGCAGACGGCGCATCGCGGCTAACGGATATCAGAATTGGGATAGACGCGGCTAGGAGTCCAGCGGCTTGTCCATCGCCGGCGGCTCGGGGTCGCTTCGCGTACGGGTTCTCGTTGTCGTGGACCTCTTCGTGGTACACGCTCTCGACGTTGACCGGCCAGATGTCGTGGTGCGTGCCGAGCATGATGTTGTCGACCGCGCGCATCGCGGTCAGCATCGAGTGGTCCGAGTTGTTGTAGCGGTGCAGACCGTTACGGCCGACCTGCGCGAGGTTGGTCATGTCCCGCTCCAGCCAGTCGCGGATCGTGGCGACGCGCTCGGCGTACTTCTCGTCGTAGATCGGGTAGGCCTTGTGGACGCGAGCGACGAAGCCGAACTTGACGTTGGCGGCCTTCGCCAGCTTGAGCTTCTCGATCTCCTGGCCGGCCATCTTGACCAGGTCGTCGTCGTCCATGTTCCAGAGCGTCGTCGCCCTCGAAGCAGAAGTACTCCATGCCGATCGAGGCGTCCGGTCGCCTTCGGGCACCATCCACGGGCTCCAGGACTTGAAGTTCTGGATGCGCAGCACCTGCACGCCGGGCTGGTGGATGTAGATCCAGTTGTCCGGGAACAGATCCTCGACCCTCGATCACCAGCAGCACCGTCAGGAACTCGCGGTAGCGCAGGCCGCGGGCGGCGTCACGCACCTCGACCGGCGCCTCCGGATCGGCGATGCCGACGGTGGTGCGCAGCGGCAGCGAGGAGATCACGTACGAGGGCGTCAGCGTCTGGCCGCCGGCGATGCACCTCGATGACCTCGCCGTCGCCGTCGGTCACGAGCTTGGTGACCGGCGCGTTCATGCGGATCTCGCCGCCGTGCTCCTGGATGTCCTCGGCCATCTGCTCCCACATCTGGCCGGGGCCGAAGCGCGGGTAGTTGAACTCGGAGATCAGCGACTTGATCTTGTTGCCCTTGTTGCCGAAGAACGCGGCCTTGGCGGCGCTGAAGAACGACAGGCCCTTGATCCGCTGCGCGGCCCACTCGGCGCGGATCTCGTCGGTCGGCACGCCCCACAGCTTCTCCGTGTAGGTCTTGAAGAAGTGGTTGTAGAGGCGCTTGCCGAAGCGGTTGGAGACCCACTCCTCGAACGTGTCCTCGCGGCCCTTGGGCTTGACCTGCGCCCACAGGTAGGAGCCCATGCACAGCGACAGCTCCCGAGGCCGAGCTTCTTGATCACGTCCATGCCCTCGAGCGGGTACTCGAGGAACTTGTCGTTCCAGTAGATCCGGCTCTGGCGCGGGCGCTTGAGGAACTCCTCCTTCATGATCTCGTGCCAGAGGTCATCGACCTCCTTGACCTTCGTGAAGAAGCGGTGGCCGCCGAGGTCGAAGCGGTAGCCGTCGCGGACCTCGGTGCGGGCGATGCCGCCGAGCATGTCGGTCGCCTCCAGGATCACGACGGGCTTGCCCTGCTTCGCCAGCAGGTAGCCGGCGGTCAGGCCCGCGGGCCCGCCGCCGAGCACGACGACGGGCTTCTCAGCAGGTGATGTCGGCGCCGGGCGCGGGCGCGGCGGCCGGAGCCGCGGTAACTGAGGTTCAGACACGTATGTAAACCTACTTCTTAGTAGAGAACGGCGGAGTCGGCGACGCAGCAGGCGCCGCGGTAGTTGTGCGGCGCCCACCGCCTCGACCCTGAGCTGCTTGTCGTCGTGGAGGATCTTGCCCCACATGTGCTGAGCGCTGTCCGGATCATCGATGTCCACGGCGCCTTCCAGCCGGTCACGCCCTCGGTCAGCGGCCGGATGTAGAGCACCTGCTGGCCGGGCTTCAGCGCTGTTCAGCATCGGCGGCAGTACCTTCGACGGGTTCGCTGCACGGTAGCGGTGGATCGCGTTGATCCAGTTCATGTAGGACGGATCCTGCACCGGCCCGATCGTGCTGGAGAACCTGAGGCCCGCCGGGTAAGTAGTAGTAGGCCAGCGGGGTCTGCTCGGGCTGGCCGACGATCACGAGGTCTCTTCGGGTGCATCAGCGGGCCATCTCGCCGCCGATGTCCTGCATGTCGCTCTTGTGCGCGGGGCGCGTAGGTGCCCGGGCGCGCGAGGAAGATCAGCGCGACCACCATCGCGAGCGCGCCGACCAGCCCGGCCCGTGACATCCCGATGGCGGTGAGCATCATGATCGCCGGGACGATCGGCGCGAAGTAACGCGGGTTCCAGGCCGGCGTGATCTGCGATGCGAACCAGCCGAACACGAGCGTGAAGAACACGAGCAGAACAGCATCAGCGCGACCTTGGCCGGGGTGCTGGCACGCTCGTGCCTTCGTGAACAGGCCCGCATAGCCGATGGCCGCGCCGATCAGCAGGATCGCGGCGACGGTCGAGCCCGCCGTACACGTTCTGGGCGATCTGAACGGGCGCGCCGAAGCGCGGCGCCGTGTTCCAGGGCGCCGCCGTGTGGAGCGACTGGAAGATGAAGTTGGGAACCCACGGCGCGAACAGGATCGCGGCGCCCGACGTAGGCGTAGATCGCGTCGCGGATCAGGTTCTCGCGGATCTCGTGCGCCGCTGATGCGGTACAGGACGACCAGCGAGAGCGCCGACGCCGGCGCCGAAGAAGAGCGCCCAGTTGTGGGTGTAGAGCATCGCCGCCTGGGACAGCGAGAACATGATCACGTAGCGCCGCTCGCGGAATACGAAGCCGCGGATGAAGCCGATCGTGCCGAACAGGCCCGAGCAGCGTCATCAGCGCGTACATCCGCGTCTCCTGGCCGTAGTAGTCCAGGAACGCGCTGGACGCCATCAGCGTCGCCGTCATCAGCGCCGGCGCGCTTGCCGGCGATCTTGAGGCCGCCCCAGTAGCCGACCGGGATGGTCAGGACGGCGAAGATCTCCGACAGCCAGTGGGTCGCGGCCTCGCCGTTGCCGACCATCTGCATCCAGAAGTGCAGCAGCAGGTAGAAGAGCGGCGGCGAGCCGTCCAGCCGCATGATGCCCGGGATCGCCGAGAGGGGTGCGAGGAGATCCCGACGGTGATCGCCTCGTCCATCCAGAACTGCTGGCCGATCGACCCGCGTGCGGATGTACGAGCGAGACGACCACAGGATGAACAGGATCAGCGTGACGCGCGCCCATTCCGGCAGATGCCTTGATGAACCCGGGCAGCGGGAAGGCGAAATCGCGGATGAAGCCGGAATCGCTCGTCGCTGAGACGGCGGTCGTGTCGTTGGCTGGTGGTTGTGGCCATGTTCCTGGAACCTCAGCCCTTGACGCCGATCGACGGCGCAGGCCTCGACCTTGGTCAGCACTTTGCTGACTGGCCTGATTCGGGTAGACGAGCAGGCTGCCGATCACCTCGGCCGCCCTCTCCTGACCCATGATCTGCAGGCCCTGGGCGATGCCGGCGGTCGGGTAGAAGATGATGGTTGGTCCCTGCGGTGGCCGAGCCGACCTGGATCGCGGGCAGATGCTGGCGCCGTCGGCGTAGTACTCGTGGAACGGCAGCTTGTCGCTCTTCAGGCACGTGACCTGCGGCGTCCTGGGGTCATCGACACGCGCCGTAGTAACCGCGTGATTCTCGTAAATGTGGTGGTGCCTGCCACCGGCTTCTTGGATGCCGCAGGCGCTCACCAGAAGCGCCATAAATCCGCAGACCACCGCGACCTTCGCGAGGGACATATGCGAGGCAGGGTAGTCGATCGGCCGCGGCCGACGGCGTGGCGCGGCCCTGGCATCTTGGCAGGATTGACGGCTTAAGCGCGGGGTGTTCGGCTCAGGTGGAACTGTACGGCGAGCAGTCCATGTACAGCGTCACCGGGTATTGGCTGCCTGACCGTGTAGTGAGACCCGCCCTGCCTCCCAGGCCGCGATCACATCGCGGGGTCGGGTACAGCGGAGCGCCGCTCGTGGCGGCGTCCTGGAACACGACGTTGGGACCGAGCTTCACCTTCGGAACCCGGCGTCCTGTCGCCAGCCGACTGGACCCAGGAGATCGGCACGCCCAGGTACCAAGCGACCATCGTCACCTGGTAGTTCTCGGCCATCACGCTCCCGCAGGCCGATCACCCGCTTGGCGCCGCCCGCGTGGGCGATCAGCGAGGAGACGCCATCACGCAGCTGTGCCTGGTAGCGCACGTCGTAGCGGATCGATTGATCGTGAGCATGCGGTGTGTGAACCAGGTCGGGACGAAGATGAAAACGGCGAGCATCGCCACCGTGCCGGCTGCGGCCCGCTGGCCCCAGCCGGCTCCCCACCGTGGTGCCAGGCGCTGTCCGCCGACGCGCAGCAACCGTGCCAGGCCGATGCAGGCCCAGCCGTAGGCGGCGGCGCCGCCGACGTAGACCAGCATCACGCCGAGGATCGCGTAGCGGGGGTTGCCGGCGAACCCAGCCTGGGTCTCGATCGAGATCAGCACCACCACAGGAAGCCGGTGGTCGATGCGAGTGCCGCGGCGACAGCGGCGCCGTGGTCGCGGACCGAATTCCACCAGCCGCCGAGCCGCTGTCGCGCTCGGGCGACCAGATAGCACGGTCACCGCCATCTGGATCAATGCAGCGAACTCGACGCGCTCGAGCACCAGCGGCCAGACCTTCTGCGACATCTCGGTCCACAGGGGGAACGAGCTGAAGATCGCGCTCGAGTGCGAGTGGTTTTTCAGTGCGTGGGTGATGAGTCCGGTGACGCTACCGCCACCGAGCTTCTGCGGGACCACCCACAGCAGCAGCATCAGCACGCCGAGCCCGAGCACGAGCGGGATCGCACGGCGGTCCTTCCACATCAGCCACAGCCCGTATGGACCCCAGATGATCCAGAACTCGGGGCGGTCGAGCGACGGGATGATCCCGAGCGCGAACGCCTGGCGATGGTGACCGTCCCACGCTCGCTCGGCGGCGATCAGCGTGGCGGCGACCATCACCCCTCCGAGTAGCCGAGCAGCATGTTGCCGGGGAACGAGGTGGTGAAGGTCGTGCCGACGAGCGCGATTCCACCCGCCAGCAGCGAGGGCGCCGAGTGAGGCGATCCGCCCACTCGGTCGGAGTCCCGCAAACCAGCCGTCGCCGCGACCGCGCACCGTCAGCGCCCAGGTGATCCGCATCGCCAGCTTGGCCGTCATCAGGACGCTCAGCACGGCGCCGGCGCGGGCGATCAGCAGCCACAGGTTCGGTTGCGCCGACCCGAACAGCGCGAGCACGGTCGTGAAGACCACCGGCAGCGGCTTCCAGCTGGAGCCTCCGGCGATATGCAGCGACCCGTGGAAGATCTCACGGCCCCAGATCAACCACGACCAGGGGTCGTAGCTGGGCGTGGACGGGTACAGAAGTGAGATCGCGGCAAGCGCGAGTGCCACAGTGTCAGCCAGATGTAGCGCGGCCGCCGCGAAGCAGCGACAGCCCGTCCGCCGGTGTCCGGGGTTGAGTTACCGCAGTCATTTCTGGGTCATGTTTTAGACGGTCCGGCGCGACCTGCGCTCTGTGAGGCCGCGCGGAGCCGTCAACTGTAGGGCCGGTGGCAGAGGCCGCGTCTCAGAGCGGCGTGGTGTAGGCGCCGTTGATGCCGCCGTCGACCAGCAGGGAGGAGGCGGTCATGAACGAGGAGTCGTCGCTGGCGAGGAACAGCACGGCCTTGGCGATCTCCTCGGCCTCACCGAAGCGCCCCATCGGAACGTGCACGAGCCGCCGCGCGGCGCGCTCGGGATCCTTGGCGAACAGCTCGATCAACAGCGGCGTCGCCACCGGTCCCGGGCAGATCGCGTTGACGCGCACCCCGCTGCGGGCGAACTCGACGCCGAGCTCGCGCGACATCGCCAGCACGCCGCCCTTGGAGGCGGTGTAGGAGATCTGCGAGGTCGCGGCGCCCATGATCGCCACGAACGAGGCGGTGTTGATCACCGAACCGCCACCGGTCTCGAGCAGGTGGGGGATCCCGTACTTGCAGCAGAAGAACACGCTCTTGAGGTTCACGTCCTGAACGCGCTGCCAGGCGTCGTACTCGGTCACCAGGATCGAGTCGTCATCGGTTGGCGAGATGCCGGCGTTGTTGAAGAGGACATCGACGCTTCCCGAACCGGTCCCGGGCCTGCTGGTACATGTCCTTGACGGCCTGCTCGTCGGTGATGTCGACCTGCAGGGCGAGCTCCCCGACCGAGTGCTCCCTGACATCGATGCCGACGACGTGGGCGCCCTCGGCCTCGAACAGCCCGGCCGTGGCCAGGCCGATGCCACCGGCGGCGCCGGTGATCACTGCGACTTTGTCTTGTAGGCGATTCATGTGGTTGCGTAGTAGATGGTTTTGATCTCCGTGTAGGCGTCGGTCGCGTGTGGCCCGAGCTCGCGGCCGTAGCCGGACTGCTTGAAGCCGCCGAACGGGGTCGAGACCCTGACCGACGAGTTCGAGTTGATCGAGAGTACGCCGGTCTCGAGCGCGCGGGCGACGCGCAGCGCGCGGCCGCCGTCGCGGGTCCAGATCGAACCGGACAGACCGTAGACCGTGTCGTTGGCGATGCTCACGGCCTGCTCCTCGTCGCGGAACGGAATCACCACGACGACCGGGCCGAAGATCTCCTCGCGCACAGCCGCCGACTCCGGGTCGACCGGCGCGAGCACGGTCGGGGGGAACCAGAACCCGGGTCCGTCGGGCGCCGTCCCGCGGAACGCGACGGACGTGCCGTCGGCTGCCGCGAGCGACGCCACGCGGTCGCGCTGCTCGGCGGAGATCAGCGGCCCCATGTCCGAGGTCGGGTCAAGCGGCGGCCCGACCTTGAACGCCTCGACGTGCGGCTGCAGCAACGACAGGAACTCGATCTGCGACGGAGGCTTCGACCAGAAGCCGCGAGCGCGCGCAGCAATCCTGGCCGGCGTTGTCAAACACCGCCCACGGCGCCGCCGCAGCGGCCTTCTCGAGGTCGGCGTCCGCGAAGATGATGTTGGCCGACTTGCCGCCCAGCTCGAGGGTGACCCGCTTGATCGTCTCAGCAGCCCTGGCCGCGATCGTGCGGCCGACCGCGGTCGAGCCGGTGAAGGCGATCTTGGCGACGTCGGGGTGCTCGACCAGGCGCGCGCCCGCAACCGACCCGTGGCCGGCGACGACGTTGACGACGCCCGGCGCGATCCCGGCTTCGAGCACGAGCTGCTCGAACCGCAACGCCGTCAGCGGCGTGAGCTCAGCCGGCTTCAGCACCACCGTGTTACCGGCGGCCAGCGCCGGACCCAGCTTCCAGCTCGCGATCAGCAGCGGAAAGTTCCACGGCACGATCAGGCCGACGACACCGAGCGGCTCGCGGATCGTGAACGCCTGTCCGCCCGCGACCGGGATCGTGTCCCCCAGCAGCCGCTCGACCGAGCCGGCGTAGTAGCGGAACACCTCCGCCACGCTACCGATCTCGCCACGCGCGGCGTTCAGCGGATGGCCGGCATTACGCGCCTCGAGCAGCGCCAGTTCCTCGAGGTGAGCCTCGACCGTGTCGGCAATCGCCCGCAGCTGCGCCGCGCGCACGGCTGGTGCCAGCCCGCGCCAAGCAGGCAGCGCGGCGCGGGCGCGGGCGACGGCCTCATCGACCTCATCGGGTCCCGCGCTGGGAACCTGCTCGAGCACCGCCTCGGTGGCGGGCTCGAGCACCGTCAGCACTTCTGTCATACGGCCTTTCGGTTCAGATCTGTCGGGGGACTGCTCACGGCGACGCCGGGCCTGGCGCGATCTCCTGGAGCCCCTCGAGCTCGTGGAACACGTTGTCATCCACTGTACGAACCGGCCCGGTGAACGTCCTGCGAGCCGAGAGCAGGTACCAGAGCGTGACGATGGCCATCACCCCGAGGGTCACCAGCGGGGCATAGTTGACCGAACCCCAACTGAAGTCGCTCGAGAAGTAGACGCCGGCCGGTGAGACGGGAAGGCAGAAGATGATCACGCACAGGGCGACCCAGACCACGGCAATCACGTTCAACCACTTGTACTTGCCTCCGAGCGTCCATGGCCCCGGCTTGAAGCCGTCACCCATGCGCCAGCGCAGGTAGACCGGGATCGTGTAGGCGATGTAGAGGCCGATCACCGAGATCGAGGTGACGGCGAAGAATGCGACCGGATAACCGGCGCTGTTGGGGAAGAACGCGGGGATGGTGACGATGGCGGCCGTCACGCACACGAAGAGCACGGCCCAGGTGGGGGTCTTTCGCGGGCTCAGCCGCCGCCACATGTTGTGGCCTGGGATCGCACCGTCGCGGGAGAATCTCAGCTCCTGCTTGTAGCCGAGCTCGGCCAGTCGTTGTTCGTCGGCGCCCAGCGTCTCAGTGGTCATGCAGCTCTCCTCGTCTCGAGCATGGCGGGCCCCCCGGTTTCTCGCCTCAACGACCAGCGCTCGGCCCCTGGCGCGCGATCCTTACGCACGCCCCTGGTCAAGTCAAGGGCCGCCGCGGAACTTCATCGGGCGTCGCTCACAGCCGTTCGAAGCCCCGGAATCGCTCCCAATCGGTGACGGCGGCCTCGAACGCCTCGAGCTCGACATCGGCCGCGTTCAGGTAGTGCGCCACGACCTCCTCGCCGAAGGCGCTGCGAGCCAGCTCGCTTGCGGCGAACAGCGCGCGAGCGTCGCGCAGGTTCGATGGCAGCCGCGGCCTGTCGGCCGCCTGATAGGCGTTGCCCTCGAGCTCGGGCTCCAGCTCGAGGCCGCGCTCGACGCCGTCGAGGCCCGCCGCGATCAGCGCCGCCAACGCCAGGTACGGATTGAGATCGGCGCCGCCGGAGCGGTTCTCGAACCGCAGACCGACCCCATGACCGACGACACGCAGCGCACAGGTGCGGTTGTCGTTTCCCCAGGCGACCGTCGTCGGCGCGAACGAGCCGACCGCGTAGCGCTTGTAGGAGTTGACGTTCGGCGCCAGCATCAGTGTCAGTTCGCGCGTGTGCGCGAGCTGACCCGCCAGGAACGAATCGAACACCTGGCGGTCACGGTGAAACAACGACCCCTCCGCATCGGCGATCGAGAAGTGGATGTGACACGAGTTGCCCTCGCGCTCGTTGAACTTCGCCATATAGCTGATCGACATGCCCTCCTGTGCTGCGATCTCCTTGGCGCCGTTCTTGTAGATCACATGCTCGTCGGCGCAGCGCAGCGCGTCGGCGTAGCGGAAGTTGATCTCATGCTGACCGAAGTTGCACTCGCCCTTGGAGTTCTCCACCCGAAGCTCTGCTCCGAGCATCGAGTTGCGGATCCGGCGAATCAGCGGCTCGACGCGCGAGGTCCCCAGCAGTGAGTAGTCGACGTTGTAGGCGTTGCCGGGCTCGAGGTCCCGGTAGGCCTTGTCGTGAGCCTGCTCGTAGCTGTCGCGGAAGACGAGGAACTCGAGCTCGGTCGAGGCGTTCGCGGTCCAGCCGCGCTGCGCCAGTCGCGCCAGCTGCCGGCGCAGGATCTGACGCGGTGAGGCCACGACGTCCGAGCCGTCCGCCCAGACCAGGTCGGCCAGGCAAATGGCGCTTCCGATCTCCCACGGCATCACTCGCAATGTCCCAAGGTCCGGGCGCATCACGAAGTCGCCATATCCTCGTTCCCAGGACGACATCTCGTAGCCGTCGACGGTGTTCATCTCGACGTCCACCGCGAGCAGGTAGTTGCATCCCTCGGCGCCGTGGCCCACGACGTCGTCCAGGAAGTAACGAGCGTTGAGGCGCTTACCCTGGAGCCGTCCCTGCATGTCGGTCAATGCCAGCACGACGGTCTCGATCTCACCCGCGTCAACGCCTGCCCTGAGTGCCTCGAGCTCCACGCAAACCTCCCCTTGACTATTGCCGCTCGCCGCTGTGTGATAGCGCAGCCGTGACCCTATATGAGTCCAGCTCCCCACGCCACGATCGCCCTCGATGCCGGAGTTGAGCGAACTGATCTCGAGGCTCGAGCGCGAGCTGGGCCCGGCTGCCGGCGAGCCCGTCGCGTTGACCGGCGGCATCACGAACCGCAACTACCGCCTCCGTCTCGGGGACCACGACTGCGTGGTCCGCCTGCCGGGCCGCGACACGGAGCTGCTCGGCATCGACCGCGCTGCGGAGAGGCTCGCGGCCAAGCGGGCCGCGAGCCTCGGGATCGGCCCCGAACTGCTCTACGCAGATGCTGACTGCGTCGTCAGCGAGTTCGCGGCCGGGGCCGAGGTCGACGCCGCGCAGCTGCGCGCAGATCCCGCAACGGTGGCAGGCGGATTGCGCGCCTTCCACGACAGCGGCCTGGAGCTGCCGACCCGCTTCTGGATCCCGGATCTGCTGCGGGACTACGCTCGGACGGTGCGCGACCGGGGCGCGCGCCTGCCGGCTGGGTACGGGCGTGCGCAGGCGTTGGTCGACCGCATCACGGCCGTGCTGCCGCTCACCGATCCGGTGCCGTGCCACAACGATCTTCTCGCCGGCAACCTGATCCGCACTCCGGAGACGATCCTGCTGGTCGACTGGGAGTACACCGGGATCGGCCATCGCTACTTCGACCTCGGCAACCTGGCGGTCAACAACGAGTTCGACGAGACGGCGGAGATGCGTCTGCTCGAGGCCTACTTCGGCGAGCGGGTCGCTGTCGGGTCGCTCGATTCGCGGCTCGCCGCTCTGCGTCTTTACCGGCTCGTCTCCGATGCCCGTGAGGGCGCCTGGGGGGTCGTTTCGGGCCTGTTCTCGGAACTCGACTTCGACTTCGGCGCCTACGCCGACGAGCATTTCGAGCGGCTCGAACGGGCCGCCGCCGACCACCGACAACTGGAGGAATGGCTAGTGACCGCCGCCGCCGACCCACTTGCATTCGAGCCGCCCCCGGACGTGCCTGACGGCGTCTTCGGAGGCTCGCGCAGCGCTGCTGCGCCACGCCTCCTGCATCCTTGTCAGGCTCCCCCGGATGACGACTCTCGGTGCAACCGGACCGACGGCGGCGATCACTGATGCCGCGACCGCGTGAATTGCCCGAACGCGCCAGGATCGTGATCATCGGCGGTGGAGTCGGAGGCACCTCGATCGCCTACCACCTCGCCCAGCTGGGGGTGCGTGATGTTGTTCTGCTTGACCGCAACGAGCTGACCAGTGGCTCGACCTTCCACTCGGCCGGTCTTGTCGGGCAGCTGCGCGGCAGCGTCTCGCTGACGCGGATGATGATGGACTCGGTGGCTCTTTACAGGACGCTCGATTGCGGCTGGGTCGAGTGCGGCGGCATTCGCCTGGCGTGCACTCCCGAGCGCGAGGAGGAGGTCCTCAGGCAGGTCGCCTGGGCCCGCACGTTCGGATTGCCGCTCGAGCTGATCGGTCCCGAGCAGGCGCAAGAGCTGTTTCCGCTCATGGTCACCGACCGTGTGCGCTGCGCCTCCTACCTGCCAACCGACGGTTACCTGGACCCTTCGCAGCTGACCTATGCGCTGGCCGACGGCGCCCGCGCCGGAGACGTGCAGATCTTCACCCACACGCGCGTGACGGGAATCGACGTGGCCGATGGGCGGGTGCGAGCGGTCGAGACCGAGTGGGGACGGGTCGAGGCGGAGGTCGTGGTCAACGCCGGCGGCATGTACGCGGCGGAGATCGGCCGGCTCGCCGGCGTGCGCGTGCCGATCGTGCCGTTCGCGCACGAGTACCTGGTGACGCAGCCCTGCCGTGAACGCCAGCGCGACGCCGACGGTGAGATCGTGCACCTGCCGACGTTGCGCGACCCCGACCTGCTGATCTACTTCCGCGAGGAGGGCGAGGGGCTGGTGATGGGTGGCTATGAGCGCCACAGCGCCCCTTGGGCGCTCGACCGTCGGCTGGTCGATCGGATCCCGGAGGACTTCAACGGCCGCCTGCTCGAGGAGGACTGGCCACGGTTCGAGGAGATCGCGGAGAACTCACGCAGGCGCGTGCCGCTGATGGAGGAGGTCAAGGTCACACGGCTGATCAATGGCCCCGAGGCGTTCACGCCGGACAACGAGTTCTGCCTCGGTGAGTCCGACGTGCGCGGCTTCTTCGTGGCCGCCGGCTTCTGCGCCCACGGCCTGGCCGGCGCCGGTGGCATGGGCAAGCTGATGGCCGAGTGGATCGTCGCCGGGGAGCCGGGCCTCGACGTGTGGGAGATGGACATCCGGCGCTTCGGCCCGCAGTACCGCTCGCCCAGCTACACGCTCAAACGCACGACCGAGGTCTACGAGACCTATTACGACATCCGCTACCCCGGGCACGAACGCCTGGCCGGGCGGCCGTTGCGGATCCCGCCGGCCTATCCCTGGCACACCGAGCACGGTGCCGTGTTCGGGGAGAAGTCAGGCTGGGAGCGTGTCAACTGGTATGAGCCGGCCGCGCTGAGCGGTGACGCCGAGTTGCGTCCGCGCGGCTGGGCCGGCATGCATTGGTCGGCGGCGATCGGCGCCGAGGCGATGGGCACGCGCGAGCGCGCAGGCCTGTTCGACGAGTCGTCCTTCAGCAAGCTCGAGTTGTCGGGACCCGGAGCGGCCGGGTTGCTGGAGCGACTCTGCGATAACCGCGTCGCTCGCGACGTCGGCCAGATCAGCTACACGCAGATGCTCAACCGCCATGGCGGCATCGAGTGCGACTTCACCGTCACGCGCGTGGGCGAGCAGCTCTTCCAGATCGTCACCGGCACAGCCTTCGGTCAGCATGACGCCGGCTGGATCCGAGGCCACCTGCCCGAGGACGGTTCGGTGGTCCTGAACGACGTGACCTCGCGCTGGGCGTGCTTCGGGCTCTGGGGACCACGCGCCCGCGACGTGCTGGCGCCGCTGACGCCCGATCCGCTCGACTTCGGGTACATGAGGATGCGCGAGCTCACGATCGGCGATGTTCCGGTCCGCGCTCTGCGCGTGACCTACGTCGGCGAGTTCGGCTGGGAGCTCTACTGCCCGAGCGAGTATGGCCTGGGGTTGTGGAGGGCGCTCTGGGAGTCAGGCCGGGATGTCGGGCTGATCGCCGGCGGCTACCGGGCGATCGAGTCGCTGCGGCTCGAGAAGGGTTACCGGGCCTGGGCCTCGGACATCACCCCGGACGACAGCCCGTATGAGGCCGGCCTCGATTTCTGCGTGGCCTCCGACAAGGACTTCAACGGCGCCGACGCGTTGCGCGAGCGGCCGGTTGACGCGACGGCTGCGATGCGTCGTTCTGGCCGATCCGCGCTCGGTCGCGCTGGGGAACGAGCCGGTGCGAGTCGGCGGAGAGGTGGTCGGTCGGGTCACCAGCGGCGGCTACGGCTACGCCGTGCAGCGCTCGATCGCCTACGCCTACCTGCCGCCGGAGGTCTCGATCGGAGACCCGGTCGAGGTAGACATTTTCGGTCGGTGGGTCGAGGGCGAGGTCGCGGCGGAGCCCCTGTATGACCCGGAGGGTGAGCGGCTCAGGGGCTGAGCGGACCGAGCGAGGTGGTTGGGGCGGGGCCGGGCTGAGGTGGTGGGGCGGGCCTGACCGAGGTGGTGGGGCGGGCCGGGCCGGGTGGTGGGGCGGGCCTGACCGAGGTGGTGGGGCGGGCCTGACCGAGGGTGGTGGGGGCCAAAGGTTGAATAGTTCACCATTCCCCCTCGAAGCAGCTCGAACCCCCTCGAAGCAGCTCGAACCCCCTCGAACCGCTCGCAAACACCTGCGCTGCGCCTCGCCGGACCGCCGCGGCGCCGTGCCTGACAAACTCTCGACCGTGTCACACACCCCCGCATCCGTGCTATCGGACGGAACGATCCTTGACCTGGTTGAGAGCGGTCGCATCAGGGTCGACCCCTGGGATCCGAAGATGGTTCAGCCCGCCAGCGTCGACCTGCGGCTGGGCGACTCGTTCCGTGTCTTCCACAACCATCGCGCAACGGCGATCGACCTGCGCGACCCGCCGGTCAACCTGACCGAGGAGGTCGTGGTTCCACCGGGTGAGGCGTTCGTGATCCATCCCGGCGAGTTCTGCCTGGGCCGCACGCTCGAGTGGGTGAGCATCCCCGATGACATCGTCGCTCGCATCGAGGGAAAGTCGAGCCTCGGTCGCCTTGGCCTGATCGTGCACGCGACGGCCGGCTTCTGCGACCCCGGTTTCGAGGGCACACTGACGCTCGAGCTCAACAACCTGACCCGTGTGCCGATCCGGCTCTACCCCGATCTGCCGATCGCCCAGCTTTCGTTCATGACGCTCGACCGACCGGCACAACGGCCCTACGGAAGCCCCGGCCTGGGCAGCCACTATCAGGGCCAGCGTGCCGCGACCGAGAGTCGCTACGAGGGCGGGCCCGGTACCGATGAGCGCGGGTGACGCGGGACCCCGCACCCGCGGTGCCGCCTGCCGAACCTGTGAGTCACTAATCTGCAAGCTGAGGGTGTGCTGGGTAGCAGAGCCGAGATGATGAGCATGAGAGGATTGCGATGACCACTGAGACCGCGCAGCCCCACGACGAAGAGGGCGTATCCGCCCAGGACACGCTGACGATCGTCGACAACCGCACGGGCAAGGCCTACGAGGTCCCGATTCAGGACGGGACCGTGCGCGCCACCGAGCTGCGCAAGATCAAGGTCGACGACGAGGACTTCGGGATCATGACCTATGACCCCGCGTACATGAACACGGCGTCCTGCCGCTCGTCGATCACCTACATCGACGGCGACAAGGGGATCCTCGAATATCGCGGCTACCCGATCGAGCAGCTGGCCGAGCAGTCGAGCTATCTCGAGGTCGCATATCTGCTGATCCACGGCGCGCTCCCGACGCAGAAGGAGCTCGATGAGTGGGCGCACCTGATCACGACCCACACGTTCGTGCACGAGAACATCAAGGAGTTCATGCAGGGCTTCCGCTACGACGCACATCCGATGGGCATGCTCGAGGCGTCGGTCGGTGCCCTCTCGACCTTTTACCCGGAGGCCTCCCAGATCAAGGATCAGGAGCTGCGGATGATGCAGGTGGTGCGGCTGCTCGCGAAGATGCCGACGCTCGCCGCCTTCTCATACCGGCACAACAAGGGCATGCCGTACGTCTACCCGGACAACGACCTCAGCTATGCGGGCAACTTCCTGTCCATGCTCTACAAGGTCGCGGAGCTCAAGTACAACCCCGATCCCCGGCTCGAGCGCGCCCTCGACGTGCTGTTCATCCTGCACGCCGACCATGAGCAGAACTGTTCGACCAGCGCGGTGCGCAGTGTCGGCTCCTCGCAGGTCGATCCCTATTCGGCGGTCGCCGCCGGCATCGCGGCCCTCTACGGCCCGCTCCACGGCGGCGCCAACGAAGCGGTCCTGCGGATGCTGCGGAGAATCGGTACGCAGGACAACATCCCGGCCTTCATCGATGGCGTCAAGGCCGGCAATGAGCGGCTGATGGGCTTCGGTCATCGGGTCTACAAGAACTTCGACCCGCGCGCCAAGATCATCAAGCAGGCGGTCGAGGACGTGTTCGAGGTGACCGGCAAGAACCCGCTGCTGCACATCGCGACCGAGCTCGAGAAGATCGCGCTCGAGGACGAGTATTTCGTCTCGCGCAAGCTCTACCCGAACGTCGACTTCTACTCGGGCCTGATCTACGAGGCGCTCGGCATGCCGAGTCGAGATGTTCCCGGTGCTGTTCGCGATCGGCCGCACCAGCGGTTGGATCGCGCAGTGGCTCGAGATGATCGACGACCCGGAGCAGAAGATCGCGCGCCCGCGCCAGATCTACACCGGCGGACGCGGAATCGACTACGTGCCGATGGCGGACCGCTCCTGAGATGCCCGAAGGCGTCACATCTGCTCGAATCGACGCAGCGGCCGACGAGCGCTTCCTGCGGCTGCGCGACGCTCTCGGGGTCAGCTCATTCGGGATCAACGTGCTGGTGCTCGAGCCGGGGCAGCGCAACCGCATCCACCGGCATCAGCGCCAGGAGGAGGTCTACGTCGTCCTCGACGGCGTGCTGACGCTGATGATCGAGGGTGAGCGCAACGAGCTCGTGGCCGGCGACGTGGTGCGGGTCGCGCCGGAGGTCCGTCGCCAGATCGTCAACCGCGGTCCCGGTGAGCTGAGGCTGTTGGCGCTCGGCGGCGATGCCGCACACGAGCACGCCCCCCGCGACGCCGAGGCGTTCGCCGCCTGGGAGGACACCGAGCCGGGCACGCCGCAGACGGTGCCGATACCCGAGGACCTGCCCGTCTCCGAACCGGCCTGATCGGTCTGGGTGGCCCGGCCCGCTGGCCGGCCACCCTTCGCGAGCGCCTGGACCGACGGTCAGTGAGCGACCGGCTGCCGCACGTTCCCCGGCTGTTGGGCGCCGGCCGGGGCCTCATGTGCGACGAAGTCGCGTTGGCGGATCAGCGCCAACGAAAGCGCACCGGCAACGAACGCGACGCAGGCTGAGATCAGCAACAGGTCATTCAGCGTCGACGCGTAGACGGTGGGCAGCGTGGCCGGCGTTGCGCCGGCCAGGCCATGGGCGAAGATCGTGCCGAGAGTCGCAACGGCGGTCGCGATCCCGACCTGGCGGAATGTGTTGTTGATCCCGGAGGCCATGCCAGCGTCCTGTGGGGCGACCACGCCGATCGCGGTTGAGGCCAACGGTGGGTTCACGAGCCCGGCGCCGGCGCCGGCGACGACGAATCCAGCCAGCAACGCAGTCCAGTCGGAATGGGCGGTCAGGCCGCGCATCAGCAGCAGGCCGACACCGACGATCAGCAGTCCTGGTCCGATCAGCCAACGCGCCGGCACCCGTTGCGACGCTCGCCCGGCTGGAATCGCGGTGATCATCATCGAGAAGGTGATGATCGCCTGGCGCAGGCCGGCCTGCAGCGGTGAGAACCGCTGCGCTGTCTGCAGGTACAGCGTGATGTACAGCAGCATCGCGAACAGTGAGCCGTTCATCCCGAAGCCGGCGATCGAGCCACCAACGAAGGTTGGCTTGCGGAACAGCCGCAGATCGAACATCGGCTCCGGGCGCTTGAGCTCGATCAGTGGGAACGCGGTGAGCAGAACCGCCGAAGCGATGAGCGCCACGATCACGTGCGTGCTTCCCCAGCCGTCACGGCCGGCCTCGATCAATCCGTAGACCAACGCGAACAGGCCGGCGCTGAAGATGATGAAGCCGGGCACGTCGATCCGGCGGGCCTTGGGCGGTCGGAACTCTCGCACGCGTGTGAGCGTGATCAGGATCGCGAGGGCGCCTATCGGCAGGTTTACGAAGAAGATCCAGCGCCAGCTGAGCTCGCTCGTGAGCAGGCCGCCGAGCAGCGGTCCGATGCCGGTCGCAGCACCGGCCACGGCGCCCCAGATCCCGAATGCGAAACCACGTTCCTTCCCGGTGAAGGTCTGTGCCACCAGGGCCAGGGCAGTCGGCAGGATCGTGGCACCGCCGATGCCCTGGAAGGCGCGGCACAGCACCAGCATCAGACCCGAGCTCGAGACGCCGCACAGCAGCGAGCCGAGCGTGAATACCGTGAGGCCACCCGCGAACACGCGGCGACGCCCGAGGATGTCGCCGAGTGAGCCGAACACCAGCAGCAGCGAGGCCAGGGTCAACGAGTACGCGTCGATCGTCCACTGCACGTCTGAGAAGCTCGTGTGCAGCGACGCGCGAATGCTCGGCAACGCGACGATGATGATGGTCACGTCGACCAGCAGCATGAAGGTGCCCAGGCAGGCGGCGAACAGCGTCCAGTTCTTGTGAAGGGTGTTGTCCGTGTCCGGTGTCACGCGTTTCAGACTATCACAAGGTCTTGTGAGTACAAGGTCTTGTAAGATCTTTCGTCAGACGGCCTCGCCGGTAGGCTGCCCGGAACCTGAACATGGGTAACGACAAGTCCGATATCGAGAGCCTGCCCCCGGATGCGCCGGGGAGCGACAACTTCGGTCACCTACTGTGGGAGACGTCGGCGCGCTGGGCGGCCTTCTCCGAGCCTCGGCTGGCCAATACGCAGCTGACCTTTGCGTCGGCGGGCGCCCTCGCCAGAATCGCGACGAGCCCGGGCATCACGGCGAGCGCGCTCGCGCGCGAGGCCTTCAAGACCCAGCAGGCGATCAGCCAGGTCACGGGACGACTCGAGCGGCTCGGCTACGTCGAGCGGCGGGTCGGCGGGGGTCGCGGTGTCGGACTCCATATCACCGTCGCGGGGAAGCGGGCCCTGGCCGCGGAGATGGCGATCGAGTCGGAGATGGAACAGGAGGCTCGGACACTGCTCGGTGGGGAGCTGTACACGGAGCTCAAGGAGCGGCTGCTGCTTGCGCGGGCGGCTATCGCTGACGCGGACTGACGACGTCGCGCAGGCCCTCGCCGACGAGGTTGAAGGCGATCACGGTCACCATGATCAGGACGCCGGCCGGGTACACCTCCCACCAGTATCCGTCGAGCAGGTAGCTGGTGCCCTGGGAGAGCATCCCGCCCCAGCTGGCGGCCGGCGGCGGCAACCCGAAGCCCAGAAAGCTGAGCGTGGCCAGCAGGATGATCGCGTCCGCGACCTGGAAGGTGGCGTTGACGGCGATCGTGCCGAGTGTGTTCGGCAGCAGATGGCGGAGGATCGTGCGCGTGCGCC
Organism: uncultured Actinomycetota bacterium; assembly: GCA_963804615.1. Lineage (GTDB taxonomy): Bacteria > Actinomycetota > Thermoleophilia > Solirubrobacterales > Solirubrobacteraceae > Palsa-465. Next base: position 33,763 of record CAWDRA010000004.1, read on the forward strand.
CGGCGCCCATCGCGCGTGCGGCCTGCACGTACTCGCGCGTGGTCAGGCTGAGCGTCTCACCGCGCACCAGCCGCGCGGGGCCAACCCATGACAGCAGCGCGATCACGCCGATCAGCAGCAGCACGGTCGGCTGCACGATCGTCGCCAGATAGATCAACACGAAGATCGCCGGGAGCGCCAGCAGCGTATCGACGACCCGCATCATCAGCGCGTCGAGTGCGCCCCCGGTTAAGGCGGCCAGCGCTCCCCAGACCGAGCCCAGCAGCGTCGCCAGCAGCGCAACCGCGAACGCGATCTCGAGCGTCGCTCGCCCACCGACCATCAGCCGCCCCAGCACGTCGTAGCCGTTGGCGTCGGTGCCGAGCAGATGGCCGTTCCCCGGCGCCATGTTGGTGATGGCGATATTCGCCTGAATCTGGTCGGTTGGGTGTATCAACGGCCCGACGTAACAGAACAGAACCAGCAGGCCGATCACGGAGAGTCCCGCCACCCCGCGCCGGTGCCGCAGGAAGTCGCGGATCATCGCGCCCACTCGCTTGCCGTTGTCCGTGACTGCAGCGTCGCGGTCCACCCGGTCCTCACCCGTGGATCGAGGATCGCGTAGGCGACGTCGGCGAGCAGGCTCCCGAGCACGGTCGCGACTCCGACCATGAACGTGACCCCAAGCTCGACCGGGTAATCGGCGCCGGAGGCCGCGGTCCAGTAGCTCAGGCCGACGCCGGGGATGTTGAAAACGTATTCGACGACGAGCCCGGCGGTGAGCAGCATCGGGACCGACATTCCGACGAGCGTCACCACGGTGAGCAGGGAGTTGCGCAGCACGTGGCGACCAAGCACCAGGCGCTCAGGCAGACCCTTGGCGCGGGCGAGGTGGATGTAGTCCTGAGCGAGCGTGTCGATCGCCGCCGAGCGCGTGTAACGGCTGAACCAGGCGACGTTGACAAGCGTCAGCGTCAGCACCGGCAGGACGAGTCCGAGCGGGTCCGCCAGGATCCCCGCGGTGGCGCCGGATTGACCTGCCTCCGGCGGTAGCAGGTGCGTGCCGATGCTGAACACGGCGACCAGCACCAGCGCCAGCAGGTAGGAGGGCGTCGAGTACAGCGCCAGGGTAGTCGCGGTCGTGCCGTGATCGAACGCGCTGTCGCGACGCGCAGCCTGCACGATTCCCAGCGGGATCGCGATTATCAGCGCGAAGAGCAGGCCGAGCGCGACCAGGATCAGGTCATTGGGGGCCTGCTCAGCGATCAGCGAGCCGACGCTGCGGTTGAGCTTGTACGAGTAACCGAGGTTGCCCTCGAGGAGGTGTCTCATGAAGTCCAGGTACTGGACGATCAGCGGGTGGTTCAGTCCGTTGGCGGCGTCGAACGCGGCAATCGCCTGCGGGCTTGCCCGTGGTCCGAGGATCGCGTGCGGGAGGCTGCCGGGCGTGAGCTGCTCGAGCATGAAGACGACCACCGTGACCCCGATCAGCACGCCGACTGCCTGCGCCAGGCGGCGCAGGAGGAACGCCGTCATCGCCGGCAGCCCGTAACGGAGTGGGTCACGCTGGGTTCGCTCACCTCGTGAAGTACCACTCCTCGGGGCTGAGGTACCCATAGGCGTTGGGGGTGGCGCCCGCGAGGTTTGACTGGAAGCTGAGCAGCGTGCCCGGCGACGGTTGCCAGAAGTCCGGCAGTTGCTCGCGCACGGCGTTCGCATACGCGTCCAGCGCCGTCTGCGCGTCAGCGGCCGGGGTCGTGGTCGTGGCCCGGATCAGGGCGTCCACATGCGAGTTCGAGTAGCTCCCGACGTTGCCGAGCGCGCCGGTCTGGAAGATCTCCTCGCCGGTCGGGTAGTGGTCGGGCGCGAACACCCAGGCGCTGCCGTACTGGCCCAACTGCCATCCGCACGCAGAGCTGCTCGGTTTGCACGGCTCGATCTCGGCATCGATCGTGGCGGTCGTGACCTCCTTCAGCGCAATCTGGATGCCGATCTGCCTGGCGTCCGACTGCAGGTCGACCATCGCGCCGTCGGTCGAGGACATCCCGCTCGGGTACATGAGCGTGAAGCGCAATGGCTTACCGACCGGGATGCCGGCACCGCACTGATCGGCGCCGGTGCCGGGGTCCCGGCAGGTGCTGACACCGTCCCGCACGACCTGCCAGCCGTGCCTGCGGAGGATGCGCGCGGCGGTCGCGATGCTGAACGGATACGGATCCTCGCGCGACTGCGCGTTCGCGTATGGGTTTGCCGGCTGCGATGGAACGGGGCTGTAGGTGGGCACGCCGATCCCCTGGTAGTAGGCATGGATCCAGCCCTGCTGATCGACCAGGTGCTGGAACGCCTGGCGGAAGTAGAGCTGCCTGAGGATCGGGCCGACCACGGGATTGTTGAAGTTCGGTTCGAAGTAGTCGAAACCGTAAGGCTGGAACTGACTCACGCGGTATCCCTGAGCCCTCAGCGACGAGCGCTGGGGAACATCGGTGTCCGGCACGTAGCCGACCGAGATCTGCGGCTCGGAGCCGCCGGCATTGCCCTTGGAGGGGCCGCTCTTCAGCACCGAGAACTCAGCCTCCTCGCTGGTGAAGGGCAGCTCGACGAACTTCGCGAGCTTCGCCCGGTCCGGTCCCTCGTACCTGGCGTTGGGGACGAATGTCGCCTGTCCGGCGGCGGTGAGCTGCTGCAGCTTCCAGGGGCCGTCCACGATCGACCAGATCGGGCTCGTGGCGTAGGTCGAGAGGTCCTTCGCCTGGTCGTTGAGCATCGCGTACACCGCGCGTGCGCCGGCCGGGGTTGTGTCGGCTGTGGGAGGCCCGGTCTGCAGCGGGCAGAATTCGCCGGGCCGGCAGGTCGTGTCCCACGCCAGTGGCAGCGGCGTGATCTGTGAGAGCTCGTTGCTCGTGAACCAGATCGGGTTGTAGCTGCGATTGAGCGTCAGCCTGACGGTGCGCGGTCCGGTGGCGTGCGCTGCGGTGACGTTGTCGGGGAAGCCGCCCGGCACATAGGAGGCCCACTCGCCCTGGTTGGCCCTCAGCAGGTTGATCCAGAAGATCACGCCGCGGGCACTGACCGGCGCGCCGTTGGACCAGCGCGCGGGCTTTAGCCTGATCGTCACGACCCGGTCGTGGTCGGTGTAGGAGGGTTTATCGGCGAGCGAGTGCGCGTAGTCGATGCCCGGCCTGCCACGATCGCCGAACCAGTACAGCGGCCTGTACATCAGCGTCTGGAACTCGTAGACGTTCTCATTCGAGTAGTACTGGCCCGAGATCAACGGGAAGATGTAGTTCGGGGGCTGCAGTGGCTGCTGCGCCCAGTACGCCGTGCCCCCGGTGACGGGTGTGCCGGTGCTGGCGGTCACCTGGTGTGTGCCGGCTCCGCTCGACGTCGAGTTGCCAGGCGAGGACGGCCCGCACGCGGCCAGGACAACCGCCGCGGCCGAAACCGCCAAGCCCACGCGCAGACTGCGAATCACTGCTCTCTCCCTCCGCCGGCATGACCCGGATCAGGTTCTACGGTCGGCGCCGTCCGACGCCCTCTCAGCCCAGTGGGCTCCCGCGTTGTTCGGTGGATTCTAAGTGAGTCTCCCGACCTTGCCAACTACGGCTGCGTCCCGACCCTGCCAGCTAGGGGCATGCGCGCGGCAGGGAGGCGCCGCCTGCTGGAGTTGCTCTGGGGCTGAACCGCGGCACGGCAGCTCAGCCGGGAGCGTCAGAGGCGCCCGAGCCCGAGACGATCAGGTCAAACGAGTCCGGCGGGCGGGTCGTGAAGTAGGCCCGTTCGGCGGCGAGCCATTCCTCGTCCCACTCCTCGTCGCTGATGCGGGCGTGCAGGCGCTCGAGCCGGATCGGCTCGGCGGTCTCGACGAAGACGGAGCGCGCGACCACGTCGGCGAGCGCGGGTCCGGCGGCCGAGACGCCCTCGACCAGGATCAGCGACGCGCCGCTTTCGATGGCCGGCTCGAGCGCGTGCTCGCGCAGGCGCTCCCAGTCGTAGTACTGCGCCATCGGCCGCGGGTCATCGATCGCCCGCGCCTCGTGAAAGTGGTCGTCGGTGTGCAGCACAACTGCACCGAGCTCCTGGGCGACCTCGGCGGCCAGCGTCGTCTTGCCAGACGCGCCGTAGCCGTCAATTGCCACCACCAGCGTTGAGCGGCGCGGCGTCCACTGTGCCGGGAGCAGCTCCGTCTGCCAGCTGCGGATTGCTGCGAGAACCTGCTTCGCTCCGGGCGTCACAACGCCAGCGTGCCGGCGTTGCGCTTCAGCCAGCTGACGTGTTCGCGGTAATCCGGGCATTGACCGGCGAGGAGCGACCAGAAGCGCGGCGAATGGTCCATCACGCGCAGATGGCAGACCTCATGCCAGATCACGTAGTCGAGAACCTGCCTCGGGTGCCAGCAACAACCGCCAGTTGAAGCTGAGCGCGCCGCTGCGCGAGCAGCTCCCCCAGCGCGTGCGCTGGTCGCGGATGCTGAGGCGCGTGTAGCTCACACCCAGCGCCGCGCAGGCTCGATCGAGCCGTCGGCTGATCTCCTCACGTGCCATGCGGCGATACCAGCGCTCGAGCGCGGCGATCCTGTCCTCGCCGGCGGGTACCAGCAGGGACGTACCACGTCGGGCCACGCGCTCGCGCCCGGGTTCGGGCGCCAGCACCAGGGTCTGACCCAGGTAGGGGACGCTGTCGCCCCTGGCAAGCACCGCTGCGCGCTGCCGTCCGACCTCCGCGAGTCGCCGCTCGATCCAGGGGCGAAGCTCCCGCACCGCATCCTGCGCCGCACGTTGTGGAAGACGTCGCGGCAGCACGACCTCGACTGTGCCTGTGCGGTCGACCATGACCCTGACTCGCCGTGCTCGGTCTGAGCGGCGGACCCTGTACACGATCGTCGGCTCGGGCAGACAGCTCCGGCATGGGCGGCTCGGGCGTTGGTCTCGCCGTTTCAAACAGCGCCATCTGCGCGGGCGGGGCTGGGAAGGGTTGTGGCTGCGGGGGCACGCTCGGAAAGGGTACGGTCCAGTCGCGACATGCCCACGATCCCACAGCCACCGGACCGCCTCGGCGACGAGCTCGTCGAGTTGCGCGAGATCGCCGCGTGGGACATCCCCGAGGTACTGATCGCCCATCAGGACGACCCGGATCTGCACCGGCGCCTGGGCCGCGCCAAGGCTCCGACCGGTGCCGAGCTCGGGCGCGAGGTCGAGCAGGCCGAGCGCGAGCGGCTGTCAGGTAGCTCCGTGAAGCTCGCGATCGTCGAGCCGGGCGGCAACGACTGCCGCGGGCGGGTGGAGGTCGACGAGATCGATTGGGCGCGGGGCGCCGCAACGCTCAGGGTCTGGTCGGCGCCGCAGGTTCGCGGTCGGGCCTACGAGCAGCACGCTGCCGCGATTGCCTCCGAGTGGCTGCGTGCAGGGGTCGGGCTCGAGCATCTGACCGTGACAATCGTCACCTGACCACCCGATCGTGCGCCTGATCTTGAAGCTTTGGGAGTTTGGGGGCGAAAATGCCCCCAAACTCCCAAAGCTTCGGTCCACGGCGGCATCGTCACCGCTTTAGACTGCGTTCCGATGGCATCCAGTTCGGTGATCGCAAAGCGGTACTTCGAGGCGCTGGCGGATCGGGATCTCGATGCGGCCTCAGGTCATTGGGCTCCGGATGCCGACCGATCTGGTCAGCGTGCGCTTCGGGGAGCTGTTTGATGCCTTCCCGGATCTGCAGATCGAGCTGCTCGACACGATCGCGCAGAGCGGTCGCTGCGTCGTGCGCTGGCGGGCGACCGGAACCTTCATCGGCCCAGGCCGGATCCAGGGTTTCGAGCCAAACGGCGGCCGCATCGAGGTCGATGGCTGCGACGTGCTCGAGGTCCGAGATGACCAGATCGTGAGCGGCGACTTCTACCTCGATGGCGCCGCCGTGATCCAGCAGCTCGGACTGATCCCGGCTCCGCGCTCCGTCACCGCTCTGGCCAACACACGAACGTGGCTGCGCAACGCGCTCTACGGAGCCGAGCCGGAGGCGATCGCCGCCGGCGTCTGGGTGTTGCGCGGAGGTCTGGCGAGGCGCATGAACGTGTACCTGATCGAGGACGAGGACGGCCTGACCGTCTTCGATACGGGCTCGGCGCAGATGACCGGCGCGATCCGCGCCGCCGCTGCGCGGTTCGGCGGAATCCGGCGCGTGGTTCTGGGCCACGCCGACAGCGGCGCCCGCGGGGGCGCCGCCGGCCTGGATGCGCCGGTCTACTGCCATCCGCTGGAGCGGCTCGCGGCCGAAGCGGCGACACCCTACCGCGACTACTGGGATCTGAGCCTGCTGAAGGGCTGGGCACGGCCGCTGTATCCGCGGCTGTTGGCGTCCTGGGACGGCGGTGCGATCGAGCCGCGGGCACTGTGCAGGAGGGTGATGAGGTCGCGGGATTCAGGGTGCTGCACCTCCCCGGGCACGCGCCCGGCCTGATCGGGCTGTATCGGGCGCAGGACGGGCTGGCACTCGTCTCCGATCTGCTGTTCACGATCAACCCGGAGACCGGCCTGGGCGGTCGAGGCGCACGTGCCCGAGCCCGCCTTCAACCTCGACACCAACCAGGCGCGCGAGTCGATCCGCCGCTTGGCGGCGCTCGACCCGAGGGTCGTCTGGCCGGCCCACGCCAAGCCCGTATCGGGTGACGACGTCAGCTGCAGCTGCAGCGCGCCGCCTCAGCCGCGGTCTGAGTCGCCGTGCAATGGCGGCCTCGCGCACTAAGCGCTCCAGATGGTTGACTCCACCGCCGCGGCCGTGGAATCAACCATCTAGGCTCCGGCGCAATGGGAAAACGTGGGCGCAGGCGCTCCGGCGGGGCCGGTGAACAGCAGGTCACCGGCCCAGAGATGACGGCTCCAACGACGATTTACAACGACCCTGAGTCCGGCGAACTCGAACTCCGCGGCTCGATGACGCCACGCGCACGCGCCGAGTACGGCGGCGACGCTCGCCGGCGGACTGAACCGGGAGGACGCCTGGCAGCGGGCGACCGAGCTGCTGTTCGAGCGGCTCGCGGTTTCCTGGACGATCGCCGGTGTGCGCACGGACCGGCAGCGGGAGCTGCTCGGGCGCTACCGGATGGCCAGCGGTGACGGAGCGGCAGTTCGTGCGCGACAGCCTGCGCGCACATGCAGCGAGAATTTCCCGGAACTCGAGGCGCCATGATCGACGCAGACGCGTTCGCCGTGCTGCTCGCCGATTGGTGCCTGGGGGTGCAGCCGCAGCAGCAGATCCTGATCGAGACCGGCACGCTTGCGGAGGAGCTGGCGGTCGCGCTGCACCGCGCGGTGCTCGAGCGTGAGGCGTGGCCGCTGCTGCGGCTGGCGCCACCGGGCCTGGAGGCCGACTTCTTCCGGCATGCGCGGGACCACGCAACTCGACGCAGTCGCCGCCGATCCAGCTGGCGGAGTATCGAGCACGCCGACGCGAGCGTCCGGATCAGCGCGCCGGCCGACATGAACGCGCTGGCGGCGGTCGACCCGCAGCTGATCGCGCGCCGAGCACGCGGCCAGGCGTCACTGCGGGCTGCGCGGGCCCAGCGCCGCTGGTGCGTGACGATCTGGCCGACGCCGGCGCTGGCCGAGCAGGCTGGGATGGGCGAGCCGCGACTACGAGGAATTCGTCGAGCGGGCGCTGTTCCTCGACCAGCCCGATCCGGTGGCGGCATGGGCGCGCGCTGCGAGAGCGCCAGGCGAAGCTGATCGAGCGGCTGGCTCCGCGCGCGAGATCCGGATCGAGACCGCCGGGACCGACCTGCGCCTCAACGTCGAGGGCCGTACGCTGGGTCAACTCGGACGGGCGGCGCAATATGCCCAGCGGCGAGGTCTTCACCGGACCGCATGAGCGCTCCGCCAACGGCACGATCCGCTTCGATGTGCCCTCGAGCGGCCGCGGCGCGGACGTGTCCGACGTGGAGATCCGCTTCAGCGACGGCGAGGTCGTCGCGGCGCACGCCGCGGTCGGTGACGAGCATCTGCAGGCGGCGCTCGCCACCGATCGCGGCGCTCGTTTCCTCGGGGAGCTGGGGATCGGCACCAATACCGGGATCGACCGCGCGACCGGCTCGACGCTGCTGGACGAGAAGATCGCCGGAACCGTGCATCTCGCGCTCGGCAACTCATATCCCGGAGACGGGCGGCATCAACAGCTCGGCGCTGCATTGGGACCTGATCTGCGACCTGCGCAAGGGCGGGCAGCTGAGCGTTGACGGTGACGTCCTGGTCCGCGATGGCGCCTTCACGTAGACGGTTGATTCCACGACCCCGCGTGCCAGTTGGATCCGGCCAGGTGGATCCGGATGATCGCCGCCGGGTCGGCACGGGGTTCAGTAGGGTGTTGTGTGTTGGCGATCAAACTCGGGTGCGTTAGGTGCGTCGCACCAAGATCGTCGCCACCATCGGCCCCGCATCCCGGGAGCCCGAGGTTCTGGTGCGTCTGGTCGAGGCCGGTATGGACGTCGCGCGCTTGAATTTCTCGCACGGAAACCTCGAGCTCCACGCGGAGAACGCCGAGCGTGTTCGAGCCGCCGCGAGCGCGGCCGGGCGTCAGGTCGCGATCCTCCAGGACCTGCCCGGCCCGAAGCTGCGCGTCGGCGTGATCGAGAACGAGATACGCCGATCTCAAACCAGGCGACGCGCTCGTGCTGATGTGCGGTTCGACCGCCGTCGGCAACGAGCACAGGCTCTCGGTCAGCTGGGGCGGGCTTGCGGATGCGGTCGATCCCGATGACGTGATCTACCTTGCCGACGGCAAGATCCGGCTACGGGTCGGCACGGTGCGCACCGGCGACGGTGAGGTCGAGACCACGGTCGAGGTCGGCGGTGCCGTGGCATCGCGTCAGGGGCTCAACATCCCCGGCTCGACCCGTGGTCTGCAGGCGGTGCCGGCCGAGGACCTCGAGATGCTGCGCTTCGGGGAGGAGATCGGGGTCGATCTGGTCGCGCTCTCGTTCGTCCGCAGCGCCGAGGATATCACCAGCGTGCGCAAGCACACGCGCCTGCCGCTGATCGCAAAGATCGAGAAGCCGCAGGCGATGGAGGCCGCCGAGGACATCATCCGCGCCGCCGACTGCGTGATGGTCGCGCGCGGCGACCTCGGGATCGAGCTGCCGATCGAGGATGTGCCGCTCGCGCAGAAGCGACTGCTGAAGCTGGCGGGCCAGCTTGCGCGTCCGTCGATCACCGCCACACAGATGCTCGACTCGATGGTCTCATCGCCGCGCCCACGCGGGCCGAGGCCACCGACGTCGCCAACGCGATCTTCGACGGGACCGACGCCGTGATGCTCTCGCAGGAGACGGCCGTCGGCCAGTACCCGGTTGAGACCGTCGCGATGATGGCCTCGATCGCCGAGCACACCGAGCGGGGACTCCCATACCGGGAGTGGAACGAGGATCGCGTTCGCCGCGATGCCCGCGACCCGGCCTACACGGTCGCTTACAGCGCCTGCGCGGCCGCCCGCGAGCTGCACCTGGCGGCGATCATCACGCCGACGCTGTCGGGCCGCTCGGCGCGGCTGGTCGCCTCGCACCGCCCGAACGTGCCGATCTACGCGCTCTCGCCCGGGCGCGAGACCGTTCGCCGCTGCGGCCTGATCTGGGGCGTTCATGCCGCCTCGATGCGACGCCACGAGGTGACGGAGGCGCTGATCGCCGACGCGGCGCGGCGGGTGGTGGAGCTGGGCTGGGTGAAGCCCGGACAGCGCGTCGCGATCACGGCCGGCCTGCCAAGCGGGCGCCCAGGCACCACCAGTCTCCTGCAGATTCAGCGCGTCTGAAGGCCGGGCGCGACGTGATTCAGTTACGGGCGCGACGTGACCGTGCGGTGGTTGAGCGCGACCTGATTCAGGTCCGGCTGCCGCTGCGATCGGCGTAGAACGCAGCCTCCAGCTCCCCCAGGGGCGTCGCCGGCGGGTCGTCGTAATACCACTCGCGCGCGATCCTGTGGAAGTTGCCGCGCGATCGCAGTTGCGCGATCACCGCCAGCGTCAGCATCTCCATGCGCCGGCCGAAGATGTGGTCGGGCGGGGCCGACTCCTGGCGCAGCTGCCCGAAATACTCGGAGCGCGGGTCGCTCATGTCGATCATCACCTGCGTCGCGTACTCGGGAGTGATCTCGATCTCCCCATCTACCGTGTACCAGGAGGTCGCGGCGCGGAAATGCTCGAGCACTCGTTCGGGATCGAATTTCTCCGGATCAGGGAAGAAACCGACCTCCGTCCCAAGCTGCATGATCCTGTCCGCGTCACCCTCGACGACGGCGCGGGCCACGTCGATCTCGAGTTCGACCGAGCCGGCCGGCATGCGCTTGAACAGGCCGAAATCGAAGAAGGCGACGCGACCGTCGGACAGCAGCATCGAGTTGCCCGGGTGCGGGTCACCCGAGAACTGATGATGGCGGTACATGCAGCCGAAGTAGAAGCGGAAGAGGATCTCACCGACGCGGTCCCGTTCGGCCTGCGGCCGGGTCTTCACCTCCTCGAAACCGGCACCGGCGACGAACTCGGTCACCAGCACGCGCTCACGTGAAAGCGAGGTGATCACGTCGGGCACGAGGATGAACGGATGTCCCCGGTGGATCCGCGCCAGCGTCCGCTGGTTCTGGGCCTCGAGCTCGTAGTCGAGCTCCTCCTCGATCCGGTGGCGAATCTCGTCGCCGACGGTCTTTGGGTCCAACCCAGGCGCGATTCGCTTCGCCAGTCGCAGAATCATGCCGAGGTTCTGAAGGTCAGCGCGCACCGCTGCCGCCACACCCGGGTACTGCACCTTGACCGCGACCTCGCGTCCGTCGTGCAGGCGGCGCGCGGTAAACCTGGCCGATCGAGGCGGCCGCCACCGGCTGTTCATCGAATTCGGCGAAGACCTCGTCGAGCGGGTCGTCGAGCTCCTGCTCGATCACCTTGCGCATGTCCTTGAAGGAGACGGTCGGCGCAGAGTCCCGCAGCTGAGCCAGCTTGCGCTGAAACTCGTCGCGATGCTCGGGCGGGATCAGTCCGGTGTCCAGGAAGGACAGCACCTGCCCGACCTTCATGGCGGCGCCCTTCATCGTTCCCAGAGCGGTCACGATCTGCTCGGCCGCCTCCATGTTGCGGCGCTCCAGCGCGGCTTCGCGCCCCTCCTTGGAGCGGGCGACGTTGCCGGCGATCGTGCCCGCCTGGCGCAGCGCCTGACCGGCCGCGAGCGTGCCGATCTTGGCCGTCCGCCGGACCCTCGATTTCGGGATCTTGCTGCCCTCAGCCATCGTCTGCCATCCGCGGTCGCGAGGCTCGTTCGCGCCAGGCGTCTATGGCGAGACGTTTCGTGGGTCGGCGTCGCCGACGACCACCTGAGATCCGGGCACGATGTCATCGCTGCCCGTCCGGCCAGCGCACCCACGCCTTGTGTCCGCCGTCGTAATCGTCGCCCAGCAGGATCAGCGTTGCAGGCTCTCCCATCGCTGTGCAGGAACCGCTTCCCTCGGGTTCGCGCCCGCTCCAGATCCGCACGAAGCGGTTGTGCGCAAGTTCCTCGGCAACGGTGGTCGGCTCCGTGTGGCCGGGATGGATGCGTGTCTGCGCGGGCAGCGCCAGCAGCACGTCCATGACCGAGTTCTTGAGGTCGGCGTAGGTCGTGTGCCCAGGCGCGCGCACGCCGCCGACCGATCCTCTGAACAGCGTGTCGCCGGTGAACAGGTCTGTGCCGTCCACCAGCAGCGACACCATGCCGGCGGTGTGGCCGGGCGTGTGGAGCGGCTCGATCGTGAGATCACCGACGGTCAGCGTCTCACCGGGCAGGAGGTCGCCGGTGGCCTGGGGAACCGCGGTCCGCTCGAGCGGGTGGATCAGAACCGGCGTCCGCGGATGCCTGGCGATCACGGTGTCGAGCTCGGCAACGTGATCATGGTGCTGGTGGGTCAGGAGCACATGTGACAGCTCGTAGCCGTCGCGCTCGAGCTGCTCGAGCAACGGCTCCACGGGGCCGCCGGCATCGATCATCACGGCCTTCCGCCTGCCGTCATCGAGCACCAGATAGGTGTTGGACAGCCACGGCGTGCTCATGCTGCGTTCGACGATCATCAAGCAGAGCGTAACCGCTTGATGATCCGCCGCCCGCCGTCCGGTCGCGTGCGACTGCCTGATCGGCCGCACATCGGCATTCGTCCGCTCGTCCACGACGCTTGCGATTCGGCGGGCGGGGCGCTATCACCTCTCAGGATGGATGGGGAAGCTCCTCTCTCGCTGGGCGGCGAGGGCATTGCCAACGCGCGCGATCCCGACGACGTGCACGGCGGCGCCCGCGCGATCCTCGACGCGGTCGCGGTCGGCTACATGGTCACATCGGAGCAGCGGATCGTCGAGATCAACCAGACCTTCTGCGACATGCTCGGGTTCGCTCGTGAGGAGCTGGTCGGTCAGGGCATGCCGTGGCCGTTCACCCCGCCAGAGGGAATCGAGCTGAGTCACGCACTTCGCGAACGCCTGCTGGCGCAGGCGCTCGAGAGCGAGTCGGGCCGCAGCGATCCGATCGAGCTGCCGATGATGCGCAAGGATGGTCGCCGCTTCGTCGGCGAGCTCACGATCGCACCGGTGCGCGACCAGGGAGGCGAGGTCAGCGCCTGGGTCAGCACGATCCGCGACATTTCCAGTCGCCATGACTACCAGATCGAGCTCGAGCGGCTCGCGACGCACGATCCGCTCACGGGCTTGGCCAACCGCCGCCTGTTCGACGAGCGGCTCGACCAGGAGCTCGCGGACGCGGTCAGGCACGAGCGCTCACTGGGCGTGGCGATCCTCGACCTCGACCAGTTCAAGGCTGTCAACGATCAGCATGGTCACCCCGTCGGCGACCGTGCACTGCGCGAGGCGGCCGCGCGCCTCGCGCGCGTGATACGCAAGGCTGACCTGCTCGCGCGGATCGGTGGCGAGGAATTTGCCTGGATCCTGCCCGAGGTCCACTCCCACGGAGCCTGGGCGGCGGTGGAGCGGGCCCGTCGCGCCATCTGCGACGAGCCGTTCGAGGGTGTCGGCCGGATAACGATCTCGATCGGGGTGGCGCTGCGGGGCGATCTCCAGGACGCGGCGCAGCTGTACGAGCACGCCGACGAGTCCCTGTATCGAGCCAAGCGCGATGGCCGCGACCGCAGCATCATGTGGCGCCCATCAGAGCCGGCCGCCGAACTCAGATAGCCTTCGGTGCAGATGGCCGAAGGCGGACGCAGCAAGATCTCCTACCTGCTCGAGCGGCTCGCTCAGGGTGTCGCCGCGCACGATCGCGAGAACCCTGGCCACCACACCTGGGGTATAGGGATGGCGCACTTCGACATCGAGCGGCTGGGGCTCGAGGAGGGCGAGGAGATCCTGCCCGGCATCCTGCTTCAGGCCGACGGCGGTGTCACCGGCGCGTTCCGCGTGCTCTGCGACGGTGATCACAACCGTGACGAGGAAGAGTCTGAGCAGGAGGTCGTCGACGCTGTGGCCGAAGAGGCGCGCGAGCTCGAGATCGTCACGCCCGGCGGCGGTCAGGAGTTCGCGCCGCCGGTTCGGCCTCCGTTCTGACGGGCGTGCCGGTCCACGCTCAGGTGCTGGCGAGAGGGCCGTGGGACCCTGGCGCGATCCAGGTCACCTGGCGCGAGGAGCCCTTTCAGCCGGGCGCCGAAGCGACCCTCGCGGCGGATCGGGTGCTCGAGCAGCTGCAGGAGCGCGGCTCACCCAGCCACGACGGATTGGCGGCGCGAATGGTGGCGTTCGAGCAGACGACGGATGGTCTGGCGCTCGAGCTGCAGCCGATTCGCTGGGCGCTGCGACTGCTTGGCGATGACGCAGGCGCCAGCATCTCGGCGCTGTGCGTGGTCCGCGACGCCGACGGCAACTGGCTGGCAGGGCGCCGGGCCGCCTGGGTCGCGTCGTGGGCCGGGCGCTGGGCGCTGGGCGCCGGCGGATCGGTCGAGGTCGACGAGAACCCCGCGCAGACATTGCTGCGGGAACTCGACGAGGAGTGGAGCGTCACGCCCGAGCGCCTCCGGATCGAGGCGCTTGATACGACTCAGCAGCGGCATGGTGATGCTCGTGGGACAGGCCTGGCTGGCACGTGGGGCTGAGGTCACACCCGACCATGAGCACGATGATTTCGCCTGGTGGCCCTCGCGGCTCGAGCGCTGGCCACGCGAGGCCGACGCACCGCTGCGCGGTCTCGGCGCGTTGCTCGAGACCACCTGAGGCTTGTCGCACATGAACCGCCGGCAGCAACCATTGTTCACGAGGGTGGTCACCTTCCGGCGGCTCGAGATCGCATCCTGCATCCATTCGTGCGTGTATCTGGCCCTGCTCATCAGCGCTTTCGCTCTCGGCAAACCCGAGCCGGCGACCTTCATCTTCGGCCTCACACACGGACTGGTCTGGATTGCAATGTCACTTGCGTGCATCGCTGCGGTGCGCTGGCGTGTTATCCCTTTCTGGCTGGCAGTGACGGTTGCGGTGCTGGGCGGGCTCGGTCCCTTCTTCGGTACCGCCGGATTCATCTACGAGTCGCATCGGCGTGCCAACCGCTTGCCGGCGACCAATCGCTAACCTACGAGGACAGAAGCTTCGATGGCCGTTGATACAGGGACTTTTCAGGTTGTGATGCCTGCGATGGGTGACTCCGTCGTCGAAGGCACGATCCTTGAATGGCACAGGCAGGAGGGCGAGGACGTCAGCGCCGACGAGACGTTGGTCGAGATCTCGACCGACAAGGTCGACGCCGAGGTGCCGGCGCCCGTCAGCGGCAAGGTCGTGAAGCTCTACGCGGCCGAGGGCGACACCGTGGCCGTCGGCGAGCCTCTGGCCGAGATCGCGCTCGGGGATGGCAACGGGAACGGGTCAGGTGGCTCGGCGGAGAACGGTTCCGCTGCTGCCCCCGCCGTCGCACCGGCCGCCGCCACGCAGGCAGCGGCTGAAGTGCTCGACATCGTCACTCCGGCCGGGAGCGAGAGTGTCACCGAGGGCACGATCCTCGAGTGGGCGGTCAAGGTCGGTGACACGGTCAAGGACGGGGACACCGTCGTCGAGATCTCGACCGACAAGGTCGACATGGAGCTGCCCGCCCCAGCCGATGGCACCATCACGGAGATCCTGTACGAGGACGGCGACACGGTCGGCGTCGGCGAGGTGATCGCGCGGATGTCCGTTGGCGCCAGCGCTGCCCCGGCGGCTGCTCCCGCTGTCGCGCCGCCGGCCGATACCGCTGCTCACGGCCGCATCTGCTCCTGCCGCATCCGCTGCTGCCGCAGCGTCCGCGAAGGCTGCGACCCCGATCGCCCAGCGCGTCGCAGCCGGCCTGGGCGTGAATATCGCCAACGTGGCCGGCTCCGCACGAGGCGGTCGAGTCACCAAGGACGACGTGCTCGCGATGGCGGCGGATGTCGTCGAGGTTCCTGCCGGTGCCGAGAAGATCAAGGGTGGTGGCGCCGCACTCGCGCGCTACATGGACGAGAGCAGGCAGATCCCGACCGCCACCTCGTTCCGGACGCTCACGGTCACGACTCTTGACGCCCGTCGCAAGCAGCTCAAGGACATCGGCCAGAAGGTCTCGTTCACGCACCTGATCGCATACGCGATCGCGAAGGCTGCGACCGAGGAGATGCCGGTGATGGCCCATCACTTCCTTGAGTCTCGTGGCGTGCCCTATCGCGTGGACGACGGCGCGGTCAACCTTGGCCTTGCCGTCGACGTGGAGAAGAAGGACGGCTCGCGGACGCTGATGGTGCCGGTGATCCGCGATGCTGGGCGCTTGGATTTCAGGCAGTTCCTGGATGCCTACAACGCTCTGGTCGAGAAGGCCCGGACCAACACACTCACCGCGGACGATCTCAGCGGCGGCAACATCTCCTTGACCAACCCCGGCGGCATCGGGACCGTGGCCTCGGTGCCACGGCTGATGGTCGGCCAGGGGACGATCGTCGCGACCGGCTCGATCGCCTACCCGGTCGGGCTCGAGACGATCGGGCCACAGTTGGGAGTCGAGAAGGTCATGTCAATGACCTCGACCTACGACCATCGCATCATCCAGGGGGCCGAATCCGGCCGCTTTCTCAAGGTGATCGAGGAGTACCTGCAGGGCGAGCATGGTTTCTACGACGCGGTCTTCAAAGCGCTCGGCGCCAGCCTGCCGGCGCTGCCGGTGCGCGCCACACCGAGTGCTTCGACCCCCGCTCCGCCGGCTGCCGCTTCGCCTGCGGATGCTCTGAGCCCACCCTCCACCGCAGTCGCGCCGAGCGAGGAACTGCTGCAGGCGGTCCAGGCCGCGACCTCGGTGTTGAAGGCGTACCGCATGCACGGCCACCTGGCCGCGCGGTTGGACCCGCTCGGACGCGTCCCCGAGGGCGATCCGGCCCTTGACCCCGCGACGGTCGGCCTGACGCCGCAGTTGATGGCGCAGATACCAGCTCGCATCCTGCGCATGTACGTCCCGGGCGACACGCTCGAGCAGGCGCTGCCGCACCTGCGCGCGATCTATTGCGGCCCGATCGCCTATGAGATCGAGCACATCGCCTCGCATCGGCAGCGACTCTGGCTGCGCGAGGCGATCGAGTCCGGCACCTACCGGCAACCGCTCAGGCAGGAGGAGCAGAAGGCGTTCCTCGAGCGTCTGACCAATGTCGACGCGTTCGAGCGTTTCATGGGCAGGGCCTATCTCGGTGCCAAGCGCTTCTCAGTCGAGGGTCTTGACATGACAGTGCCGATGATCGACGAGATCGTCAAGCTCTCCGGTCTGCGCGGCGCCCGCGAGGTCGTGGTGGGGATGGCCCATCGCGGCCGCGTCAACGTGCTCGCACACAACCTCGGTCGCTCGTATGAGTCGCTGTTCGCCGAGTTCGAGGGCGCCAACACGCTGGATGCGATTACGACGATTCCCGATGGCGGCACCGGCGATGTCAAGTACCACCATGGCGCCTCGGGCACCTATCAGCTACCGGACGGCGAGTCGCTGATCGTGCGGCTCGAGTCCAACCCAAGCCACCTCGAGTTCGTCGCACCAGTCGTCTCGGGCGCCACGCGTGCCGCCCAGACCAACCGCCAGGGCGCGCACCCCAGCCAGGACACGAATGCTGCCGTTCCGGTGGTGTTGCACGGTGATGCCTCGTTCCCGGGGCAGGGCGTCGTGGCCGAGACGCTCAACCTGCAGGCGCTGGACGGCTACACCGTCGGCGGCACGATCCATATCATCCAGAACAACCAGGTCGGCTTCACGACCGATCCAGAGGACTCGCGGTCGACGACCTACGCCTCTGACATGGCGAAGGGCTTCGACGTGCCGATCATCCACGTCAACGCCGACGACGTCTCGGCCTGCATCACAGCGGTGCGGCTGGCGTTCGCGTTCCGCCGCGAGTTCGGGCACGACGTCATGATCGACCTGATCGGCTACCGCCGCCATGGCCACAACGAGGGCGATGAGCCGGCCTACACGCAGCCGGAGATGTACGAGGTCGTCAAGCAGCACGAGCCCGTGCGCGAGCTGTTCGCCGGCGAGCTGGTCGCTGCCGGCGTGATCACCGCTGAGGAGTCAAAGACGATGGCCGACGCGGCCTGGGCCATGTTGACCGAGCACCAGAACCGGCTCAAGGAGCGCCTCGCAGAGGCCAAGGATCACCCCGTCGAAGGCGCCACCGGCGAATACAAGCTCGGCGATCTGATCGCACAGGAGGTATCCACCGCGGTCGACGCCGACAAGCTCGAGATCCTCAACGAGGAGCTGCTGGCCCTGCCCGAGGACTTCGAGGTCAACGCCAAGCTCTCGCGGCAGCTCGCTGAGCGCCGTAAGGCGTTCGGACCTGAACATGCCGGGATCAACTGGGCGCACGCGGAGGCCTTGGCCTTCGCGACCCTGCTCGGCGAGGGGATCCCGCTGCGGCTCACAGGCCAGGACACCGAGCGTGGCACCTTCAGCCAGCGGCACCTGGTGCTGCATGATTCGCGGACCGGGCGCGAGCACAGCGCGATCCAGCACCTGCCCGGGGCACTGGCGACGATGGAGCTTCACAACAGCCCGCTGTCAGAGATGGCGTGCATCGGCTTCGAGTACGGCTACTCGCAGGAAGCGCCGGAGACGCTTGTGATGTGGGAGGCGCAGTTCGGCGATTTCGCCAACGGTGCGCAGGTGATGGTCGATCAGTTCATCACGCCGGGTCTGGCCAAGTGGGGCGTGACCTCCAGGCTGACACTGCTCCTGCCACATGGCTATGAGGGTGCGGGCCCCGAGCATTCCTCAGCCCGGCTCGAGCGCTTCCTGCAGCTGGCCGCGGAGGGCAATATCCGGGTGGCCAACCTGACCACGCCCGCCCAGTATTTCCACCTGCTCCGCCGGCAGGCGCGGATCGCCCAGCAGCGCCCGCTGGTGATCATGACCCCCAAGAGCCTGCTGCGATTGCCGGCCGCCGCCTCCCACGTCGAGGATCTCTCAAGCGGCCGCTTCCAGCCGGTGCTGGCCGAGGCGGACGTCGACGCAGACCAGGTCACGCGCCTGCTGCTGTGCAGCGGCAAGATCTACTACGACATCATCGGCAACGCGCAGCGCGCAGCCGCCACCGGCGTCGCGATCGGCCGGGTCGAGTTGCTCTACCCCTTCCCGGAGGACGAGATCCTCGTCTCTGGTCGGTAGATATCCAAACCTGCGCGAGGTCCTCTGGGTGCAGGAGGAGCCGCGCAACATGGGCGCCCGCGCACACATGTCGCCTCGGCTTCAGCAGATCCTGCCGGGAGGGCTTGAGTTCGGCTACGTCGGGCGTCCGGAGCGGGCGGCGTCGGGCGAGGGCTATCCGGCCGCGCATTCGCGCGAACAGAATCGGATCGTCACCACGGCGCTCGATCTGTCTCAGCCGATCTCGCAGTATCCGTCGACCAAGCCCGGCGACCGTTAGCGCCTGACGACGGCGGCCGTTGCGTTCGCGCGCGCCGGGCTCACAGCGCCGCCGGCACCAGCGCGAACGCGTGGCCGGCGGAGTCGACCGCGACGCATCTGTTGGCGCTCGGGCAGGCCACAGCGTTGAGGTCGGCGGCGCCAGGCAGCGTGGCCGTCGTCCACGGGCCTGACGACCCGCCGACCACACCGGCTGAGCCGACGAGGACGGCGCCGACGTCGCCGACCGCAACACATTGCCCGGTGCGCCTGCAGCTGATCGAGTTCCAGTGGCTGCGTGAACGCCGATGGTCGCGGCACTGCCGGCGGAAGCCAGCGGCCTGAACGTGATGACGTTGCCGAGCGTGTCGACTGCGACGCAGCTGCTGGTGGTCGGGCAGGAGACGGCGTCGAGTCGTTGCCGTCGCCCTGCTCCGGATCGTCGATCCCCACGCCGGGTCGATCTTGACGCTGTTGAAGTGACCGCCCGGTGGCCGGGTTGAAGGTGATCTGCGAGCCGTCGTCGTCAAGCACGGTGCATTGCAGCTCGACGGGCAGGCCAGCGCTGTGAGCCGCTCGTTGCCGTTGATCGTGATGGTCTCCTGAGCAGCTCCTGCCGGTCTGCGGGTTATAGGTGGCGCCGTGGCCGAAGCCGTCGATCGCCACGCACTCCAGCGTGAGGGGCAGCGGACGCCGACGAGGCCCTCACCGTAATCCGGAGCCACCAGCCTGGAGGCGCGATAGCGGAAGGCCACTCGGATTGAAGCCCGTGACCGACTGGCTCTGAACACGGTGCACATCGTGGTCAGCGGGCACCAGATGCCGTTGATCTGTACCCCGCGTCCCATGAACGGTGCGCGTGCCCATCTGTGGGTATCGCCTGGCCGTTGGCAGCGAGTGTGAACGTGATCACCCGGGCGCCGGCGGTGGCGGTGCACTGAGTCGCTGACGGGCAGGCCAGGTTTGACAGCGGCGTGCCGGAGGGGGCGAGCTGCAGCGGAGATGGGTTGCCGTGGCGGCCGGCGCGCTGCCCGGGAGCGCGAACCCGAATGCGAAGGGCGGCTGCGGCCGCGGTGCGAGGACAGAATCTCAGTCATCATGCACTCAGATTAGACAGGGACTGTTGGGATCAGGTGATGCCGACGATGCCGGCGCAGACCCAGTTGCGGGCGCCCGCGCCGTGGTTCCAGATCCTGGAGGCGACATGGTCCTGCTCGGCCTTGGGCGCCAGATAGGCCGCAGGGCCCCGTCCGCCGAACCCGAGCCAGGTGCTGGGAATGATCTGGTAGTACCCAGAGGCGCCGGCCGAGTTAGGAGGCAGATCCTGGCCGCCCGACTCGCAGAGAACGATCGGAACGGGAATCGCCCAGCCGGCGGAGAGCGGCACCCCGGAGCCTCCGTAGCTGATCTGCCGCGCGGCCTCCTCTGCCGACGCCTCCTCCTTCTGGATGGTGGAGATCGCGACCAGCAGCTTCGACCCCTTCGCCTTGCTCGCGGCGAGCGCCGCGCTCTGGGCAGCTCGCTCGTCCGCAAGCGCCGATTTGCGCGAGTCCAGCAGCGCGTTCATACCCTGGAGCGCGTCGCTCTGTGATGCGGCAGCTGGACATCGGCGGCGTCGTTGCGACGGAGCGCGGCCAGTGCGCGGTGGTCGCCTCGGCGCCGGCCTTGGCCGTCAAGGTTCGGTTGATGACCGATTCCTCATGACGCTTGATGCTCGAGACGTACTCGATGCCGTCGAGCACCTCTGGAAGCTCCGGCGTCGACGATCAGCGAGACGATCGATGGCTGCGGCTGCTCGTACTCGGTCACGAGGTCAGCCGCGAGCGCCGTCTGCGATCGGCTCAGGACCATCCGGAGTTGCGCCAGATGCCGCCGCTCCCGCGCGATCGCGGCCCGGTCGGCCGCCTCCCGGCGCTTGTAGGTCGCCAGCAACGCTCGCTCCGCGGCTTCGCGGGACTCCACCAGAGCGATCTGGCCGGACAGCGCGGCGGCTCGCCTGTTGAGCTTTACGACCTTGCCGGCCAGGGCCTGCTCGAGCTGCTTGGTCGTCGTGAGCCGCGATTGGGCGGTGCCGAGTCTGTTCTGGAGCTGTGAGATCCCGCGCCCGGATGCGCTGCCGGCGAGCGCGGGGATCACGCAGAGCGAGGCTATGAGAGCGACGGCGCACGTGCGCCCTCGAGGTCGTCGTTCCGGATCAGTCATGGCCGCTGCGCCGCTCCCGGCTGATAGCCGGATCCGACCGTGCGAGGTTAGCAACGCCCCCCTGGTGCGTCGGGCGCGGCCAATATCCTCCGCGCATGCTCTGGGTTCAGGGTCGGATCACGTTGGCCCCAAGGCCCCGAGGCTTCCACCTCGTGACCCGAGAGGTGCTCGACGGCATCACCGGGCTCGAGCAGATCCGCGTCGGGATCCTGCACCTCCTGATCCAGCACACCTCGGCATCACTGACGTTGAACGAAAATGCCTCGCCGGACGTACGCCGCGACCTCGAGGCCTGGTTCAACGAGGCGGTACCGGAGCTCTCGCCGCTCTGGACCCATACCCTCGAGGGGCCCGATGACATGCCGGCTCACGTCAAGGCCGCACTGCTCGGTCCGACCCTCACGCTGCCGCTGGCCGGGGGCCGACCGGCTCTGGGAACCTGGCAGGGCATCTATCTGTGCGAGCACCGCGATCACGGCGGTCCGAGATCCGTGGTGGCGACCGCCTGGGGAGAGCCCTGAGGCGTGACCGCCCGGCCGCCGGTCCCGCTGGACCGCGGCCGGCAGCGACGGCTACCTTCCCCGCCAGACCGGCGTGCGCTTCTCCGCGAACGCGGTCGCACCCTCCTGGGCGTCGTCGGATGCGAATATCGGCTCCCAGATCGAGCGCTGACGCTCAAACGCCTGCGACTGTGACCAATCCCCGGACTCGCGCAGGATGCGCTTGCTGCCGGCCAGCGCGAGCGGCCCATTGGCGGCGATGCGCTCCGCCAGCTCGAACGCCACGTCGAGTGCGGCGCCGGGCGCGCTGACCCGATTGACGAGCCCAAGCTCGTAGGCGCGTTGCGCCGTGACAGGATCCCCGGTCAGCGCCAACTCGTTGGCGACGTTGCGCGGAATCATGCTCGGCAGTCGCAGCAGGCCGCCGCCGGCGGCGACCAGCGAGCGCTTGACCTCGGGAATACCCAGCTTCGCGCCCTCGGCGGCGACGATCAGATCGCAGGAGAGTGCGATCTCGAGGCCTCCGGCGACGGCGAACCCCTCGATCGCGGCGATCAGTGGCTTGGCCGAGCCCCGCTCGGCGATCCCCGCGAATCCGCGTCCCTCGACCCAGGGCATCTCGCCCGCGGCAAAGGCCTTCAGATCCATGCCGGCGCAGAAGTACCCGCCGGATCCGGTGACGATTCCGACTGCGAGCGACGGATCGCCGTCCAACTCGTCGAGTGCCTGCGCAAGGCCGTCGGCGACCGCGCGATTGACGGCGTTGCGCTGGTCGGGCCGGTTGAGGGTTGCCACCAGCACGCGGTCGCGGTGCTCGGTGAGGACAGCTGCTTGATCGGTCATGTGGCGTTCCTGATGGTCGCGCCGGCGCGAGCGCCGGCGGTGTTGGGGGTCAGGAGACGAACAATCGCAGCTCGGGCTCGCGCTCGCCTCGCAGAACCGCCAGGTCGACCTCCACGCAGGCGATTCCACGCGACTCCGCCAGCACGCGAGCCTGCGGTTTGACCGTCTGCGCGGCGAGCACTCCGCGGCAGTCCGCGAACTGCTGATCGGTGCGGAGCCGCTCGAGGTAGCGCGTGATCTGCTCGACCGACTCGATTGTGGCGACACGCTTGATCTCGACGGCCACCCACCCGTCGTCGGAGTCGCGGCACATCAGATCGACCGGGCCGATGTCAGTCGGCCACTCGCGCCGGACCAGCCGCAACCCCTCTCCGCACCAATGTGGCTGCTCGGCGAGCAGCTCCTGGAGATGCGCCTCGACCCCGTCCTTCGCCAGGCTCGCCGCCTCATCCGGCGTACCCATGTCGTGGGCGACGTCGGAGAGCACCTCATGCAACGTGATCTCGAGGCGATCCTCGGTCTTACCGGCGCGCTTGCGCACGACGATCCGGTCCGGCGACTCCGCGTCCTGCTCGATCACCGTCGGCGGCGTCATCCAGTTCAGCGGCTTGTACCCGCCGGCATCGGCGTGGAGCAGCACGCTGCCGTCGGCCTTGATCATGATCAGCCGCAGCGCCTCCGGCAGTACGGTGTCCAGGCGGCCGGAGTAGAGCGCAGAGCAGCGGGCGACGATCAGACGCATGCGACGGCCTAGGCTAGATGGTCGCTGCGGCGGAGCCCGCGCTTGACGGCCTGTCGCGGTGTAGATTCCTGACGTGCTCAAGCCAGTCCTTGTCCTGCAGCACATCGCTTGCGAGCCGCCCGCGGCCTACGAGGATGAGCTGCGTGCGTGGGGCGCTGAGCTGGTGCGCGTCGAGGTCGACGCCGGCGAGCCGTTGCCCGACTGGCGGTCGTTTGCCGCGATCGTCGCCATGGGTGGCCCGATGGGCGCCTACGAGGATGCGCGGCTGCCGTGGCTGGCCCCGGAGAAGCGCCTGATCGCCGAGGCGGTGCGGTCGGGGCTGCCGTACTGGGGCGTGTGTCTGGGCGTGCAGCTGTTGGCGGCGAGCCTCGATGCGCGGGTCTACACGGGACCGAGCGCCGAGGTTGGGGTGCTGGAGGTGGAGCTGACCCGCGGGGGCGCGGCAGATTCGGTGTTCTCGCAGCTGCCGCCTCGCTTTCACGCCCTGCAGTGGCACACCGATACGTTCGACCTGCCGGATGGCGCCGTGCAGCTGGCGCGCTCGGATTCCTATGAGCAGCAGGCATTCCGCTATCGGAACGCATACGGAGTGCAATTCCACCTGGAGATCGGCGTCGAGCTTGCCCGCGAGTGGGGCGAGGTTCCGGCCTACGCGGAGAGTCTGCGGGCGCTGCTCGGTGATGATGGTCTGGAGGCGCTGCTGGGCGCCATCGGCCACCATGAGCAGAAGAGTGTCACGCTCGCGCGTCGGCTGTTCGCCACCTGGCTCGAGCGCGTGGTCGGGTTTCCCGCCCGCGTCACCGGTCTGTCTCCCAGTGGCGCAGAATCCGCGTGACGGTGTTCCAGTTGCGGACGGTGACTGGCGCCTTGAGCCTGCGTTCGAGCCAGGCTCCCGGGTTGCCGGGGCGGCCGCCGATGAGATGCGTTGCGATGAAGATCTCGCGCTCCGTGCGTGAGATATAGGTCGTATCGCCCCGCTCCGAGATGGCGGGGAGGCTCAGGGGAATCTCGGCCCGAGCCGAGAGGAAGATCACGGCCAGTTCGTGGGCAGCTGCGGCTTGCGTCCAGTTCGCGAACGGAGCAGCCTGAGCGAGACCGAGCAGGTCATCCTCGGAACGCACGAACAGCTTCTTGGGAGTTCCGGCCATCGCCACCAGTTCGGCCTCGACCGCGGCGACGATGCCTGGGACCGACCTCGGCGCGGCCTCGAACGTGACGTTCCCGGTCGCGATGTGCGACCGCGGTGACTGGGCGCCGGCGCGGACGAAGGCTTCGAGCAGCGATTCGCGCTCGATACCCCCGCGCCCGAGCATGATCGCCCGGATGAACGCGACCTGGTTGGTCATCCTGCTCTGAGTTCAGCACCTGCTCCGGCAGTCCGGGGTGATCGCCGGCGGTACGATCGCGACGTGAGCCGGTCCCAATCCGAACTCGACATCGAGTCGCAGCTCGAGCGTCGCCGCGCCGCCGTCGCGGCCGAGTGGCAGCAGCTGGACACGGTCGTGCTGGTCGGCGCGGGCGAGTTGATCCATCGCCCGGGACGCGACGACAGCGCCTACCCGTTCGAGTCGCACTCCGAGTACTTCTACCTGACCGACCGCAACAGCCCTGGCGGCGTGCTCGTGTTTGATCCGGTCGATGGCTGGACCGACTTCCAGACGCCGATCACGGTCGAGGACCGGCTCTGGTCGGGAGCGCCTGATGGGGATGCGGATGCGCCGACCACGGACCAGCTCGAGGCGTGGCTCGATGCGCGTTCCTCTCGAAGGCGAACCTGGCTCGGGAGCCCACCGGCCGAGGCCGTGGCATCTGCGGATGCGGTTACTGCCGCCGAGGTGGCCCGGGAGTTGAGGTTCGGGCTGGCCGACGTGCGCCGGATCAAGGATGCGGTCGAGCTCGAGCGGATGCGCGCGGCCGAGCAGGCCACGGAGGCCGCATTCGCCGTCGCCGTGCCGCTGCTCCGCGAGGGCGCGTCTGAGCGAGAGGTGCAGATCGAATTGGAGGCCGAGGCGTTGCGTCACGGCGCTGAGGCGATGGCCTACGACACGATCATCGGCGGCGGCCCGAACTCAGCGGTGCTGCACTTTGCGCCCACCGCGCGGCGCTTCCAGTCCCAGGAACTGGTTCTGATCGACGCCGGCGCACAGTACCGCGGGTATGCGAGCGATATCACGCGCACCTACCCGGTGGGCGGTGAATTCAGCGGCATCCAGGCCGACGTTCACGGTGTCGTCCACGCTGCTGAACGCGCGGCGATCGATCATTGCCTGAGGGGCAGCGAGTGGCGTGACGTCCACCTTGTCGCCGCGCTCTCGATCGCCGAGGGCCTCGCGCAACTCGGGCTCCTGCGCGGCGAAGCCGAGGAGCTGGTGGCCTCAGGTGCGGTCTGGCTGTTCTTCCCGCACGGGATCGGCCATCTCGTTGGCCTGGGTGTGCGCGACGCCGGTGGCGTCCCGTTGCGGGCGCGGCGCGACGAGCCCAAGCCATACCCGAACCTGAGGATCAACCTGCCGCTCGAGGTCGGCATGGTCGTGACGGTCGAGCCCGGTGTCTACTTCGTCCCGGCGATCCTCAACGATTCCGACAACCGCCGCGAACACCCCGACGCGGTCGCGTGGGACCGGGTCGATCCGCTGATCGGCCTCGGCGGCATACGGATCGAGGACAACGTTCTGATCACCGACGGCGGCCACGAGATCATCACCGCCGGCGTCCCCGTGCTCGGCTGACCCGTGTACCTGCCCAAGCACAACATCGCCGATGCCGAGGCCCTGCACGAGCTGCTGGCGAACCTGCGGGCGGCGGACCTGGTGACCGCGACGTCCGCTGGCCTGTTCGCCACGTTCCTGCCGTTGCTCCACGACGGGGGCGTCGAGCCGCACGGGGTACTGCTCGGGCACGTCGCCCGTAAGAACGATCACTGGCGGCTGCGGCCGGTGGGGGAGTCGATGGTGATCGTCCATGGGCCCGAGAGCTACATCAGCCCGAGCTGGTACGCGAGCAAGCGTGAGCACGGGCGCGTGGTGCCAACCTGGAACTACCTGACGGCGCACATCTACGGTGAGCTGCGGATCCATGACGATCCGGTCTGGCTCGAGGGCATAGTCAGGCGGTTGACCGAGCGCTACGAGTCCCCCAGACAGGCCCCCTGGGGTGTTGATGACGCGCCGCGTTCACATGTCGACTCGGAGCTGCGCGCGATCGTCGGCGTCGAGCTGGTGATCAGCCGGATCGAGGCGAAGGCAAAACTCGGCATCACCCGCAGCAAAACCGACGTCGATGGCACGATCGAGGGCCTTGCCGGTGACGGGCAGGATGCATTGGCCGATCTGACAGCGGCCGCCGCCGCCCGTGCCGCTCGCAGCCATCGGCGGGGTTCAGCCGGCCTCGATGCGCCTGAGTAGCGCCTGGACCTCCGCCAGCCTTGGGTCTCCGGGCACGCCTGCGAGGTTGATCTGAACCAGGCCGGCTGCCGCACGGCAGGCTGCCCGCGCGAGCTCCAACGCCGTGATCGCGTCGCCGCGCAGGCTGGGTAGGCCGGCGACCAGCACCTGCCGGGCAAGTTCGGCGACCTCGGCGCCGACACTCGCCAGCGCGAACGGAACGTCAGCTGCGCGCGCGAGCGCCAGCTCGACCTCCGCCGGGTCGCCGGCGCGCTGTGCCGCCAGCACCGGGGCGTAGCTGGTGCGGTCGCGGTCGGCCAGATCGGTCGCCCGCAGCCGCAGCTCGGTTGCGCGCGAGCGGATCGCGCGAACCCCGCCCGACGGCTCATCGACGCCGCGGCCGCCGTCCTCACCGACCTCGGCCTGCGCCTCGGCCACACCCGCGGCCATCTCGACGAGTGCGGCGGCGAGCGCTGCCGCCCAGCCGCAACAGGCGCCGCCCCCCGGCGCCGGCGTCGGGGCGGCGACCTCCTCGAGCAGGCGCTCAAGGTCCATCGTCACCGTTGAAGAGCACCGTCATGGACATGGCTCCAAGCCGGGCTCAGAACAGGCCGATGGTGCGCCCCTGGGCGTCGATGTCGACGTTCAGTGCCGCCGGCGTGGCGCCGAGCCCGGGCATCTGGGTGATGTCACCACACAGCGGCACCAGCCAGCCGGCACCGGTGTAGGCGCGAACGTCGCGCACGGGCAAGGTGAAGTCGGTCGGCGCGTTGAGCAGCGTTGGATCGGCTGACAGCGACAGCTGGGTCTTGGCCATGCAGACCGGCAGCTGCCCGAGCCCACCGTCCTGGAACTCGGCCAGCCTGCGTTCGGCCTCGGGCAGGAATGACACCGAGCCGGCCCCGTACACCCGTTTGGCGACGGTCTCGACCTTCTCGCGCAGCGGCATCGAGTCCTCGTACAGCGGCCTGAACTGGTTCGGCTGCTCGCAGGCGTCGACGACGGCTTCCGCGAGCTTTGCGACTCCGGCGCCGCCCTTCACGAACCCCTCGTTGATCTCTGCCCCGAACGCGCCGGCCTCGAGCGCGAGTGTGCGCACGCGCTCGACCTCCTCGTCGGTGTCGCCGGGGCGGCGGTTGACCGCCACCACGCAGGGAACCCCGTACTGCGCGACGATGCCCAGGTGCCGGCGCACGTTCGCCATGCCGGACTCGAGCGCCGCCATCCCGTCGACGTCATCGCCGTGCACGCCGTCCTCGATGCCGCCGTGATGCTTGATCGCACGGACGGTCGTCACCAGCACGGACGCGCTCGGCTTCAGGTTTCCGATGCGGCAGACGATGTCGAAGAACTTCTCCATGCCCATGTCCGATCCGAAGCCGGACTCGGTCACGACGTACTCGCCGAGCTTCATGCCGACCAGGTCGGCCACCAGCGAGTTGTTGCCACTGGCGATGTTGGCGAACGGGCCGCAGTGCATCAGGACCGGTTGGCCCTCGAGCGTCTGTACGAGGTTCGGTTTGATCGCGTCCTTGAGCAGTACCGTCATCGCTCCCGCGGCGCCGAGGGCCTCGGCCGTGACCGGCTCGTCCTCGTAGCTGTGGGCAACGGTGATCCTGCCCAGGCGCTCACGCAGGTCATGAAGATCGCGTGCCACCGCCATCAGCGCCATGACCTCGGATGCCGCGGTGATGTCAAATCCGGTCTCGCGCGTGTACCCGTTGGCGCGTCCGCCGAGGCCGACCACGGTCTGGCGCAGGACGCGGTCGTTCATGTCGACCGCGCGGCGCCATCCGATGCGGTGCGGGTCGATCCGATGCGGGTTGCCGTGCAGGATCGAGGCGTCGAGCATCGCCGCGAGCAGGTTGTTGGCGGCGCCGATCGCGTGGATGTCGCCGGTGAAATGGAGGTTGAGGTCCTCCATCGGGACGACCTGTGTCATGCCGCCGCCCGCGGCCCCGCCCTTGATACCGAACACAGGTCCCAGCGACGGCTCGCGCAGGCAGGCCACGGCGCGCTTGCCGATGTGGCCAAGGCCCTGCGTCAGACCGACCAGCGTCGTAGTCTTGCCCTCGCCGGCCTTCGTCGGTGTCATCCCGGCCACACAGATCAGCTTGCCGTCGGGTGCGTCGCGCAGCCGCTCGATCGCCGACAGCGACACCTTCGCCTTGTAGCGCCCGTATGGCTCGACCTCGTCGTCCTGCAGGCCGACGCGTGCCGCGAGCGACACGATCGGCTCGAGCTCCGCTTCCTGGGCGATTTCAAGGCTGCTCTTCATCTGCTTGCTCCTTGGTGCGATGGCTTATGCCGTGCGGGTGTCGCGGAGCCTACCTGCTGCCGAACTCCTGCGTGCGCACAGTCGACGTGCGTGCGAACGGCATGGTCTGCGTGCGGTCACCCTCCGCCGCGGGCAGCTTCGGCCGGCCCGGCGGGCGCCTTACCGCCCGGGCCGGCGGGCGCCCGGCCACGGCCTCACGGCGGTCAGTCGGCGCTGGCCGCTGCAGCCCTCGCCGATGGGGTCAGGTCGGCGTGCGCCGGTGAGGAGCCCTCGATGTTGATCTCAGGGAGCCGCTTGTCGATCCACGCCGGCAGCTTCCAGGTGTTCTCGCCGACCAGCTCCAGCACCGCCGGCAGCATCACGCATCGCACCACCAGCGCATCGAGGAAGACGGCAACCGCCAGGCCGAAGCCGAACTCCTTGAGCGAGCGCTCGTCGCCGAGCATGAACGACAGGAAGACGCAGACCATGATCGCAGCGGCGGCAGTGATCACCTTGCCGGTCGAGGCGATGCCGTCGGCGACCGCCTGCGAGGCGTCGCCCTTGTGCACCCACTCCTCACGCACGCGGGAGATCAGGAACACCTCGTAGTCCATCGACAGCCCGAAGACGACAGCGAACATGAGCACGGGTATCCACGGCTCGATCGGGCCAGGGTCGATCCCGAGCAGGCTCGCGCCCCATCCGTACTGGAACACGGCCACGGTCGCGCCCAGCGCCCCGGCGATCGTGAGCAGGTTCATCGCCGCCGCCTGGATCGGAATCACCAGCGATCTGAAGATCACGAACAGCAGCAGCGCCGAGAGCACGACCACGATCGCGATGAACAGCGGCAGCTTGACCGACAGCACGTGCGAGAAGTCGATCGAGCCCGCTGTGAAGCCGCCGACTGAGATCGTGACGCCGAGTTGCTTCTGCATCGGTGGGAACGTCGTCTGCCGGAGCCGGTTGACGAGGTCGGTCGTGGCCGGCGCCTGTGGTGAGGAGTCGGGGTAGGCCGTGATCACCGCGACCTTCCCGGAAGGGGAGATCTGCGGCTCGGTGACGGCGGCCACGTCCGAGTCCTTCGCGATCGCCGCGCGCACCTGCGGGAGCGACCGACTGTTGGGCGGTGCTGGGCATCTCCACGGCGATCAGCAGCGGCCCGTTGAAGCCCGGGCCGAAGCCGTTGGACAGCAGGTGGTATGCCTGGTAGGTGCTGGTGCTGGTCGGATCGTTGCCGGCGTCGGAGCTCTGCAGGCGCAGCGCGAAGAACGGGACGGCGCAGAGGAGCATCACCGCCAGCGACAGCAGCGCCAGTGACTTGGGGCGCGCCTGCACCGTCAGGCTCCAGCGTCGCCACGCGGACGGCCTCGGGGCCTCGCCGCGTTGCTCGCGTCGCCGCGCGGAGCGAGACTGGCGTACGACGCGGTGCCCGAACCGCGACAGCAGCGCCGGCACCAGTGTCAGCGAGGCGACGAGCACCAGCAGACGGCCAGCACGGAAGCGATCGAGAGGCCGTACATGAAGCTGACGCCGGTCGCGAACATGCCCAGCAGCGCGATGATGACGGTGGTGCCGGCGAGCAGGATCGCACGACCAGAGGTGTCCATCGCCTCCGTGATCGACGCTTCGACGTCGCCGAGGCGCAGGTAGCTCTCGCGGAAGCGGGTGACGATGAACAGCGCGTAGTCGATGCCGACACCAAGGCCGATCATCAGCGCGAGATCCGGCGCCACGTTGGACATGCTCGTGACGTGCGTCGCGACTCCGATCAGCGCGAGGCCGGTGATCAACCCGAAGCCCGCAGTGATCAGCGGTAGGCCGGCGGCGGCGAGCGATCCGAATGTCAGCAGCAGGATCACGAGTGCCGCGATCGCGCCGATCGCCGTGGCGGGACCGATGTTGAAGCCCTCGGCCTGCTCGATCACCTGACCTCCGGCGGCGACCTGCAGCCCGGGTACGTCGATCGCATCGATCTGGTCGAGCACCGGCTTGCCGGTGGCGTCCGGCAGCAGGTTCGCGCGTTTGTCGTAGTTGACGGTCGCGAACGCTGTGTGCCCATCCTTGGAGACCTGAACGGCGCCCGCCTGCGTGTAGGGGCTGATCACGCTGACCACGTGCGGATCGCTCTGCACCTTGGTCAGCAGCGACTCGATCGCGGATTTGACGTGCGGCGAGTCGTAGCTTCCGTTGGCGTAGTGGAAGACGATCTGGTCGACGTCACCGCTCTGCGCCGGGAATTGGCTCGAGAGCAGGTCCGTGACGCGCTGGGATTCGGTGCCGGGGAGTGTGAAATCGGTCGCGTACTGGCGGCCCACGATCGAGGCGATCGCAGTCGTTATGACCGCAATCAGCACCCAGGTGATCACGACTCTGCGACGGTGCGTGATGCACCAGGCGCTCAGCTTGAGCATCCTCTATGCCTCCCTGCCGTTCAAGAGCTTGAAGTCGAGGCCCTCTGTCCTGACCACAGGGCCGACGCGGCCGGGCGCCGCCCGGTGCTTCCAGCAGAGGTTCGTGTGGGCGATCACCTGTTCCGGCGCCGATGCACCGTGGGCGGACAGGTCGACTGTCGTGTGGGCGTCCTGCACGGGGTCGCATCGTAGCCGCGTACGATCGCGCCGTGCAGCGTGGCGCCAATGCACTGGTCCGTCTGCGCGCCGCTGATGGCCAGGTCACGGTCGACTGCGCCCTCGACAACGCCGCTCTGCACGTCGATCACAAGCAGCGCTGTGTCGCCGGCCTGGCAGCGTTGTCATCCGGTCCTCGCTTTCGCGGTTGTTCTCGCGCGGTTCTCGAACAAGGCTACGCTGCCGCCGCGGCCGGCGACCGATCGGGCCTGCGCCCACATGATCGACGGCTCAGCACGCTGAGGCACGCAGTCTGCAACCCTCCATGTGTGGTTGAAACCGTACTGTCGGCGAAGCCGGTGCCCCTGCAGCAGGAGGTCGTCTCGGTCGAGCACCTGCGGGTGAGCTACGGCGAGACCCTCGCCGTGGACGACGTCTCGCTGTCGATCAATGCACGGCGAGATCTTCGGGATCCTGGGACCCAACGGGGCCGGCAAGACGACCACCGTCGAATGCATCGGTGGCCTGCGCAAGGCTGACACCGGTCGATCAGCGTGCTTGGCCTCGACATCCGCACCCACGCCAGCGAGCTGCGCGAGAGCGTCGGGATCCAGCTCCAGACCTCGGAGCTGCCGGACAAGATCTACGTGCACGAGGCACTCGAGCTGTTCGCCTCCTTCTATCCCGATCCGCGCGAGCCGGATGAGCTCCTGCATCTCCTCGGCCTGGAGGACAAGCGCGACACCCGCTATGTGAACCTCTCCGGCGGACAGCGTCAGCGTCTCTCGATCGCGCTGGCCCTGATCGGCAGACCGGAGCTCGCGATCCTCGACGAGCTCACGACCGGCCTTGACCCGCAGTCCCGCCGTGAGACCTGGAAGCTGATCGAGGACATTCGCGACCAGGGCGTGACCGTGATCCTCGTCACGCACTTCATGGAGGAGGCGGAGTACCTCTGTGATCGCGTCGCGCTCCTGCACCACGGTCGCGTGCGCACCGATCGATACGCCCGCCAACCTCGGCGCCGGCCTCGGCCAGAAGCTCAGCTTCCGGACACCGCCCGATCTCGACCTCGACCGCCTGCGCGAGCTGCCGGAGATCCGCGAGGTTCGTGAACAGGGTGAGCGCCTGGTGATCGAGGGTGACGGCGATGTCGTCGCTGCGGTGATGGCGCTGCTGGTACGCGAGCGCATCGTGCCGGAACAGACTCGAGTCGAGCAATCGACGCTCGACGACGCCTTTGTCGCGCTCACGGCTGAGGCCGATGCCGAGTTGACGACGCCGGAGCAGGCGCCGCGATGACCGCCGTCCGCGTTGCCACAGACAAGCCGCCGCAGCAGCGGCGCGGCGGCTTCACGAGCCTCGTCATCGCCGAGTTCAGGCTGCTGATGCGCGAGCCGATGCTGATCTTCTGGGCGCTGATCTTCCCGATCGGTCTGCTGGTCGTGCTCGGCGCTGCGACCCCAGACCATCCGCAGCGAGCGCTCGGCGGGCTGCGGTTCATCGTCGTCTACACGCCGGTGCTGATGACGTTCACGCTGACGATGCTGGCGTTGAGCGCGATGCCGGCGACACTCGCCTCCTACCGCGACAAGGGCTATCTCAAGCGGCTCGCCACCACTCCGGTCGGGGCGCTGCGGCTGCTGGCGGCTCAGATCGTGCTCGTGCTCGGACTCTCGGTATGCCTCGTGACACTGATCGTGCTGGTCTCGCACGTCGCCTTCAACGTGCCGCTGCCGACCCAGTTCCTCGGGTTCGTGATCGCGATTCTGCTGACCGCCGGTGCGATGGCCTCACTCGGGATCCTGGTCGCCGCTGTCGCTCCCAGTCAGCGCGTGGCGGCGGCCGCCGGCGGTCTGCTGTTCTTCCCACTGATGTTCTTCGCGGGCCTGTGGGTCCCGCAGCAGGAGATGGGACCCGCCCTGCGGTCGATCAGCCAGTACACACCGCTGGGCGCCGCGGTGCCCGCGATCGAGAGCGCGAACGCCGGGCAGTGGCCGAGCGCGACGCACCTGCTGGTGCTGGCCGCCTACACCGTCATCTTCTGCGGGCTGGCGATTCGCCTGTTCCGCTGGGACAGATGAGTCCGCCGCGCCGGAGGCGGCCCGGGATCAGGGAGCCTTCGGCGCGATCCACTTCAGCCGGTCGTCATCGCGGCGGCCCAGCATCTGCGCTTCACCTTCGCCGTGTAGCGCCGCGCGCAGCCGCAGGTACTGGGAGACCTGAGCGACGTCGTGCACGCGCACGATCTGGGCGCCGGCGCTGACGCCGAACTCGAGTCGCGGCGATCGTGCCGGCGAGCCGCTCCTCCGGCAGCGCGTCGGCCAGCATCCCGATGAAGTACTTGCGTGAGACGGCCAGCAGGATCGGCCGCTCGAGCTCGCTCCAGCTCGCCCAGCCGCCGCAGCACCTCGATGCTCTCCTGTGGCGCTTTGGCGTAGTCGAGCCCGGGGTCGAGCAGGATCTGGTCGGCTGTCGACGCCGCGGCTCAAACGCGAGCGCGATGCGCTCGCGCAGGAACTCGAGCACGTCGGCCACCGGGTCCTCGTAGCCAGGGAAATGCTCCTGCTTGGGCGCGGCGCGGGTGTGCATCACGACGAGGCCCGGCGCCGGATGCGGCGGCCATGTCGGCGACGGCCGGGTCCTGCAGCCCGCTGGTGTCGTTGATCAGCTGCGCGCCGGCTTCGAGCGCGGCCTCGATCGCGCCGGGTCGCCAGCTGTCGACCGACACGGTCACGCCGGCCTCAACGAGCGCCCGACGACCGGCCGCAAGCGCTCGGCCTCCTCCACGACCGGGATCGGCTCGGTGTCGGTGCGTCCCGAGAGGACGCCGACGTCGACGATCTCGGCGCCGGCCGCGCCAGCTCCAGTCCGCGCTCGACCTGCTGCTCGACGCCCGCGAAGACGCTCGAGTCGGCGACCGAGTCGGTGCCGATGTTGAGGATGCCCATCACGACCGGCTCGCCCGCGCGCAGCTCGAGCGTCGTGTCGCGGAGCCGCAGGGCTGCACTACCTGGTCGGTCAAGGCCGGGCACCGTAGCGGAGGAACAGGAACCCATCCGTGCGATGCGACTGTCGAGCAGGTCGAGCTCGCGGCATCAGCGGGCCGGCGTGCTCGATCACCCGCTTCTCGTGTCGCCGCCGACGAGCTTCGGTGAGAGGCAGAGCACCAACTGGTCGAGCAGGCCGCTGCTCGATCGACCAGGCCCAGCAGCGTCGGGCCGCCCTCGCAGACGATCAGGCCGTCGCGGATGGCGAGCCGCGCAGCTTCTCGCCACGTGTCCGTGGTCATCGCCGGGCTCTGACCGCGAGACGACGCACCAGCTCGGGCTCGGCGTGCAGCCCGCGCGCCTTGCGCGGCCGGGCGTCGTCGTCGAGCAGCCGGTCGTAGCCCTCGGCGCGGACCGTGTTGCCGCCGACGACCACGGCCGCCGCGAGCTCGCGCACGCCGAGCAGGACCTTCTGGTCGGCAGCTCCGGTGAGGTCGCCGACGCGTCCGTCGACGGTCGCGCGGCCGTCGACGGAGCTGACCATCACCGCCACCGTGAGCGCCGGCCGGCGGTGCCCAGCTGCCGCGATGAAGCCGTTGAGATCGGTCAGTTGGTCGCATCATCCCACGCATGCAGGATCTTAGGTGGTCGGCAGCCGAACGCTCGCCGGCCTCGTTAGCATCGCCGCATGCGTCACGAACTGCGTCCCCTGTTTGACCGGGTCGTCATCAAGGAGCTCGACCCGGACCGCGTCCGCCGCTCGGGCCTGCTGGTTCCGCCCGGCAACGACGAGCCGCCGCCTCAGCACGGGATCGTGCTGGCCGTCGGCCCGGGTCTCGATTGGTGGGACCACGTCGGCGTCAAGATGCCGGTCAACCGCGGCGACCATGTCGTCTTCCCGGCCTCGGCCGGCGCCTGGGTCGAGATCGATGAGGAGCGACTGCTGGTCTGCCGCGTCGGTGAGCTGCTCGGCGTGATGGCCGAACTGCCCGACGCGCCGCTGAGGTAGCAGCCGGCTCGGTTCAGGCCGCGTTGCGCGAGGACGAGCTCGTGCGGCAGCGCGGCGCGCGCGCGCTCGAGCAGCTCCCGCACCTCCGGGTCGTCGCCCAGCTGAGCGCGCGCTCACAGGCGGCGATGCACTCCTGCATGCGGTCGGTGCGCGCCAGCGCGTGGGCGAAAGCCGACCATGCCGCCGGTGACTCGGCTGCGATCAGCGTCGCGGCCTCCGCGGCCGAGACCTCGGCGCCGACATCGCCGGCGAGGTGATAGGCCAGCGCCAGGTCGAGCATGATCTCGAGCGAGGGCTCGAGCACCCGCGCCCGCTCCAGCGCCTCGATCGCGCGCTCACGGTCCATCAGCCGCAGCCGCAGGCGGCCGAGCCGTGCCCAGGCCGAGGCGTCCTCGGGGACGCGCTCGGTCGACGCGCTTGGCGGCATCGGCGGCGAGGTCGATCGCGCCCATGTCCTCGTAGATCCGTGAGGCGTAGCGCTCGGCGGTGGGGCGGTCGGTCTCGACTCGGGCCCAGTCGCGGACGGCGCGGCCGGCGGCCGGCAGGTTGCCGGCCTGCCAGAACGCGACGGTCAGCAGCCGCAGCACCGCCGGGTTGTCGGGGTCGGCGTCACGCGCGTAGATCAGCCGCTGCGCGGCCAGCGCGGGGTCGCCCTCGGCCAGCGCGTGCTGGGCGGCGGTCATGAAGCGCTCGACCCGGTCGGCGCCCGGGTCGGGCTTGGAGAAGTCGACGAACTGCAGCGAGCCGGCCGGCACCGTCCGAACGCCGACCTGGAAGGACATCCGCGCCCACTGCTGGACGTCGTCGCCCTCGCCGGAGAAGTAGATGCCGCTGACCGTGCCGACACCCCACTCCGGGTAGGCGACGCAGCGGGCGTAGCGGTGCACGACCGAGTGGTCCGGGACGCGTGAGCCGAACGGGTCGTACTTGGCGCGGTCCGCGGCGTGACTCGCGGGCGCGCTGCTCGGCCTCGTAGGCGCGGCGGCCCTCCTCCTCGCGCGCCTTGCGCGCGGCGGCGGCGGAGACCTTGACGGCGTTGCGGCTGACGGTGCCGCCGCGCGAGTCCTCAGCCAGCCGCTCGAGCTGGTCGGCCGCCTCATTGATCGCCTGCAGGTGGCGCTGGTGCTCGTGCTGGCGCCCGGGCGGCGCGATGTCCGGGTGCCAGCGCTTGGCCATCCGGCGCCGTGCGAGCTGCACCTGACGCTTGTCGAATGGCGCCTCCAGCTCGAGCAGGAGCAGCGACTGTTCGAGATCAAGGATGCGAGCCATCGACAAAAACGTTAGCGACCGGGCTGGCGCGAGATCCAGCCTGCGGTCTTGTGCCAACTCTGTGTCAATTGCGCCACGGCCGTGCTCGCGGGCGCGTAGCTTGGCCCCATGGGTTCACGGACGAACCGCCGCGGAGGGGCACTGGGCGGCCTCGCGCTGACCATCGGCATGCGCTGCTGCGCGGTCGTGCTCGTGCTGTTCTCGGCCCTGGCCGGTGCTTCGGGCGGCGGGGAGGCCGGGGCCTCGTGCGGTGCGTCCGCTGACGGTCGGCGCGACCGAATACGGCGGCCCCGGCGATCCCGTCGAGCGGCACCGTCGGCTCCTCGGGCGTCAGCCTGCTGGCGCAGCCCGACAGCTACGCCGAGCTCGGCGGCACCAGCTTCGAGACGGCCACCGCGCTCGGCGGGCTGCCGTACGGGACGCCGCTTGCAGATCACCGTGGGAAGGCGCTCGGTGATCGCGTACAAGCAGGACATCGGCCTCGGCGGCGGCCCGATCGACGGCCACCCGCGCGCGATCGACCTCTGGTGGGAGCTCGCCGCGCAGCCTCGGCATCCCCTACGAGCACGGGCGCTGGTCGGGCACGGTCAGATCGCGTCGGTGTCCGCGGACTGCGTTGGGGCGGGTGGAGCGGGCGGCGGCCAGTCAGCCGGCGCCGGTGCCACCGCCGGGGAGCGAGCCGCGAGTGACCGCACTGGCTCCGGGCCGACGCGCGACGCTGCTCGCCGACGGCTTGGCGGCCGCGCCGCTCTCGGCTCCGGCCGCCGTCAAGGGGATCATCGCCGCCGGCAACCAGATCGTCGGCAAGCCGTACGTCTACGGCGGGGCCACGGCCTGCCGCTGGACATGATCGCGCCCTACTACGACTGCTCGAGCAGCGTCGCCCACCTGCTCTATGGCGGCGGCCTGCTGCCGGTCGACGCCGACATGACCTCGGCGGACTTCGAGTCACTGGGGGCTTCCGGGCCCCGGGCGCTGGGTGACGATCTACGCCAGCGCGGACCACGTCTTCATGTACGTCGCCGGAATGCGTTGGGACACGCACGACGCCGCCGGTCCCGGGGACGGCGCCGCCGGGATCGGCTGGCATCCGCTCGTGCGTCGAGCGCCGGGTTCGTCGTGCGCCACCCCGCGGGTCTCTGATCACGGGGCGGACTACGCGGGCGACCGGATACCCTCGGAGTCCGTGGCCGGCGAGTACATCTACACGACCTACAAGCTGTCGCGACGGCAGCCGCCCGACAAGCAGGTGCTGACCGACATCTCCCTGAGCTTCATGCCGGGCGCGAAGATCGGCGTGCTCGGTTACAACGGCGCCGGCAAATCGACGCTGCTGCGGATCATGGCCGGACTCGACCATGACTACGACGGTCAGGCGCAGCTCGCTCCCGGCGCGACGGTCGGGATGCTGGAGCAGGAGCCGCAGCTCGACTCCGAGCAAGGACGTGCGCGGCAACGTCGAGGACGGCGTGGCCGAGGTCAAGGCGCTGCTCGATCGCTTCAACGAGCTGGCGGCGAACTACTCGGACGAGACCGCTGACGAGTTCGCGCGGCTGCAGGAGCAGATCGACGCCGCTGACGCCTGGAACCTCGACACCAAGCTCGACTACGCGATGGACGCGCTGCGCTGCCCGCCCGCCGACGCCGACGTCAACCAGCTCTCCGGCGGTGAGCGCCGCCGCGTCGCGCTGTGCCGGCTGTTGCTGGCAGAGCCCGACCTGCTGCTGCTGGACGAGCCGACCAACCACCTCGATGCCGAGTCGGTCGGCTGGCTTGAGCGCCACCTGCAGGACTACAAGGGCACGATCGTCGCGGTCACCCACGATCGGTACTTCCTGGACAACGTCGCCGGCTGGATCCTCGAGCTGGACCGCGGTCGTGGGATCCCGTACCAGGGCAACTACTCCGGCTGGCTGGAGCAGAAGGAGAAGCGGCTCGAGCAGGAGGCCAAGCGAGGACGATGCGCGCCAGCGGACGATCAAGCAGGAGCTCGAATGGGTGCGGATGAACGCCAGCGCCCGCCGCGCCAAGCCGAAGGCCCGTCTCAACGCCTATGAGGCGCTGCTGGCCGAGGACCGCAACGTCAAGCTCGACCAGGTTCAGATCCACATCCCCGCGGGCCCACGGCTCGGCGGGATGGTGGTCGAGGCCCAGAACGTGCGCAAGTCCTTCGGCGACAAGCTGCTGATCGACGAGCTCAGCTTCAATCTGCCGCCGGCCGCGATCGTCGGCGTGATCGGCCCGAACGGCGCCGGCAAGACGACGCTGATGCGGATGATCACCGGCCAGGAGCAGCCCGATGAGGGCACGTTCAAGGTCGGCGACACGGTCAAGCTCGCCTACGTCGACCAGTCGCGTGAGGCGCTTGACGCGGACAAGAACCGTCTGGGAGGAGGTCTCAGGCGGGCTCGACCAGATGGTGCTCGGCGAGACCAGCGTCAACAGCCGCGCCTACGTGGCCGGCTTCAACTTCAAGGGCTCCGACCAGCAGAAGAAGGTCGGCAGCCTCTCAGGCGGCGAGCGCAACCGCCTGCACATGGCCAAGCTGCTGGCCAGCGGCGGCAACCTCCTGATCCTCGACGAGCCGACCAACGACCTCGACGTCGACACGCTGCGCGCGCTGGAGGAGGCGCTGCTCGCGTTCGCCGGCTGCGCGGTCGTCGTCTCCCACGATCGCTGGTTCCTGGATCGGATCGCGACGCACGTGATCGCATTCGAGGGCGACTCGCAGGTGCGCTGGTTCGAGGGCAACTTCGAGGCCTATGAGAGCTTCCGACATGAGCAGCTCGGCGCCGAGGCCGACCGGCCGCACCGGCTCACCTACAAGAAGCTCGTACGCGGCTGACGCGCCCGGTCGCGATTGCCAGGCTTGACCGTTCCGGTGCGCTATCGCGCACGATGAAGGAGTCATCTGCGTCGCCTCGTAGTAAATGAGTGTTAAAAGTGCCGCGTCGAGCGGGAAGTTAAGAGCGGATCAGGTCTCGACAACAGACGCCGAGAGTCATTGACAGATCCGCTGGAGCGTGTTTGGATCGCGCAGGGTACCCCACTTACCGAAGGAAAGAAGGAAGGGATAGTTGTCTATGAGCTTTTACCGATCGCAGAACTCGGACCGGCGTGAGGAACCCGCTCGGTTCCGTGGCCGGTCCCGGCGGCGAGCGGTTGTGGGAGCAGCCGCAGCATTGGTGGCGGCAGCAGCCATCGCCGCCTGTGGCGGAAGCTCGAACAGCAACACGAGCACGAGCAGCAAGACCAGCTCGAACTACGGCACGGTCCTGCACGGGACGCTGCCCAAGACCGGAACCCCGTCCAAGGGCGGCACGATCTCGATCGGGCAGATCAGCGGGCAGACCCCGACCTCGATCTGGCCGATGATCAACGGCGCCACCTGCTCGACGCAGACCTTCTACTTCGTCTCGAACATGTAGTCCCGCTGTACTACGGGCCCGTCGGCGCCAAGCCTGAGGTCGATCAGGGCCTGAGCGCGGCGACGCTGCCTCAGT
This sequence comes from uncultured Actinomycetota bacterium, assembly GCA_963804615.1. Lineage (GTDB taxonomy): Bacteria > Actinomycetota > Thermoleophilia > Solirubrobacterales > Solirubrobacteraceae > Palsa-465. Next base: position 73,875 of record CAWDRA010000004.1, read on the forward strand.
ACTCCAACGACGACAAGACCGTGCACGATCAACCTCAAGCCGGGCCTGAAGTGGTCAAACGGCCAGCCGGTCGACGCCCAGGACGTCATCTTCTATATGGCGCTGCTGAAGGCGGCGGTCAAGGAGAGCCGGCCAACTGGGGCCAGTACTCGCCCGGCGAGTTCCCGGACAACGTCACCAGCTGGGACGCCAAGGGCAAGGACACGATCGTCCTGCACCTGAACAAGCCGGTCAACCCGACCTGCTTCACGCTCAACCAGCTGCAGACACCAACGGCGGCGTCTACCCGCTGCCGAGCCAGGCCTGGAACGTCGACTCGGCCGGCGGGCCGCACATCACCGACTGGGCACGAACCCGGCGGACGCCAAGAAGATCTACGACTACCTGAACAAGCAGGGACGCAGCTCTCGACGTTCTCAACCCGCTGTGGAAGGTCGTCGACGGGCCGTTCAAGCTGAAGAGCTTCAGCGCCACCAACAGCTCCTACGCGCTCGTCCCGAACCCGAGCTACGGCGGCTCGCCGAAGCCGCAGATGAGTTCCAGTCTCCTTCGAGACCTACACCAGCTCAGACCGCGATGCTGAACGCGATGAAGTCCGGCTCGCTTGACATCGGCAACTCGACGCCGGCACCCAGCTGGGCGCGATCCCGAAGCTGCAGAGCAACGGGTACAGCGTCTTCGGCGGCCCGGGCTGGGGCTGGTTCGGCGGCATCATCAACTTCAAGGACACGACCGACGACTTCGACAAGGTCATCGCGCAGCTGTACATGCGCGGCGGTTCGCGTAGCTGATCGACCAGCCGGCGATCATCAAGGGCGTCTACCACGGCTGGGCGGTGCCGGCCTACGGTCCGGTCCCGTCGGCGCCGACGTCGCCGTACGTCCCGCCGACGCGACCAAGCCGCCGTACCCGTTACAACCCGAGCGCAGGCGGTCGCGCTCTCAAGGCCCACGGCTGGAACGTCGTGCCCGGCGGTCAGACGACCTGCGCCAAGGCGGGCACGGCGACGGACGAGTGCGGCGCCGGCATCCCGGCGGGCACGCCGTTCAAGTTCGTCTGGGCCAACCAGCCCGAGTCGGTCGCCTCGACCGGGGTGCTCGAGTCCGAGGCGTTCGCGCTCGAGGCCAAGAGGCGGCCGGGATCGACGTCACGTTCGAAGACCAAGACGTTCAACTTCCTGACCGCCGAACTACAACAACCCGAACCCGGCGGCCGCCAAGTACACGAACGACTGGGGCGTCAACAACTACGGCGGCCTGTTCATGGACTACTACCCGACCCAGGACGGGCTCATGAACCCCGGCGGCGCGCTCAACATCGGTTCGTTCAACGACCCGGTCGCCAACCAGGCTGATGACGGCGTCGGTCTGCGAGCCCGAGCAAGGCCGCGATCGCTGCCGAGGCAGCGTACTTCAGCAAGAGCTACCCGGTCTTCTTCATGCCTGACCAGGACTACATGCTGGCGGTCAGCAAGAAGGTCGGCGGCCCGGCCAACACGTTCCTGACGATGACCCAGCAGCAGTTTGCCCGCAGGCGCTCTACGTCAACAAGAAGTAGGTCGCCAGCACCAGCTGACTCGGAGTGGGGCGGCCTTGACCGAGGCCGCCCGACTCCGACCTTCCGGTTAGCGGCACAGCACCTAACATCACCGTCAAATGATCGGCTACATCATCCGCCGGCTCGGGAGCGCGGTGATCGTCGTCGATCGGCGTCGCGGCGATCACGTTCGCGCTGCTGCACTACCTCTCGCCGACGCCCGGCCTACGCGTGCTCGGCAGCCAAGGCCATCGCCGTAGGCGATCGCCGTCCTGGAACAAGCAGCACGGCTACGACCGCCCGGAGATCGTCCAGTTCCTCAGCTACCTGGGCAACCTCGCTCCACCTGAACTTCGGCTACTCGCTACAAGCTCGGCCAGAGCGTCGGCGCGCTGTTCAAGGAGAACGCCGGCCGCAGCGCCTACCTGTCCGGCGCCGCGCTGGTGCTGTCGCTGCTGATCGCGATCCCGCTCGGGATCGCCCAGGCGGTCAAGCGCAACAGTCTCGGCGACTACCTCGCGACCGCGCTGAACTTCATGCTCTACTCGATGCCGTCGTTCTTCCTCGGCATGATCCTGATCCAGTTCTTCGCGCTCGACTGCGACATCTTCCCGGTCGGAGTCAGCGATCGATCACGACCACCTGGCAGGCGATCACCCACCCCGAGCAGCTGACCCTGCCGATCGTCACGCTGACGCTGATCAACGTCGCGTCGTTCAGCCGCTACATGCGCTCCTCGGCGCTCGACAACCTCGCCCAGGACTACATCCGGCTTGGCGCGCGCCAAGGGCCTGTCCGAGCGGGCGGTGCTGCTTCCGCCACCTGCTGCGCAACGCCTGCCTGCCGATGATCACGCTGGTCGGCCTCTCGATCCCGGCGCTGCTGGCCGGCAACCTGCTGATCGAGTACCTGTTCAACTACCCGGGCCTGGGGCTGCTGTTCTACAACGCGCTCGGCAACCTGGACTACAACGTCCTGCTCGCCTACACGATCCTCGGCGCGCATCCTGACCGTGCTCGGCAACCTGATCGCCGACATCGCGATCACCGTCGCCGACCCGAGGGTGCGCCTTGACTGAGCCCGAGCATCAGCGCACCCCGAGCCAGCGGCTCGAGCAGGTTGGTGCGGGGGCCTACATGGTCCCGGCGCCGGACGGCCCGCTCGGCGAGCTGGCCGGAGGGCGGCGAGGTCCAGGTCATCTCCAGCGGCTGGCGGCTGGCGCTGCGCGAGTTCATGACAACCGGCTCGCGGTGCTGGCGCTGGTGGTGCTCGTCTTCTTCGTGCTGTTCTGCTTCCTCGGGCCGCTCGATCTACCACACCAACCAGACCGAGTCGGACATCCTCAACACCGACCTGCCGCCCGGCCGCGGCCACCTGCTCGGCACCGACGAGAACGGCTTCGACGAGCTCGGCCGGATCATGATCGGCGGCCAGGCGGCGCTCGAGATCGGCTTCTTCGCGGCCTCGTCGCGACCGTGATCGGCACCCTGTACGGCGCGATCTCCGGCCTCGTCGGCGGCTTCGTCGACGGCGTGATGATGCGCTTCGTCGACATCCTGCTGTCGATCCCGTTCCTGTTCATCGTGCTGGTGCTGGCGACCAAGTACAGCGGCACCGTGGTCGAGATGAGCCTGATCCTGGGCGTCTTCTCGTGGCTGGTCCCGGCGCGCCTGGTGCGCGGCGAGGTGCTGACGCTGCGCGCGCGTGACTTCGTGCTCGCGGCGCAGGTGATGGGCGCGGGTCGCGCGCGGCTGGTCTACCGGCACCTGATCCCGAACGCGATGTCGGTCGATGATCGTCAACGTCACCTTCCTGGTCGCCGACTCGATCCTGGCGCTGGCCTACCTCGGCTTCCTCGGCTTCGGCCTCGCGTACCCGGCGACGTCGTGGGGCGACATGCTCGGCAACGCGCAGACAGTACGTCCCGAACGGCTACTGGTGGCTGGTCTACCCGGTCGGCGCCTGCCTGGTCGTGTCGTGCTCGCGTGCAACCTGGTCGGCGACGCGCTGCGCGACGCCGTCGACGTGCGGCTGCGGCGGCGCTGAGAGGACGCATGGCCACCACCGCGCTCGAGGTCGAGAACCTCACCACGGAGATCAAGCTGTCGCGCTCGACCGTGCAGGCGGTCGGCAACGTCGACCTGCGGATCGACCAGGGCGAGACGCTCGGCCTGGTCGGCGAGTCGGGCTCCGGCAAGTCGATGCTCGGGCTCTCGATCCTCGGGCTGCTGCCCAACGGCGGACACATCACCGGGGGCTCGATCAAGCTCGGCGACCAGGAGCTGGTCGGCCTCAGCGACAGGGAGCTGCGCAGGCTCCGCGGCAACGAGGTGGCGATGATCTTCCAGGACTCGCTGTCCTCGCTGAACCCGACCAAGACGATCGGCGAGCAGGTCGCCGAGCCGGTGCGGCTGCACCGCGGTGCCAACCGCAAGGAGGCGACGGACCGCGCGCTCGAGGTGCTCGAGCTGGTCGGCCTGCCGCGCCCGAGGGAGCGCCTCGGCGACTACCCGCACCAGCTCTCCGGCGGCCTGCGCCAGCGCGTGATGATCGCGATCGCGCTCGCCTGCGAGCCGAAGGTGCTGCTCGCCGACGAGCCGACGACCGCGCTCGACGTCACGATCCAGGCCCAGATCCTGAGGGTGCTCGACGACCTCGAGCAGCGCCTCGGCATGGCGACGCTGCTGGTCACCCACGACATGGGCGTCGTCGCCGGCCGCACCAAGCGGATCAACGTGATGTACGCCGGCCGGATCGTCGAGACCGCGCCGACCGAAGAGCTGTTCACGGCGATGCGCCACCCCTACACGCAGGCGCTGCTCGGCTCGATCCCGCGGCTGGAGCAGGACGCGACCAAGCCGCTGCTCTCGATTCCCGGGCCTGCCGCCGGACCTCACCAACCCGCCGCCGGGCTGCCGCTTCGCGCCGCGCTGCCGCTTCGCGACCGAGCAGTGCCGCGCCGAGGAGCCGCCGCTGACCGGCGACGCCGACCACCTGTTCGCCTGCTGGCACCCGGTCGACGGTCCCGCGATCATCACCGAGCACATAGTCCCGCCGGCTGCACGCTGCAGCTGCCAGGGCGGGCGCGACCGAATCCTGCTGCAGCGCCGCAGGTCGCGGTGGTCGCCGAACCTGTGCCTGTCGGTTCTGCGGACGGAGCGCTGGCGACGTCGGCCAACTCTCCGCAACTCGCCGTCCGACGGCCCAGAGGACGAGAGCCGCTGCTGGAGGTGATCGACGTCGTCCGCGAGTACCCGGTCACGGCCGGCGCGTGCTGCAGCGCAAGGTCGACTCGGTCAAGGCGGTCTCGGGCGTGACGCTGCACGTCGACGCGGGCGAGGCGCTCGGCCTGGTCGGCGAGTCGGGCTGCGGCAAGACCACGCTCGGCAAGCTGATCGTCGGCATCGAGAAGCCCGACGGCGGCCAGATCATGCTCGACGGCAAGGAGATCTTCAAGCTGCGCGGCAACGCGCTGCGCCACGCGCGCCGCGACCTGCAGATGATGTTCCAGGACCCGTACGCGTCGCTCGACCCGCGCATGCGCGTGCAGGCGATCCTGCGCGAGCCGCTGCAGATCCAGGGCATCGGGTCGGCCAAGGAGCAGAACGCAGCGGGTCCGCGCACTGCTCGACGAGGTCGGCCTGCCGCAGAACGCGCTCGAGCGCTATCCGCACGAGTTCTCCGGCGGCCAGCGCCAGCGCATCGCGCTCGCGCGGGCGCTGATGCTCGAGCCGAAGGTGATGGTCGCCGACGAGCCGGTCAGCGCGCTCGACGTCTCGATCCGCTCGCAGGTGCTGAACCTGATGAAGCGCCTGCAGGCCGAGCACCAGATGGCGTCGGTCGTGATCTCGCACGACCTCGCCGTCGTCAAGTACCTGGCCGACCGGATCGGCGTGATGTACCTCGGCAAGATCGTCGAGCTCGGCACCGGCGACGACATCTACCGACGCGCCGCGCACCCCTACACCGAGGCGCTGATCAAGACGATCCCGGTGCCCGATCCGGCGGTCGAGAAGGCCAAGACCGACGTCGGCATCCGCGGCGAGCTGCCGAGCCCGATCGACCCGCCGTCCGGCTGCCGCTTCCGCACCCGCTGCCCGCTGGCGCAGGACGATCTGCGCCGAGGTCGAGCCGCCGCTGCGGCGGTTCGGCGCCAACCACCAGGCGGCCTGCCACTTCCCGCTGCAGACGCCAGAGCCGGTTCGGAGCGCCGCGACGGCGGCGCCGTCAGACGGCGGCCGACCTCCGCTGGTCCGGCCGCCGGCTCGACTTCAGGCGCCGGCGGCCCGGCGAGCGCCTCGAGGCAGCCGCGAGCTCGGCGACGCTGTCTGCGACGAAGTCCGCCTGCCTCGAGGTCCTCGCGGCCGTGCGGGCCGGTGGTGACGGCGATGCAGCGACGCTCGTCGGCGTGCGCGCAGGCGATGTCGCGGGGCGTGTCGCCGATCACGATCGTCTGCTCGCGCGGCCAGGAGCTGGCGAGCCCGGCCGCCTCGCCGGCGCGGCGGCGAGCGATCGGCGGCAGCATCGTGCGGTCCTCGGAGTCGGAGCCGAAGCCGCCCTGGCCGTGCGCGAACCAGTGCCCGATGACCGGCGGCCTTCAGCTTGATCCGCGCCACCGGCTCGAAGTTGCCGGTCACGAGCGCGAGCCGTACGTCGTCGCGCGCGCTGAGCGTCTCGAGCAGCTCCGGCATCCCGTCGACGACCGTGTCGACAGGTCGTTCGGGCAGAGGCTCGCGTACAGCCGGCAGCACTCGTCCTGCACGTCCGCCCGCGCGTGCGTCGATCCGCTGGGCGGAGACGCCGGCCTCCAGCAGGATACAGCCGTGCGATCTCACCGTCGGTTCGACCCGCGGCCGAGACTGAGCGGTCGGTCCCGTCGAGGTTCACGCCGTGGACGTTCTGCAGTGCCTGGCGCAGCGCGGCCGCGTGCTCCGCGATGCGCCCTGCACGAGCGTGCCGTCGATGTCGAACAGCAGCAGCATGACTCTGGTGTGAGACTAACGCTGCGGTGCGGAGTGTGGGCGAGCGAGGGGGGTGCGGCGCGAGCGAGGGGGAGTGCGGGCGAGCGAGGGGTGTGGGCGGAGTGAGGGGGCGTGCGGCGCGAGCGAGGGGGAGTGCGGGGCGCGGACGACGACACGGCGATTGCACCGTGATGGCCGATGCTCAGCTCCCGTGGACCTGCCGGATCTGACAAATCAATTGCTCCGATGCCGATTTGCTC
>CAWDRA010000005.1:0-200504 GCA_963804615.1 uncultured Actinomycetota bacterium
GGTGCGGCGCGCCTGAGCGCGAGTTCACGGGTCGGGTCGGAAGCGGACGTCGCCCTGGCGGTGAGCGAGGAGGGCACCGAATGCACCTAGAGGGTCAAACACCTTTCGAAGACGTTCCAGCTGCGCTCCGGCCTCCTGGGGCGTGCCACGCCGTTTGCTGCTGTGAGCGACGTGAAGTCGAGGTTCGGCCACACGGGTCCGTAGCCATCGTCGGCGAGACCGGCTCCGGCAAGACGACGGTCGCACGGATGATCGTCGGCCTTGAGACCCCGACGTCGGGCGAGATCCTGGTCGACGGACGAGCGCTTCCGGTGAAGCCGAACCTCAGAGGAGCGGCGTGAGCGCGCCCGGCTCATGCAGATGGTCTTCCAGAATCCCTTCCTGTCGCTCGACGCTCGCCAGCCGGTCGGTGCGGCGATCGCCGAGGTGATGCGGCACCACGGACGGGTCGAGAAGTCCAAGATCGACGCGCGCGTGTCGGAGTTGCTCGACGCCGTGGGCCTCGCCGAACGCGGGGATGAGCCGGCCTCGGCAGCTCTCAGGCGGACAATGCCAGCGCGCCGCGATCGCCCGTGCACTGGCCGCCGAACCGGAAATGCTGGTGCTGGATGAGCCGGTCTCCGCGCTCGACGTCTCCACCCAGGCGCAGATCCTCGATCTGCTCGCCGACCTTCGCGAGCAGTTCGGCATCGGCGTGCTGATGATCTCCCACGACCTCGCGATGGTTCGCCACATCTCTGACGAGGTCGTGGTCATGCATCGCGGCAAGGTGGTCGAGGCCGGGACTGTCCAGGAGGTCCTCGATTCGCCGAGTGAGCCCTACACGCAGCAGCTGCTGGCGGCGATTCCGGAGCGATTGTCACTCAGTGGTGCGGGCGAGTACGGCGGGCCGCAATCGGCAACGCAGGAGCGACCAGAGATCGACCGGTCGGCAAGACGATGAACACATCAACAAGAAAAGGAAACCAGCATGTTGAACTTCGACGAGGCCAAGTTCCTCGAGAACCAGCGCGGGGCCGTGGCGTGCGCCGAAGAGCTGCACGGCGTGATCGGAGGTCTCGTCGAGCACGGCAGCGACAACCTGCTGTTCGTCGCCTCGGGCGGAGCTGGGATCCTGATGTGGCCGGCGGCCGCACTGCTGACAACGCGATCCAGCTTCCCAACCAGGGTTGAGCACGCGGCAGAGCTGGTGACGGCCGGCTCCGGACTGCTGTCAGGGCGGTCGATCGTCGTGATGCCGTCGCGCTCGGGTGACACGCCCGAGACGGTCGAGGCGCTGCAATATTGCCGGAACGCCGGTGCGACGGTGATCACGCTCACCGGCACCCTGACAGTCCGTTGGCTGCCCAGGCGGACCACAACTTCACCAACCCGGTGGCGGACGACAACTCGTCGGAGTCCTATTACATCCAGTCGATCTTCATCGCACTGTCGGTGATGAGCGCGCGTGGGGAGATCGACAACTACGACGAGCTCCTCGCAGCTGCGCGCCGGCTTCCCGAAGCACTGCTGAAGGCCAAGGAGGGTTTCGAGCCGCGCGCCGGGGAGGTGGCCGACAAGGATCGCCGAGGCTCCGTTCCACATGATCCTGGGCGCCGGGGGCGGTTGGGCCGAGGCGATGTACTACGGCATGTGCATCCTCGAGGAGATGCAGTGGATCCTGACGCGACCGGTGAATGCGGCTGACTTCTTCCATGGTCCGCTTGAACTGCTCGAGCCCGGCGTCAACTGCCTGCTCCTCAAGGACGAGGGCGACCTCCGACCGCTCATGGACCGGGTGGACGCGTTCGTCCAGGGACATACCGATCGCGTCACGACCATCGACACCGCCGACATGGAAGCACTCGAACTGCCTGACGATCTCCGCGCTCTGATGGGGCCCGCGCTGCTCGCGACGGTGCTCGAGCGAGTCAGCGCGCACCTGGAGGTGTTGCGTGATCACCCGCTCACCACGCGGCGCTACTACCGCGCGACGAGCTATTGATGAACGACGCGGCTTGCCGAGACCCCTCACGCCAGTCGCACCGACCTGTGGGTCGTCGGCAACGTCCTCATCGACCTGATGATGAAGGGCGTTCCCGAGATGCCACGCTGGGGCGAGGAGGTGCTGGCCACTGGCCGGTCCGAGCAGATCGGGGGACAGGGGGCCAACCTCGCCAGGGCGGCGGTGCGTTTGGGGCTGTCGACCGAGCTTGCCGCGGTGGTCGGAGACGATGCGCCTGGGGAGCGCATCCGCGCGACGCTCGAGGCCGAAGGGATCGGTGCTCACGCGCTCAAAACAGCGACGGGGCGTACGGCCTACGCGGTCGCGGCGGTTCGGCAGGACGGCGAGCGCGCCTTCATCACTGATCTCGGCGCGTCGGCGAGCCTCAGCGTCGACGATCTGATCCGGCATGAGGAGGCGATCCACAGCTCGGCGTGCGCTCGCGCTGGTTGGGACCTCAAACCTGCCCGGCATCGACCTGGCAGCCGCCGCGTCCCTGCTGGAGCGAGCACAGACTCGCGGCGTGTTGACAGTCTTTGACCCAGGATGGGGCGATGAGATCACGTCTGGAAGGAAGCTTGACCCGATCCTCCAGGTCACCGATGTGTTCCTCCCAAACCTGGACGAGGCCAGGGCACTCACGGGGCAGCGCGATGTCGGAGGCGACCTCAGGGCGCTCCGTGATCGTTGTCCGGGGACGGTGATCGTGACCTGCGGCGAGGAGGGAAGCGCCACCCTTGATGGCGACACGCTCGTGAGGGTCGAGCCGCTGACGGTCGAGGTCGACAACGCGGTCGGGGCAGGCGACGTCTTCGCCGCAGGCGTGATCAGCGGACTCCTGGATGATGGCGATCCCGTGGCCGCGATGGTCCGCGGGACCGCTGCCGCCGCCAACTACATCTCGCGTTCCGAGGAACGCTACGAGGCGATTGGCGACTGGCGCGACCTCGCGTCCGAGGTGAAGATCCGTCGCTGGTAGTCCATCCAAGCGTGCGCGACCTTGAGATCGTCAGGATTATGGAGGCACTCGCCGGCGGGTCTTGAGCGGAGCCCCCTACCCGGTTCGGTCACGACCCGATGGTCCCGTAAATCCGACTACAGCACATAAATCCGCACTATTTGGTCCAAAACAATCGACTTACGGGACCAAATTATTGCTCTGTACAGCTAACTACTTATCCGATTAAAGCTTGCAATTTACAGGACTTTCTTGGATGGCGAGACCCGGACTTGAACCGGGGACACCACGATTTTCAGTCGTGTGCTCTACCAGCTGAGCTATCCCGCCGCGGGCAACGATGCTAGCGAACCGGCCAGGGCTTGAAGGCAAGCAGGACACCGCCTGTCGAGGGAGAATCTGCGGGTGGGCGACATGCGGCATCTGTACCTCCTGAGGCATGCGAAGTCGAGCTGGGACCAACCGGGCCAGCCGGATCACGAGCGCCCACTTGCGACTCGCGGCAGACAGGCGGTGGCGGTGCTCCGGCAACACGTGGAGGAGCACGCAATCGAGCCGCAGCTGATCCTCTGCTCAAGCGCACAGCGGACGCGCGAGACGCTCGCGGGGGTCCTGCCCGGGCATCGGGCGGAGATCGAATCCGACCTCTACACGGCCAGCGCCAATCAGCTGCTCGAACGCCTGCGCCGGATCGACATCGCGGTCGGCTCCGCGATCGTGATCGGCCATAACCCGGCGTTGCAGATGCTGACTCTGAGCCTGTCCGCCGGCGAGAGCCCCGGGCGTCCAGCCCGCGCCGAGGGTCTTGAGGAAATTCGGCGCAAGCTGCCGACGGGCAGCCTGGTCACGCTCGGCTTCGACCGGCCCTGGTCACAGCTTGCACCCGGTTCGGCGGAGCTTGTCGACTACATCCGGCCAAAGGCGCTCCTGCTTCAGCGCAGCTAATTGCTATCCCGGGCGACCGCCAGCAACCGCGCGACAGCATCCGGAGCGCCGAGGCCCTGCCGGAACGCGCGGCCTGCATCGAGCGCCTCGGCCCCGGCCGCCCCGCCGATCACGACGTGCGGCCGCCCCAGTTCCTGCAGGCGCAGCGCCAGCGACGACTCCGGCTCCTGACCGGCGGCGATCACGACCGTGTCCGCCGCTATCCGTTGCTGCGAGCCGTCGACCTGTATGACCACGGCGTCGCGCTCGATGCGCTCGTACTCGACGCCGGTCAGCATCTCCACGCCTGCCTGCTTGAGCTCCTGCACGACCACCCATCGGGTCGACGCTCCGACGCCGTCGCCGATCCGCCCCGCCCGCCGCATCAGCGTCACACGCTTGGAAGCAGGACTTTGGCGACATTTTGCCCCTTTCGGCGACCAAGCTTCGACCAAGCTTCCGACCACGCGACCGGCGGCTCGAGTCCGTATCGCGAGTAGAAGTCACCGCGCCGCCCACCATGCTGGGACAGCATGTGGGCAACGTCCGTGCCGATGCCACCGGCACCGATGATCGCGACGCGCTCGCCCACCAGCGACAGCGGGTCCTCAGCGCCCAGCAGCTCCGCATACGACAGACGTGTGGCAACTCCACACCCTCCAACGTCACCTGACGCGGTATGACGCCGGCGGCGACCACGACCGCATCGAATCCGTCGATCGCATCCACATCCGCGCGCGTGCCCAGCGACACGCCCACGCCCAGCCGCGACAGCTCATCCGCGAAGTAAGCGCCGGTCAGCCCAAAGTCCTCCTTGCCCGGGATCCGCCGCGCCATCAGGAACTGGCCACCCAAATCCGAGCCCGCCTCGAACAGCGTCACCGCATAGCCGCTCACGGCCAACGCGCGCGCCGCCTCCATGCCCGCGGGGCCGCCTCCGACGACCGCCACCCGCGCCCCGCCTCCGTCCGCCGATCCGTGCAACTCGTACCCGGCGCGCGGATTCACCGAGCACGAGACGCGGCGATCGAAGATCGACTGGTCGATGCACTGATTGCAGGCGATGCAGATGTTCACCCCTCGCGCCCGCCGCTCACGGCTCTTGCGCACGAACAGGGGATCGGCCAGCAGCGGACGCGCCATCGACACGAAGTCAGCGAAGCCGTCGCGCACCAGCGCATCGGCGAGCGCCGCGGTGTTGACGCGATTGGACGCGATCACGGGTACCTCGGCGGCCTCCCGCACCGCTCGCGCCCATGGCGCCCAGGCACCGTGCGGCACCCCGGATTGCACCGTCGGCACCCGCGCCTCATGCCACCCGATCCCGACGTTCAACGCGTCGGCCGGCCCGCTGGCCAGCCGACTTGCCAGCGCGATCACGTCCTCCAACGACGCCCCGTCCGGGACCAGATCAGCGCCTGAGAGCCGGTAGACCAGCGCGCCGCGGTCACCCAGAGCCTCGCGCGCAGCCGCCGCCACCATCAACGGCAGGCGGATCCGGCCCTCGAGCGAGCCACCCCACTCGTCCTCGCGCCGGTTGGTGGCCGGCGCCATGAACTGGCTGAGCAGGTACCCCTCGGAGCCCATGATCTCGACTCCGTCAAAGCCGAGCTCGCGTGCACGCGCCGCCCCCCGGGCGAAGTCGTCGATCGTTTCGAGGATCTCCTCCTCACTCATTGCCCGCGGCTCGCAGCGCGAGTAGCCCGAGTACACGGCCGAGGGCGCCACCGGCTGCAGGCCGAACGCTTGCTCCAGCGCGTAGCGCCCGGCGTGAAACAGCTGCAGCAACACGAGCCCGCCCTCTGCGTGAACGGCCTCGGGAATCGCGGCCAGCGCGCCCGCGTCCGCATCGTCATTGATCACGCTGTAGCTGGCGCCACCGGCGCCGACGCGGCTGACCGCAGAGCCCCCGGTCACGATCAGGCCGGCCCCGCCTGCGGCTCGAGCGCGGTAGAAGGCGGCCAAAGCGTGGCCGCCGTCGTCAAGTCGCTCCAGCCCGAGGTGCATCGCGCCCATCACGATCCGATGGGGTAGCTGCAGCGCCCCGATTGCGCCCGGCTGCCAGACGTGCTCGAGCTCTGTCATCAGCGCCGGCTCACCGCCACCAGACCACGATCAGCCGAGCAGCGCGCGGGCGATCGTCTGCTTCTGAACCTCGACGGTGCCCTCCTCGAACCGCTGCGCCCGGGCGTCGCGGTAGACACGCTCGATCGGGCTCTTGAAGTAGCCGATTCCGCCGTGCACGCCGAGCGCGCCGTCGGTCACCCGCTGAAGCATCTCCGAGGCGAACAGCTTCGCCATCGAGGACTCGGCAGCGGCCTCATGGGTGCGCTCCCAGGTGTCGGCGGCGTACAGCGTCAGGCGCCGGGCGGCCTCGAGGTCCGTCGCCATCTCCGCGAGCTGGAACGCGATCGCCTGCCGGCTGGCGATCGGCTTGCCGAACGTCTCGCGCCGATGCGAGTAGTCGACGGCGAGGTCGAGCGCCATCCCGGCCAGGCCCACGCAGGTCATCGCCACCGAGATGCGGCTCGGCACCAGGAACCCGCCGAGCGCGACGTCAAGTCCCTCGCCCTCCTCACCCAGGCGATTGGCGACCGGCACGGGTGCGCGGTCGAAGATCAGGTGCGAGTGGTCGGTTCCGATGACGCCCATCGATGCCGGCATCAGGTTGTTCGTGACCCCGTCGCCGTGGGCCGGCACGAGCAGCGCGACCGTGCCCTCGTAGCCGCGCGTGCCCTCGAGGCGCGCGAACAGCAGCAGGTAGTCGGAGATGTGACCGAACGTGATCAGGTGTTTCTGGCCGCTGAGGTAGTAGGTGTCGCCCTCGCGCGCAACCGCGCACTTGATGTCGGCGCCGGAGCCGGCGTTCGGCTCGGTCAGCGTGAATGCGACCCTGATGTCGGTCGCGACCTGCGCTCTGACGAAGCGCTCGAGCTGGTCCTCGTTGGCGAACGGCAGCATCGCTCGCCATAGGCCATTGGAGACATGCACGATCATCCGCAGCGACGCGTGCGGACGCGAGAACAGCTCGATCAACTCCAGGTAGCGGCCGAACGGCAGCCCCCTGCCCCCGAGCGACCGCGGCGCCGCGAGCCGCAGGTAACCGCGGTCGCGGAGCTCGTCCCAGAGCTCCGTCGGCACCTGGCGCTCAGCCTCGATCCGGGCGGTCCAGTACTCGCCGCGGTCGTCGACGTAGGCGCGGACCTCGGTCTTCAGCGCCGCGAACTCGGCCTCGTCGACCGGTGTCGGCTCGGCGTCCACGAGGGGCGCTCGGTTCATCGGTGTACCGCCTTTCTCTCCAACTGATGCGTGATCCGCTCGCGCAGCACGAATTTCTGAATCTTGCCGGACGGTGTGTGTGGCAGCTCCTCCACGATCTCAAGCCGCTCGGGCCAGTAGGGCTTGGCGAGGCCACCGGTCTCGAGGTGGCGTTGCATCGCCTCGAAGTCGAGCTCGGCGCCGGGCTCCAGCACGACGTAGGCGCACGCGCGCTCACCCAGCCGCTGATCCGGCATCGCCACGATCGCCACCTCGCGCACGGCGGGATGGCCGTACAGCAGCTGCTCGACCTCGACGACCGGCACCTTCTCACCGCCGCGGTTGATCACGTCCTTCACGCGCCCGGTGATCCGCAGGTAGCCGTCGGCGTCGATCGTCGCGAGATCTCCGGTGCGGTAGTAGCCGTCGGCGGTGATCGCGTCGGCGGTCAGCTCCGGGCGCTTCAGATAGCCGTCGAACAGCGTCGGTGTCAGCACCTCGAAGTTGCCCTCGGCGCCGGCTGCGAGCGGGGTGCCGTTGTCGTCGACGATGCGCAGCGTGATCCCCTCGAGCGCGCGCCCGTCGGCGCTCCAGGCAAGGTCGGGATCCTGACCCGGCACGAACGCCGCCCCCAGGCAGCTCTCGGTTGTGCCGAACGCGCCGCCGACCTCCGCGCCCAGGGCCTCCCGCGCATCCCGGGCCAGCTCGCGCGGGATCGCGGCCCCGGTGGCGACGAATGTCCGCAGCTGTTCGAGTGTCTGTTGGCGTTCGCCGGCGACGCGCACGAGATCAGCCAGGAACGGCGTCGCAGCCTGCACGAACGTGACCCCTGTTCGTCGCATCGCCTCAAACCCCAGCTCGGCCTCCCACACGGTCTGCACCACCTGGGTGGCACCCAATGCCAGCGCGATCCACATCCCATAGAGGAACCCGGTCTGATGCGCGAGCGGCGAGGGGACGTAGATCACGTCGTCCGCGCTCAGGCCGAAGTGGCGGATGTGCATGGCCGCGGCCTGGTTCAGTGACGCGTGGGTCTGGAGCACGCCCTTGGGCTCGCCTGTCGAGCCTGAGGTGAACAGCAGCTGGGCGATCGTCTCCGGTCGCGGTCCGTCGGCGCTCACCGCGCCGGCCGGCAGGCTGACATCGTCAAGGGTCAGGACGTGAGTCAATGACGGGACCCGCTCGCGCAGACCGTCGGCCATCGCGGCGTGGTCATGTCCACGGAACTCGCGCGGGACGATCAGCACCCGGGCTTCGCTCTCCCGCAACATGAACTCCAACTCATGCTCGCGGAAGATCGGCATCAGCGGCTCGCAGACGGCGCCGATGCGCATCGCTCCGAGCGAGATCGCGACGAACTCGAGCAGGTTCGGCAGCTGGTAGGCGACCGGCTCACCGGCGCTGACGCCGAGCTCGAGCAGGCCCTGGGCCCAGCCATCGGCTGCCGCCGCCAGCTCACCGAAGGTCCAGGCGCGCTCCTCGCCCTGCTCGCCGATCGCGACCACAGCGCGAGCGTCCGGTCGCTCGCGGGCGTGAAGGCCCACGAGCTCAGTGATCAGCGGTCCCGTTATCTCAGGTCTCCGAGCGAGTCCGGGACTCGCGTGGTGACCTCTATCGGGATCCCGAGCGCGTTCATGTGATCGGCGAACTCCGGATACGAGATCTTGTAGGCGTGCGGGTAGGAGAGCTCGGTCACGCCCTCAGCGGTCGACCCGGCGACGGCGAGTGCCATCAGCACGCGGTGGTCGTTGTAGGAGGAGAGCTCGGCTCCGTGCAACCTGTCGACGCCCTCGAACTCCATGTCGTTGCCGTCGAATTCGACGCGCGCGCCCATCTTGCGAAGCTGCAGCATCGAGGTGACGCGATCGGACTCCTTCAAGCGCACGTGCGCGACGTGCGAGAGCACGGTCCGCCCGCGCGCGCGGCTGGCGAGCGTGGACAGGATCGGAACCATGTCGGGGATGTCGCGGCAGTCGAGGCGGCCGGCCAGCGGTGGGGTGCCGTCGTGCTCGATCGAGATCGAGAGGCCATCCTCGGCAAACCGCATCGGCACCCCGACGCCCTGCAGCTCCGTCAGCACCGACGCCTCCGGGTGACCGTGGATCGGGACGCGGCTGCGGAACACGACGTTCGATGGATGCAGCGCGCACGCCGCCAGCCCGAACGCGGCTGAGCCGATGTCCGGGGGCAGCAGGTACTGCGCCTGTGCGACGGGCGTCTGGTTGGGCGCGATCGTGAAATGACGCCAGTCCTCGCCAATCTCGACCTCGAGTCCGAAGTCGCGCATCATCTCGACCGTCAGTTCCAGGTATGGGCGCTCGTTGAGCTCACCGACGACCTCGATCACAGTTGGCTCGTCGGTCGCGAACGGGGCGAGCATCAGCAGCCCCGAGATCCACTGCGAGAGCGTGCCGTCGATCCGCACGTGGCCGCCCCGGGGCCGGCCGGGGTACACCGTCACCGGCAGGCTCTGGCCCTCATACTCAAGCCGGACGCCGAGCCGCTGAAGCGCGCGCAGAAGCGGGCCGATCGGCCGGCGGCGGAAGTAACGCTGGCCCACGATCGTGACTGGCCTGTCAGCGAGTGCCGCCAGGCCCAGCAGGAAGTAGAGGGTCGTGCCGGAGCTGCCGACTGAGACCTCGTCGCTGCGCGGCGTGAACCCGGTCGCCCCCGTCACCTTCCAGTGCCGGCCACTCGACGCCGATCTCGACGCCGAGGTCGCGCAGGGCCTGGACGGTGAACTGGACGTGGCGCGCCTCCGTACGGTCAGCGATCATGCTGGTGCCGGGCGCGAGCGCGGCGAGCATCAGTGCGCGGTGGGCGTGGTACTTGGAGGGCGGGATCACGATCTCCCCCTCCAGCGGCGCCTGCGCGCCCGCTACCAGGAGGCGCATGCCGAATTCCGCCGCGACGTCATTGACGCGAGATTATCTCGCGTACCGCGGCCAGACGCTCGATCTGCTGCGGAGGTTCCCCCGTCAGGGGGGTGAGCACGAACTCCTCGACTCCGGCCGCGCGGTAGGCGAGGATCTCCCCGGCGACGCGCTCGGCGCTGCCGAACGCCGTCCACTGCTCGACGCGTTCGAAATCAAGGCCGTACATCGCCTTCGTGTACTCGCTCGCCCGCTGGCGAGCGAGTCCCTCGTCAGGGTCCACGTGGACGCTGAGCACGAGCCCGAGCCGCGGGGTCGGGCGCCCCGCCTGCTCTGAGAGCTCGGCAAGTCGGGCCATGCGCTCACGCAGCTTGTCGGGCGTCAGCCAATTGGGCAGCCAGAAGTCACCGGCCCGGGCCGCGCGCTGCAGCGCCGGCTCGCCGCGCCCGGCGATGTACACCGGCGGCAGCGCGCTGATCGTCGGCGCCAGCGCCGGTGTCGAGCGTCCCTGCAGCCAGTCGGGCAGTTCCGCGAGCGCCTGATCGAGCAGACGGCCGCGGCGCTTGACGGTCAGTCCGACCGCCTCGAACTCCTCCGGGAACTCGCCGCCGACGCCGACTCCCAGCAGCAGCCTGCCCGGGGCCAGCGCGTCGATCGTGGTCAGCTGCTTGGCCACCCAGGCGGGCTGGCGCAGTCCGAGCAGCATCACTCCGAAGCCGAGCATGACCCGCTCGGTGCTCGCCGCGACCGCCGCGAGCGCCACGGTCGAGTCGTGGTTGGCGGCGGGCGAGCGCAGGTGGTCGCCGACCCAGACCGCATCGAAGCCGTGAGCCTCGGCCAGTTGTGCGGCCTCCACGAACCGTGGCGGTCCGCCGATCCGCAGCGGGTCAAAGGTCGGGAGGTTGATGCCGAGCCGAAGCACGGCGGCTGAATCTAGCGGCCTATTCGCCACACCGTGGCGACGGTGTGCGAGCGTCAGCTCAAGCGGTCCGCATGCGAGTCAACAGCTCGAGCGCGCCGCGCTTTGACAGCGGCTCGTTGAGGTTGCCGCACTTGGGCGATTGGACGCAGGAGGGGCAGCCCGCACTGCATGGGCATTCGCCGATCAGCCGCTGCGCGTCGTCGACGAGTTGGTCGAAGGCGTCGTAGCCGCGACGGGTGATCCCGATGCCGCCGGGGTGGCCGTCATAGATGAAGATCGTCGGGCCGCCCGTCTGCGGATGTGCGTTCGTTGACAGCCCGCCGATGTCCCAGCGATCGCACATCGCGATCAGCGGCAGCACGGCGATCTGCGCGTGCTCGAGGGCGTGCAGGGCGCCGAGCAGGTGGTCGGCCGGGAACGCCTCGGCGGGGCCTGGGGTCAGCGGACCCCTGGCCCCGGGACCACCGACGACGTCGTCGAGCTCGTACCAGAGCGCTCGGGTCGAGAACTCGGTCGTCGGCATGTCCAGCGACTGGAAGTCGATCACGCTCTGGTCCTGCAGGTGCTTGCGCTGATAGCCGAGCACCGTCTCCGAGTAGACCACCTCTCCGTAGGCAAGACGCACGCCGTGACTGTCACGGGTTTCGAGCATGCGCTCGATGTAGGTCATGCTCTCGCTCTTGGTCTGTGTGAAGTAACTGCCGTTGAACGGCTCGAGGATCGCGCGCCGCGCGGCGAGGTCGAGTTCCAGCACCAGGTAGGAGCGCCCCATGTGCAGGTAGATCGCGCCCTCGTGAACCGTCGAGTAGGCGCGGACAGCCTCGATCGTGCCGAGGATCTCGCCGCTGCTTGAATCGATCAGCGCGAAGCTGTCGGCGCTCGCGGAGCGCAGGGCCACGGTGGCCGCGGGGTAATCCTCGGCGCGGCCCGGGACGTAACCGCTTGCGCGCTCTCGCAGCAGGCCCGCCTCCGCGAGTGCCCGCGCGCGATCGATGACGTCGTCACCGAAGAATGTCGCGTCGGCCTCGGTCAGCGGTGCCTCATGGGCGGCGCACAGCAGGTGAGCTCCTCGAATCTCGGGACTGTCGGGATCGATGATCGCCGCCTCGACCGGGCGGCTCAGGAACTCTTCCGGGTGCCGGGCGAAGAACTGGTCGAGCGCGTCCTCACCGGCGATGTAAACGGCGAGGCCGCGGCCGCGGCGACCGGCGCGGCCCCACATCTGGCGCAGGCTGGCGACGGTGCCGGGGAAGGTGACGCAGATCGCCGCGTCGAGCTCGCCGATGTCGATGCCGAGCTCGAGCGCGTCGGTGGCGACGACGCCCAGCAGCTCGCCGGACACGAGTCGATGTTCGATCTGATGCCGCTGCTGCGGTGTGTAGCCCGCCCGGTACGGGGCGATTCTGTCGGCCAGGTCCGGAGGCAGCCGGTCTGTGGCCATGCGCAGGATCAGCTCCACGCCCTTGCGCGATTTCATGAAGCAGATCGTGCGGGCGCCGGCCGTGATCAGCTCCGCGAGCAGCTCGGCCGCTTCGCCGAGCGTGGAGGCGCGGACGCCCAGCTGCTCATCCACGAGCGGCGGATTCCAGATCGCGGTGTGCCGCGTCGGCAGCGGCGCCGTGTCGTTGTCGACGAGGTTGATGTGCTCGAGGCCGGTGAGCTTGGTCGCGAGCTCGACCGGGTTGGCGATCGTCGCGCTCGTGAGCAGGAAGCGCGGGTCGGAGCCGTGGATGGCGGCCGCTCTTCTGAGTCTGCGGAGCACGTTCGCGACGTGTGAGCCGAAGACCCCCCGGTAGACGTGCGCCTCGTCGATCACGACGAACGCGAGGTTCGCGAACAGATCGCCCCAACTCGCGTGGTGGGGCAGGATCCCGATGTGGAGCATGTCGGGATTGGTGATCACCAGGTTCGAGCGGCGGCGGATGGCGGGGCGCTCCTGGGAGGGCGTGTCGCCGTCGTAGATCGCAGGCCGGATCTGCTGCGTGAGACCGAAGCCGTGCAGGGCTCGGGCCTGGTCCTGAGCCAGCGCCTTGGTGGGGTAGAGGTAGAGCGCACGTGCGGCCGGGTCGGTGGTCAGGACCTCCAGCGTCGGCAGCTGAAAGCACAGCGACTTGCCCGATGCGGTGCCGGTCGTGACGATCGTCGGGCCGCTGAACGCTGCATCGAGCGCCTCTCGCTGGTGGGCGTAGAGCGAGTCGACGCCGGCCCTGTGCAGGGCGTCCTGGACCCGCGGATCGAGCTCCTCCGGGATCGGCACGAACAACGGCTGCTGTGGGAGGCTGCGATGGTCGTGGACCAGCCGATCGTCCGCGCGTCCCTGCTCGAGCAGAGCGTCCCAGGGCTCGCGCGTCTTGCTGGTGGTGGCCACGGTCTGAGTATGGCGGGGTGTTTGGGCGCCGCCGCCGCGGCGGCACCGCTGCCCTGGCCTCACCGCCGGCTTGGCCTCACCGCCGGCTTGGCCTCACCGCCGGCTTGGCCGCACCGCCGGCTTGGCCTCACCGCCGGCTTGGCCTCACCGCCGGCTTGGCCTCACCGCCGGCCTGGCCTCACCGCCGGCGGACCGTTGCCGGCAGAGCGCGCCGGCTGACGGCAGATTGCAACTGTCTGAGGGGCCAAGGGTTGAATAATTCAACCTTTCGCCCCTCGCTCCCGTTCTAGGATCGGTCGCGCTGCTACGGTCGCCCGCGTGCTGAGAGCGCTGTATGTGGACCTCGACGGGACACTGCTCGGCCCGGGCGGGTCACTTTTCGGTGCCCCCAGGGGCGGGTTTGTACTGGACGGCGCGCGCGCGCTGCAGGCCTGTGCTCGTGCCGGCGTCGAGGTCGTGGTCTTCACCGGTCGTCAGCAGCCGGGCGTGGTTGAGATCGTGCGTCTGATCGGCCAGCGCTCCTACATCTTCGACCTCGGCTGTGGCCTGGTGGTGGATGGCGAACTCGAGTGGCTGACGGATGGTTGCGTGCCGTCGCTGGAGCGGGGGACGATCCACGACCAGATCGCGGCGTCGGGCGCGCCCGAGTTGCTGCTCTCCTCGTTCGCCGGCCGGCTCGAATACCACACCCCGTGGTCAGAGGGACGCGAGGTCTCCCACGTCTTCCGAGGGCAGGTGGACGTCGATCGGGCTGAGGCGCTGCTCGCAGATGCGGGGCTGGACTGGCTGCGCCTGGTTGACAACGGCGTGATCCCCTCGCGCGAGGGAAACGGCTGGGGCATCGACGTCGAGCGGGTGCACGTCTACCACCTCGCTCCGGCCGGCGCCTCGAAGACGCGCGCGGTTGCGCGGCACATGCAGAACCGTGGCTACCTGCGCGAGGAATGCATCGCATGTGGCGATTCGCGTGAGGACATGGAGGCTGCGAGCGTCGTCGGGACGTTTTGGCTGATGGCCAACGCGCTCGAGCGTGACCCCACCCTGACGACCGATCTTGCGACCCGTCCGGACGTGCGGGTCTGCACCGAAGGCTTCGGTGCCGGGGTCTACGAGGCGGTTGTCACCAGCCTCGCCGAGTCCGGTTGAAAGGCTTCGCCAGGGGCGCGAGCGGGCTAGGCGGCGGGGCGCGAGCGGGCGCGCTCCCTCGCCTCACGGGTGATCAGATCCTCCGCCGCGATCGCATGGGCGAGTTCGGCGGCTGCCTCGGCGACGCCTCCAAAAGCGCTCGCAACCGCCAGCGCGTCCGGCCCGGAGATCGCGCGATTCATCTCCGACACCGCGGAGTCGAAGGTCACCCAGAGATCGTCGGGACCACGCCGGCCGGTTCCGGAACGTAGCTCATAGGGCGGCTCGGAGCCTGCGGCACCGGCGACCGCATTCCATCTCATACCCGCCGCATGCGCCTGCTGCCAAGCGATCTGCTCAGCCGTGGCAGCCTCCGACAGCCTCTCCAGACGGCTCGCGAATCCGTCGTCTGGGGGCGCCAGCTTATGGGAGCGGATCGCCTCTGCCCAACTGACACCCGCGTGGCGCACGAGACGCACCACACGCTCGCGCTCGCGGTCGAGCTCGTCCTGGAAGCTCATCGCGCCGTCTCCGGTGTCTGCTCGTCCGTGCGTACTTCGGATGAGTCGGCGTCAGCGGCCGGCCGCGAGCGCGGGGCACCCGGGACGAAGCTCGGCTCCGCGGCGTTGATCGACTCACCCCCCCAGAAGTCATCGGCGCTGGGACCTGGCGCGGCCGCGTCGGGGCTCGCAGACGGCGTCCCGCTGTATCCCTGTTCGACGATCAGGTCTAGGTCCGACTGCTTGATCCGTACCCGTCGTCCCACGCGCGTCGCCGGCAACGTCCCGGCGTCGATCCAGTTCCGCACGGTCTGCTGGTTGAGCCGCAGGATCTGCGCCACCTCCGCGACCGTGAGAAACGATTCTCTGGGTTCCTCGGCTGTCATTCCATCTTTCCCGATTTTTCGTTATGATACCCAATTGAGACTAATTGGGGCGAACGCAGATGTAAGGATGCACTGCGTCTCGGACGAAGGCTGGGGTTATGGACGACCACGGATGGGGAGAAGCCGGCGGGCCCGTAGAAGGGCGTGCCAATGCAGGGAAAAACGCGCGGAGCGGCGCGGCTCCACGGGAAACGGCTGCCAACGTTGTGCCGTTTCCGCGCGACTGGATCGGGCCGCTGGAAGAGCTCGTACCGATAGACACCGGGACGAGCTCAGACGAGCAGAGCGATGCTGACGTCGATCAGGCGGTCACCGACGAGGCTCCAGGTTTCTGGGACGGCGACATCTCCGAGGCCCGGTCGGCGCCCGCGCCGGCGTGGGACGAGCGGGCTCCGGCGGAGACTGGGGTCCCGCCGGAGCCCGAGGCGGGACCCGCGGTGGGGGCATCGAGACGGTTGGGGCACGCGACCAGGTCCGAGCCGCGGCGGCCGCAGACGATGTCGAGCGCTAGGTCCAGCCTAAGTGCGCCACGTGGTCCCGGCCGGGGTTTGGTTCTGTCTGCTCTGGCGCTTCTCCTGCTCGCAGCCGTGGCGTCGGTGCTGGTGTTGACCGGTGGACCCTCCCGGTCCACGCGGGAACCAACTTCAGCATCGGCAGGTGCGCGCGTGAGGACACTGACCGAGACCGTGACGACGTCAGCTGCGACCAACCGACCGGTCCGGTCCGGGTCGACAGGCGGGCAAGCGTCGAAGGCAGCGGACGCCGTGTCCGGTCAGGCCGTCGGGAGTAGGGCCGCTGGTACGAGCAGCCATAGCAGCGGCGGCAGGGATGACACGCCGATCGGCAGCAGCACCGGCGCGCTCGCGAACGCGGGCACGTCCGGTGGCGGAACGGGTGAGGGCGGTCCGACCGGCGGCGGCGATTCCGGCGGCGGAGTAGGGGCCGGCGGATCGGACAGCGCGAGCGCTCCAGTTGCCGCCACCACCGCGGGCAGCTCAACCGGTGCTGCAGGATCCACCTGCGCACAGAGTCCGAACAGCGGCTGTCTCCCGTGATCCCGATGCGACACCGCTCTTGAACGCCACGACAAAATACGGGGCAATGACACTTCACATCAAGCTCAACCATCTGGCCGCCGCGATCGTCGTCGGCGCTCTGCTCGTCGGCGGTGGCTACGCGCTCGCGTCCACCGGTGGCGGCGGGATCTCAGCGTGTATCCAGAAGAAGACCCGACAATTGTCGATCCCGGCCTCTGGGCACTGCGCCAAGGGCTACACACCCATCAGCTGGAACCAACAGGGCATCAGAGGAGCGGCTGGCGCTCGGGGTGCGACCGGCGCACGCGGCGCCGCCGGCACCGCCGGCTCATCCGCGAGCGTCAGCATCGGCACCGTCGCCACCGGCGCCGCCGGCAGCCCGGCCAGAGTCACCAACTCCGGTGCGGGCAGTAACGCGGTCCTGAACTTCTCGATTCCACAGGGCGCCGCCGGGCAGGACGGGACGCCCGGGGTGGACACGGGGCCGACGGCGTACGGGGAGATTTGGATGGGTAGCAGTGCCGCCGCTCTGGCGCCGGGAAGCAATAACAAGAACATCACCGGTGCCGGCAGCGCTGGCGTTGGCGGAGCGGTCGTCGATGTCCAGGGCTGCTCAAGTGCTGGCCTGACCGAACCCGTGATCTACGTGAGCGCTGACGACGACAGCCACGACAACCTTGCCGGAGCCAACAACACCGCGAACGTGGCTGATGCGTATGTGAGCGGCTGGTCCACCGAGCCGCCGCCTGACGCAGACATCCTTGTCATCACTGTGGACACCACCAATCCTTTGAAGGACATTGACGTCAACTCGGATTTCTCGATCAGTGTGATCTGCTGACCGCGAATTTAATGTCAACCGCTGAGCAAAACGAAAGGAGTCGTTTTGATAGCCAGCTTGAGTCACACGCGTCGGCGAGGGGCCGGCCGTTGGGCTGTCATCAGGATCTGTGCGCTCGTCTGCGCGCTAGCGAGCCCAGTAATTGTCGACGGCCTAACCGCTGGCGACGCCTGGGCGAACCAGTACACGGGCATGCTCAATGCCGGCACGCTGAGCATGGCGAACCCCGGCACCGACATCACCGGATGGCAGGGTTATGCCAGCGGTACGGTCGACCCGGTCTCTACCAACTCGACGTTCGCCAACGACTCGTGGACCGCCCCGAGCGGCACTCAGTTCGGAGGGTTCGCCTACACCGCCGCCTGGTTTGAGAGCCTCACGGTCGATTCAACGGGTGCGCTCTCGATCGGCTTCGTGGGCTCCGGCGGCAGCGCTCCGACTGATCTCAACTTCCCGTGGACCGGCGATTGCTCCGTGACGGAGCAGGACTCGCCGCGCGAATGGGTGAGGAACGGGTCCCAGGCGGGTGCGGTCCCAGGGTATTCACCGACCTGCAGCACAAGTGGCAACACCGGCGGATGGAATTACAACAACGCGGAGATCGAGAGCCTGGCGCCCTCTGTCGATCCGCAGGTCTCGTACTCGACGCTGAGTCTGCGCGGCTGGTGTGCCCGCGACAACACCTGCAATGGCGACGACATAGCAGCGGCCCAGGTTGTGAACCTGTCGGCTGAGGTCAACGACCCCGACAACCAGCCGACCGGGAGCGGCGGCTGGACGACTCAGGTCAGTCCCAGCTCGTGGTATCAGACCGATACAAATGCCCCCACCTTCCAGGTGGGCGCAAGCGACCCGGCCGGCGTCTGCGCGATGGGTCTGCAGTTCAGCGGTCCGGCGAGTCCGTACGTCCAGGTGACTGACAACGCTCCCGCGATGGAGAACCCGGGCGCCCCGGTCGGCAATGAGTTCGACAGCGTCCAGCCTTGCGGGAGCGGCGGTGCTGCAGGCAGCGGCGCGATGCCGGGCGGCATCGCCAGCGGGACATACAGCGTCGCCGTGGTCGGGTCCAATCCCGGCAACTGGCAGAGCGGCGCAGGCCTGAGCAACGCTCCGACGATCGCGAGCTACGCGAACGCGATCAATGTCGACGACACGACTCCGACCGCCAACTGGGTCAACGCTCCAACCGGGTGGACGTCGAATGCCGCAGAGACCCTCGACGTGACGGTCGGGCAGTCAGGGCTCGCGTCGGTCACCTGCTCGGACAATGGCGCCAATGTGGCTCCGACCCTCGTTTCGGGGTCGCCTGGTGGTGCCGGGACCACGGCGTGGAGCGTGCCAACCGCGACGAACGGAGTCGATGCGGTCTCCTGTGCAGCCACCAATGGAGATGCCAACGGTGGCCTGAGCGTCACTAAGACCGGCTCGTTCGACATTGACACCGTCGTTCCCACTGTCAGCTTCGCTGACCCCGGATATGCGAATGGGACTTGGACTAACACCAGTCAGGCAATTGTGGTCTCCGCAGCTGGAGGTCCTAGCGGTATCGAGCTTCTGAAGTGCGTGGTTGACGGCAATCAGGTGACCGTCAGCGCGTCTGATCAGCTGGTGGTCACGCGGCAACGGTCGGCACTTGGTCGAGTGCAACGGCGACCTCTGGAACGGGCATCTCGGGAGAGAACACCTACAACGTCTGGATCGACACCAACCAGCCGACCAGCTCCTTCCTCGTCAACGGCAACGCGCCGACCAGCGCCTGGCTGAGCGGCACGCCGGTTGTGCAGGTGATTGGCTCGGAGAGCGGCGGGGTGCTGTCAGGGGTGTCGCAGATCACGTGCTCCGTCACGACCGACGGGAGGGCGGATCCGGGCAGTCCGGTTGTGCTCAGCACAGCCAACGGTGGATTGGTGAACGGCACGGGGTCGTTCTTCCTGACGACCAACGGCACCGACGTGG
Source organism: uncultured Actinomycetota bacterium (assembly GCA_963804615.1). Taxonomy (GTDB): domain Bacteria; phylum Actinomycetota; class Thermoleophilia; order Solirubrobacterales; family Solirubrobacteraceae; genus Palsa-465. Next base: position 19,133 of record CAWDRA010000005.1, read on the forward strand.
TCAGCTGTTCCGGGGTGACGGCGGCGGGTACAGCCGAGGCGCAGCCCGACACGGTCACGGTCAACGTCGACAACCCGCTTGACACATCGGGAGGGAGTGGCACCACCAAGTACGGCAGCTCGGAGCTGATCGACGATGGCGCCGACCCATACTCCGACGGACCCAATCAGGGGACCTGGTATCGGACGCCACAGTCGGTGACCATCACTGCCAACAACACCGGCGGGTCGGCGCCGATCGCTGGTATCGCCTGCAAGGGCGCACTGCCCGGAACGTGGGAGCGCAGCACGCTCAACACCGACGCTCAGGGCGGCGAGAAGATCACGATCACCGTCCCCTCGCCAGGAGGCGAACTCGCCTGCACGGCGACCGATACCGCGGGCAACAGCTATCCGCTCGGTTCGTATCTGTTCAAGATCGATTCGACCGCTCCGACCGGTGAGTTCGTGGCGCAGGGCCGGTGGCCCGAACCGGATGAGGTGGCGGTCAATGCGACCGACGACGGCGGATCTGGGATCGCGGTCATGCACCTGTACGCAAAATGCGACTGCTATCACGGCGGCGCGCCGTATGACCTCGGTGACATGAGCTATGACTCGGGCAGCGGGTATTACGTCAAGCAGGTGCCGGACGGCGTGGCCCCGTTCACATCGGGGAGCTGGACGTTCTATGCCAACGACGCGGATGTGGCCGGCAACACCGGCGAGATCACCGCGGGACCCGGTGGCGACACCGAGGTGCTGAAGCTGCCGCTGCTCGAGGCCACCCAGGTGACGGCGAGCGTGGGAGCGGTATCGGCCACCAGCGACGCGGCCGTTCCGGCGGCGCTCGCGGTGTCAGCGGGCATCGACCCGGGCGCGAGCGTTGCCGCGAACTCGCTGGTGCGCGTCGCGAACATTCGGGTTGAGACGGCATCCGCCGCGACCGAGGGGCGGAGCACAGGCGTCGTCGCGCGTGCGGCATCCGACCGGACGGCTGAAGCGCGAACCGCCTCCAAACGCGGGACCTGCGCGACGAAGGCGAAAAAGCCCCGCGCCAAGTGCTCCGCTGCTCGGAAGCACGGTCACGTCCTCACCGTGGCCTACGGCAAAGCGGTCGTGCTTCGCGGGGAGCTGAAGAACACGAAGCTCAGAGGCCGGCCGATCGTCGGCGCAAAGGTGCTCGTGTATCAGAAGGTCAACGGCGCCAAGACCTACACCAGGATCGGCACGGCGACCACCAAGGCCGGGGGCAGATATCGCTACCGGGTCAGGGCCGGCGCCAGCCGGGCGATCTACGTTGCCTATCGCGGCTCACGGATCCTGCGTCCCGCGTCGAGCCAGCTGAGCGAACGGTTCACCGGCCGCATCGCGATGCAGGCGGGCTCGATCTGGGCGGGTTCGCAGCTGATCGTCACCGGTCAGGTCAAGGGCGGGCACATCCCGCCGGGTGGCGTCGACGTCACGATTGAGTACCAGCAGGTCGGCGCTCCAGGACACGGCACTCTGGGAACGGTCCGGACCACGCGAGCAGGTCGGTACAGGTTCACGCAACCGTTCTCAGGTGCGACCCGGGGACTCGTGTACCGGTTGTGGGCGGTCGTCGACAAACAGCCGAAGTGGCCGTATCTGGCGACGGCAAGCGCAAAGGCGACGAGGCCGGTTCGGTAGCCGGCGCACCGAATGGGGGAGGGCCGGACGCCGGCGTCCGGCCCTCCCGGCGTCCGACCCTCCCCAGATCACAGACGAGACATACGAGATGCCTTCCGCAGCCCAATCCATGACTTGCAGCACCAGGCCCGGTATCCTCAGTACCAATGTTCGGCGACATCATTCAGCCGACCCACCTGCTGTTCATCCTCGTGGTGGCGTTGCTCGTGCTCGGGCCCAAGCGCCTGCCGGAGGTTGGCCGCTCACTCGGCAAGGGCCTCCGCGACTTCCGTCAGGGGATGCAGGGTGTGCAGGAGGAGGCCCGAAGCGTCTTCGGCGATGCCGACGAACACGCAGCGGACTCGCCGAGCGTCACCGTGTCCACCCTGCCGGAGAAGGTGAGTACACCGGCAGAACCGGCGCCGCTGAACGCCGCCACGGCGGCGGGCTCGACCGCTCCGATATTTGCTGGGGAGCCGGCGCCTGCCGCCCAGCCGGCGGCCACACCGATGGTCGCGACCGTTCAGGTGCCAGCACCGTCACCGCCGGCCTTCGAGCCGGATCCGGCGGACTACGCGGACTGACGACCGACCCGCCTCACGACGAGACGGTCGCACTCGTTGCGTTGTTGCGCGCGGGCGGTCGCGCCTGGACGAGCTACATCATCGCTGCTCGGCGATCGGGGCCCGACGGCATCTCGGCGCTGCATGTGCTCGAGCAGCAGCTTGGGCTGCTGTCCTATGAGGCGCTGGCCCAAGCGGAGCTTGATCTTGAGGGCTGGCGCGCACTGGGCTACAGCGTGGTGCCGCTCTCGCACCCCGACTATCCGGAGAATCTGCGCGTCGTCGAAAACCGTCCGCCGATTCTGTTCGTGGCGGGGAAGCTGGATGCTGCCGACCGCCGGGCCGTGTCGGTGATCGGCTCACGCGAACCCACGGTCGAGGGTATGCGTGTGGCCGGGGAGATCGCACACGCCCTGATCACGGCCGGCCACCCCGTCGTCTCCGGGCTCGCGGCTGGGATCGACACGGCGGCACATCGGGCCGTGCTGGAGTTGCGGGCAGGCGAGAGTGCGCGCGACGCGCGCACTCTCGCCGTGATCGGAACTGGGCTCGGCCAGACCTACCCGCTTGAGAACGCCGATCTCCAGGCATCGATCGCCCGGACGGGGGCCGTGATCTCGCAGTTCTGGCCCGATGCCGGCCCGACGCGTCAGAGCTTCCCGGCGCGCAATGCGGTGATGTCCGGGATCACGCTCGGTAGCGTGATCATCGAGGCATCGGAGCACAGCGGCACTCGAATCCAGGCGCGGCACGCGCTGGCGCAGGGACGCGCGGTCGTGCTGATGGAGTCCGTGCTCGGATGTGAGTGGGCGAGTGAGCTCGCGGACCAGCCGGGCGTGACAGTGGCGCAGGACGCAGCCGATGTCATCAAGGTCTTCAGGATTTGATCGGCTTCTCGCTCCGCGGCACGGTCGCGGGGTCTGTCGCCGCTGCCTGAATCTGACGTTTGACGACGGCGAGCTGTGCCGGGCCTGCTGTGCTGGTGAGGACCACCTTGCTGCCGTGCTGCCGATCTCCTACAGCGTCGGCGGTGAGTGGCTCCATCACGTGATCGCGTCATACAAGCGCGATGCCGATCCCTCGGTCGACGACGCGGTGATGATGCTCACAGCGATCTGTGAGGGCTTCATCCCCGCCCATGAGAAATGTCTTGCTGCCGCGGCTGGCGTCGCCGGTTTCGACCTGGTCACGACGGTTCCGTCCAGCGACGCGAGGCGCGACGAACGCCACCCCCTGCGACGGATCGTCGGCGCGCGCTTGGCTGCGACTCGCGATCGTCATGAACGACTGCTGGCGCGGAGCGATCGTGCCGCGGCTCCACGCGTGCACGACCGGCGACGCTACCTACCGATGCGACGGCTGCACGGAGAGGCGGTGCTGCTCATCGACGACATGTGGACCAGCGGCGCGAGCGCGCAGAGCGCAGCCGCGGCACTTCGCGATGCCGGTGCCGGTGCGGTGGCGGCGATCGTGATCGCGCGGCATCTCAATCGAGGCTGGCATCAGAACGACCTGCGCCTGCGTCGACTCGCCGCCGACGAGTTCGACTTCGGTCGGTGTGCGATGTGCGCTCAGCTGCCGGAAAGCTCGCGGCAGTGCCCGCCGCCGCCCAGCGGGGCGAGCGGCGGGCTGACGGCAACGGTCGGCAAGGTCGGTGCTAACGGATCGATCATCTCGAGCCGATAGCCTGAGCACGATTAGCCGATCTTGGAGACACAGCGGATGAACGGTTTGACTGAACGGTCGGCGATCGATCTTGCGTCGGCGATTCGCCGACGGGAACTGACATCGACTGAGGTTCTCGACGGCCACATCCAGCTGCTCGAGGCGACTGGTCCGCGGATCAATGCCATCGTCGCGAATCGATACGCCATGGCGCGCGAACGCGCGCAGGAGATCGACCAGTGGGTCGCGCGCGACTCGATGCGCGGGGCAGGCGAGGACGAGTTTCCGCCGCTGCTGGGCGTTCCGTTCACGGTCAGGGAGTCGATCGCGGTCGAGGACATGCCCAACTCTGCCGGTGTGCCAGCGCGCCGGGAGCACCGCGCCGGCCGCACTGCCCCAGCCGTGCAGCGGCTGATGGACGCCGGTGCGATCCCGATCGCTGTCACAAACACGTCCGAGCTGTCGCTCTGGATTGAGTCCGAGAGTCCCGTGTACGGACGCACCAACAACCCTTACGACCAGACGCGGACCGCCGGCGGCTCGTCCGGTGGCGAGGCGGCGGCCGTCGGGTCGGGTGGGTCGCCGTTCGGTGTCGCTGCCGACGTCGGCGGTTCGATCCGGATTCCGGCGCTGTTCTGCGGCGTCTTCGGGCACAAGCCCTCCGCGGGGCTGATCCCCACCACCGGCCAGTGGCCGATCGTTGCCGGCGACGCTGCCCGCATGCTTGCCGTCGGCCCGATGGCGCGACGCGCCGAGGACCTGATGCCGCTGCTGCAGGTGATGGCCGGACCGGACGGCAGGGACGCGATCTCAGTGACGATGGAGCTCGGCGATCCGAGCACCGTCTCCCTCGACGGACTCCAGGTGACGGTCGTCGAGAACAGCTCGTTCAGGCCCATGTCACGTGACATTCGCGATGCTCGCGAGCGTGCCGTGGGTGCGCTGATCGCCGTCGGCGCGCGCGTGCAGAGGCTCGATCTCCAGGCTTGGCGCGGCGCGCTGCTGCCCTACCTCGCGGCTCTGCGGGAGACCGGTGAGGATTCGAGCGGTACGCCGAGCCCGGCAGTTGAGGGCGGAGACGGGCTGCGCGAGCTCCTCTTCGGAAGTGGGCAGCACACGCTGCACGCGAAGCTGACCGCGCTCGCCGAGGCTGCGCCGGGCAACGCGGGCGTGCGCGAGAAGCTGCTGGCGCGTGCCGGGGAGCTCGCTGACCGTCTGACCGATGCGATCGGCAGCGGCGTGCTGATCCATCCTGCACAACTCACGGTCGCGCCCAGGCATCGGCAGACGTATGGGCGTCCATGGCTGACGACGCCCGCCTCGATCTTCAACCTCACGGGGGTCCCTGTCACGGAAGTTCCGCTGGGATTGACCGAGGCTGGATTGCCGGTTGGCGTGCAGGTGGCAGCTGCCCATGGCGCCGATCACCTGAGCATCGCGATCGCGCTCGAGCTCGAGGCGGTGTTCGGTGGCTGGGTACCGCCACCGGCCCTCGCGAGCGCTGTCCCGGAGTGAGATTCCGGCCGCTGTGACCGCTGTGCTTCACGACGTGGGCCTGCGCGGGCTTCAGCCGTGAGACGCAAGCAACTTAAACCGCACGGGGGCCCCACTCCTGCGGACCCCCGTGCGGTGGCTTCTGAACGCCGTTCCCATGGCCGGGTTGGGCGCGGCGATCAGATCGATTCCGTCAGCTTAAGCACGGTGACCACCGTCAGAGTTGCGCACCGCGGAAAAACTTCGCGCTTGTCATACTGGACCCACCCCTTGGGGGCGTAGCTCAGTTGGTTAGAGCGCCGGCCTGTCACGCCGGAGGTCGCGGGTTCGAGTCCCGTCGCTCCCGCTTCACGAACCGCCGTGGAGGGCGGTTCGAGCCAGCCGATCGGTTGCTGATCCCGGCCTCGGCAAGGTGGAAGCGGCCGACGCCTCCGGTGACAGCGATCCCCCGGTGACAGCGATCCCCCGGTGGCAGCGACCCCCCGGTGGCACCGACGAAGGTGAGATTCAGCAATCAGGCTGGGCGTCGCCGGCGCATGCGGTCTCCGGGTCAGCGGCGAGCCCGTCGCGTAGGGCGAGGAGCAGGCTGGCGAGTTGCCTATGCTGCTCGCTGCTCAGCGAGGCGAACAGCGCCGTTTCAGTCTTCTGTTGTGCGCGCGCGGCGCTTCTCAGCTGCCGCTCCCCGGCGCGGGTGAGGGTGACCAGGTGGCGCCGGCGGTCAGCTGGGTCACGCTCGCGCGTGACCAGGCCGCTGGCCTCGAGCGGGTTCAGCAATGTGACGAGAATGCTCGGGTCCACGCTCATCATCTGGACGAGTTCGCGCTGAGCGAGCCCGCCGCGGTCATACAGCAACCCGAGGATCTGAAACTGCCGCGGTTTCAGGTTGTGCGCCGTATGCGTGGCGCGCAAGCGGCGCATCGCCTCCTGCCCGAGCAGTGCGAGCAGCAGCCCGGGGCTCGAGTGGTGCTCATCGAGGATGCCGGCGGGGATTGCTTTGGCTGGGTGAACTGAGGACATGATCGACAGATCCTGGGCTAGAGCAAACATTATATCGTCACCGATAGTTGACTCTGCTATATGATTGGTGTGAAGAGCCCACGTGCATTCGACGCTTCCGAAGGAGACCCAGAGCAACCATGAGCGATAGCGACCAGACCACAACGCAATCCCCTGCCGGTGCTCTCATCGCCGGTGGTGCCTGGCAGTTGGACCCCGCACGTTCGAGCGTCTCGTTCCAGGTGCCCCATTTCTACGGCCTGATGACCGTCAAGGGGTCCTTCGCCGACTATGAGGGCACGCTTGACCTTAGTGCGACCCCGGCGGTGCAACTGACGATCGAGGCGACGAGTCTGGACACCAAGCAGTCCAAGCGTGACAAGCATCTGCGATCTGAAGACTTCTTCGATGTAGAGCGCCACCCTCAGGTTCGGTTCGTCTCCGACAGTGCCAGGATCGACGGCGACATGCTCCGCGTCGGCGGGCAGCTTGAGGCCGCGGGTCGGCAGATCCCGCTGCAGTTGGACGCAACGATCCGCGAGGTCGACGGCGAGCTTGAGTTAGAGGCCATCGCCGATGCCGACCACCGCGAGCTGGGCATGACCTGGAGCCCGCTGGGAATCCTGCGTGCCCCGAGCAAGCTGCTCGTTCGCGGCCGCCTCGTACGCCGCCAGCCGGCCAGCTGAACGGCACCGCGAGGCCGGAACACCCTGGGGAAGAGCTCCGCGCCGTCAGTGCACCCCGGCCTTCGGGTCAGGGCCAGTGGCAGCGGCCGGGGCCGGTGCCCGCTGGCCGCCGCTTTCACGGGCCTGCGCGAAGGTCAGCAGACGATGTCCGTCCTCGTCATAGAGCTTCAGCTTCACGGCTCGCAGACCGTCCATCAGAGACAGCGTCGGCACATCGCGAAAGATCGCAACCTCATCATGGGCGCGTTGCAGGTTGTAGTTCGGGATCCGCCAGTTCAGGTGGTGGACGTGGTGAAAGCCGATGTTGCCTGAGAAGAACTGGAGCAGCCTGGGTAGCTTGAGGTACGAGCTCCCGTGCAGCGCCGTGTCAACGTAACTCCAGCGATCGTTCGTCTCCCAATAGACGTCCTCGAACTGGTGCTGGACGTAGAACAGCCAGATGCCTGCCGCACCACCCAGCATCGCGACTGAGCCCTGCACCAGCAGGAAGTCGCGGACACCGACCAGAAGACACAACCCGATTATCGGCGCAATCAGTGCGGCGTTGGTCGCCAATACGCTGCGCTTGATCCGGGTTCGGGCTCCACGCGGGACGATACGCGGCTGGACGACCAGCGCGATTATCGGCCCGAGACCGAACATCACCACCGGGTTGCGGAACAGCCGATACTGCAGCTGTCCGCGCCGCGATAGGCCACGGTACTCCTCAACGGTGATCGTGGGCACGTCTCCGACGCCGCGACGGTCTAGGTCTCCCGCGGTTGCGTGATGGACGGCATGGTTGTGTCGCCAGCAGGCGAACGGTTGGAAAACCAGCAGCCCGAGCGCCATGCCGAGCCAGGCGTTCCCTCGCTTCGACGGCAGGAACGAGCCGTGGGCGCAGTCGTGAAAGACGATGTATGTCCGCACCAGGAAGCCGGCGGCAGGCACCGCCAGCAGCAGGGCCAGCGGAACTGAGCGATTGACCACCAGGTACATCAGAACGGTTATGCCCAGGTATGGGACCACCGACGTCAATAGGTTCAGCACGCTGCGCCGGAGATCGGGACCGATGTAAGGCTCAAGCGCCTTCTGCCAGTCCGGAGAGCCCGAAACTGGCCCTCTGATCGTTGCTCGACCGGGGCGCCCCTCGGCGACCGCTGAAACTGAGTCTGCATCCACCACTTTGACCTCCGAGGTCCGTGCATGAAACGAAACCGCGGAAGTCAGATCGCGATGCCTGCGCAAGCCAGAACCGACCGCGCGACGATGCCCTCCGGGGCCAAGGTTACTCCCGCCCGGTTACTCCCGCCCGTTACTCTTGCCTGGTCAGTGCAGCGTGTCCGCGGGCAGGATGAAGCGCGTCGGATGAGAGGCCACGCGATTCCTGTCGCCGCTGATGCGCGAGCCGTAGAGCCCGCGGGTTTGCTCTGAGGCAGGTGTCTCAGGGGTGCCGGAGTGGGAGATGATCCAGTCGATGATCTCTGGAGAGTCGGAGCCGGCGGCCAGGATCGCCGCACGCTCGATGACGACGCCGCCGGATGGATGGGGACGGGATAGGTTGCGGATGAGTGTGGTGATTTCCAGATCGTTCACGTATCAGCCCTCGCTGGTCGCGGTGGTGGTGGGCGGTGACCGAGGCTCCGCTGAAGCGAGATATGCCCCAGCCCGTCTGAGAGCACTGCCTCCGCATCGGTGTCCTGCGGCGTGAGGTTGAGAACCGTACTCAGCAACAGCAGCGGGGCGCCCGCCGCCCACGCCTGCGGGCGCGACGCGGTCGGGAACACGACCGGGACTGATGTCAGTGAAACCGGGAAGCCGGCGAATGCCTCCGGGAGGCGGTACTCGAAGTACGGTGCCGCGGTCAGGATCGCGGAGGCGATCGCCTGCGCCTCCTCGTGGCGCCCATAGCGCGAGAGGCCGGCGGCGATGAGCGAGTTCTCGTGTGGCCAGATCGTGCCGGTGTGGTAGCCGAGCGGGTTGTAACCGGCCTCGTGGCTCCCGAGGGTGCGGACTCCCCAGCCCGAGTAGAGCTGCTCATCGAGCAGCCGCCCTGCGGTGGCGGCTGCTTCGCCGTCATCGAGGATGCCGGACCAGAGCAGGTGCCCGATGTTCGATGTCAGGCTGTCGACCGGCCGTTTGTCGCCGTCCAGCGCGAGCGCATGGCAGCCGCGTTCGGGCATCCAGAAGTCTCGTCTGAAGCGCGCCTGTAGATCACGGGCACGCAGCTCCAGGTGGTCGCTGAGGAGTGGGTCGTGCCAGACCTCGCGCGCAAGCCGGGCTGCCCGACGTTGCGCGTCGTACGCGTAGCCCTGGATCTCGCAGGTTGCGATCGGACCCCGAGCAAGCGTGCCGTCGGCGAACTGCATAGAGTTCCAGCTGTCCTTCCAGCACTGGTTGACCAGGCCGGTCGTCGGATTGCGGCACGAGTATTCGATGTAGCCGTCGCCATCGAGATCGCCGCTGTCCTCCATCCAGCGCAACGCCGCGCGGGCATTGACCTCGAGATCGCGGACGAGCGTGTCGTCGCCGGTCCATCGGTGGTATTCGTCGAGCAGCACGAGGAACAGCGGCGTGGCGTCGGCGCTCCCGAAGTAGGGCGAATGGGGGCGGAGGCCGCGCGCGGTGAGTTCGCCGAGTCGCAGCTCATGCAGGATCTTTCCGGGCTCCTGCTCGTGGAAATCATCGCGCTCCGTGGCCTGGCGCCCGGCGAGTACGCGTAGCGTTGTGGCGGCCAGCTCGGGGAGGTACGGGAGTGCCTGGAAACTGGTGATCAGACTGTCTCGACCGAACAGCGCCATGAACCAGGGCAAACCTGCTGCCGGAAGCGTTGCTCCCAGGGCCAGGTCGGGATGGATGCGCAGCGCACCGAGGTCACTGAGACTTGCACGGTAGGTGCGCGCGATTCCCCGCTCCTCGGTCTGCAGCACGGGCGCTCCTTGCAGCCAGGTCTCGAGCTCAGCCGTCCTCGCTTCGCGAACGGTCTCAAGCGACCCGCGAGGTCTGCGGCGTGTGATCGTGACCCCGTTTTGCGAGGCGTCCGGTGAGATCAGGAAGCTGGTCGACCATCGTTCTCCGGGAGCGAGTTCCAGCTCGTATGTGAAGCCGCCGCGGCCGACCGTCGCGGGCGACGAGCTGCTCGCGATCGTGACTGAGCGGCGGAAGTCAGAGCGTCTGTATGCGAGCGTCAGGCTGGTGGCGTCGCATGTGAAGCTGATTGCTCGTTCGGCGACCGCAGCGTCCTTGACCTCGAACAGGTCAGCGAAGTCGGTGTCGATCTCGAGTTCCAGGCGAAGCCGGTTGGTCTTGTGGAGATGGTTGGTGACTGTGATCTCCTCCATCCACACCTGATCCACGAGGCGGTGGCGGACGATCGAGCACGGAGCCTGATCGTCGGGTCCGACCCGTGGGGTCAGGAAGAACTGGGCATCGAAATGAGCTCCCTGATGCAGGCTCAGCAGCTCCAGCGGCGTCTGTCCGACGTGCAGCAACCAGCGTGACAGGAAGCGTGTGTCCTCGGAGAAGAACCCATGCTCGCGACCATCGCCCGCCCGGACGTCACCGCGACGATCGCCGACGACGAAGGTGGTTCCGTCCAATACGCTGAGCATGTCCTCAGGCACTCGAGACCAGCTCTGCTGTCGGGTGCGAGAGCGCCACGGATCTGTAGATGCGCTCGTAGGCGGCGGCGACGACCTCGCCGTCACAATGCTGGCTGACCCAAGCTCGGCAGTCCCGCGCGCTGATCCGTGGCAGCTGGCCGATCGCGTCCGCCATCGCGCGCACGTCAGCAACCAGGAAGCCGGTCTTGCCGTCGACGATGAGCTCTCGCATCGCTCCCTCACGGAATGCGATCACCGGCGTGCCGCAGGCCAGCGCCTCCAGGATCACCATCCCGAACGGCTCATCCCACCTGATCGGCATCAGCAGTCCACGTGCATTGGCGAACAGCGACTGCTTCGTCGCCCCACCGACCTCACCTATGAAGCGGACGCGTTCGCCATCGACGTGAGGCGCGATCTCGCTGTCGAAGAATCGCTGCTGACCGGGCTGGATCACGCCGGCCAATACGAGTGGAACGTCGACGGCACGGGCGGCCGCGATCGCGCGGTGCGGGCCCTTCTCGGGGCTGATGCGCCCGATCCAGAGCAGGTAGTCACCCTTGCGCTCCTGCGTTGGCCAGGCCTTCAGATCGATCGGGTTGGGGATCGGGCCGACCGATTCCAGCTGACTCGGCGCAGATGCGAGCTGCGCGCGGCTGATGCCCACAAGCGTCCCCTTGTGGCCATGGCGGGCGTAGAACGCCGCCGTGTCCGGGGTGAACGGACCGTGCAACGTGTGCACGAGGGGGGTGTCGATACGGTTCGCCATCGCCAGACCAGCAAAGCCGCAGTGGTCATGGACGACATCGAAGCGATCGGTGTCGGTGGCGATGTCGATGCGGTCGAACGCTTCCGCGACATGGTCGACTTCAAACAGCGCCCGCTCGATCTCGTCAGGGTGTGTGCTGTCCAGAAGCGGAACGACACTCGCCTGCGAGGTCGAGCCAGGAGCGCAGAACAGCGTCACGTCATGCCCTCTGCCGACCAGAGCCTCCGTCAATGTGCTCACGACCGACTCCACCCCGCCGTATCCAGGTGACGGGACGGAGATCCATGGTGGCGCGAGCATCGCGATCCGTAGCGAGGAATCCGTCGATGCCTCGCGGCCGTCGTGCGGCGGCCAGAGTTTGCGTCCTGAGCCTGTACGTGCCGCCGACAGATGCCGCGGTCGTCGTGCAAGCGGTGCGCTCGCAGCGTCCATCGCCGCTCCTCACATGCCTCTCAGGCAGGATGCTCACCGGGCAGAGAGGTCGAAAGGACCGGGAGAACACACGATCGCTAACCCCCTGGGGGAAGCGCGATGGACTCCTTCACCTTACCACGCCCTCCGGTAAATCCGAGTGGAGAGGTCGGAAATATGCTAGCGTCAAACGTGCGCTCTGAGGGCTCTGCTCTTCTCGCTTCCGAGTGACACCTACCGTCAGAAGGGCAGAGAGGCGGTCGGCAATGGCCACCGCAACGCTGCAGATGCACACGACCCACGAGGCGGCCGGCAGGGCTGAGCAGGTCGCCGGCCCGGCCGGCGAGTATCGCTGTGAATGCGGGCACGTCCTGCGCGTATTCGGTCGTGACCGCCACCGCATCTACTTCGAGCTCGCCAACGAGCGGCTGGATGACCCTGTGATGAACCGCGCCTGCCCAGCGTGTGGACGCGGGCTGCCGGGGAAGAATGCAGCGCGGTGATCTTCGAGTACGTCCTCAAGGAGTATGAGCGTGCGGTCGTTGGAGGTCAGTCGAGGTTCCGTGCTGGCGTTGGTCGAGGAGCGAGTATGAACAGTTCGATCTCAATGTCGGGACCGACGTGGTGGTTGGAGATGAACGCGAGTACCTTGCGGCCGGAGAGCCGCTCCACCACGTCGATGAATTTGTTCTGCATCGCATTCTGAAACGCATTGCGGGTTTGCTGCACGATCGTGGCGCGCTGGATCTCGATCATCGTCTTCTCGACATCGGTGTAGACACCGCCGAGGACGCACGCCAGCAGATCCTCGCCGAGCAGTAGCGTCTTTGCCGTGACCGGCTCGCGGTGGTAGTACTGCTCATGCAGCGCGACCATCGCACCGGTGACGGCGCTCAGCAGCGCATCGCCGTTGAGTGGGGCCTTCTCCGGGGCGGGCATCCCGCCTTCTCTCTCGTCCTCCGGATCGCGGGTCGCGCGCGAGGCAGAAGGGCGAGAACCCGACGAACGATATGGCCACCATAGCGGCACCACGCAGGTACGATTCCAGCGAGCGAGTCAGATCACGCTTTGAATCCTGCAGACGCCCACCTCACGCCCAAAAGCCACGGCGACGTCCTGACGGCGATCTCCGACGGCCTCGTGGGACTCTTCAAGGAGTTCTACGGTCGTGGGCCGACACGCGCGAAGTCCTACTACCAGGACGATCTTGTGGTCTGCGTGCTGCGCGGCGGCTTCTCGCCGGTTGAACAGACATTGCTCGAGGCCGGCCGCGGGGTGGCGGTCATCAGCCAGCGGATGGAGTTCCAGGACGTGATGCGCGACCGCTTCGAGTCGGTGATCGAGGATGCGACCGGACGCCGAGTGATCGGGTTCATGAGCGGCAATCAGCAGGCCCCCGACATCATGTGCGAGGTGTTCATCCTCTCCCCAACGGACCTGATCGATCCGGGAGAGCAGGGGGCGGACGAGGCCTGACCGGAGGTATCGTGGCGCTGATCCGCGCTGCTCAGCCGATTGCCTGGCGCTGATCCGCTCTACTCAGCCGATTGCCTGGCGCAGATCCGCGACCAGATCGGCGGGATCCTCGACGCCGCAGCTCAGCCGCACGAGGTCGGGCGGCACTGCGGCTGCGGAACCCTCGACCGACTGGTGGGTCATCGCCTGTGGCAGCTCGATCAGGGACTCGACGCCGCCGAGCGACTCGGCCAGCGTGAAGAGGCGCGTACGCGTGGCGATCGCCGCCGCCCGTGGGTGACGGAAGGACACCATTCCCGAGAAGCCGGGCCAGCGGATGTCCTGCGCCTCCGGCACCGAGCGCAGGAAGTCGACGACGGCCGCGGCGGAGGCCGCGTGCGCGGCCATCCGCAGGTGCAGTGTGCGGATACCACGATGCACGAGGAAGCAATCGAACGGCCCGGGGACTGCGCCGACGGAGTTCTGGATGAAACGCAGGCGCTCGTACCAGGCGTCGGAGGCGGTGACGACGACCCCGCCGACCACATCTGAGTGTCCCCCCAGGTACTTGGTCGTCGAATGCACGACGAAGTTCGCCCCGAGCTCGAGCGGCCGCTGGTTGACCGGGGTCGCGAAGGTGTTGTCGACGGCGACCAGCGGCCGCTGTTCGGCGCCGGCGGCCGCCCGCACGATCGCGGCGATCTCGACAACGTCCAGACGAGGGTTCGTGGGCGTCTCGACCCAGATCAGCTTCGTCTCAGGCCTGATCGCGGCGGTCAGCGCGGCAGCGTCGGTCTGATCGACCAGCGTGTATTCAAGCCCCCAGTGCGCCAGCACCTTGTCGACGAGGCGAAAGCTGCCGCCGTAGAGGTCGGCCGGCAGGACGATGTGATCGCCTGCGGAGCACACGACGCTGATCAGGCCGTGCTCGGCAGCGAGGCCGGACGAGAAGGCGACCGCCCGGCCGCCCTCGAGTTCGCCGAGCGCGTTCTCGAGCGCGAAGCGTGTCGGGTTTGCAGAGCGTGAGTAGTCGTAGTCATCGATGAAGGCGCCCGGCGCCGCCTGTGCATAGGTCGAGGTCTGGTGGATCGCGGGGATCACGGACCTGAACGTCGGGTCGGGCGTCAGCCCGGCGTGCACGGCCCGGGTGCCGAACGCGAGCTGATCCCGGCTCGTGGCCGGCGCGCCGCCCGTGGCCGGAGCGCCGCTCGTGGCCGCGGGGCCGGCCGTAGCACCCGCCCTGTCCCCGCCCGACTCGGCCTGGGTCAAGAGACCAGCGCCTCGAGCAGGTCGGTGCGCGTGACCACGCCCTCGGGGCTGCCCGCACGCGTCACCAGCAGCGCCTGCTGCTCGCCGACAAGCAGGTCGATCGCGTCACGCGCCGGGTCCTCGACCGAGACCGAGGGGAACGGCGGCTCGATGACGCTCGAGATCGACTCGCCCAGCAGTGCCGGATCGCTGGCCGCGTGTTTGAGCATCCCGCGTTCGCTCACAGCGCCGATCACACTCAATTGATCGTTGGCGTCGACGACCGGAAGCTGGGAGACGCGGTGCTCATGCAGCAGCGCAACGGCATCGCGCACCAGATAGTCCGACTGGACGCTCACGAGCGTGGGGGTCTCACCGGCGAGCCGCTTGCGCGACAGAACATCGCCGACACTCAGTGACCCCGCGGGCTCGAGCAGGCCGTACTGCCGCATCCAGTCGTCGGAGTAGACCTTCGACAGGTAGGCGCGTCCTCCGTCGGGGAGGATCACGATCACGAGCGCGGCCGGATCCTGGATATCACCAGCGACCTGCAGCGCCGCGTGTACGGCCATGCCGCCGGAGCCACCGGTGAGGATCCCCTCGGTGCGGGCCAGCCGACGCGTCGTCAGGAACGCATCGCGGTCCGAGACCGTGATGAACCGATCAACTGTCGAGCGATCGAAGTTGGGCGGCCAGAAGTCCTCGCCGACACCCTCGATCAGATACGGGCGCACGTTGTCATCGCCGGCCGAGTAGATCGAACCCACCGGGTCGGCCCCGATCACGACCAGCTCCGGCTTCTGCTCACGCAGATAGCGCACCGTGCCCGAGACCGTGCCGCCGGTGCCGACGCCGACCACGAGATGGGTTATCCGCCCCTCGGTCTGTGTCCAGAGCTCCGGCCCGGTCGTTCGGTAGTGGGCCTCCGGGTTGGCCGGGTTCACGTACTGGTTCGGCTGGAACGCGCCGGGAATCTCGGCCGTGAGTCGGTCCGCCACGCGGTAATAGGACTGTGGGGAATCCGGCGGCACGTCCGTCGGCGCCATCACGACGTCGGCGCCGTACGCGCGCAGCAGGTCGATCTTCTCCTGGGACATCTTGTCCGGCATCACCGCGACCACGCGGTAGCCCTTCAGGATCCCCGCGATCGCAAGGCCGGTGCCGGTGTTGCCCGAGGTCGGCTCCACGATCGTGCCACCCGGCTTCAGCTTGCCGTCGCGTTCGGCCGCCTCGATCAGTGCGACGGCGACGCGGTCCTTGATCGACCCGCCCGGGTTGAAGTACTCGACCTTGGCGACCAGCTGGGGAACGAGCCCAGCGCCGATCCGCGACAGCCGTACGAGCGGGGTGTTCCCGATCGTGTCGAGGATCGAATCCCGGATGGCGGATGCCCGGTCGGTCACAGCCACACGGCAATCATACGCAGGACCCTCGAAACTCCACTAAATCAGTTGACAAAGCTGGCGGGCGACGCGACATAGGCACCTGCGATCTCGGCGCCGAGGCGACAGTTCCCGCGCACGATCTCAAGGTTGACATCGACGCTTGTGCCATCCGTGTGGGAGTGGATGAAGTCGAGCAGGAACGGGGTGATCTCCTTTCCCCGGGCGCCGGCGTCATCCGCGGCATCAAGTGCCTGCGCCAGCAGGCGGTCGTGGGTTGCGCGATCGAGCTCGACGGACGCCGGCAGCGGATTGGCGACGAGGATTCCACCGGGGCGCCCGAGCTGGTCGGCGGCACGCATGATCGCGGCAACCTCGGCCGCGCTCGAGACCGAGAAGTCGGCGGGGATGCCGCTGTCCGCGAGCCAGAAGGCGGGGAAGCGATCGGCCCCGAAGACGAGCACCGTCACGCTCAGACTCTCGAGCCGCTCAAGCGTCGCGCGGATGTCGAGGATCGACTTCACGCCGGCGGAGACGACGGTGATCGGACAGGTCGCAAGGACGCCAAGGTCGGCGGACTCGTCGAAGGTCTCGCTGGCATCGCGATGAACCCCGCCGATGCCGCCGGTCGCGAACACGCGGATGCCCGCGCGCGAGGCCAGCAGGGAGGTTGCGGCGACGGTCGTGCCGCCGCTCAGCCCGCGGGCGAGCGCCACGGGCAGATCCCGCGCGCTCAACTTCAGCGCCGAGCCGTCCGCGGCCAGCCGTTCGATCTGCTCGTGCTCCGCGCCGATCCACGCGACTCCGTCGATCACAGCGATCGTCGCCGGCACCGCGCCGCTCTCCGCGACCGTGCGTTCGAACTCGACCGCAGCCTCCACGTTCTGCGGGTGCGGCAGCCCGTGCGTGATGATCGTCGACTCCAGGGCGACCACGGGGTCGCCGTTGCCCAGGGCGGTTGCGACACGCTCGGAGACGACCACGGGTCCGGAAGGCGACTCCATCGACAGCCAACCGTACCCAGTCGAGCGTCGGACCGCCCGGACCGCGATCATCCATACATGAGCGATGAGAACGCGTCGTGTGGCCCACCGCTGATCTGCACGATCGGCGATCTCAACCTCGATGTGGTCGTGATGCCGCTGGCGCCTGTCGCCGCCGACGGAGATACGCCGGCGACGATCCGGCTCGCGGCCGGCGGCCAGGCTGCGAACGTCGCCGCCTGGGCCAGCGCGCTCGGAGCCAGAGCACGTCTGATCTGTGCGCGTGGGACCGATCCGTCGTGCGAGATCGCCGCTGCTGATCTCGCACGCCACAGCGTGGAGGTCAGCGGCCCGGTGATCGATGGGGCCGGGGGCGTGGTCGTGTCCACGCGGGAGCTCGACGGCGCCCGGACGATGCTGACCGATCCCGGCGTCGCGGGTCTGCTTGCACCGGAGACATTGGATCCCGAGTGGGTCCGGAGGGCCGATGTCCTGCACGTGTCCGGGTACTGCCTGCTGCGCGAGCCAGCCGCGCAGGCGGCGATCGCCGCCGCGCGACTGGCTCGCCGGGTCACGCTCGACCTCGCCTCCGCCCATGACATCGAGCTGCTCGGTGTCGAGCGCTTCACCGAGCGCGTCCGCCAGCTGCGCCCCGAGCTGATATTCGCCAACGAGGCGGAGCGTGACGCTGTTCCTGGACTCGACGCCGGCTGGGTGATCAAGCTCGGCGCTCGCGGCGCGATCTTCCCGGAAGGCCACATGGTCTCGGCGTCGGTGGACGTACTCGACGCGACCGGTGCCGGCGACGCGCTCGCGGCCGGCTATCTGGTGGGCGGACCCCAGCTCGCGATCGAGGCCGCCGGTCGCTGTGTGAGAACGGCCGGAGCCATGCCGCCCTGGCCCGACCGCATCGGACCGGCTGCCGGCCGGCGATGATCTGCATGTCGACCGGGTACTCGAGCGGCGATGATTTATCCAAACCGGGCCGTCGAGACCATAGGTTGCGGATCCGGACCTGAACGAGGAGTGTCAATGGCGAGCACTGTCAGAGCGGCGATCACACAGACGACGTGGACCGGTGACCAGGCCTCGATGCTGGACCGGCACGAGGCCTTCGCGCGCGAGGCGTCGTCACAGGGCGCGCAGGTGGTCTGCTTTCAGGAGCTCTTCTACGGCCCGTACTTCGGGATCACACAGGACAAGAAGTACTACCGCTATGCCGAGCCGGCCGACGGCCCGGTGGTGCAGCGCTTCGCGGCGCTCGCGCGCGAGCTCGAGATGGTGATGGTGCTGCCGATCTACGAGGAAGCGGACACGGGCGTCTACTACAACACCGCGGTGCTGGTGGACGCTGACGGGACGGTGCTCGGCATGTACCGCAAGCACCACCTGCCGCACCTGGACAAATTCTGGGAGAAGTTCTACTTCCGTCCCGGCAACCTCGGCTACCCGGTGTTCAACACCGCCGTGGGCAGGGTCGGGATGTACATCTGTTACGACCGCCACTTTCCCGAAGGCTGGCGTGAGCTCGGTTTGAACGGAGCCCACATGGTGTTCAACCCGAACGCGACCAAGCCGGGGTTGTCCAACCGGCTGTGGGAGATCGAGCAGCCGGCCGCCGCGGTTGCCAACGGCTACTTCGTGCTCGCCCCCAATCGCGTCGGCCGTGAGGACAACGAGTACGGCGAGGACGCGGTCGACTTCTACGGCACCTCACAGGTCGTCGATCCGCGCGGCAACTACGTCGGTGCGCTCGGTTCATCCGAGCATGAGGAGCTGCTCGTCCGTGACCTCGACATGGACCTCGTTCAGCAGATGCGCGACGACTGGCAGTTCTACCGCGACCGCCGTCCCGACTCCTACACGGGGATCGCGGCGCCATGAGCACGGTCCTGATCAAGGGCGGCACGGTCATCAGCGCAACCGGCAGGACCGCCGCCGACGTGCTGATCGACGGCGAGCGGATAGTCGCGCTGATCGCTCCCGGCACCGAGCCGCTCGGGCCGGTCAGCGCCGACACGTCGATCGATGCCAGTGGCAGGTATCTGTTCCCGGGCGGCATCGACGCCCACACCCACATGGAGATGCCGTTCGGGGGAACCCAGGCCTCTGACACGTTTGAGACGGGGACCCGCGCGGCGGCCTGGGGCGGCACCACGACGATCATCGACTTCGTCGTCCAGTACGCCGGTGAGAACGTGATGGACCAGTACGCGCTGTGGCACGAGAAGGCCGGCGGCAACTGCGCCATCGACTACGGCTTTCACCAGATCCTGTCCGACGTTCAGGACGAGTCACTGAGCGCGATGGATGAGCTGGTCGCCGAGGGCGTCACCAGCTTCAAGCTGTTCATGGCCTACAAGGGCGTGTTCCTGTCCGATGACGGCCAGATCCTGCGCGCGTTCCAGCGCGGCTCGGAGAACGGCTCGCTGATGATGATGCACGCCGAGAACGGCGCCGTGATCGACGTGCTCGTCGCACAGGCGCTGGCGGCCGATCACACCACGCCCTACTACCACGGCATCACCAGGCCGTGGCAGGCTGAGGAGGAGGCGACCCACCGGGCGATCATGATCGCCGACATCGCCGGCGCACCGCTGTACGTCGTGCACGTATCCGCCAAGCAGGCGGTGGAGCAGATCGCCGCCGCGCGCGACCGCGGAGCCAACGTCTTCGGCGAGACCTGCCCGCAGTACCTGTATCTCTCACTGGAGGAGCAGCTGGCCGCACAGTCGGCCGAGTGGGGCGAGCTGGAGGGAGCCAAATGGGTCTGCTCGACGCCGCTGCGCTCTCACCATGAGGGCCACCAGCATCACCTCTGGCAGAGCCTGCGCACCAATGACATCCAGATGGTCTCCACCGACCACTGCCCGTTCTGCATGAAGGAGCAGAAGGAGATGGGCCGCGGCGACTTCTCGAAGATCCCCAACGGCATCGGCTCGATCGAGCACCGGATGGACCTGATGTACCAGGGCGTGCTCAGCGGTCAGATCACGCTCGAGCGGTTTGTGGAGCTGACCTCGACAACGCCGGCCCGGATGTTCGGTCTCTATGGGCGCAAGGGTGTGATCGCTCCGGGGGCCGACGCGGACATCGTCATCTATGACCCCAACGGACACACCTCGATCGGAGTCGGCAAGACCCACCACATGAACATGGACTACTCGGCATACGAGGGGTATGAGATCGACGGGCATGTAGACGTCGTCCTGTCCCGTGGGACGGTGATCGTCGATGAGAGCGGCTATGTCGGGCACCCCGGCCACGGGCAATATCTCAAACGCGGCCTCTCCCAGTACCTGATCTGAGCGACGGCATCATGGACTTCGGACTTGGTTCTTCAGGCTGACCCGCCGCCGGCGCGGCTGGTCGCGTTCGCGAAACGAGCAGAGGAGTACGGCTTCAGCCACGTCTGGACATTCGATTCGCATCTGCTGTGGATGGAGCCGTACGTGCTCCACAGTCAGATCCTCGCCGAGACCAGGCGCATCAAGGTCGGGCCGTTCGTGACCAACCCCGCCACCCGCGACTGGACCGTGACCGCGAGCGTGTTCGCGACGCTCAACGAGATGTACGGCAACCGCACCGTCTGCGGCATCGGGCGCGGCGACTCGGCCGTGCGCGTGCTCAACGGCAAGCCGTCGACGGTCAGGCAGATGCGCGAGGCAACACATGTGATTCGGGAGCTGGCAAACTGCCGGCCGGTCACGATCAACGGTGCGGAGCTTCGCTTCCCGTGGGCGCGGACCTCGAGGCTCGAGGTCTGGGTGGCCGCATACGGGCCATTGGCGCTGACCGGCCGCGGGTGAGGTCGGCGACGGCTTCATCCTGCAGCTCGGAGACATCGAGATAGCGCGCTGGATGATCGGATTCGTGCGTGACGCGGCCGCGGCCGCCGGTCGCGATCCGGCCGCCATCCGCTTCTGTGTCGCCGCTCCCGCCTACGTCACCGACGGGTCGCAGGCACAGCTCGCGCACGCCCGCGATCAGTGCCGCTGGTTCGGTGGCATGGTCGGGAACCACGTCGCTGACATCGTCAAGCGTTACGGAAGCGAGGGCGCGGTTCCGCAGGCCCTGACCGATTACATCTCCGGCCGCACCGGCTACGACTACAACGAGCACGGTCGCGCCGGAAACACCCACACCGAGCTTCGTGCCCGACGAGATCGTCGACCGCTTCTGCCTGATCGGCGACGTGGCCAGCCAGGTCGCCCGGCTCGAAGCGCTCCGCGAGCTGGGCGTCGATCAGTTCGCCCTGTACCTGCAGCATGACAGCCGCGACGAAACCCTGGCGGCCTACGGCGACCATGTGATTCCGGCGCTCAACGCGGCAACCAACGCCAGGTCGTGAAACCCGTTTTCAACGACGCGAGGGGCCCCAGATGGATTTTCGGTTAGGCCTCTGTGGTTTGTGAGAGGCTTGGCCGCAATCTGGGAGGGTTGCCGCTGTCGGGCCATGGACACCCGACACCGGGCCGGGTAGGGTGCGGCTCTTCAAAGTTGCCAAAGGAGGGCTGTAGTGAAGGTAATTCTGAAGTTGTCCGGCGTCGCCGCGATCGTCGCGGCGCTGTCAGCTGGCGGTCTTCGCGACCGCCGGCGCCACGGCGCGGATGTCGCACAGCAAGGCTTCATCTTTCACGCTGGGTGTCGTCGCCGACACCGGCGGTCTCAACGACCATGGCTTCAACCACCTCGCCTATGAGGGCATGCTGGAAGCCGAGCAGAAGCTCGGCGTCAAGGGCCAGGTTCTTCAGGCCCAGTCGAGCGCCAACTATGTCCCGTATCTCGAGCGTGAGGCTGAGGCCGGCGACAACCTCGTCGTCGCGGTCGGTTTCGACTTCATCGACGCGCTGGGTCAGGTCGCCAAGCAGTTCCCGCACACCAAGTTCGCGATCATCGACACGCCCGCTTCCGCGATCAAGGGCAAGCCGAAGAACGTCGAGGGCCTGACGTTCCTGTCACAGCAGTCCGGGTACCTGGTCGGTTACCTCTCCGGCCTGATCTCGAAGGCGAAGGGTTGGACGACCGTCTCGAGCGTCGGCGGGCAGGACATCCCGTCGGTGACGAGCTACATCGCGGGCTTCCAGGCGGGCGGCAAGGCCGCTGACCCGAAGCCTGAAGTTCCTGAACCAGTTCTCGAACAACTTCGCGGATCAGGCCGACTGCGAGACCATCGCCAACAACCAGATCGCCCAGGGAAGCAAGATCGTCTTCCAGGTGGCGGGCGGCTGCGGCCTCGGTGCGCTGCAGGCGGCGAAGCAGAAGCATGTCTACGGGATCGGTGTGGACGCTGATCAGGGTTACCTGGGCAGTTACATCCTGACCTCCGCGCTCAAGAAGGTCGACGTCGCGGTCGAGCAGGCAGCAGCCTCGTTGCTCCACGGCCATTTCGATGCCGGTGGAGACCTGGTCTACTCGGTCAAGAACAACGGCACCGGTTACGGCACGCTCGACTCGGTCGCCAAGCCGTACGCGGGCAAGATCAACAAGATCCTTGCTCAGATCAAGGCCGGCAAGATCATGATCCCGGCGACGCTCAAGAAGCAGTCCTGAGGAGCAATCCGAAAAGTCAGTGACGAATCGCTGTGACGGATAGGCCCCCAGTTCTCGAACTGAGGGAGATCACCAAGAAGTTCGGCCCGGTCGTCGCCAACGACCGGGTCGACTTCGACCTCCGTCTCGGTGAGGTCCACGCGCTGCTCGGAGAGAACGGCGCCGGCAAGTCAACATTGATGTCGGTCCTCTACGGGCTCTACAGCCCTACCTCCGGCGAGATCCGGGTGGACGGCGTTCCCGTCAGGATCAACTCTCCGAACGACGCGATCGGTCTCGGGATCGGCATGGTGCACCAGCACTTCATGTTCATTCCCGTGATGACCGTCACCGAGAACATCGTGCTCGGCAACGAGCCGGTCAGGAGCGGTCCCGAGCGGCCGCTGGGTGTGCTCGATCGTCGCACCGCCCGCGCGCGCGTTCGCGAGCTCTCCGACCGCTATGGACTCGCGGTGGACCCGGACGCTCGCATCGAGGACGTGACCGTCGGCATGCAGCAGCGCGTCGAGATCCTCCGCGCTCTCTACCGCAACGCCCGCATCCTCGTGCTCGATGAACCCACCGCCGTTCTGACTGCGCAGGAGATCTCCGAACTGATGGGGGTGCTGCGCCGCCTCAAGCAGGACGGCACCTCGATCGTCTTCATCTCCCACAAGCTCAACGAGGTGCTGGAGATCGCCGACCGCGTCACAGTCCTGCGCCGCGGCCTCTCGATGGGAACGGTCCCGCGCGCCGGCGCGACCGAGCAGTCGCTGGCGCGCATGGTGGTCGGGCGCGATGTCATCTTCCGCGTGGAAAAGGAGCCCGCCCAGCCGCAGGGCCCGATGCTCACGGTCGAGGATCTCCACGCGCTCGACGATCGCGGTCTCGAGGCGGTTCGCGGCGCCAGCCTGACGGTTCGCAGCGGCGAGATCGTCGCGCTCGCCGGCGTCGACGGCAATGGCCAGACCGAGCTCGTTCAGGCGATCACCGGGATCCGCACGCCGACGAGTGGGCGAATCGAGCTGGACGGCGTTGAGATCGGAGGGCGCGGCGTCCGTGCCGCAGGCGACTGCGGGGGTCGCTCACATCGCCGAGGATCGTCACCGCGTCGGCCTTGTGCTGCCCTTCACGCTGGCTGAGAACCTCGCGCTGCGCCGTTACCGCCAGTCTCCGCTCAGCCGCCTCGGATGGCTGAACCTGCAGGCCTTCAGCGCACTGGCCAGGCGCCTGCTGAAGGCGTTTGACGTGCGCGGCGGTGGGCCGGCGACGCCCGCCTCTGCGCTCTCCGGAGGCAACCAGCAGAAGCTCTGCATCGCTCGCGAGATCGACTCCGACCCGAAGCTGCTGGTGGCGCATCAGCCGACCCGGGGCCTCGACGTCGGCGCGATCGAGTTCGTCCACAGCCAGTTGATCGAGCAGCGAGACGCCGGCAAAGCGGTGCTGCTGGTCTCGCTCGAGTCCGAGGAGGTCGATCGCTTGCGGATCGCATCCTCGTCATCTATGAAGGGGCGATCGTCGCGGAGTTCCCACCCGATGCAACCGACGAAGAGCTCGGCATCGCGATGACGGGCGGTGCGGTGGCGGCGGCATGAGGCTGCGCACACGCCTCGCGCGCACCGGCCGCGGCCTGCTGATCCCGTTGACGACGGTCGTCATCGCCTTCGTCGTCGCCGGACTCGTGATGTTCCTGACGGGTAGCAACCCGTTCACGACCTACGGCGCGATCTTCAACGGCACCGGGCTCAACTGGCTGTTCCCGTGGGTCACCGGTCCGGCCCGGATGCTGGCCGCGCAGAACCTGCAGTTGACGTTGGTGGCGACCGCACCGCTGATCCTGACCGGACTCTCGGTGGCGTTCGCGTTCAGGGTCGGCCTGTTCAACATCGGCGCCCAGGGCCAGTACACGGTCGGAGCGGTTGTCGCCGTCTGGGTCGCGACCTCGTTCAACGGCATGAACCCGGTGCTCCACATCATCGTCTCGATCCTGCTTGCGGCGTTGATCGGCGCAGCCTGGGCGGGAATCGCCGGTTGGCTGAAGGCGGCCGTCGGCACTCACGAGGTGATCTCCACGATCATGCTCAACTGGATCGCGATCTGGATCGCGGTCTATCTGTTCCAGCAGGGCGGCCCGCTGCAGGGCAAGACACGCGCTCGGGAACCCGGTCTCCAACACGATCGCCGACAACATGCATCTGCCGGTGATCTGGGGCAACCCCGAGCTGCAGGGACTCGACATCGGGATCTTCATCGGCCTCGCCGCCGCGGTTGTGTTCTGGGCGATCATGCACCGTTCGACGCTCGGGTACGAGGTGCGCGCCGTCGGGCACAACCCGGACGCGGCCCGCGGCGCCGGAATCAGCGTCGCCCGCAACTACATCCTGACGATGGCGATCTGCGGGGCCTTCGCCGGGCTGGCGGCCTCGGTCGATGTGCTGGGCTGGCAGTTTCAGGTTTCGAGCGCTGATATCCAGACTTCGCAGGTGGGCTTC
This sequence comes from uncultured Actinomycetota bacterium, assembly GCA_963804615.1. GTDB lineage: Bacteria > Actinomycetota > Thermoleophilia > Solirubrobacterales > Solirubrobacteraceae > Palsa-465. The sequence goes on from CAWDRA010000005.1 coordinate 44,018, forward strand.
CTCGGCATCGCGGTGGCGCTGCTCGGCCGCAACACCGCCATTGGCACGGTCTTCGCGGCGCTGCTGTTCGGCGCGCTCAGCACCGGGACCGCCGCTGACAACCTCAATCTCACCTCGATCAATCCCGAGCTGGCACCGCAGCTCACACTGATCATCGAGGGTCTGGTCGTGCTGCTGGTCTCGACCGATCTGATCGCGATCAGGCTGCTCGGGCTGCCGCGCAGGCTCGGCCTGGGCAGACCCGGAGCCGACCTCGGCGACGCGCTGAGCCCGACGACCCGGCGCTCGATGCCGCCGAGGCGCTGCGACCGGAGCCGGGACGATGACGACCGTCGACTCCGACGTCGGCGATGGACCCGGGCGAGTTCCGAGCTGATCAAGCGGGTCGGCATCGTCGCCGTCGTGGTGGCGGCGATCGCCTGGATCCTGACGCTCCCACCGATAATGGCCCGCACGCCGGTGCCGTCGATCGTGCTGGGCATCACGGCCGCGCTGTTCGGGGCTCGTCGGTGTGTGGACCCCAAGCACCGGCGGCTGGGTGGCGTCGACGATCGGCGTCGGACTGATCGCGATCCCGCTGGCGCTCGCGATGACCAACCAGTCCTCCGCCAACGTGCGCGAGGTGTTCACCTGGTCGGCGCGTGATCGCCTCCGGGCTGACGTTCACGACGCCGCTGATCTTCGCCGCGCTCGGGGGGATCGTCTCCGAGCGCTCCGGCGTGGTCAACATCGGGCTCGAGGGCATGATGCTGATGGGCTGTTACTTCGGCATCTTCGGCGCCGACATCACCGGCAGCTGGGAGCTCGGGATCGTGATCGGCATGGCCTCCGGTGCGCGTGCTCGGGCTCGTGCACGCCTACTTCTCGATCCATCTGCTTGCCAACCAGGTCGTCTCCGGCACCGGCATCAACCTGTTGGCCGTCGGCGTCACCGGCTACTTCTTCATCGCGCACTACGGCAACAACGGCACGCCGGGCACGGTCCCGCAGGTGCCCAACGTCAACCTGCCGGTGATCAAGAACGTCACCTTCCTGGGCGACGCGATCGGCGACGCGAATCTCCTGACCTGGGTCGGGCTGCTGCTGGTGCCGGTCGTCTGGTGGATCCTGTTCCGCACGCGCGCGGGACTGCGGTTGCGCTCGATCGGCGAGCAGCCGCTCGCGGCGTCGACGGTCGGCCTCAACGTCATCGCCACGCGCTACGTGGCCGTGATCATCTCGGGCGCGCTCGCCGCGCTGGGCGGCGTGTACCTGTCCGACGGGTTCGACGGCTCGTTCAACTTCGACATGACCAATGGTCGCGGCTTCATCGCACTGGCCGCCGTGATCTTCGGCAAGTGGAATCCGTTCGGAGCGTTGGCGGCTACGATCCTGTTCGGCTTCTCGAGTGCGCTGGCGTACCGGTTGCAGACCTTCTCATCGACGCTTGGCACCCTGTTCCAGGCACTGCCGTACGTGCTCACGCTGGTCGCGGTCGCAGGTCTGATCGGGCGCTCCCGCCCGCCCGCCGCGTCGGGAATCCCCTACATCAAGGAGTAATCGCACCGATATGCCAGTTGCCCGCCTCTCGATCACCAGCCTGACCGATACCGGCGAACGCCTCAGTGACGAGGTCGAGCTCTACCAGCGCACGTACTCGACACTGCTGCGCTCGAGCGGTGAGACGGGGCTGCGCGTGCTCGAGCCCTCTCACCGCGCGATGGGCTCGAGCCTGCATCCCCTGGCCGGCAGCGAGGAGCTCGACCTCGGCGCCTTCCTCTACGCGGTCAGCCGCCTTCCGGAGGCGATCGCGGGCGCACGCCTGGTCGTCATGGGCCAGTCCGATGAGGCGCTGCTCGCCGGCGGCCTTGAACTCACCGGCTGGGCGGAGGCCGAGGCGCCCGCACGTCGCCGGCGCTGGTACGTCGGCCCGGACGGCATGCTCGCCGTGCTGCTGGCGAGCGCGTCCGATGTCGACGACCTGGTCCCCACCCTGGTCGCGTATCAGATCGAGTGGAACAAGATCCGCATCCGCCTGGCCGGCGGCGCCGCGGAGCTGGGGGAGGCGCCGACCCCCGAGGCCTGCGCCCGCGTCCTGAGCGGCAGCGTCGATGACTGGAGGCGTCTGCAGGAAGCCTGGGGCGATGCCTTCTCTGCGCGGCTGGCGATGATCCGTGAGCTGCACCTTTCGATCCGCGTGCGCATGCTGGGCGGCACCAACACCGGCTATGCGCGCATGACCCGCCGCTGGTGGGCGCCGGTGCAGTGCCGAGCTCGATCTCGGCGAGCGCGGCAGCGCCGCCACTGGCACGCCAGCCAGTGGCGGCGGCGACAGGCCTCTCTACTTCGTCTCGTCCAACACGCACAGCCTCGTAAACATCGCCACCGGGCTGGCGCGGGAGCGTGAGCAGGAGCTGGTCAGCTTCGTTGAGACGCTGCCCGCCGACGACATCCTGCGCGAGGAGCTGACCCGCTTCCGCGAGGGGCGGACCGAGGGCTCGTGGGAGAACTTCCTGTACTTCGTCGCGCGGCAGTACTTCACCGAGCGCGGTGAGGAGGGTGCCCGTGAGCGCCGTGAGGCCGAGGCTGCACATGGTGTCAAGCACCTCCGCAGCACGACGCCGCTGCGTGTGCCGGCGCAGGTGATCGCGCTCGAGCAGCTGAGTGTCGACTCGCTGGATCCGCGGTTGGGTGTGGTCGATCCGCTGGCGCTGGCGACGAGTCGCGCGCGGATCGTCAACATCGACTACCCGCTCGGTGTCGCCGCCTACAACATCCTGCGTGAGATCGCCGTCGACACGACCTCGCTGCGCGGCGTCTACGTGCTCGGCAAGGCCGCGACGCTCAACGCCGACGTCGGCGATGTGCTGATCTCGAGCGTCGTGCACGACGAGCATTCGCGCTCGACCTACTGGCTTGACAACGCCTTCAGCGTCGATGACCTCGCCCGCGATCTGCGTTTCGGCAACGGCCTCGACAACCAGCGCGCGGTCACGGTCAAATCGACGTTCCTGCAGAACCGGGCCTACCTCGACTTCTATTACCGCGAGGCGTTCACCGTCGTCGAGATGGAGGCTGGGCCGTTCCTCAACGCGGTCTATGAGATCGCCGACGCCGACCGCTTCCCGGTCGGCGAGGCCGTCAACTTCGCGAAGCTGCCGGTTGACCTCGGCATCATCCACTACGCCTCTGACACCCCGTACACGCAGGCGCGAACACTCGGCGCGCGTGGGCTCTCCTACTACGGGATGGACTCGACGTACGCATCATCGCTGGCGATCCTGCGGCGAATCCTCAGGCTCGAGGGTGTCCTCACCTAGTGGCGCGATCCTGGGAGACCGACTAGCCGGATGTCGCGGGCGTTCGTGATCGTGATCGACGCCTGTGGGGTCGGGGCGCTGCCCGACGCCGCCGCCTACGGCGACTCGCCCACGTGCAACACGCTCGCGCATGTGGCGCAGCTGGCCGGCGGGCTGCGCCTGCCGGCATTGGAGGCGCTGGGGCTGGGGGCGGTCGACGATCTGGAGGGCGTCCCGCCCGCTGCGCGGCCGGCCCTGCACGGGCGCCTGGCGCCGATCGGGCCGGGCAAGGAGTCGGTCACGGGCCATTGGGAGCTGATGGGCGTCGTGCCGGCGGCGCCGCTGCCGACCTACCCGAACGGTTTCCCCGACGCGGTGGTGCGAGCACTGGAGGCCGCCACCGGGCGGCGCTTCTGCTGCAACGCGCCCTACAGCGGTACGCAGGTGATCGATGACTTCGGCGAACAGCACCTGCGCACGGGCGAGCTGATCCTCTACACCTCGGCCGACTCGGTGCTGCAGATCGCGGCCCACAACGACGTGCTCGACGAGCCGGAGCTCTACCGGGTCTGCGAGGCGGCGCGTGCCGTGATGTCGGGCGATCACGCGGTGGGCCGCGTGATCGCCCGCCCGTTCAGGGGTAGCCCGGGGGCATTCGTCCGCACCACCGGCCGCCACGACTACTCACTGAGGCCGCCGGCCCGCTCCTACCTCGAGGAGCTCGGCGACGCCGGCGTGCCCGTGCACGGCGTCGGCAAGATCAGAGACCTCTTCGCCGGAGTCGGCGTGGACGTCTCGCACCCCGGTGCGACCAACCCGGAGGCGATCGCCGCCATCAATGAGCTGGTGCGTGCGCTCGATGCCGGATTCGTGTTCGCCAACCTGGTCGACACCGATCAGGTCTACGGCCATCGCCACGACGTGCCCGGATTCGCGGGCGCTTTGAGCGCGATCGACACCGCCGTCGCCGGTTGGCTCGCCCTCATGCGTGAGGACGACATGCTCGTGCTGACCGCCGACCATGGGGTCGACCCGACCGCCGACCACACCGACCACACGCGAGAGTACGCGCCGCTGCTCGCGCGGTTCAAGGGCGATCGCGGCCGCCGCCACGACGGCCCGCTCGCGGACGTCGGCGCCAGCGTGCTCGAATGGCTCACCGGTCTTGACGCGCCGGCGCTCCCGGGCGAGTCGTTCATAGCATCCCGTTGATCGATGGTTGGGTCGACCAACGTTGATCGATGGTTGGGTTGACCAACGACTGATCACGGATCTGCTCTGTCGACGTTTGTGTCGAATATCTGCACAAATGTCGACAGAGGCAGGCACCCAAGCCGGTCGCCGCGGTGCCGGTCGGCGCCTGGCGGATCTACGCGCCGACCGGATGCCAGGCGGTCTTGAGCTCGGTCACCGCTGCGAGGCGCTCGAGCGCGTCCTCGACCGCCTGCTCGTAGGACGACGTGGGTCCGGGGTGGCTCGCACGCTTGATCGTCTCAGCCGCGAGCCTGTCGAGTTCGGTGCCGAGATCGCCATCGCCGGAGGCGTCGACGATCGCGTTCAGTTCACGGTGGCCGCCGAGCGCCAGGGCGAGCTCGACCTGGCGCCCTGAGATCAGGTTGACGACGCCCCCCGGAATGTCGGCGACGCCCAGCACCTCGGCGAGGTCGAGGCCGGCGTGTGGCGCCGACGGCGACAGGATCGCGACGACCGTGTTTCCCGCGGCCAGCGCCGGTGCCAGCTCGGCAACGAGACCCAGCAGCGGCGGCTGCTCAGGCGCGACGATCCCGACGACGCCGGTCGGCTCCGGCAGGGAGAACGACAGGAACGGCGCGGCGACCGGGTTGATCCCACCCAGCACGGGCTGCAGCTTGTCGGTCCACCCGGCGTAGTGGACAAGCACGTCGACCGTGGCGTCGAGCTCCTGCGACCCGCCATCGCCGAGCGCGTCGATCAGCTGCCCACGACGCGATTCCAGCGCCTCCGCGGCGCGATACAGGATCTGGCCGCGGTTGTACGCCGTCCTTGCCGCCCACGGCACCGCGGCACGCCGCGCTGCGGCGACCGCGTCGCGCACGTCCTTGCGCGAGCCGCGCGGGATGTTGACCTCGCCGACGATGTCCGAGCGCCCGGATTCGGACCGCACGAAGGCGCCGCCGATCCAAAGCTTGTAGGTCTTGCGCACAGGCAGTCGTTCCGGCATCACCGCACCACCCGCAGGTACGGACGCAGGCCCGATGGCCCGCCCTCGCGTCCGAAGCCCGACTCCTTGTAACCGCCGAACGCGGCCGTCGGGTCGAAGTGGTTGTAGGTGTTCTGCCAGACCACTCCGGCGCGCAGCGCACTCGCGACCTCGAACGCCTTTGCGCCCTTGTCGGTCCAGATCCCGGCGGCGAGCCCGTAGCGGGAGTTGTTGGCCTTCTCGATCGCCTCGGCCTGGGTCCGGAAGCTCAGCACCGAGACGACCGGTCCGAAGATCTCCTCGACTGCGATCCGGTGCGCCGGTGACACGTCGGTGAACAGCGTCGGCGCGAACCAGTAGCCGTGCTCGGGCAGCGAGCAGGCGACACTGCGCCGGACCGCACCCTCCTGCTCACCGGCGGCGACCAGCGTCTCGATCCGCTCGAGCTGCTCGGCCGAGTTGATCGCGCCGACATCGGTGTTCTTGTCGAGCGGATCGCCGATCCGTAGCCGTTGCATCCGCGCCCACAGCTTCGCGATCACCTCGTCGATCACGCTCTCCTGGATCAGAAGTCGCGATCCGGCGCAACAGACGTGCCCCTGGTTGAAGAAGATCCCGTTGACGATTCCCTCGACGGCCTGGTCGAGGGCGGCGTCCTCGAACACGATGTTGGCCGACTTACCGCCGAGCTCGAGTGTCAGCTCGACACCCTTACCGGCCAGCGCGGTCTGGATGTCGCGGCCGACCGCTGTGGAGCCGGTGAAGGCGATCTTGTCGAGTCCGGGCGAGCGGACGAGCGCGGCGCCGACGGCGCCGTCGCCCGGGAGGATCGAGACGACCCCATCCGGCAGCTCCGCCTCCTGGCAGATCTCCGCCAGCAGCAGCGCGGTCAGCGGTGTGGTCTCAGCCGGCTTGAGGATCGCCGTGTTGCCACAGGCCAATGCCGGCGCGAGCTTCCAGGCGGCCATCAGCAGCGGGAAGTTCCAGGGGACGATCTGGCCGACGACCCCGAGCGGCGCGACCTCGCGCGCGACCACCCCGTAGCGGAGCTTGTCGGCCCAGCCGGCGTAGTGGAAGAAGTGCGCCGCTGCGAGCGGGATGTCGACATCACGCGATTCGCGCAGCGGCTTGCCGCCATCGAGCGTCTCGACGACCGCCAACTCACGTGCCCGTTCCTGTATCAGCCGTGCGATCCGGAACAGGTACTTGCCACGTTCGCGGTCCGGTAGCGCAGCCCAGCGGGGCTGCGCAGCCCGCGCGACCTCGATCGCGCGCTCGACATCGCGTCGGCTCGCCCAGGCGATCTCCGCGATCGGCTCCTCGGTCGCCGGATTGATCGTCGGGACGTACGGTCCCTCCGCCGGCTCGCAGAAGCTGCCACCGATGAACAGCCCGTAACGCTCGGCGAGCCGCAGATGATCGGTTGCCTCCGGTGCGGGCGCGTACTCCCAGACGATCGATGTGCGTGGCTCCACGGTCATTCGCGCGAGAAATCCTCACTGCGACCGTAGCGGCCCGACTCGGTCCTGGCGTACTGCATCAGCAGGTCGTTCAGGACTGACGAGGCACCGATGCGGAAGCGCTCGGGTGTGAGCCACTCATCGCCGAGCGTCTCCTTGACGATCACCAACCGGTGCAGCGCCGCCTTGCTGGTCGAGACGCCGCCGGCCGCCTTGAAGCCCACGACCCGCCCGCTGCGCTCGCCAAAGTCCCGGATCGCCTCGAGCATGACCAGACAGACACCGGGTGTCGCACCCGCCGAAGCCTTGCCTGTGGAGGTCTTGATGAAGTCGGCACCGGCCTCCATCGCCAGCATCGAGGCGTGGCGCACGTGGTCGTACGAGCCGAGCTCGGACGTCTCCAGGATCACCTTCAGATGCGCGTCGCCACAGGCCTCCTTGATCAGCTCGACCTCGCGCATCACTCGCACGTCGTCGCCGGAGAGGAACGCCTCACGCGAGATCACCATGTCGATCTCATCGGCGCCGGCGCCGACGGCGTCCTCGGTGTCACGGAGCTTGGCCTCCAGCGAGACCTGTCCGGCGGGGAATCCTGTGGCGACCGACGCGGTGTGGACTCCCGTGCCCGCGAGCGCCTCACTCGCCACCGCGACCATCGATGGGTACACGCAGATGGCGGCCACCGACGGGATCTCCGGCATCGTCGGGGCCGGACAGACCGCCTTGGCGCACAGCTGGCGCACCTTGCCGGCGGTGTCCGAGCCCTCGAGCGTCGTCAGGTCAAGGACGGATACGGCCAGGCGGATCCCCTGCTGCTTGGCGGTCGTCTTGATCGAACGGCGGCCGAGCTCAGCGGCGCGTTCCTCGACCCCGACACGGTCCACGTGTGCCAGCCGGCGGCTCATCAGACCCGCGAGCCTAGCTGACCGAGATCCGTGTTTCCAGACGCGCGGTGGCGCCTGCCCGAGCGGCGATCAGAGGGTGCCGAACACGCGGTCGCCGGCATCGCCCAGACCGGGACGGATGTAGGCGTTCTGATCGAGTCCGCGGTCGACGGCGGCCGTCCAGATCCTGACGTCGGGGTGCGCGGCCGTGACGGCCTCGATCCCCTCGGGCGCCGAGACCAGGCAGACCAGCTCGAGGTGGCCGGCGCCCGCGTCCTTGAGGTGCTGCAGCGCGTTGACGGCGCTGCCACCGGTGGCGAGCATCGGGTCCAGCAGAAAGGTGTGTGACTCGGCCATCCCGGGCGGCAGCCGCGAGTAGTAGTCGACAGGAGTGTGCGCGGCCTCGTCGCGCGCCATGCCGAGATGGCCGACGCGCGCGTCCGGCAACAGGCGCAGGAATCCGTCCACCATCCCGAGGCCGGCGCGCAGAACCGGCACCACCACGACCTGCTCGGACAGTCGCGCGCCCTGGGTCGGCTCGAGCGGAGTCTCGATCGCCGTGTCACGCAAGCGCAACGACCGCGCCGCCTCGACGGCGAGGATCGCTGAGCATTCGAACAGCGCGTGGCGAAAGTCCGGGAACGAGGTGTTGCGATCGCGCAGGACCGTGAGCCTGTCGGCCAGCACGGCGTGCTCGACGACGGTCAGTTGTGGCGGCATCGCGCGATCCTACACACGAGTCGCCGTCGGCATCGGGTGTGGTTAGGATGCGCCGATGCCTGACGATCCGCAGGAGCTGCTGGCGGCCGCAGACGCCGTCATGCGCCGTGCGCACGTCCCCTACTCGGAGTTTCGCGTCGGCGCGGCGCTGCGTGGCGCCGGCGGTGCCATCCATGTCGGTGCCAACGTCGAGAACGCCTCGTATTCGGAGACGCAGTGCGCCGAGGCCTCCGCGATCGGCGTGATGGTCGCCGCCGGCGAGACCCGGATCACGGCGGTCGCGATCGTGGCCGAGAGGCTCGAGCGGTGCCCGCCCTGCGGTGGCTGTCGCCAGCGCCTGTCCGAGTTCGCGAGCGCCGACACGCCGGTGTATCTCGGACGCCCCGGGGCCGAGCCTCTGAGGACGACGCTCGGCCAACTGCTGCCGCTCGCGTTCGACTCCGGAGCGCTCGAGCCGTGAGCGCCGGCCTGCGGCCACGCGTCGGCGTGATCCTCGGGTCGGGGCTCGGCGCCGTCGCCGATGAGGTCGAGAACCCGCAGACGATCGGCTACGAGGAGCTGCCGGGATTCCCCCGCCCGACCGTCGAGGGCCATGCCGGCAAGGTCATCCTGGGCACGCTCGCCGATGTCCCGGTGGCGGTGCTCCAGGGCCGTGCCCACCTCTACGAGGGCGGCCCGATCGAGGAGATTCGCACCCCGGTGCGGTGGCTCAAAGCTCAGGGCGCTGAGATCCTCGTCCAGACCAATGCCGCCGGCTCGCTGCGTGCGGAGGTCGGTCCCGGCAGCCTGATGGCGATCACCGACCACATCAACCTGATGGGCACCAACGTTCTGATCGGCCCCAACGACGACAGCATCGGCCCGCGCTTTCCGTCGATGGGCAAGGCCTATGACCCGGAGCTGCTGGCCCAGCTGCGCGCCGCTGCTGCGCAGCTGGGAATACCGCTTGCGGAGGGCGTGTACACGGGCTGGTCCGGGCCTGCGTTCGAGACTCCGGCTGAGATCCGTGCGATCAGGATCCTCGGCGGCGACGCGGTCGGCATGTCGACGGTGCATGAGACCACGGTCGCGCGCCACTGCGGGATGCGGGTGGCCGCGATCTCAGCGATCACCAACCTTGCCGAGGGCATGGGCGATGTGCCGCTCAGCCATGAGCAGACCCTCGCGGACGCGGCTCGCGCCGCCAAGGATCTGGTCAGACTGCTGCGTGAGTTCATCGCCGGCCTGGCGGAACGCTGATGCTGGTCGCCGAGTTGATCCGTCGCAAGCGCGACGGCGGCGAGCTCGCGGACGCGGAGATCGAGGACCTCGTTGCCGGGATCACCGACGGCACCGTGACCGATGCTCAGGTCGGGGCGCTGGCGATGGCGATACTCCTGCGCGGGATGGGCGGCTCGGAGCGAATCGCCCTGACCGGAGCGATGATGCGTTCGGGGGAGGTGCTGAGCTGGGATCTCGATCGCCCCGTGCTCGACAAGCACTCGACCGGCGGCGTCGGCGACAAGGTCAGCCTGCTGCTCGCGCCGATCGTCGCGGCCTGCGGCGGTGCGGTCCCGATGATCTCGGGTCGGGGCCTGGGTCACACCGGCGGCACCCTCGACAAGCTCGAGGCGATCCCGGGGTACAACGTCACGCCGACGCCCGAGCAGTTTCGCGATGTGGTGGCCCGGACGGGCTGCGCGATCATCGGTCAGACCGCTCAGCTGGCCCCCGCCGATCGCCGCCTCTACGCGATCCGCGACGCGACCGGCACGGTTGAGTCGCTGCCACTGATCGTGGCCTCGATCCTCTCCAAGAAGCTCGCGGCCGGGCTCGATGCGCTGGTGATGGATGTCAAGGCGGGCTCCGGAGCGTTTCTGCCGTCGCTCGACCAGACGCGTGAACTGGCGCAGGCGATCGTCGAGGTCGCACACGGCAACGGGCTGCCGGCCAGCGCTCTGCTGACCGATATGAATCAGGTGCTGGGACGCACCGCCGGCAACGCCGTCGAGGTGCGCGAGGCGATCGATGTGCTGACCGGCTCCGGCACTCCTGAGCCCCGTCTGGTAGAGGTGACGCTGGCGCTGTGCGCTGAGCTGCTCGTGCTCGGCGGCCTCGAGGCCGACGTCGGCGCCGCTCGTGCCGCGGCCGCGTCGGCACTCTCGAGCGGTGCCGCCGCCGAGGTGTTCGCGGCGAGCGTCGCCGCGCTCGGCGGGCCGTCGACACTGCTCGAGGCGCCGGAGCGCTTTCTCGCCGCAGCGCCGATCGCGCGTGCGGTCGAGCCGCACGAGACCGGCGTGGTAACGGAGATCGACGTGCGCGCCGTCGGGGTGGCGATCGTCGCGCTGGGTGGCGGTCGCAGCCGTGAGACCGATCCGGTCGACCATGCCGTTGGCCTGACTGAGGTCGCTGGGCTCGGCGAGGCTGTCGGCGGGCACTCCGATTCGCGGCCGCTGGCGATCCTGCACGCGCGCGACGAGGCGTCGTTCGAACGGGGCGCCGCGGCGCTGCAGGCCGCGTTCACGGTCGGCGACTCGCCGCCAGACTTCAGCCCGCCGGTGCTCGAGACGATTCGTTGAGCGGTCTGTCGACGTTTGTGCCGATATGGGACACAAACGTCGACGAACCTGTCAGTCTCGCCTCTCGACCGCCCAGACGAGCACCGTCGGCAGACCCAGATAGGCGGCCGCTGTCGCCTCGGGGATGCGGCGGAACGCTCGGCGCTTGGCGCCGAGCTCATGCTCGGTGATGGTCGGCTCGACGCAGCTGAGGACGCTGAAGTCGGCGGCGGCGAACGCTGAGAGGTAGTCGCCATGCAGGTGTGGGTGCTCGCGCACGAAACCGCGGCTGCCGTCCGGGCCGGAGAATGGCGCGTTCCAGCCCAGCAGCGTCTGAAATGGGTGCAGGATCGAGACCACCAGCCGCCCGCCGGGCGTCAGGACACGGGCGATCTCGCCGATCGCGCCGTCGAGCTCGGGCAGGTGTGACATCGCAAGTCCGCAGACGACGAGCTCGAAGCTCTGGTCGGCAAACGGCAGTTCACGCAGGTCGGCCACGCGGAACGACGCCTCCGGCACGTTCGCCCGCGCCCGCTCGAGCATCTCCGGGGTCAGGTCGATGCCGGAGACTTGGTGACCGAGGTCGACCAGCGTGCGCGAGTGGCGGCCGGTTCCGCAGGCAGCGTCGAGGGCGCGGCCCAGCGGGGCCGCGCCGAGCAGTTCGGTGACCGTCGCCTGCTCGAGTGCGATGACCGGATTGCCAGGCTCGTCGTAGGAGTCCGACCAGATCGCGTAACCGGCCGCCGCGCCGACCTCCGGCGTCGCCTCGGCCTCGGTCAGCTGCGGGTCATCGAGGATCCCGCGCAGCTCAGCGAGTCGCTGGGCGGCGTCGGCGTCGGTGCCGTCGTAGAGGTTGCGCAGCAGCGCAAGCCCCTCGACACCGGCCAGCACCTCGCGCGGTGAGACGTGGCGAGTCATCGTCCTCTGAGCCTACCGTGGACAATTGGACCGATGCTTCCCAAGGCTGAGCTCCATGTTCACCTCGAAGGGACCGCGCCGCCGGCGTTGATCGCGCGGATCGCAGCGCGCAACGAGGTCACGATGCCTCGCGGAATGCTCGACGACGACGGTCGTTTCCACTACACGGACTTCCTTCACTTCCTGCGCACCTATGACCTCGCGGCGAGCGTGATCCGCACCGCCGAGGACTATCGCGACATCACCTATGAGTACCTGTCAGGTATCGCGCGCGAAGGTGCGATCTACGCCGAGCTGCTGGCCTCGCCCGATCACGCAGCGCTCGTCGGGCTCAGCGATGAGGAGCATCTGAACGGGATCGCGGCCGGCATCGACGACGCCAGACGTGATCACGGCATCGAGGCTCGGATACTGTTGTCCGCCGTTCGGAACTTCGGAGCCGACCGGGCCCTGCGGGTCGCGCGTCACGCGGCCGAGCGGCCACATCCCTACGTGGTCGGGTTCGGGCTGGCCGGCGACGAGCGGGTGCCACCATCCGAGTTCGCTGAGGCCTTCGCGATCGCGGCCGGTGCCGGACTGGGCTGCTGCGTTCACGCGGGCGAATGGGAGGGGCCGCGCAGTGTCCGCGCGGCACTGGAGCTGCCGGTCAGCCGCATCGATCACGGTGTGCGCGCGATCGAGGATCCCACCTTGGTGCACGAGCTGGCGGAGCGGCGAATCACGCTTGACGCCTGTCCGACCAGCAACGTCGTGCTCGGCGTCTATCCGTCCTACGGCTCGCACCCGCTGCCGCACCTGCGCGCGGCGGGTATAAGAGTGACGCTCGGAAGCGACGATCCTCCCTACTTCGGTGCGACGCTCGCGGGCGAGTACGCCGTCTGTGCCGACGAGTTCGGCTATGACGACCACGAGCTGCTCGAGATCACCGCGGCGGCGATCGACGCTGCTTTCTGCGATGAACCGCTCCGCGCTGCTCTGCGCGCGCGTCTCTAGGTCGCGGCCCCCGAGCTCGGCTGACTGCCGGTGCGCTCTCGATGTTTGCAGCCCGGCCAGCAGCAGGGACGCCGCATCCCGTCCTCCAACTCCTCCTGGGTTCGGCGGATACGGCGCTCGCGGGTGACCTGCTTCTTTGCGTCCTCGACCCAGCAGATGAACTCGTTACGGGCGAGCGGTGTGATGTCGATCCAGGCGGCGAGCGCCGTCGGGTTGCCAAGCAGCCCGGCGCGCAGGTCGTCCGGCAGTTCGTGCACCACGCCGCCGGGGATCTGCGTCCGCGCTCGTCCTGACACTGTTCCCGAGCTCACATGAACATGGTAAGCGCAGCGGCGATCTCCACCGCCGGCCTGTCCAAGGACTACGGCGGCGGGCACGGGCTGTTCGATCTCGAACTCGAGGTGCGTCAGGGCGAGGTGTTCGGCTTCCTCGGGCCCAACGGAGCCGGCAAGTCGACCGCGCTCAGGCTGCTGCTCGGATTGATCGAACCGACGGCCGGTTCGGCGCAGGTGCTCGGGCTCGATACGGTCACGGAGTCGCACGCGATCCACCGTCGCGTCGGCTTCCTGCCGGGGGATCTCGCCCTGTACAGACGACTCACGGGCCGAGAGGTTCTCGACTATCTCGGGTCGTTGCGCGGCGGCGTGGACGCGCGCGTTCGCGACTCGCTGGCCGAGCGCTTCGACGCCGACCTGAGCCGTCGAGTCGGCGAGCTCTCGACCGGCAACCGCCAGAAGCTGGGGCTGATACAGGCATTCATGCACGAGCCCGAGCTGGTCATCCTCGACGAGCCGATCTCAGGTCTCGACCCGCTCGTACAACGCAGCTTCCACACGTTGCTCAAGGAGGTCAGCTCCGAGGGCCGGACCGTGTTCCTCTCCTCCCACACGCTCTCCGAGGTGGAACTCGTCACAGATCGGCTGGCGATCCTTCGCCAGGGGCGGTTGGTGGTGGTCGATTCGATCGAGAACCTGCGACGGGTGGCGACCAAACGGATCGACTTCGAGTTTGCGGAACCGGTCGCGGCGGAGGAGTTCAGGGCTCTGCCGGCGGTTCGCGATGCGGTCGCCGACGGGCGGATCGTGACGGTGAGCTTCGAGGGCGCGGCCGATGCGGTCATCAAGACGGCGGCCGCGCACGAGGTCACCGCCGTGCGCCCGCGTGATGACGACCTCGAGTCGATCTTCCTGCGCTATTACCAGGGGGAACAGCAGTGAGCGCGGGGGGGCGGCGTTGAGCACACCGACCCTGATGCTGGCGCTGCGCCAGCGCATGCCGGCGACGGTGGCAGCCGGTGCCGGCCTGATCGCCGTGATGGTCGCCGTCGGCGCTCTGTTCCCAGCCGTGGGCCACACGATCGGCCGGCTCGATGTGCCCCAGAGCGTCCTCAACATGCTCGGGGGCGCCGACTACGGCACAGTCACCGGCTGGTTCCGCAGCGAGGTTGGTTCGATCTACGGCCCGCTGGTGGTGGCGGCGATCGCGATCACCGGCGCCGGCGCGACCATCGCCGGCGAAGAGGAGGATCGGATCCTCGCGCTGGTGCTCGCATATCCGCTGAGGCGCTCCGTGCTGGTGCTCTCCAAGGCCCTGGCGATCGGGGTGACCGTGCTGCTGATCGCACTCGCCACCTGGATCGGTCTGATCATCGGAGTGCTCGCCGCGGGCGGCGGCATCAGCGTTGCTCACATGGCCGCGCTGGCGCTGCAAATGGCCTTCTACGGTCTGGCCAGCGGCGCTGTCGCCGTGGCGTTGGCCGGCGCCACGGGCCGGCGCTCGTTCTCGGTCGGCGTCGCCTCAGCGGTCGCGATCGCCGGCTGGTTGATCAACAGCTTCGCACCACTGGTCAGCGCGCTGTCGTGGCTGAAGTACCTGTCGCTCTTCTACTACTACGACGACCACGATCCGCTCGCCCACGGCGTCGGCATCGCCGGCCTGGTCGTGCTGGCCGCCGTCGCAGTGCTGCTGACGCTGATCGGAATGGTCTCGATCGAGCGCCGCGATCTGCGTGGTTGAGCGCCTGCCCGGCCGGGCAGCCGCCGATAGGCGTCGGTGCGTCGGTGCGTCCGTGGGTCAGTGTGTCCGTGGGTCAGTGTGTCTGGGTGACCTTCGAGAGCCCGCGGGGCCGGTCAGGATCGATGCCGCGGTCGAGCGCGAGCCGCCAGGCCAGTCGCTGCAGCGGCAAAATCTCGAGGATCGGGTACAGCTGCTCCGGCACGCCCGACGATGCAATCGGCAGTCCGTCGTCCAGGCCCACGCGCAGCACATCCGCGTCGATCTCAGCGAGCCGCTCGAGGACGGGCTCCATCGCAGTGCCACCGCGTCCCGGCGACGTGATCGCGATCACCGGGACCGAGCGATCGATCATCGCCAGCGGGCCGTGGAGCAGGTCCGCGCCGGAGAACGCCATCGCGCTCAGATAGCTGGTCTCCATCAGCTTCAGCGCCCCCTCACGCGCCGTGGCGTAGGAGTAACCCCGCGCCGTCAGAACCAGCCGCTCGGCGAAGCGGAACCTGGCCGCGATCTGGGCGAACTCCTCATCCGAGGTCAGCGCCAGCGTCCGCGCGGCGGCCTGCGGCAGGGTCCGCGCGCTGTCGGCGGCCTGCTCACCCGCGAACAGCAGGTAGAGCGAGAGCAGCTCGGCCGTGTATGTCTTTGTGGCGGCCACGGCGCGTTCGGCGCCGGCCCGCACGTCGACGGCCAGCTCGGCGGCGGCCGCCAGCGGTGAGTCGATCGCGTTCGTCACGGCAAGGGTCAGCGCACCGCGTTCCCGGGCGGCGGTGACCGAATCGATCAGATCGGGTGAGCGCCCTGACTGGCTCACCGCCACGAACAGCACATCGCTCATGTCCGGCCTGGCTCCGTACACGGTCAACGCCGACGGCGAGACGAGTCCCGCCGGCAGCTGCATCTGCACCTCCGCCAGGTACTTCGCGTAGAGGCCGGCGTGGTCGCTGGTGCCGCGCGCGGCGATCAGGACGAACCGGGAGCCTGCTGCCGCGATCCGGAGGGCCGCTTCAGCGACCTCCTCTGGCGCCGCCAGCAGCTGAGCGAGAACGGCCGGCTGCTCGGCAATCTCCGCTGCCATCAGCTCTCCGGCGGCGCGACCGCCGGGGGATGCCGGCAGGCCGAGGTCACTCATCATGAATTGGACTATACCAATCTTGAGCACGCCAGCGGCCGTGGTCGTGCTCGCCGGCGGCCTCCCAGGCGAGCAGCGCCGCGCCGAGCAGTCCGGCTCGGCCGCTTCGGTCGCGATATCGGCGCTCCACCGCAGCCGCCGACGCGGCGTTCGACGACTCCCGGGACGACCACTCCGACGGCCGCGATCTCCGCGCCCGCTGGATCGGCGATCAGCTCCGTGATCACGGACACCAGCTCCGTCACAACCGCGTCGGGTCCGTCCCCGGTTGGCGTCGGCCGCATCAGCTCGCGTCCGGAGATCCCGGCCTGACTGACGACCGCGGCCTTGATCCGGGTGCCGCCGACGTCCACCGCGACGACAGCGGCCGTGCCTGCGCGCGTGACCATCGGTGAGCCCAATCAGTGCGGCGAGCCGGCTACGGACCTATCGCTCCAGCTGCCGTCGGCCATCACGGCGGTCACCTGAAGCTGATCGTCGAGCACGACCAGATCAGCACGGTGCCCGGTCGCGATCGATCCTATCTGCCGATCCAGGCCCAGCACCCGAGCCGGAGTCGCCGACGCGGCGGCCGAGGCTGCCTCGATGCTGAGTCCGCTCACACCGACAGCACGCCCGACTGCCTGGTCCATCGTCAGCGTGCTGCCGGCGAGTGACCCCGTGGCGGCGAGTCGCGGCTCGCCGTCGTGTACGCGAACCTCCTGGCCGCCGAGCTCGAACTGGCCGTCGCCGATTCCGGTTGCGTCGATCGCGTCGGTCACCAGCACCGGTGAGGTGATCAGCTCGAACACGAGCCGGACGATCGTCGGGTGCAGATGGCGACCATCGTTGATGAGTTCGCAGGTCAGGTCGGCCTCAAGCGCTGCGGCGACCGCACCAGGGTCGCGGTGATGCAGGGGCGGCATCGCGTTGAACAGGTGTGTCGCGTGGCTGATGCCGGCCTGGATCCCGGCGACGGCCTCCTCGTAGCTGGCATCGGAGTGTCCCATCGCAGCAATCACCCCCGACTCGCTGAGCGACGTGATCAGTGGCAACGCACCGTCGAGTTCCGGGGCGATCGTGATCATCCTCAGACTGTCCCCGGCGGTCGCGCGCAGCCGCTCCAACAGCGCCGGGTCGGGTGCCGTTATGTGAGCCTCGTTCTGGGCTCCGCAGCGGCGGGGTGACAGAAACGGACCCTCCAGGTGCGAACCCAGCACGCACCCTCGGGAGCTTGGGCCTCGAGCAACCAGCGAGGCCGCCCAGCGGAGCTGCTCGTGCAGGGCAGCCTCGGGCGCGGTCATCAGCGACACCAGCGTTGAGGTGGTGCCGTGGCCGTGGTGAAAGGCGACCGCCTCATCCATGGCCTCGGGTGAGTCGGCGACGCTGTGGCCACCGCCGCCATGCACGTGCAGGTCGACATATCCCGGCAGAAGCCAGGCGCCGGCGAGGTCGATCACTGGCGCGTCCACCTCGGGCCGACGGGCACCGACCGAAACGATCCGTCCGTCTGCCACATGGATCCACGCGTCGGTGGCGACGCCACCAGGGGTGACGACGCGACCGCCGGCCAGCAGCTGCACGGGGGCGTTGACCTCCATGCTCATCGCGGCCTCAGCGCAGGGGACCCGACAGGCATCACCGTGCCGTTGCACAACCTGATGTAAGTGATCCTCGCCATAGCTATTCTTCTCTGTCCCGCCTCGGATTTCTCCGACTGGCCTAATGGTCTAGACCAGTCACCGGAGGAAGGTATACCACGGAGCCACGTCTCGTCAAGCACGAGCCGAGCTGGAGCTCGCGCCGCGCGTGCAGGACTCGGGCGACACCCGTATGTAACAAGGGGATCTGACCCGATTGGTGGTGGGAGCGTCCGCACAGGGCGATTGGGCTGCCGGCCACCCTCTTGACAGCGGCAGTCTTCTGTGGGACAGTCCCGACTTAATGGTGTAGACCACTAATGGTTTAGACCAGTGATGGATGGTCTAAACCACTAAGACCAGCGAATGCGACCATTTTCGGAACGCCGGAGACAGGCGCTACGCTCGGGTCGAGGATAGAGGAGGATCTATGAAGTACCGGAGTATCGCGGCGCTATCCGCCGTACTCGCACTCGCATTCGGCGTCGCCACGGCGTCGACGGCGATGGCCAATTCGACCAACACACTCACCGTCTGGCTGCAGGTTGACGCTCAGAACGGCTGGCCCAACGTGGTCGCTGCCGCGAACAGCGAGTTCATGGCAGACCACCCGGGCTGGACGGTCAACGTCGACTACCAGCAGTGGAGTGACCACCTGTCGAAGTTCGACGCCACGATCGCCGGCAATGACACGCCGGACGTGATCGAGATGGGCAACACGGAGATGACGAAGTACATGGCCGAGGGCGCGTTTGCGAATCTCGGCGGGGACAAGTCGCAGTTCCAGAACTCCAGTCACTGGCTCTCCGGTCTGCAGGCGTCCTCGACCTACAACAAGAAGCTCTACGGCGTTCCCTACTACGCCGGCTCCCGCGTCATCACCTACCGGAGCGACCTCTTCAAGAAGGCTCATATCAAGGCCCAGCCGAAGAGCCTCCAGCAGTTCGAGGCCGATCTGGTCAAGGTCGGGACGATGGAGAAGAAGAACAAGGGCTTCAGTCCGCTCTACGTTGGCGGCGAGGACTGGTATACGGCACTCAGCTTCGTGTTCGACCACAACGGCTCGATTGCCAAGTACGAGAAGGGCAAGTGGGTCGGCACGCTCGACTCGAAGAACTCGATCGCGGGTCTGACGGCGTTCAAGCAGTTCTTCCAGGCCACACAGTCGAAGTCGACCGCGACGCTGGACGGTACGAACCCGTTCCCGTACACGGTCTTCTCGCAGGGTAAGGCCGCCGCGAACTACGGCCCGGCCTGGTACTCGTGCTGCACCGGAAAGAATTACGCCAAGGTGACCAAGCAGTTCGTCATGCCGAGCCACACCAAGGGCAAGGCGATGCCGGGCTTCCTCGGTGGCTCTGACCTCGCAATCCCCGCACAGAGTGCCAACCAGGCAGCGGCCGTCGCCTGGATCGCTGACTTCACGAGCACCACCAACGAGAAGGCTCTGGCGGCTGTGGGCAACATCCCCAACGCGACCAACCTGCTCAGCAACAGCGTCAACGATCGTGCCGCAGCGCGCAGCTGGTTCGTTCCGCAGGCGATCAACTGGGTCAACGTCGAGAACGGCAACGTCCTCAAGACGATGCTCGGCTCGATCCTGACCGGTCAGCTCACGGTGAAGCAGGCCGCGACACTGGCCAGTAACAACATCGCACAAACCCTCAACGCACCCCCGTCCTGACCAGGAGCGGGTCCACTGTTGTGCCCACCGCCGCGATCGACCGATCGCGGCGGTGGCATCTTCGACGCCGCCGCCTGACCCGCGGCGCGATGCCGTATCTGCTGCTCGCGCCGACGCTGATCGTGCTGGCGGGGGTACTCGGCTACCCGATCGTCGACCTGGTCAAGCTGTCGTTCCAGCAGTACGGCCTGTTCCAGCTGATCACCCACCACGGCACGTACATTGGCTTTGCCAACTACACCAGCGTGCTGTCGGACCCCGTCTTCTGGCACACACTGTTCCGGACTGTCGTGTTCGCGGTCGCAAACGTCGGACTCACGATGGGGCTCGGCATGGCGATCGCGCTGCTGCTCGTTCGCGTATCGACATGGATGCGCTTGATGCTCACCGCGGCGCTCGTGCTCGTCTGGGCGATGCCGCCGGTGGTCGCGGTCCAGGTCTGGAGCTGGATGACCAACGTCCAGAACGGAATCCTGAATTACGCCCTGACCGAGCTTCACCTCGGCAATTACTTTCAGCACAACTGGTACCAATCGACAGCGTCGCAGTATCTGATGGTGACTTCCCTGATCGTCTGGGCCGGGCTGCCGTTCGTTGCGATAACGAGCTACGCGGCCCTCTCGCAGGTCCCGCACGAGCTCGTCGAAGCGGCACAGATAGACGGTGCCCGGGCCTGGCGCGTCCTCAAGGACGTGACGCTGCCGGTACTCAAGCCGGTCCTGCTGATTCTGACCAGCCTCTCGATCATCTGGGACTTCGGGGTCTTCACTCAGCCTTACCTCCTGATCGGCCCCGGTCATCAGACCTCGAGCAACTACCTGATGAGCATCTACCTCTACGTGGAGGGATATGGGCAGACCAACTTCGGTCGTGGTGCCGCGATCTCGATCCTGATGCTGCTGATCGTGGCCGGACTCAGCTTCTTCTACGTGCGCAGCATGTTGCGGGTCGGTGACGAATGAGCCGCAAAGCCAGGCGCCAACTCGGCTGGAACTCGATCGGCATGGTGCTGTTCGTCGTGATGGCATTCCCCGTCTACTGGATGGTCTCAACGGCCTTCAAGAGCAATCAGCAGATCAATAGCTACACACCCTCCTGGTTTCCGACCCAGGTGACCCTGCGGCACTTCACCACCGCGATGAACCGTCCCTACTTCTGGACGGATATCAAGAACAGTGTGATCGTCGTGGTCGTCACTGTCGTGATTGCACTGGGACTCTCGTTCTTCTCCGCCCTGGCTCTGGCGAAGTACCGCTTCAGTGGGCGCAAGCTGTTTGTGATCATGGTGATCGGCATCCAGATGCTTCCTCCCACCGGGCTCGTGATCCCGCTCTACGTCGTGCTTGCTCGCTTTCACCAGGTGAACAAGCTCAGCGGCGTGATCATCGTCTATCTCACGTTCGCCCTGCCGTTCTGCGTCTGGACGCTGCGTGGGTTCCTGATCGGCATCCCGAAGGAGCTCGAGGAGGCGGCGATGGTTGATGGCGCAACGCGCCTTGGAGCCTTCGTCCGCATCCTGCTGCCGCTCGTCGCGCCGGGCCTGGTGGCGACGTCGGTGTTTGCGTTCATCACCAGTTGGAACGAATACATCTTCGCCAACACGTTGCTGAGCAGCGGGAACAAGCAGACGACCACCGTCTGGCTCTCCTACTTCTACGGCGGCAGCCGTGCCGTCGATTGGGGCGCCGTGATGGCTGCGTCGACTCTGATCGCGATCCCGGTCGTGATCTTCTTCCTGCTCATCCAGCGTCGAATCGCGTTCGGTCTCACGTCCGGCGCCGTAAGGGGTTGAGTTGCAGCACATCACCAGGGCCGGCTGTTCGTATTTCGGAGTGAGGATCCCACGGCATGTGCGTCGGGACATGGCTGATCTGGCACAGCGCGGTTACGCCGGGGTGCTTCACACCTTCTCCGAGAACGACCTCGCCTACTACCGAGACACGATGGCTGAGATCGTCGGAATCTCCCACGAGCAGGGCCTCTGCGTCGAGGCGAGTCCGTGGGGGCTCGGGCGAACGTTCGGCGGTGAGGCTGAGAGCCGCTGGGTCGCCTTCCATCCCGACGAGTGCCAGGTCATGGACGACGGGCGTCGCGTCGCCGCCGCCTGCCTGAACAGCCAGGCCTACCGAGCGTTCTGCAAGGAGTGGGCCGAGTGGGTCCTCGAATGCGGAGTCGACGTCGTCTTCTGGGACGAGCCCGCCTGGGTCGTACCCGCACACGTCGGCGTGGATGACCCGACGCGCTGGACCTGCCGCTGCGATCGCTGCATCGACAGGTTCGGTGGGCCGCTCCCTGCCGAGCTCACCCCGGAGGTGCAGGCCTTTCGACAGGCGTCTGTCGTCGACTTCCTGGGCGAGTTGGTGGCGCATGTCGCCGCGCGCGGCGGCTCGAACGCCATCTGCCTGCTTCCGGCGATCGAGGGCGCAGTCGGCATGGCCGACTGGAACGAGGTGGCGGCGCTGCCCGGATTGTCGATCATCGCCACCGACCCGTATTGGAAGCACTGGAACGCGGCTGCCGGACCGTTCGTCCGGCGCTTCGCGCGGCTCCTACGTGAGACAGCCGATCGCGCCGGAGTCGGGGCGCAGCTGTGGCTGCCAAGTTTCGGGCTCACGCGTGACGACGTGTCGGAACTGGAGGCTGCGATCGTGGGCGCGCGCGAGGAGGGCGTCGATGACCTGTGGACCTGGGGATACGAGGCCTGTGGCCACATGACACACCTCGCCACCCCCGACTCGGCGCGCGTCTGGGATGCCGTCAGCGCCGGCCTGTCAGGTAAGGCGCAGCCTGCGAGGTGAGGCCCAGCCTGGAGGTGAGGCGCAGCCTGCGAGGTGAGGCTTGGCGGGCGGATGCGGCAGTGTGGGTCACCTTCGCCGTGACGCCAGACGGGTGACAAGGGTCACCCGGTCGCCACGAAACCAGGTGACACCGACTTCGACCGGTACGCCGTTGGTGTCGAAGTTGAGTCGGCTCACGACGAGCATCGGCGTTCCGACGTCCACCTTCAGCGGGCCCGCCTCGCGAGGGGTTGCGGGCGCTGTCGCGATCGACTCCTCGCCGGCACGCAGGCGCGTCTCGTACTGGTCGGCGAGGATCGCGTGCAGCGAGTCGCGGGTGCGGATCAGGCGCGTCAATCCCGCGAAGCGCTTTGCCGAGAGCCACGAGGTCTCAACTGCGATCGGCCACGCGTCGGCCAGCCTCAGACGCTGGATCTTGTAGACCGGGGCACGCGGGCCCACATCCAGCTGTCTTGCCAGATCCGCGCTTGCGGCCACACGCTGGGTGCCAAGAACCTGTGAGGACGGCGTGAAGCCGCTCGCGTGCACCTGCTCGGTGAAGCTCGCCAAGTAGAGCGGCCAGGTGATCTTGGGTTCGGCCACATATGTGCCGGAGCCCTGGCGCCGGACCAACCGGCCCTCGACCACCAGCTCACTCAGCGCCTGCCGCACGGTCGTGCGCGACGTCTCCCAGCGACTCGCAAGCTCGCGTTCCGTTGGGACCGGCGACCCCGGCTCAAGGGAGCCGATCAGCTCGAGCAGGTCCTGCTTGACCGTGTAGTACTTGGGCTCGGCGGTCGCCGTCTGATCTATCCGTGTGACCATCGAGCCTGATTGTGATCAGTTGAGGCGTTCGCCGCTGGCCGGACTGAACAGGTGCGCGCCCTCGGTGTCGACTTTGAAGCTGAACTTCTCACCCCTGCGCGGCAGCTGCCGGCCATCGGAGCGGAGCACCCACGGGCGCGACTCAGGCGGATCGTCGGGGAGCTGCCCGTAGACGTAGGCGTCGGCGCCGAGCTCCTCCACGAGCGTCACCGTGAGGGTGAGCGCTCCCGGGGTCCCAGACGCGACCTGGACCGCCGCCTCGGGTCTGATGCCGATCGTGACGGCCTCCAACCCCGCGGCGCTCGCACCGCCGCTCGCTGCGCGAGACAGTGGCAGGGCGACCCCCCCGAGCAGGACGCCGTCTCCGTTCAGCCTGGCCTCGCGCAGGTTCATCGCCGGTGAGCCGATGAAGCCTGCGACGAACTGGTTGATCGGATGGTCGTAGAGGTTGCGCGGGGTATCGACCTGCTGCAGGCGACCGTCCTTGAGCACCGCCACGCGGTGGCCCATCGTCATCGCTTCGACCTGGTCGTGAGTCACATAGATCGTCGTCGTGCCAAGCCGGGCCTGCAGCCCGGCGATGTTGGCGCGGGTTTCGACGCGCAGCTTCGCATCGAGGTTCGAGAGCGGCTCGTCCATCAGGAACACGCTCGGCTCGCGAACGATCGCGCGCCCCATGGCGACCCGCTGGCGCTGGCCGCCGGAAAGCGCCCGCGGCTTACGGTCAAGCAGGTGCTCGAGATCGAGCAGGGCGGCGGCCTCACGAACCTTGGCCTGGCGCTGGGCCTTGTCGACGTGGCGCAGCTTGAGGCCGTACCCCATGTTCTCGGCGACCGACATGTGCGGGTAGAGCGCGTAGTTCTGGAAGACCATCGCGATGTCGCGCTCCCGGGGTGGCTTCTGCGACACGTCGGCATCGTCGATCCGGATCTGGCCGGCGGTGACGTCCTCCAGTCCGGCGAGCATCCGCAGCGCCGTCGACTTGCCGGACCCCGAGGGCCCGACCAGCACCATGAATTCTCCGTCCTCGACATCGAGGCTCAGCTGCGCGACCGACGGAGCTTCCGCCCCCGGGTACACACACGTTGCCTCGATGTAACTGATCCTCGCCATCTATCTCTCCTTGCGGCCCTTCCGGGCTTGCGGCCCTTCCGGGCGTACAACTGGTCTAGACCAGTCGCCGAACGGTACAGCAGTGCTGCGAACTACGTCAAGCCCGCCCCAACGGGTTCTGAACCTGGCGACGCTCGCCGCCGTCGGTGCGGTTGTTCTGACCGGCGTCATCTGCAGCGCCGCCCACGCCGCACCGTCCCAAATCGCTGGCCGGCCCCGCTGGGCCAGCCGGTGGCGCTGTAGAGTCGTTCACGGTGACTGAGGCGAGAACGGAGGCATCCAATGGCCGCTAACGCAGGTACGTTTGCGCAGGGCTCCGCGCTACTGCACTTCGCGCGCAACGGCAACTTCGGACCCGGCGGCGCCGAGTTGCTGGTGCTCGAACGCGGTGAGGGCGCATACGTGTTCGACACCCACGGCAACCGCTACGTGGACGGTCTCTCAAGCCTGTTCTGTGCGCAGATCGGCTACTCCTACGGCGAGGAGATGGGCGCCGTGGCGGCCAGCCAGATGCAGCAGCTCGCGTTCAGCACGATGTGGGGGTCGGCGCATCCGGCCGCGCTCGAGCTGGCCGACCGGCTGGCCGGGCTCGCGCCCGAAGGTATCGACCGCGTGTTCTTCACCTCCGGTGGCTCGGAGGCGGTCGAGGCCGCCTGGAAGCTCGCGCGCCAGTACCACGTCGCCAACGGCGAGCCCCAGCGGCTCAAGGCGGTCGCACGCCACATCGCCTATCACGGGGTGACCCTCGGCGCTCTGTCGTTCACCGGAGTTCCCGCGTATAAGGAGCCCTTCGGGCCGCCCGCGATCTACACCCGGCATGTCTCCAACACAAACGCCTTCCGCTCGGAGGTTCAGGGCGAGGAACTCACCGCCAAGCTCCTGCAGGAGATCGAGGATGTGATCCTCGAGGAGGGCCCGGACACGGTCGGCGTGATCATCGCCGAACCACTGCAGAACGCGGGCGGCTGTCTGGTGCCTCCGCCCGGCTACTGGCAGGGCTTGCGCCGAATCGCCGACAGGTACGGGATCCTGCTGCACGCGGACGAGGTGATCACCGGCTTTGGGCGCCTGGGCGAGTACTTCGGCGTCACACGCTACGGCACCACGCCCGATCTGATCACCGTGGCCAAGGGGCTGACCTCTGCCTACGCGCCGATGGGCGCTGTGCTGGTCTCCGAGAAGGTGGCCGCGCCCCTGTATGAGGACAAGCGCACGCTGCTGCACGGCATCACCTTCGGCGGCCATCCGCTGTGCGCTGCGATCGCGCTCAAGAACCTCGAGATCTTCGAGCGCGAGCAGGTGCTCGAGAATGTTCGGGCGCGCGAGGACGGACTCAGGGCCAGGCTCGAGGTGCTCAAGCAGGAGCTGCCGATCGTTGCGGACGTCCGCGGCGACGGGTTCTTCTTCGCCGTCGAGATGGTCAAGGATGAGAACAACACTCGCTTCGACGCCGAGGAGCGCGAGCGTCTGCTGCGGGGTTACATGGCCCCCGCCCTAGTTGATGCAGGGCTGATCGCGCGGGCTGACGATCGCGGCGACTCGATCCTGCAGATCGCACCGCCCCTGATCGCTGACGATGAGGTCCTCGATGAGATCGTCGACAAGATGCGGACCGTCCTCGTCGGCGCTCAGGAGCTGGCGCTGGCGTGAGTCATCCCGACCGCGCGGACGTTCTCGACCGCGCGGACGGTCCCACCAGTGCCGTCGGTACGCCCGAGCGTGCGGTTCTGCTTGCGCATGCGCTCCGGCTCTCCTGGCTGTCGATCTGCTTTGGCGTGGTCGCCGGTGCGGTGTCGGTTGGCTCCGGGATTGCCGACCACAGCCTCGGTGTGCTCGCGGCAGGCCTCTCGGTGCTCGCCGACGTGACCGGGTCAGTGGTGCTGGTGTGGCGCTTTCGCACCGAGCGCTCCAACCCTGCGCGGGCTGCTCACGTGGAGGAGCGGGCGGCACTGGTGGTCGCCGTTGCCCTCCTGATCATCGCGGTTGTGCTGACGTTCGAATCGATCAACGCACTGATCTCCGGAAGTCACCCGGGCAGCAGCTCGGTGACGGTGATCTCGGCCGCCGTCTCCTTCGTCGTGTTGGCGCCGCTGGCCTATCTGAAACGCGACACCGCGACGAAGCTCGGTAGCCACGCTCTGCGTGGTGACAGCACACTGAGCGCGATCGGAGCCTCCACCGCGATCCTCGCCCTCGTCGGGCTGCTGCTCAATGACACGCTGCACTGGTGGTGGGCCGACAGGGTCGTGGCGCTTGTGATCGCGGCGGCGGCTCTGGTTGAGGCACGCACGCTGCTGACGGCTGAGCACGCCCCCGACTGACTCCCGGACCCCGCGACCCGGCCGACCCCGGGACGCGCGGGCCCCCGGTCCGATACGGGTGGACGCAAAAGTCTGCAACAGTCTGTCCCCGAGCAAACCAACGGAGGTCAAGGCGATGCCACGCGCAGTCAGGTTCGCGGAGTACGGCGGGGTCGACGTGCTGAACGTGGTGGAGGTTCAGCGCCCGGAGCCGGCTGGTGACCAGGTGCTGCTGCGCGTGCGAGCGGCCGGCATCAACCCCTTTGAGGCCAAGCTGCGGACCGGCCTGATGCGGGAGGACATCCCGGTCAGTTTCCCAGCCCCGCAGGGCACTGACGTGGCCGGCGTTGTCGAGCAGGTCGGGGCGGACGTGACCGAGTTTGCTCCAGGCGATGAGGTGCTTGGCACCACCGGCAAGCGCGGCAGCCAGGCCGAGCTGGCGTTGGCCTCGGCCTCGCGGTTGCTTGGGCGACCGGACGGGCTCACCTGGGAGGTGGCGGGCGGCCTGTGGACCGTTGCGACCACGGCCTATGCGGCCGTCCGTGCCGTCGACCCCGGATCGGGCGATGTGGTCGTCGTCGCGGGCGCATCCGGTGGAGTTGGCGGGCTTGCCGCGCAACTTGCGAGGCATCGCGGGGCGACCGTGATCGGCCTGGCGGGCGAGCGCAGTCACCCGTGGCTGCGCTCGCATGGGATCGAGCCCCTGGCCTACACGGGCGACGGCCTCGCCGGCCGCCTCCGCGCCACGGCCGCCGGCCGGCCGCTCACGGCGATGATCGACACCGTCGGCAGCGGCTATGTCGACCTGGCGATCGAGCTCGGGATCGCCGCCGACCGGATCGACACGATCGCTGACTCCGGCGCCGCGGAGCGAGTCGGCGCGCACACCGATGGCGGCCAGGCGGCGTCGACCGTGGAGGTCGTCGCTGAGGTCGCTCGGCTGATCGCGACAGGCACGGTTGAGCTGCCGGTGGCGGCAACGTTCCCGCTCGACCAGGTTCGTGACGCCTATGCGCTGCTCGAGACCGGCCACCCACCAGGAAAGATCGTCCTGATCCCGTGAGTCCGAACCGACACGCGGTACGGCCGATGACCGACGCCGATGTTCCCGGCGCCGCGACCGCATCGGCTGAGGCATTCGAGCTCGACGTCAGCACACCGGAGGCGCGCGGCAGATGGGAGGAACGGTTGCGCCACTCGCTCGTGACCGACCCGGAGGGATCGTTCGTGACCGAGCACGACGGCCGAGTGACCGGCGTGGCTCAGGCGGTGATCCGCGATCGCCTGTGGATTCTGTCGCTGCTGACCGTCAGCCCGAGTGCGGGCCGCAGCGGCGAAGGCCGGGCTCTGCTGGAGACCGCGCTCACCTACGATCGTGCGACTGACGCCGGCATCATCATCGCCTCCAACGACCCGCGGGCACTGCGTATCTATGCGTCAGCCGGTTTCCGCCTGACCCCGACCTTCCGGGTCGACGGCGTTCCGACACCGGCGCTGCTGCAGGCGCCGGATCCGCGCATCACCGAGGTGCCTGCCTCGGAGCTCGAGATGCTTGCTCCGCTCTCGCGCGGGGCGCGTGGGGCGGCACACACGCGCGATCTCCCGATGGCGCTGTCACGGGGTGGCGAGGTGCTCAGGCTCGACGACAGAGGCTTCGTGGTGACGATGCCGGGACGTGGCATCTGGGCGCTGGCGGCACGCGACGAGGAGGCCGCCACCGCACTGCTCTGGGCCGGGTTCCACCGCCTGCGCGACGAGCCGCGAATCGGAATCGCCTTCGTCGGTGGCGACCAGCAGTGGGCGCTCGAGGTGTTCCTTGCGGCGCGACTCTCGTTCTACACACATGGGGCGATCGCCACGCGCGGAGCGATCGGCCCGCTATACCCGTACATCCCGAGCCCGCCGTTTGCGTGAGCCCGGCCGCTGAGCCGCCCAGCCCGGCTGCCGAGCCGCTGAGTCCGGCCGGCAGGGCCGTCGCCGTCGGCGTGGCGTTCAGGCAGGCGGGTCGCTTTGACCGCGCCAAGGTGTCGCTGCGCAGCGGCGTGGTCGCTGCGATACCGGTTGTGGCGATGCTGTCGCTCGGGACGCTGCTCGGCTCGCCTTCAGCTGCGGTGACGATGGGTGTCGGCGCGATGCTGGTGGGTGTCGCCTGGCGCGCCGGAGACGGCCCGTTGATCCCTCCGATCGGGACGATGGCCGCTGCGACCACCGCGCTCGGAACGGCCACCCTTGCCGGCACGCTCACCGGCAGCCTGCCCTGGCTGCATCTGCTCGTGCTGGTGATCTTCTGCCTGCTCGCCGGCAGCGCCACATCACTGGGTCGGGGCGGATCTGTGGTCGGGAACCAGTCCCTGATCGCGTTCATCGTCTTCGGTCGATTCCCGCAGAGCCTGCCGCAGGCGCTCCTGCTGACCGGACTCGTGATCGCCGGGGGAGCCACCCAGACGCTGTTCGCGGCGCTGGTGGCGGTACCGCTCGCCTGGCGCCGCCAACGTGCCGCGGTTGCCGCCGCCTACCGAGCACTGGCCGACTTCACCGCCAGCAGCCCGCGCTCCTCGATTCCGGCGGCGACCGCGCTCGACGCGGCCGAGTCGATTGTCGACGCCCCGGCGTTGTTCGCCGATCGCGATCGCAGCGCGCTTGCGGCTCTGGTCAGCCAGGGCAGGCGCATCCGCCTGGAGCTGATGGGCTTCACGGCGCTGCTGAACCAGATGAACCGGTCCGAGCCGGACCTGGCGCAGGCGGCCTCCGACAGCGTCGGCGAGTCGCTCTCACGCATGCACGAGCTGCTGATGATCACCGTGGCCACGATCGCCGACGACTCCGCGGCCCGGGCCGAGCTCGTCGCGGCCGCTTCCGAGCTCAGAGATTGGGACACCGGCCGCGAGCCGTTGCCGTCGGCAGCACTGGATCAGCGCGTCGCAGCGCTGGTGGGACAGGTGGCGGCGGCGGCCCGCTTGGCCGCCGCCCTGCGCTCCCCGGACCATGGCGCGGTGGCGATCCCAACCGGTAGGCCAAGCCGCGGCGTCCGCCGCATACGTCGCCGGATAGCCCTCGATGTCGGACGCATGCGCACGGCCACCACGCTGCATACGCCGGCCGGGCGGCACGCGTTGCGTCTGGCGGTCGTGGTCGCGTTGACGGAGCTGCTCGTGCAGCAGGTTGCGCTGCCACGGGGATACTGGGCGGTTGTCGCCGCCGCGACCGTGCTACGACCGGAGTTCGCCGCGACCTTCACACGCGGCGCCGAGCGTGTGCTGGGGACCTCCGCCGGTGTGGTGGTGGCGACGCTGATCGCGGTTGCGCTGGACCCGAGCGGCTGGGGTGTGGTGGCCGTCGTCGGCGGACTCGCGTTCGTCACCTATGCGGTTTTCCCGGCGAGCTTCACAGCGGGCACGGCGATGCTCACAGGCGTGATCGTGTTCCTGCTCCATGCGGTCTCCCCGGACACCGCCCAGACCGCCCTTGACCGCGGCATCGACACTGTGATCGGCGGCGCGATCGGGCTCGCCGCCTATTGGCTGTGGCCGACGTGGTCAGCGCTGTCCGCGGGACCGCTGCTGGCTGCGCTGGTGGAGGCTCAACACCGCTACCTGGACGGAGTGATGAGCGGGTTGACGACCGGCCGGCGTCTATCCGAGGCGCAGCTCCGGACTCTCGCCCGCCAGGCGCGGTTCGCGTTTGCGGACGCTCAGACCGCGATCGACCTCGCGACCAGCGAGCCACACCGGGACAGGGCTGGGCTCGACAACCGGGCTTCCGACCCGCGCGCGGCCGCCCAGACGCTGGGCGCGCTGCGACGCGTCGTCTACGGCGTACACGTTCTGCGGCTCGACACCGCTGCGGTGCCGGACCATCGTGCGATCCCTCAGCTCGCGCCGTTGCAGACCGCGCTCGGCGAGGCACTGTCGGCACTGGCGGCCGCGCTCCACGCTCAACACGTGCGGCTGCCGCCACTGCGGACGCGCCTTCGTCAACTCGCGCGGGCGCAGCCGGATCTGCTCAGTCAGGCGCTGTGGGCGGCCCTGGACGAGCTTGTGGACGCGACCGATACTGCGGCGGCCACGCTCGGCTTGCACGTGCCATGAACAGATACTGCTAACCGAGCCGTAAGGCGACTCGCGCAACAATTCACGAGCCCGGGGGTTTCAGACGCAGGTGCCGACCGGAGTCGCGGGCGATGGCGCTGCACGCTTTGCTGCTGAATCCAGGAATCCCGCTGCATAAACTACGCACCCCTTGCCCACCATGAGCTCAAAGATCATCCGCCCGATACGCCTGTTGCCGATCCTGGCAGTCCTGGCCGCATGCCTGTCGCTGCCGGCGCTGGCCGGCGCCAAGGTCACCTACTCGATGAAGTGGAACAAATCCGCGGTGCTCGTCAACCCGACCAAGGGCGACGGGCTGGACTCGATCGGTTGCTCGTCCACAGCGAAGACGAACCTCTGCGTCGCCGGCGACCTTCACGGCAACGTCTGGGCGACCGCGCACCCATCCCGCCCCGGCAAGGGCTGGCGCCGCGAGACGATCGACAACACGAGCTACGCGATCACCGGCGTCTCATGTCCAACCACGACGCTCTGCATAGCGATCGACTCGGCCGGCCAGGTGCTGCACTCGACCAAGCCGCTCTCCGGCGCCACCGCCTGGACCAAGCCGGCACGGATCGACACCGCCACGCAGCCCGGCGGCGCCTACGCGGGTCTCTCGGCGATCTCATGCCCCACGGCCACGCTCTGCGTCGCGGTGGACAACGCAACCAACGGGCAGGTCGCCTACACCACGACTCCCAACGGGCCCGCAAGCTCCTGGCACCTCGTGACCATTGGCCAGAACGTGACGCTCAGCTCGGTCTCCTGCTCATCGGCCACCCTGTGCGTGATCGGCGGCAGCGAGCGCTATTACTCGACCACGCCCACGGGGGCGGCGAGCGCCTGGAAGGCGACCGGGACGCTGAGCGGCGCCGCGGCGTTGATCACGTCTTTGAGCTGCGACGGCATGAAGCTCTGCGTCGGCGTCGGTTACGGGAACGCGGGCGCGGGGCTCGCAAGCGCAACATCGACGCCGACCACGACAACCACGGCCTGGGCGCTCAGTGCGATCGGCAGTGACCCGCCGGCGCAGGGCGCCGGCCTGGTGGACAGCGTCAGCTGCCCGGTCACCAACTTCTGCGTCGCGGCCGACACCGCTTCCAACGTCTACACGACCGCCACGCCTGTGCGTGGTGCCTGGAGCACGCCGAAGCGGCTGAAGAAGGCCTCGCAGGCGACTCAGAGTCAGGTCTACTGCAACAGGAAGCTGTGCGTCGAGGTTGACAACCGCGGCACCGCGACCTACGGGGTTGTGAAGGCATCGACCTCCACGACCTCCACCAAGAGCACGACGAAGACGTCGACCAAGACGACGACGACGTCGACCAAAAAGACCGGCTGAACCGCGGTCGGCCGTCCGCGGTCGTACGCGATTCTCGCGACCGGGGCCTGCACTCGGTAACTTGGCAGCGATGCAGTCGATTCCCGATAGGGGCGCCTGGCTGACGCGCGCGCAGCGGTTCGCCGACCGGTTCGGGAACGAGGCTCACTACCTGGAGTACTGCGTGCGCAGCGGGATGCTCGGGATCGAGCCGCCGCAGCGGCTGGCGCAGCTCGCCCGCGCCTTCTACGACTACGGGATGCTCGGGGGCGTCGTCGCGATCGCAGCGATCCGCCATCCGGACAAGCCGGCGGTGATCGATGAGCGTGGTGCACTCTCCTACCGCGAACTCGATGAGCGCGTCAACGCGATCGCCACCGCGTGGCTGCAGCGCGGACTGCGAGCCGGTGACGGCGTGGCGGTCATGACCCGCAACCATGGCGGCTTTCTCGAGGCCGTCTTCGCGGGGGCCAGGTGCGGCGCTAGGGTGATCCTGCTCAACAGCGGCTTCTCGGGACCGCAGGTGCGTGAGGTCGTCGAGCGTGAGGGTGTCGACCTGTTCGTACTCGATGAGGAGTTCGAGTCGCTGACCGCCGGCCTCGAGTTTCGACACGGACGCTACCGCGCCTGGGTCGACACACGCGCGGACGCCGACGACACCTTGGCGGCGCTGATCGCCTCCACTCCTGCGTCCCGGCCGCCCAAGCCTGCGCGGGCACCGCGCCTGGTGATCCTCACAAGCGGGACGACGGGTACCCCGAAGGGTGCCGGACGGGACGTTCCTGTATCGCTTTCACCGGTCGGCGGTCCGCTGAGCAGGGTGCCGTTCCGGTCGGGCGACGTGGCGCAGATCTCGGCGCCGCTGTTCCATGCGCTTGGCTTCACGCAGGCGATCCTCCAGATCGGGCTCGCCGCGACGATCGTGTTGCAACGCCGATTCGTGCCACTTGAGACGCTGATGAGCCTCAGCGAGAATCGCGTCAGCACCTGGGTGATCGTGCCGGTGATGCTGCAACGCGTGTTGGCGCTGCCCGAGGAGGATCGCTCTGGCCTTGACTTCTCGCGGCTGCGGATCATCTATCTCAGCGGTTCGCAACTTGGCATCGACCTCGCCGGCCGCGCACGCGACTTCTTCGGGCCTGTGATCTACAACCTCTACGGATCAACCGAGATCGCGTACGCGACGATCGCGACCCCGGACGACCTCGAGGCCGCTCCCGGCTGCGTCGGTCGTGTCGTGCGCGGGGCCGTGGTCAGGATCATCGGACCGGACGGCCGCGAGCTGCCCGTCGGCGAATCAGGGCGGATCTTCGTCGGCCATATGCTCGAATTCGAGGGCTATACCGGCGGGGGCGACAAGGAGCGCATCAACGGGATGGTGTCCTCGGGGGATGTCGGCCACTTCGACGCTGAGGGCCGGCTGTTCATCGACGGACGCGACGACGAGATGATCATCTCCGGCGGTGAGAACGTCTTCCCGCGTGAGGTCGAGGACCTGCTGGCGCTGCACCCCGGGGTGCTTGAGGTTGCAGCCATCGGGGTTGCAGACGAGACGTTCGGACAGCGCCTGCGCGTGTTCGTCGTCCCCGCCGACGGTGCGACGCTCAGCGAGGATGAGCTCAGGCAGTACGTGCGCGACAACCTGGCCCGCTACAAGGTTCCCCGCGACGTCGTGTTCCTCGACGAGCTGCCGCGCAACCCGACCGGAAAGGTGTTGAAGCGTGAACTGGTCGCAAGTTCTCGCGATCCGAGCTGATCGCGCGCTAGGTTGATCGCGTGGCTCTGACGATCATCAACCGGACCCGCTCGGACAGCGTCATCTGTTCTGAGACCGAGGTGGCCGACACGATCTGGCGCCGCGTACGGGGTCTGC
The DNA here is from genome assembly GCA_963804615.1 of uncultured Actinomycetota bacterium. Classification (GTDB taxonomy): domain Bacteria; phylum Actinomycetota; class Thermoleophilia; order Solirubrobacterales; family Solirubrobacteraceae; genus Palsa-465. Next base: position 77,732 of record CAWDRA010000005.1, read on the forward strand.
TCGGCCGCTCGTCGTTGCCGGCCGGTCGCGGCATGCTGTTCCGCGGCGAGTCCTCGATCCACAGTGCATTCATGCGCTTCGAGTTCGATGCTGTGTTCATGGACCGGGAGCTCTGCGTGGTGGGCCTTGCCGAACGGATCCCGCCGTGGCGTGCCCGTGGCGCCAAGGGCACACGCAACATTCTTGAGTTGGCGGGCGGGGAGATCTCGCGTACCGGAGTGGCGATCGGCGACCAGCTCGCGGAAAGGCAGGTGCCCGATGCGGCACCCGACGGCCAAGCCGACTGAGGGTCATCAGCGTCCGCCGGCGGTCCCGTCGCTGGAGATCGCCGCGCGCCTGCAGGCCGTCTCTGACGGCGGTGGTGAACCGGTCAGCCTGCCGCCATCCTCCTCCGGCTTGCGGGTCGGCCTGGTTGCGCTGGCCGCGGCCGTCCTGATAGCCGGGGCCGCATTCATGTTCCTGCGCGGCTCCTCCGGCCAACATCCGAGCTCACACGTGGTGGCGGTGCCGGAGGCGGCCTACCTGCCTGTGGTCCATACGCTCCCGGTCGCGACCGGTAGGTACGCGGCGTCGACGGCCTCGGGTGCCCGGTTGACGATCGTGAGCGCCTCGCCGCTGCCAAAGCCACCCAAACCCAAGGTGACGCCGCAGGCGCCGCTCGAGCTCTCAACCAGCCAGCTTCTGGCGACCGACGCCGACGGCGCCTCGCCGTTCACGCCGCCGTCATACCTGGCATCAGCCTTTGAGACCGCCGCGCGCACCTACGGTGTCCCCTGGCGTCTGCTGGCCGCGATCGAGTACATCGACGGCCGCTACTCGATGGCGCTGGCCGGTGTGTCCTCGACACCGGTCAGCTCGACTCAGGTTCGGCCACAGGCTCTGGCGGCTTCGGTGGCGGCAACCGAGCAACCGAGCGCTGCCCTGTTCACCGACGCCAGGCGGCTCGCCGCCGACGGTGCTGCCAACTCGCCGGCGACGGCGATCGCCGCCTACACGCGTGGTGACCCCAGTGCCCAGGAGGTGCTGACCGTCGCACAGCAGATCAACTCCACCAGCGTTACCGCGACAACCGGGCCACTGGCCAAGGTGGTCGCCATGCAGAACGAGGCGCACCTGCTGAACGGGCTTCCATATATCTGGGGCGGCGGCCACACCGAGCCGGCCTGGGTGGTGGGAGCCGGCTATGACTGCTCGGGCTTTGTCTCAGAGGTGCTGCACTCAGCCGGCTACCTGAGCTCGCCTGACACGACCCAGACACTGCCCGGCAGCAGCGGGATCGTGTCTGGCGCGGGCAAGTACGTCACTATCTATGACCGCACGATCGCCACGGTCAGGGTCTGGGAGAAGAAGAAGGTGATGAAGACGGTCAAGAGGGTCGTCAACCCGGCGGCGGCCGGTGTGCATCTCGACAAGGGCCGCAAGTCCAACGCTGACGCCGCGGTCTCGATCCGCCTGCCCAAGTGGGTTGGCCAATGGGAGACCGTGAAGATCACGAAGCTGGTTCGCAGCGCGGACACCACCAACAACGATGAGCACGTGATCGTCGACCTCGACGGGCAGTGGTGGGAGAGCGGCGGCAGCGCCGCCGACGGCGGCGCTGAGGAGGTGCACCGGATCGTCGATCCGAACCCGGCCTACCTGAAGAGCTTCAACCGGATCCTGCACCCGGCCGGACTCTAGAACCACTAGTCTGCGAGGCGATGCAAGCCTCGCAGCTGAACGCCGACGCGATCGTGATCGGCGCGGGGCTGGCGGGGCTGGTGGCGACCGCGGAGCTGGTCGATGCCGGCAGGCGCGTTCTGGTTCTTGACCAGGAGCCGGAGGCCTCGCTCGGCGGGCAGGCGTTCTGGTCGTTGGGCGGCCTCTTCCTCGTCGATTCACCCGAGCAACGTCGTGCCAGGATCCACGACTCGTTTGATCTCGCCTGGTCCGACTGGTGCGGCAGCGCTCAGTTCGACCGCCCCGAGGATGAGCATCCGCGGCGCTTTGCGCGCGCGTATGTGGAGTTTGCGACCGTTGAGAAGCGCGACTGGCTGCGGTCGCTCGGTCTCCGCATGCTGCCGAGTCCCGCTTGGGCCGAACGCGGCGACGGCGACGCGCTCGGGCACGGCAATTCGGTTCCGCGCTTCCACCTGACCTGGGGAACCGGACCTGCCGTGGTCGAGGCGTTCGAGCGCCGGGTCCGCCTCGGTGTGCAGCGAGGCCTGGTGCAGCTCGCCTTCCGTCACCGGGTGGACCAGCTGACGGTGGAGCAGGGTCAGGTCATCGGGGTCGAGGGCTCGGTCCTGGCTCGGTCGCTCGTCGGTCGAGGTCAGGAGAGCTCGCGGGAGGTGGTCGGTCGCTTCAGCGCAAGCGCCGGCGCTGTGCTGGTCGCGAGCGGTGGGATCGGGGGCAACCTCGAACTTGTGCGGCGTCACTGGCCTGAGCGGCTCGGGCCGCCTCCGCAGGAGATGGTTGCCGGCGTTCCGGCCAGCACCGATGGACGCATGCTCGGCATCGCCGAGCGCGCCGGCGCGAGTTGGATCGGTCGCGACCGCATGTGGCACTACACCGAGGGCCTGCGCAACTGGAACCCGGTCTGGGAGAATCACGGCATCCGCATCCTGCCGGCGCCGTCCTCGATGTGGTTCGATGCGACCGGTGCGCGCCTGCCGGCGCCGCTGTTCCCGGGCTTCGACACGGTCTCGGCGCTCGCGCACATCGGTCAGACCGGACACGACCACACCTGGTTCGTGCTCAACCGCCGGATCATCGCGCGCGAGTTCGCGCTCTCAGGCTCCGAACAGAACCCCGACATCACCGATAGGGACATCAAGAGCACGCTGCGCTCGCGGCTGCTGCCTGAGGTGCCCGCCCCGATTCAGGCGTTTCTGGACAATGGCGAGGACTTCGTCGTCGCCGACAGCCTGCGCGATCTGGTTGCCGGCATGAACGCGATCACGTCTGAGCCGCTGCTCGAGTATGAGCAGATCGAGCGTCAGATCATCGCCCGTGACCGTGAGGTCGCCAACCCTTATGGCAAGGACCTGCAGCTGATGGCGATCCGCGCCGCCCGCCGGTATCTGCCGGATCGGCTCAGCCGAGTGGTCGCCCCGCACCGGATCCTCGACCCTGATGCCGGGCCGCTGATCGCAGTGCGACTCCACATTCTCACGCGCAAGACTCTGGGTGGTCTCGCCACCGACCTCGAGGGCCGCGCGCTGGGTGCCGACGGCGAGCGGCTTGCGGGCCTGTGGGCGGCCGGCGAGGCCGCCGGGTTCGGCGGCGGCGGCATGCACGGATACAACGCGCTCGAAGGCACGTTCCTCGGGGGCTGCCTGTTCAGCGGCCGTCAGGCCGGCCGCTCGATCGCTGATCGGCTCTGACGGCGCTGCCGGCGCTCACCGGCGCAGGAAGCTGACGATCGCGGCCGCGATCGCCTTCGCGGCTCGCCGCTGGAATGAGCTCGTCACCAGCAATCGCGCGTCGGTCGCGTTGCGCATGTTCCCGCACTCGATCAGCACCTTGGGCACGGTCGTGAGGTTCAGGCCGGCCAGGTCATCCCGAGGCTGCAGGCCGTCAACGCCGTCGTAGGTGGAGATCGGCATGCCGGTGCCGGAGGCGAAGCTCGAGCGCAGGATTCGGGCGAACCGGTCGGAGGCCTTGACGACGTTCGCATTGACCCTGTCGGACACCGGCTCGAGGATGGTGAAGCCGCGGCCCGAGGCTGGGCCGCCGTCGGCATGGATGTCGATCGCGACCCTTGCGTGCGCTCGGTCGATGATGTGCGCGCGCGTGTTCACGCACGGGCCCACGCCGCCGTTGCTGTGGCGCGTGAGCACGATGCGAGCGCCCTCGAGCTTCAGGTCGGCGGTCAGGTAGCTGGCGACGTTCCAGTTGAACTGCGCCTCCGTGTAGCCGCCGTCGGTCGCGGTGCCGGTGGTGTCGCAGGTCTCCATCTCACGTCCGTTCCAGACCGGATGGTTGAGGAAGCTGGGATCGCTCCAGCTGTGGCCGTTGTGCCCGGGATCGATCCCGATGACGATGCCGGATAGCGGATCCCACCCGCCCGGCATCGGAAATATGGGCGATTGGGTGTGGGGCGGCGAGCATCGAGCCCGATTATGGCTGGCGACCGGTTGCTCACGCGCCAGCTAACGTCAGGCACAGCATGAAGATCATCTACACCTACACCGATGAGGCTCCGGCGCTCGCCACGGAGTCGCTGCTGCCGATCATCAGCGCCTTCGCGGCCGCGGCCGACGTCGAGATCGAGACCCGCGACATCTCCCTGGCCGGACGCATTCTCGCCCAGTTTCCGGACCGTCTGACGGCCGACCAGTTCACCGCCGACGCGCTGACCGAGCTCGGCGAGCTCGCCAAGACACCAGAGGCGAACATCATCAAGCTTCCGAACATCAGCGCCTCGGTGCCGCAGCTGAAGGCCGCGATCAGGGAGCTGCAGGAGCAGGGCTACGCCATCCCCGACTACCCCGACGACCCATCGACCGATGAGGAGCGCGAGATCCGCGCCCGCTACGACCGGGTCAAGGGCAGCGCCGTGAACCCGGTCCTGCGCGAGGGCAACTCCGACCGCCGCGCGCCCGCGTCGGTCAAGGCCTATGCGCGCAAGCATCCACATTCGATGGGCGCCTGGTCGAGCGACTCCAAGTCCCACGTATCGACGATGACCGACGGTGACTTCCGCGCCACCGAGCAGGCGGTGACGGTCTCCGAGCCGACGCTCATCCGGATCGAGCACGTTGCCGAGGACGGCGCCGTCACGGTGCTGAAGCCTGAGTTTCCGATCCTCGCGGGGGAGGTGGTCGACGGCGCCGTGATGCGGGCGGCGGCGCTCGAGCCTTCCTGGCAGAGCAGATCGCGGACGCCAGAGCTCAGGGCGTCCTGTTCTCGGTTCACCTGAAGGCGACGATGATGAAGGTGTCTGACCCGATCCTGTTCGGGCACGCCGTCAAGGCCTTCTTTCCCGAGCTGGTCGGCACCCCCGACTGGGACCCCAACGACGGTCTGGGCGCACTCCCGCCCGGCACGGAGATCCCGTACCCGGAGGACGGGGCCGGGACTGGCGATGGTCGACTCGGATCGCGGCATCACCAACCTGCATGTGCCGAGCGACGTGATCATCGACGCGTCGATGCCGGCCGCCATCCGGGCCTCTGGCCAGATGTGGAACGCCCATGGTGAGCAGCAGGACACCAAGTTCGTGATTCCCGACCACTCCTACGCGCCGCTGTACGCGGAGACGCTCGAGGACTGCCGCCTGCACGGCGCCTTCGACCCGGCGACGATGGGCACGACTCCCAACGTCGGGCTGATGGCACAGGCGGCCGAGGAGTACGGCTCGCACGACAAGACCTTCGAGATCGAGCGGGCCGGGCGCGTGCGCATCGTGGATGCCTCGGACCCCGGCCACCCGACCCTGATCGAGCATGAGGTCGCGCCCGGCGACATCTGGCGCGCCTGCCAGGTCAAGGACGCGCCGGTGCAGGACTGGGTGAGGCTGGCCGTGGCGCGCGCCCGCGCCACCGGCGCGCCGGCCGTGTTCTGGCTGGACGAGACGCGCGCCCACGACGCCGAGCTGCTCAAGAAGGTGCGTCCGGCGCTTGCGGCACTCGACACCGACGGGCTCGAGATCGAGATCCTGCCGATCGCCGAGGCGACTCGCTTCACGCTGCAGCGCGCTCGCGCGGGCAAGGACACGATCTCGGTCACCGGCAACGTCCTGCGTGACTACCTGACCGATCTGTTCCCGATCCTCGAGCTCGGCACCAGCGCGAAGATGCTGTCGATCGTGCCGCTGATGGACGGCGGCGGCATGTTCGAGACCGGCGCCGGCGGCTCGGCGCCGAAGCACGTGCAGCAGTTCGTCAAGGAGAACCACCTGCGCTGGGACTCGCTCGGCGAGTTCCTGGCGCTGGCGGTCTCGTTCGAGTTGCTGGCTGAGAAGACCGGCAACGCTCGCGCGCAGGTGCTGGCGGACACGCTTGACCGCGCCACCGGCCGCGTGCTCGAGGAGCGGCGCTCGCCGCTGCGCCGGGTCGGCGAGCTGGACAACCGTGGCAGCCACTTCTACCTGGCGCTCTACTGGGCGCGCGAGCTGGCCGCGCAGACTGATGACCCGGAGCTGGCCGAGCGCTTTGGGCCGCTCGCCGATGAGCTCTCCGCCAACGAGGAGACGATCGTCGCGTGAGCTGACAGAGGTCCAGGGGCGGCCGGTCGAGATCGGCGGCTACTACCACCCGGACCTTGAGCTGGTGGCGGCGGCGATGCGTCCATCGGCCACGCTCAACGCGTCGCTCGCGTCGCTCAGCGCAACGGTGAGCTGCACAAGCGGTGAGCTGACCGCTCTCGCCCATTCGGCCTTTCGGCGCAATCGACGCCAAGGCTTGTTGCGGGCAGCCGTATGGATCCCAAGAGTGTCACTCGGCGAAGCAGGTGACGCGATTGTGACCGATACGGCCGCCCGCTACCAACGCTGCTAAGATGCTTGCCAGCAAGCAAGTAACTCGGAAAGGCGCACGATGGCGACAGGCTTGGACACGGAGACTGCACAGCGAGTCCGGATCGTCTCGGCCGGCTGGCCCGCGCGCTGCGTCCGACCGAGGCAGGCCTGGCCGCCGAGCTGACGCCGACGCGCGTGATCGTCCTGCTGCTCGACCGAACCGCAACGGCCCGATCCGTCTGGCCGAGGTCGCCGAGCGCGAGGGCCTCAACCCGACGCTGCTGTCGCGCACGGTCGCGAGCCTGGCCGACGCGGGCCTGATCGCGCGTTCCGCCGATCCGGCCGACCGCCGCTCCGCCTGGGTCGAGGTCACCGATGCCGGCCGCGAGCTGGCGCGAGCAGATCCGTGACCAGCGCACGCCGTCCGTGGACCACGCGCTCGACAGCTCTCCGCCGCCGAGCGCAGGTCGATCGAGGCGGCACTGCCGGCGCTCGAGCATCTCGCCCAGCGCCTGCAGGACGGCGACCGGTGAGCCCGCTGCTCAAGCGCGTCTCGAGCACGACCTTCGCCGCGCTCGAGATCCCGAACTACCGGCTCTACCTCAGCGGCCAGGCGGTCTCGCTGACCGGCACCTGGATGCAGATGGCGGCCCAGTCGTGGCTGGTGCTGAAGCTGACCGACTCGGCCACCGCGCTCGGGCTGATCGTCGCGCTGCAGACGCTGCCGGTTCTGATCCTCGGTCCCTACGGCGGCGTCATCGCCGACCGCGTCAACAAGCGCAAGATGATGATCGGCGCTGCAGGCGATCATGGGCATGCAGGCGCTGATCCTGGGCCTGCTGACGGTCACGCACTCGGTCACCATCTGGGAGATCGGCGTGCTCGCGTTCATCCTCGGCCTCAACAACGCCTTCGAGAACCCGGCGCGGCAGTCGTTCATGATGGAGCTCGTCGGGCCCGAGCACCTGCGCAACGCCGTCAGCCTCAACTCGACGATGGTCAACGTCGCCCGGGTGGTCGGCCCCGCTGTCGCCGGTCTGATGATCGCCGCTCGTGGGGACCGGTTGGTGCTTCCTGATCAACTCCGTCAGCTTCATCTTCGTGATCAGCTCGCTGACGCGGATGGACATGACCGCGCTGAATCCGGTGGCGCCGGTCCAACGCGCGCAAGGGGCAGCTGCGTGAGGGCCTGCGCTACGTCCGACACGAGCCACGGCTGCTGCTGCCGCTGGTGATGGCGGCGATCGTCGGCTGTTTCGCCTACGAGTTCCAGGTGACGATCCCGTACATGGCCTCGCACGGCCTGCACGTCGGCTCGACCGGCTACGGCTTCATGACAGCCGCGATGGGCGTCGGCGCGGTCGTCGGCGGGCTCTGGCATGGCGACGCGCGGCCGGATCGGCTCGGCCAGCCTGATCGGCTCCGCCCTGGCGTTTGGAGTGTTCATGACCGCCGCCGCGCTGGCGCCGAGTCTGCCGCTGGCGTTGGTGGCACTCGTGCTCGTGGGCGCCGCCAGCGTGGCCTTCATGTCGCAGAGCAACGCGACCCTGCAGATGCGCGCGGCGCCGGAGATGCGCGGCCGCGTGATGGCGCTGTGGTTCGTCTCCTTCCAGGGCTCGACGCCGATCGGCGGCCCGATCGTCGGTGCCGTGATGGGCGCCTACGGGGCTCGCGGCCGGGCTCGGCCTCGGCGCGGTCGCCTGCTTCGTCGTCGCATTCGGTGGGTCGCTGGCGCTGCGCTCGCTGCGCAGCCGCCTCGCGGCCGCCCCTGCCACGCCGGAGCCGTCAGCTGCCGCTACCTCGGAGCGGTCAGCTCCAGCTACGCCGGAACCGCTGGCGTCTGCACGCTGACGATCCGCCAGGGCTCGTCGGCGTCGTCGGTGATCGCGAACGTCCAGCGCTCGGTGAAGCCCGACCAGGCGCGTCGCGCTGCCGCTCAGCACGCGGGTCGTGTCGCGGTCCTCGATGTAACGGCGACCCCGCAGGTCGACGTCGATCGTCATCGTCGCCGGCTTCGCGGCGGCGTCGAGCGCGACGATCCGGATCCGCTGCACCTGCGGGCCGCGAACGACCAGCCTGCTGCGGCCGCTCGGGTCGCCGGGGTGCAGCATCTCACGGACCGCGTCGGGCGCGGCCAGAGCTCAGCAGCGGGGCATCGGAGCCGTCGATGGCTTCCGCCCAGGCGTCGACCGCTCGCCGAGCGGCGACCTCGAGGATGTCCGGCCCGAAGCGTGCGTCCGCGAGGCTCAGGTCAAGCGCAGCGGCGTGCGCGTCGTCGCTGAACTGCACGTCGGCGAGCTCTGCGATCTTGAAGCCATCGGGAGCCTGCTGGGCGACGGCGCCCTCGACCAGCGCCTCGTCGCGCAGCGACTGGTCGTCGGCCCAGTGGGTCTGCACGATCCGGTCCTTGAGCGAGTGCTCGCCCTCGGCGCCCGACTCGATCGAGGCCAGTACCCAGTGCTCGCCGCGGCGCTCGAGCGTCCAGTACTCGCGCATCCGCACCGACTCGGTGAACTGGCCGTCGCGCTTGATGTGGCGGCCGCTCGTCGTCGACGACGTAATCGCGCAGCTTGGCCTCGATCCGGACCACGACACGGTCGAGGTCGTCGTCGCCGCGATCACGCCGCAGGATCCCGATGTATTCCACCTTCGGCGCGCCGACGGGCTCGACCACGTTGCGCCAGCCGCGGCGCTCGAAGTCATCGAGCCGACGCTCCCACTCGACGAGGAGCTCCGGCGTGATCAGGCCGCGCAGTGCCATCCGGTCGTCGCTGGACCACGCGAGCTGGATGTCGGTGAACAGCTGCGCGCCGGCTCCGCGTACAGCCGTCGGCCCGAAGATCGGATTCTCGTCGGCGGCCTCGGCCGCGGCCAGTTCGACGCGGCGTTCGCGCTTGCGGGTTTCCCGCCGGTGGGCGTGGCCCTCGCCGGCTGCGAGCGGCCCAGTTGCTCTGCATCTTCGGGAGGCCGCGGGACATGAACCACCAGGCGCCTGCGAGCGCCAGCAGCACGAGGAAGCCGAGGCCGTGGCCCAGCAGCGCGATCTCGAACAGCGCGCGGAAGATCAGGAAGACGAAGAACGCGTGGCCGGCGCCGCCGCCGCCGAAGCCACCGCCGCCGCCGCCCCCGTCGCCGCCACTGAACCTGACGTCCCGCCGCCGGCCGTGGCCCGAGCGCGGCGGGGGCGAGCGCGAGCAGCGCGATCGCAAGCCAGCGCCAGCGCGATCAGAAAGGTGCGGCGGCGCGGGCTCATCGCAGGCGCCTCGCTCAGGCGGCCGCGGCGCCTTCAGCGGCCCGACGCCGGGCTCTGACTGCGGAACGTGCTGGTCGGCGTGATAGCTCGAGCGCACCAGCGGCCCGGCGGCGACGTGCTCGAAGCCGAGCTCGTAGGCGGCCTGCTCGAGCGCCTTGAACTCGTCGGGATGCCAGTAACGCACGATCGGCAGATGGTTCTCGGTCGGGCGCAGATACTGGCCGACGGTCAGCACCTGGACGTGGTTCTCGCGCAGCGTCCCGAGCGCGTCGACCATCTCCTCGAAGCTCTCCCCGAGCCCGACCATCAGCCCGGACTTGGTCACGACCTCGTCGCCGCCCATCTCCTTGGCGTTTCGCAGCACGCGGTTGGAGCGCTCCCAGGTAGAGCCGCGGCGCGCGACCGTGTACAGGCGCGGGACGACCTCGACGTTGTGGTTGAAGACGTCCGGACGCTCGGCGATGACCTTCGCCAGCGGCATCTCCTGGCCGCGGAAGTCGGGGGTCAGCACCTCGATCTTGGTGGCCGGCGACTGCTGCCGGATCTGGCGGATGACGCCCACGAAGGCGTGCGCGCCGTAGTCGTACATGTCGTCGCGATCGACGCTGGTGATGACCGCGTGGCGCAGACCCATGCGCGCAACCGAGCGCGCCACCCGCGCCGGCTCGAGCGGGTCGTTCCACGTCGGCTTGCCGCTGCGCACGTTGCAGAACCCGCAGCGGCGCGTGCAGGTGTCGCCGAGGATCATGAACGTCGCCGTGCCGCGCTGCCAGCACTCGCCGATGTTCGGGCAGGCCGCCTCCTGGCAGACCGTGTTCAGGTTCTCAGCCTTGATCAGCGACTGCAGCTCGCGGTAGCGCGGGCCTCCCGGCGCCGGCACCTTGAACCACGGCGGCTTGCGGCCCTTGTAGGGCTCGACCTCGGATCCGAGCACGGTCAGGACGTCAGCGATCCCGCCGGGATTGGAGCGTGAGCGGGTGGCACTCATGTGCTTCAAGGGTACTTAGGCCGTGCTCGCGGCCGCGCTCGCCGCCGCGCGCCGCTGTTGCGCGGCGGCGGCGCCCTGCGGTGCCGACGCCAGCGCCGCGTCGAGCTCCGCAGGCGTTATCGCGAGCCTGGCGTGCCCGAGTGCGCCGGCGAGCGAAGCAGCGGCGAGCTCGCCGAAGTCAGCCGGCGATACCTCGGCGTCACCGCGCTCGCTCTCGATCGAGGTCATCTCCACGTCCGGCAGGCCGCAGGCGACGACCCAGGCGAACGGCTCGAGTGCGCGCCGCTGGACGTTGATCGCGAATCCGTGGGTGGTGACGCCGCGGGCGAGGTGCACGCCGATCGATGCGATCTTGCGGTTCTCGATCCAGACGCCGGTGTAGTCGGGGCCCTCGCCCTCGCGTGAGCGCGCGGGGATCTCGATCGAGCTCAACGCGCCGATCAGCACGCGCTCGAGCAGACGCACGTAGGCGACCACGTCATCGACCCTCACGATCGGATATCCGACGAGTTGTCCCGGCCCGTGGTAGGTGACCTTGCCGCCGCGGTCGGTCTCGATGACCTCGATTCCGCGCTCCGCATACCACTCCTCGCCCATCGTCAACTCGCCCGGGGCTGAGCGGCGGCCGCGCGTGTAGACGGCCGGATTGTGCTCGAGCAGCAACAGCGTGTCCGGAACCAGCTCCTGCTGGCGGGCGGCGCGCACCTGCTCCTGCAGCGCGAGCGCCTCGCGGTAGCCGACCTCGCCCAGCTCGCAGACCCACATCGTCTCGGTCGCCGGCTGATCAGACCGCATCTCAGTCACGTTTTGATCGTAGCCAGGGGCCAAATGGTGAACTATTCAACCTTTGGCCCCTGGGTACGCCGCCCTCGGCGAGCCGCTCCGGCCTGCTCGCGCTGTTCGCGGGCCGCGGCCTTGGCGGCCTCGCGTTGCTGACGCGCGGCTGTGATCGCCTGCCTGCGCTGCTCGCGGGCCGCCGCCATCGATGCCTGACGCTGTTCCTGCGCTGCGGCGCGAGCCTGCTCGCGGATCTCGTGAGCGTGCTGCTTCCAGCCGCGCTTGGCCTCCCGCATCGCCGCCATCACCTGTTGGCGCGCCTGCTCGGCAACCAGCGCCGCCTCGCGGATCTGGTCCTTGGTGCGGCGGCCCTCGACCATCAGATGCAGCGACCACATGCCGGTGTCGAGCAGTCGAGCGCCGCGGTCGATGTCGGCCTCGACCAGCCGCTGGAGCGCCATGCGATCGATGCCGCCGACCGCATGGCGCAGGCGTGAGTCGTAGGAGAGCTCGAGCAGGCTGACCAGGGCTCGCGCGGCGATCGCGGGTTCCGGGTCCTGCGGGTCGACACCCAGCTCCTGGGCGAGCACCCCGGTCAGGCTCGAGACGATCCGGTACCGGTGCTCGCCCCAGGCGGCGCGCAGGGCCGGGGTCGAGCTCACCATCTCGCCGATCTCGCCGATGCGCGACGTCGGTATGTCCGCGAGCATCTCGGCGAAGTGGGCCGAGTCCTGCTTGAGTGCGACGACAAATGCCGTCAGCGGAGTGGTGCCACGTGGGCGACCGCGCACGGCCGCCACCAGCTGCTCGATCTGCTCGTCGATCTGGTCGTAGACGAGCGACTCCTTGGTTGGGAAGTAGTTGTAGACGGTCTTCTCGGAGACGTCGGCGGCGGCTGCGATCTCCGCGATCGTGACCGCCTCGAACCCGCGGGCGATGAACAGAGCGGTTGCGACATCAGAGATCCGCTGGCGTGTCTGACGCTTCTTGTGCTCGCGCAGGCCGTCAATCATCGACAACGGAGTTTACCGAGAAATTTACACTTGCAGTATTTTTACAGTGACTGTAAGATGCCCGCCCATGCATCAAACAACTACATCAACGGGCCGGGTGGCCCCGACGCTCGGAGGTTCCCTCGCGATCGAGGCGAAGGGCCTGACGAAGCGCTTCAAGGAGGTCCTGGCCGTCGACGGGCTCGATCTGGCGGTTCCAGCCGGAACCGTCTTCTCGCTGCTGGGACCGAACGGCTCCGGCAAGACCACCACCGTGCGGATGCTGGCGACCCTGCTCAGACCTGACGGTGGCAGTGCCCGCGTCAACGGCTATGACGTTCAGACGCAGGCGGTCAAGGTGCGGGAGTCGATCTCCCTGACCGGTCAGTTCGCGGCACTCGACCCCAACCTCACCGCAAGGGAGAATCTGCAGCTGATGGCACGCCTGCGCGGCCGCGGCCGTGCCGAGGCGGCGCGGGTCACAGGCGCCCTGATCGAGCGTTTCGATTCGGAGGAGTTCGCCGACCGGCTCGTGAAGCAGCTGTCCGGCGGTCAGCGCCGCCGGATGGACCTCGCTGCCGGGCTGATCGAGAGGCCGCAGCTGCTGGTGCTCGACGAGCCGACGACGGGCCTTGATCCGCGCAGCCGCCAGGTCGTCTGGTCGACGGTGCGCGAGCTGGTTGCCGAGGGCATCACGCTGCTGCTGACCACGCAGTACCTCGAGGAGGCCGACGCGCTCGCTGATCATGTCGTGCTGATCGACCACGGCCGTGAGATCGCGAAGGGGACGCCCTCGCAGCTGAAGTCACTGGTCGGCGACCAGCGCGTGGACGTCGTCGCCGAGGACAGCGCGGGATTCCAGGGACTCGTGGCGGCGCTCGAACCGGCCGGATTCGAGCTGAGCGTCCAACCTGAGGAGCGGCGGATCTCGATCCCGGCGCCCGACGAGATCGGCGATCTGAACCGGGTGTCCATGGTCGTTGCCGACGCCGGCATCCCGATTGACGAGATCGCGCTGCGGCGCCCGACGCTTGACGATGCCTTCATCTCGCTGACCGGCCACCGGGCCGATCAGGGTGAGGACCCCAGCAAGGAGATGCTCGCAGCATGACCACATACATCCGTGAATCCGGGCTGCTGGCGTTCCGCAGCCTGCGTGCCGTTCCGCGCGTGCCGGAGCGGATCATCGACGTCACGCTGCAGCCGGTCATCTTCATCCTGCTGTTCCGCTACGTGTTCGGTGCCGCGATACATGTGACTGGGATCAGCTACGTGGATTTCCTGATTCCGGGCATCATCGCCCAGGGGTTGGCGTTCGGGCTGATCGGCACCGGCACCGCGATCAGTCACGACATGGCCGAGGGTGTGCTCGACCGCTTCCGCTCGATGCCGGTCAGGCGGCTCTCGATCGTGACCGGGCAGGTGCTCGGCCAGTACTGCGAGCAGCTGCTCGGACTGGCCGTCTACATCACGCTCGGCTTCGTCGTCGGCTTCCGTCCGCACGCCGGCGTCGGACCGGTACTCGAGGCGCTGGGCCTGGTGATGCTGGCGCTGTTTTCGTTCACGTGGGTCGGCACCTACTTCGGGATGCTGGTGCGCTCGCCGGAGGCGATGCAGGGCATCGGCTTCAGCATCGTCTTCCCGATCAGCTTCATGGCAGGCGTGTTCGTGCCGATTGCGGCCATGGACCCCGTCCTGCGCTCGATCGGCGATTGGGATCCGGTGTCGGCACTGGTCGCCGGCGTACGCGGACTGACCGAGAAATACCCCTCGCACGGATCCTGGCTGCTCGAACATGGCGCCCTGGCGATGCTGCTGTGGTCGCTGCTGCTGCTGGCGATCTTCATCCCGCTGGCGCTGCGACGCTTCAACCGCAGACTGGCCGCGTAGTCTCTGCGGCTGTGCCGAGCCCATACGTCGCACTGATCACCGGAGCTTCCAGCGGGATCGGCGAGGCGGCGGCACGCCGCCTCGCCCGGGAGCCCGACACCAGGCTGATCCTCGTTGCCCGGCGCGAGCAGCGACTCAGAGCGCTGGCGTCCGAGCTCGGCGGTGAGCCGAATGTGATCGCCATGGATCTGACAGATCCGCAGGCACCGACCCGGATCGCCGCTGCGGTCGAGCGCGATCACGGGGCCCTGAACCTGCTGGTGAACAACGCCGGAGCGCGCTGGTCGGTGGACTTCGCAGAGGGCGGCTGGGCCAACGTCGAGCAGCACATGCGGACCAACTTCGAGGCTCCGGTGAGATTGATCGAGGCGCTGCTGCCGCTGTTGAGGCGTACCGCTGCCGCCACCGGCCCGCTGGCCGATGGCGGCGTCTTCGCCGGTCGCCCACTGAAGGCGCCCGTCGCGATCGTCAACGTCACCAGCACCGCGGCTCGGATCTCGCGGATCGGCACCGGCAGCTACAGCGCGAGCAAGAACGCGCTGGCCGCGTGGGGCGACTCCCTGTACCTGGAGGAGCGTGAACACGGGATCCACATTGGCAACGTTCTGCCCGGCTTCATCGCGACTGAGGGCTTCCCCCAGTCGGAGTTGCAGGCGGGCGTCCTCACGCGCCTGCTGGTATCCGAGCCCGCAGCTGTCGTAGAGGCGATCCTCGAGGCCGGCCCGGGCGGGCGGCCCGAGCGCTACGTGCCTCGGTATTACTGGCTCGGAGCGCTGTTACGGTTGATCGCGCCGGACCTGGTGAGGCGTTGGGCGTCAAGCCCGGTCGTCACCACCAACACCAACAGCATCTGAGTGCGCCGCCAGTTCGTTGAAGTACACGGCCAGGCGGTCGAGCACCGCGGCGGCCTTGTACAGGTCATCGTCACTGAACTCCTCGAGCGCCGCGCGCCATGCCGGCTCGGTTCGAGCGCGCATCTCCGCAATCGCCGCAAGGCCCGCGTCGGTGATCTGAGTCATCACCACGCGCTTGTCCTGGTCGGAGCGGGTCCGGGCCACGAGGCCGCCTGACTCGAGGCCGTCGAGCATCTGAGCGACCGACGCGGGTGAGAGCTCGGCAGCCTCTCCGAGGCTCCGGGCCGATAGCGCGCAGCCCTCTTCGAGCGCGAACAGCAGCCCGTACTGGGCGTAGCTGAGGCCGTCGTGGCGATGCGTCTCGCGGCCGCGCATGCGCCGCATCGCGACGTTGATCGCCTTGAATGCACGGGCCAGCTGCTGCTGGGCCTCGTTCATACGAGTGCCTCGGTGGGCGCGCCGGACTCGAGCGCCTCGGCCACTGCGCCGGACGCGAGCGCGTCGTGCTCGTGTTCGTCGCCGTGCCCGCTGGCGCGGGCGCTGCGCTCTGCGAGCATCAGGAAGAAGGACGGGATCATCGCCAGCGCGGTCATTCCCAGCGCCCACCGGAACGCGGTGCCGAAACCTGAAGCGACAGCCTCTGCCGTGTGCGCGCCGAGCGTCGCCTGCTCGAGCACGACCGCCAGCACTGCGGTCCCGATCGAGCCGCCGATTCGCGTCAGCACGTTGAGCTGTGGCGTGGCGTCAGACAGTTCGCTGCGGTGCAGCGACGCGAACGCCGCGGTCATGATCGGAACGAACGCCAGTGCCATACCGGTGCCGCGCAGGAACATCGTGGCGGAAATCAAGACGATCGAGGTGTGGGCGCCGATCATGACGAGCGGCACGGTGAACACGGTTGTGATGCCGACACCGATCAGTGCCAGCAGCCCGCCGCCGTAGCGGCCGACGAGCCTGGCCGCGAAAGGTAACACGAGCGCCATGCCGAGACCCTGCGGCGCCGACAGCAGACCGGTCTTGATCACGTCGAATCCGCGGACCTCCTGCCAGTAGAGCGGGAACAGGATCAGCGACCCGAACATCCCTGCACCGAGGAGGAACATCGACGCCGACGCTGTCGAGAAGGTCGGTCGGGAGTAGAGATGCAGCTGCAGCAGTGGGCGCCTGGCACGTAGCGCGTGCCGGACGAAGGCCGCGATCAGCACCAGCCCGGCGAGCGCCGGAATGATCACCCTGCCGCTATCGACGGTGCCGACCGTGCCGATCTCAGCCAACCCATAGGTCAGCAGTGGCAGGCCGAGGCTCATCAACGCCAGGCCGGTGACATCGAGCGGCTCCGCCGAGCGGTCGCGGTTGGAGCGGTGGATCAGCTTGAGCCCGGCGATGATCGCGATCACGCCGATCGGCACGTTCACGAAGAAGATCCAGCGCCAACTGACGACCTGCAGGATGGCGCCGCCGATCGTAGGGCCGAGGATCGGCGCGAGCATCGTCGGTACGCCGGTGATCGCGGTGACCTTGCCCATGTTCTTGGGACCGGCGGCGGAGGCCATCATCATCTGACCCACAGGCATGAGCATGCCGCCGCCGACTCCCTGCAGAACGCGGAATCCGATCAGCTCGGGCGTGGAGGTCGCGAGTCCGCACAGGGCCGAGCCGAGCGTGAACATCAGCACGGAGAACAGCCACACGTTCTTGGCTCCGAACCGGCGGCTGGCCCAGCCGCTGACCGGTATAACGGCTGCCAACGACAGCATGTAGCCGGTCACGACCCACTGAATCTGGCTGAGCGTTGAGTGCAGCTCGCGTGCCAGCGTGTCGAGCGCGACATTGACGATCGTCGTGTCGAGGATCGACATGATCGAACCGATCACGATCACCGGCGCGATCCGCCACACGTAGGGATTCAGTCGGTTTTCCTGCGCCCCCGCGGGGGCGCTCGACGCCGGTGTCATGCCTGCCTTTCGAGGAGCTGATCTCATACGGTACCAAATGATTTGGTACTGAACAACTTGGTACCGAAGGGTCGCGTCGGCGACGCCTCGACGGGGTGGCGTCTATGGTGGGATGGCGATGACCAGCGACGTGACAAGCGACGTGAGCGGCGACGTGACCGGCGACGCGATCACGTTTGCGGACCTCGGTCTGTCCGGGCCAGTCCTCGAGGCGCTCAGGGATGTCGGCTACCAGGAGCCCAGCCCGATCCAGGCACAGGCGATTCCGTATCTCTTACAGGGTCAGGACGTGATCGGTCAGGCACAGACGGGCTCCGGCAAGACAGCCGCATTCGGACTGCCGCTCATCAACTACGTCGACCCCAAGGAGCATGAGGTCCAGGGGCTGGTCCTGACGCCAACCCGCGAGCTCTGCATTCAGGTCACGCAGGCCCTGCGCTCCTACGGGCTGCGAAAGGGTGTCGACATCGTCGCCGTCTTCGGCGGTGCACCGATCCGCACCCAGCAAGCCCAGCTACGGGCTGGGGGGCACGTGGTGGTCGGGACCGTCGGGCGTGTCAAGGATCTGATCAGCCGCCATTCGCTGATGCTGCACTCGTGTCGGTTCGTGGTGCTTGATGAGGCCGACGAGATGCTCGATCTGGGCTTCCTCGAGGACGTCGAGAAGATCCTCTCACTGACGCCATCGAGCCGCCAGACGGCGCTGTTCAGCGCCACGATGCCACCGGAGATCCGGCGCCTGGCGGACCAGTACCTGTATAACCCCGTGGTCGTCAAGGTCAAGACGGCAACGCTCACGGTCGACAGCGTCGAGCAGTTCGGGCTCGAGGTCTCGAGCAGGGACAAGGTGGCCGCTCTGGTTGAGGTGCTGGAGGCCGAGAAGCCGACGCAGGCGATCGTCTTCTGCCGCACCAAGGTTCGTTGCGACCAGCTCTACCGCACGCTGCGGGACAAGGGTATGAACGTGAAGGCCCTGCACGGCGACATGTCCCAGGGGCAGCGCGACGGCGTGATGATCAGCTTCAAGGACGGCCGGACGCCGTTGCTGGTTGCGACGGACGTGGCGGCACGAGGACTCGACATCTCAACGGTCTCACACGTGATCAACTTCGATGTTCCGACTTCGCCCGATGTCTACGTGCATCGCATCGGCCGCACCGGTCGCGTCGGCCGCAGCGGCCGCGCGATCACCTTCTACGAATCACGCCAGAGGCGTGAGGTCGAGGCGATCGAGGCTCACTCGGGTGTAAAGCTGGCGCCGTGGGTCAAGGACGCACACGTGGCCGCGACCAGCGTGGAGTCGCGCCCCAGGCGTCACTCCAAGCCGCACGACCCGGGTCCCGACGGAGCCGAACTGCCGCTGCGCAAGCTCATAATCGCGGGCGGCCGTGCCGACGGGATCGAGCCCAAGGATGTCGTTCACGCACTGACCAGTGCCGCTGGTCTCGACGGCGAGGCCGTGCGCAACGTGCGCGTGCTCGAACGCTTCTCATTTGCAGATGTGCCCGAGGGCGACGCCGATCGGATCGTCGCGGCGGCCTCGGGGGCCGAGGTCGGTGGGCGGCCGCTGCGGCTCGAGCTCGCTCGCCCCTGACGCTCGCCGGTTCTCTCCCTCGCCCCTGACGCTCGTGGGCTCCCTCCCGCGGTCCACGCTCGTCGGTTCGCTCGGCGTCACGCGCGCCCGCCCGGGCAGCGCTGAGCGCCGAGTCCCGCCCTGAATGTTGTTTACCAACGCACCTGAGGTGACTGACTGAGGTGACGCCGCGACTTTTACCCACCTGGTCGTGTTTCGGTTGGTGAAGGCCGGACAACAACGACTGGAGGGCTCAATGCTCTACTCACGTTCAGGGTTGCGCCGGGCGATTCGGGGCGGCCTGCGCAGAAGGCCGTCAGGGGCAATGGCTGTGGCGCTGGTGGCGCTGTTCGTAGCAGTCTCGGGAGGCGCCGCCTACGCGGCCACCACCCTCGGGAAGAACAGCGTCCGTACGGTGAATATCCACGGGTCGGCAGTCACCAACCCGAAGATCGCCAACGGCGCGGTCACCTACAACAAGATCAAGCCGAGTTCTGTCGGCACAGTACGCATCGTCAAGAGCGAGGTTCAGGCGCGTCTCCAGAGCTCATGCTCCAACGGCCAGGCGATCACCGCTGTGGATGACACCGGCAAGGTCACGTGTGCCTCGGCTCAGCCGACGCTGACCAACTCGGCCAGCGCTCAGCCGGTGACGCTCGGGGCTTCCTCGGCCAGCGTCGCTACGCAGGCGCTCCCGGGCGGCTCGGGTTACCAGGTACAGGCTGACCCGTCGATCACGGTGACGCCGAGCACTGTCAACAGCGCCGATGCTCAGCATGTGATCGTGAGCTGCACGCTGGTGGCCGGCACCAGCACGACCGCTGTGCAGACCAGCAGCGCGAGCGTCGAGGTTCCGGGGTTCACGACGCATCCTCAGGTCTACACGACGTCGATTCCGCTCATGGTTGCTGCGCCGACCAGCGCGAACGCCTCGAGCGCAACCGTGTCCTGCAGTGACACGGTGACTGACGTCGCCAACGGGAACGCCGCGCAGAACCCGGCTGCTGTCACCGCCCAGGCGCAGATCTACGCGCTTCAGGCAGGTGTGGCGACGACGACGACAACCACACCGACGACAACCACCACCACGACGACCACCTCCTAGACGCGGAGTGGGATAGCGTCGCCCGCCCAGTCACGGCTGGGCGGGCGGGCCGTCGTTCTCTTCGGCGATGGCCTCTCTCAACGCCTGCCCGAAGCGTCGTGGATGAAAGCTGAAGAGCGCCATCCCGGAGGGGTCTGTGACCGTTGTGTCGGTGGAGAGCCCTTCGATCAATGGTCTCGCAACGCCCGCGTCAACCGGTGTGATCACCCCGATCCAGTGCGATGAGAGCCATGGTGAGAGCAGTGGAACCGGGACACGTGGACGTCGTCGCAATCCCAGTGCGTCGGCCATCTGGTCGAGCATCTGACCGTATGTGAGTACCTCTGCGGAGCCGATCTGGATCTCACGAGACCGGGCCTCGGGTATCTGGCGACAGTCGACCAGGTACCGCAGGACATCGTCGATCGCGATCGCCTGCGTTGGTGTGGTGAGCCAAGATGGTGCGAGCATCACCGGTAGCCGTTCCACGAGCGAACGCAGGGTTCGGTAGCTCTCAGAGCCGGCGCCGACGACCATCCCGGCGCGGAACCAGGTCAGCGGTGGTCCCTCGTCGCGCAGGATCTCACCGACACGTAACCGGGATCGCAGATGCGGTGATCCGGGCAGATCTCCAAGACCGCCGAGGTAGACGACCTGATCGATGCCGCTGGCGGTAGCGAACCGCGCGAAGTTCGACGCGGCGGCGGCGTCACGCTGCTCATAGTCCGAACCGCCACCGCGACCCATCGAGTGAACGAGGTAATAGGCGGTCTTGTAACCGGGCCCGATGGCGGTGAGCGACTCCGGGTCAAGCATGTCGGCCCGATGTACGGTGACGGCGGGGTCAAAGCTGACCCGGCTTGGGTCACGGACGACGCAGCCCACCGGCTCGCCGAGCGCATGCAGCTCGTGTACCAGTCGGCTGCCCACGTAACCGGAAGCACCGGTAACGAGCGTGCGGACCATGCAGAATCCAGCATACGCCGCCGCGTCGGCGCGCTCGAGGAGGCCGAAGATGCCGAGGTCCTGGTATGGCGCTCGTTAGGCTATAGAGCACCAGTCCCCCCAAAGGCGATCGTCAGATGTCGTCCTCGGAACCAGGATGAGATGAGGTGGTACGGATGACGGCGGTTGTGCAGGCCGAGTCGCTGACGAAGCGCTTTGGTGAGGTTTCGGCGGTTACAGATCTGTCGTTCGCGCTCGAGGCCGGGACCATCACTGGCTTCCTTGGTCCGAACGGCGCTGGTAAGACAACGACGCTGCGGATGGTTCTGGGCCTGGCGACGCCGACGAGTGGAAGGGCGCTGGTGTTCGAGCGCGCCTACCACGAGCTTGAGCGTCCGGCGCTGCGGATCGGCGCGGTGCTGGAGGCAACCGATTTTCACCCTGGCCGCTCCGGACGTGATCATCTGCGGATGCTCGGGCGCGCCGTCGATGTTCCGGATTCGCGCGCAGACGAGGTGCTGCGCTTGGTGGAGCTCGACACGGCCGCACGCCGGCGCGTGAAGGGGTACTCGTTGGGGATGCGCCAGCGCCTCGGGCTCGCTGCGGCGTTGCTCGGCGACCCGGAGCTGCTGATTCTCGATGAGCCCGCGAACGGGCTTGACCCGGAGGGTGTTCGATGGCTGCGTGATTTCCTGCGGCGCCTGGCGTCCGAAGGTCGCACGGTACTCGTCTCAAGCCATGTGCTCGCCGAGGTCGCTCAAACCGTCGATCAGGTACTGATCATCAGTCGCGGACGGCTCGTCGTCGAGTCGTCGCTGGCAGAGCTCACAGCCCGTGCCGGCGGCGCCGTCAGGGTTCGGAGCGCCGATCCAGGCCGCCTCGCGGCTGCACTGCACCAGAACGATCTGCAGACCACGGACGGCACCGATCGCGCGCTGCTGGTGCAGGGAGCGTCGAGCGAACGCGTCGGTGAGATCGCATTCGCTGCAGGCATCCCGGTTCACGAGCTGTTGACCGACAGCGGCTCGCTCGAGGAGATCTTCCTCGAGCTCACCTCCGGGGCGGAGGCATGATCATGCAGATAAGGGCAGAGCTGCTCAAGATCAGATCCACCCGAACCACCATCGGGCTCATTCTCGGGATGGTCGCGTTGATCCTGCTGTTCACGCTGCTGACCGCGTTGATCACCCACCCGCCCGGACTGATGGGCAAGGAGAACCAGCGTCAACTGCTGAGCCTCGGCAGCCTCGCCGGTGTCTTCTCAGCACTCGCGGGGGTACTGCTGGTCACGAGCGAATACCGCTACGGCACGATCCGCCCAACGATCCTGTTCAACCCGCGGCGCCCGCAGGTACTAACCGCCAAGATCGTCGCCGGCATGCTTGCCGGAATCGTCTTCGGAGTCATCGGCGAGGCGGTCGGCTGGGCGATCGGCTACGTGATCCTCGAAGCGCGAGGCATCACGATCGTGCTCACCAGCTCAGATGTCCTGCTGCTCGCGTTCGGAGGTCTCGTCGGCGTGGCCTTATGGGGAGCGATCGGCACCGCACTCGGAACGATCATCCACAACCAGGTCGGCGCTGTCATCACCCTCCTCGCCTGGGGGTTCGTGATCGACAGCCTCCTGTTTGGCCTCGTGCCCTCCCTGGGCCGGTACACGCCAACGCGAGCGTCGGACGCCCTGATGGGACTCAAGACCCAGCATCTGCTCTCCCCAGGCGTCGGCGCGGTCGTCCTGATCGCCTGGGCGATCGTCCTGGCTCTCATAGGCGTCGGCCTGACCAGCCGGCGCGACATCAACTGACCCCGCACCCTCGCGCGACCGCGTCGCGACACAAATAACAACGGGCGGCTTTGCGAAACCGCTTTGAGGACGTTCTCAACCTTTGCGGGTGCCGGGAGCCTTTAAGGGGTATGAGTCCTCACGACTTCGATCGCTTCGTCGGCGACAACGGCGATGGCCTGCTGCGGACCGCATACCTGATGGTGGGCGACCTGCACGAGGCCGAAGACCTCGTGCAGGAGACACTGTTCAGGGTCGCCTCGCGATGGCCGCGAGTCAGCCGGATGGACAAACCGGTGGCATATTCCAGGCGGATTCTCGTCAATCTGGCGTCGCACGGGAGTTCGAAGCGGTCACGCAACGAGCGGAGCTGAAAGCAACTCCGCCGGCCGACGACGGCCGCGAAAGCTGTGCAAGTTGACATCGACGACGGCTGTTCGACGCACTGGCGGCGCTGCCGCCGCGGCAGCGCGCGGCGCTCGTGCTCCGCTATTACCTCGACCTCTCCGAGGCCGAGGTGGCGGCGGCGCTGGGCTGTTCGCTGGGCACCGTCAAGAGCAGCACCTCTCGTGGGCTGAAGCGACTCGAGGAAACGCTACGCCCCACTACTGATCACTACCGGAGCATCGCATCATGACCGAGATCGAGCATGACGTCCGTACGTGGATGCATGAGCGTGCAGCGCGCGTTCACGCATCCCCGGAGATCCTTGAAACCGATTACCGCCCGCGCAGCCGCGTCCGGCGGCCGAGGCTGGCGATCGGCGGCGGGGTCGCCGCGCTCGCGGGCACAGTCGCCGCGGTCCTGTCGCTCGCCGGCGGAGCTGGCACTGCGTTCGCCGGCTGGACCGCGCAACCCACAGCGGCAAGCCCTGCACAGCTGCAGGCAGCCAACGAGCTACTGCAGCGCGAGCATTCCCGATCCCAACCTCCCGCGGCAGGCGATCGACAGCCGCGGGCCGATGGGAAGGTCACCGAAATGGTCCACCATCCGACCCACGAGGAAGCAGTCGCCGCTGCCGGTTTGGCCTGAGCGACCTTTTCGCGGCGCGCCGGTCTCGCTTTCGTCGACAAGCGGGTAGGGTCATGTGCATGAGTACAGCCAAGATGCACACGAACCACGGCACGATCGCGATCGAGTTCTTCGACGACGATGCCCCCAAGACGGTCGAGAACTTCCGCAAGCTGGCGGCGGACAACTTCTACGACGGACTCAGCTTCCATCGGGTGATCCCGGACTTCATGATCCAGGGTGGGTGTCCGCTCGGGACCGGCACCGGCGGCCCCGGTTACACCTTTGAGGACGAGTTCAACCAGCACAAGGTGGTGCGCGGCGCTCTGGCGATGGCCAACGCCGGGCCCAACACCAACGGTTCGCAGTTCTTCATCGTTACCGCCGCCGCCGCGCCCTGGCTCGACGGCAAGCACACGGTCTTCGGTCAGGTGACCGAGGGGATGGATGCCGTCGACGCGATCGAGGCGGTGCCGACGGACGGCCGTGACCGGCCGGCGGAGCCGGCGGTGATCGAGACGGTCGAACTCGCGGACTGAGCAGTCCGATGGACCTCCGGGTCGAGAATCCGGCCACCGGCGCGGTCATCACGACCGTGCCTGTGTCGGAGGCTGCGGAGGTCAGTGAGATGGCGGCCCGAGCGCGAGCCGCCCAGCGGGGCTGGCTCGCGCTCGGCTTCGCAGGGCGCGCGGCGGTGATGCGACGCGCACAGCGGTGGATGGCGGACAACGCGACCCGCGTGATCGGTGCTGTGGTCGGTGAGACCGGCAAGACCTATGAGGACGCGCAGCTGACCGACTTCGGCTACATCATCCAGGCGCTCGGGTTCTGGGCCAAGACGGCGGAGGGCTACCTGGCAGACGAACGGCTGCACTATTGGGGTAACCCGATAGTGGCCGGGAAGAAGCTGGTGCTCCGCTATCAGCCGGTGGGTGTCGTCGGCGTGATCGGCCCCTGGAACTTTCCCTTGGTCAACGGCTTCGGCGACTGCATCCCGGCGCTGATGGCCGGCAACGGCGTGATCCTCAAGCCGAGCGAGGTGACGCCGCTGAGCTCGCTGCTGATGGCCGAGATGTTCGTCGCGTGCGGGATGCCTCAGGATGTCTTCCAGGTCGCGATCGGCGGCGGTGAGACCGGTGCGAGCTTGGTTGCGGCGGTCGACTGCGTGATGTTCACCGGCTCGACCGGCACGGGACGGCTCGTCGCGCAGGCAGCGGCCGAGGCGCTGATCCCCTGCCACCTGGAACTCGGCGGCAACGATCCGATGATCGTGTGTGCCGATGCCGACCTCGAGCGTGCCGCCAACGCCGCGGCCTACTACTCGATGAACAACGCCGGCCAGGTCTGTATCTCGGTCGAGCGGGCGTACGTCGAAGCGCCCGTCATGACGACTTCGCACAGCGTGTGGCCGCGAAGGTCGAGCAGGCTTCGCCAGGGCCCGCCTGCCGGCCCCGGGAGCGTCGACGTCGGGGCTGTGATCTTCGCGACCGCAGCTGGAGATCATCGATCGCGCACGTGCAGGATGCGATTGCCAAGGGCGCGCGGGTTCTCACGGGCGGGCATCCACGGACCGAGGGCGGCGGGCGCTTCTACGAGCCGACCGTGCTCGTCGACGTCGATCACACGATGGAGATCATGCGCGAGGAGACCTTCGGCCCGACGCTGCCGATCATGCGCGTCGAGGATGCGGACGAGGCGATTCGGCTTGCGAATGACTCTCCGTACGGGCTGCAGGCGAGCGTCTGGACGCGGGATCGCGGCCGTGGCGAGCAGATCGCTCGACGACTCGAAGCGGGCGTCGTCTGCGTCAACGCCGCGCAGGTCAACTACTACGCACTGACTCTGCCGATGGGCGGCTGGAAGGCATCCGGTTTCAGCACGCGCCACGGTGCTGCCGGGATCCGCAAGTACTGCAGGATCCAGTCACTGTTCCTGAGTGGGGTCGGCCTCAGGCGAGAGCTGTTCATGTTCCCCTACAGCGCCCGCACGACGCGGCTGTTCGGACGGCTGCTGCGGGCGCTCTACGGACGCGGCAGGCGGGACTGACCAGGACAGCACTGGGGACACGCGACGTTGTTACCAAGTTGTGACAGTGCAGCCGTAGTTGTTAATTGTTTGTAACTCCTGAGTCCTGAGTCCGGAGGTGAGAGCCTGCCGCCGCCTGCTTGAACGCCGGCGATCTCATGTCGAATGAGCTCGTGATCGCGAGCTGATGCCCGCCGTGGCCGATGATCGCCGTCGCCGTAGGCACCGAATACGCGACAGCCTAGGGTTAGGCCGGAGCGATCCAGCCGCAGCAACCGCGGACTGTCATCCGAAGCGGCCGGTGACGTAGTCCTCGGTCCGCTTGTCGGCGGGCCGCGTGAAGAGCTTGTCGGTGTCGTCGTACTCGACGAGGACGCCGGTGCGCCGGCCGTCGCTGACGTCGAGGCTGAAGAACGCGGTGCGCTCGGCGACGCGCGCCGCCTGCTGCATGTTGTGGGTGACGATCACGAGCGTGTACTCGCTCTTGAGCTGAGTGCATCAGCTCCTCGATCGCGGCCGTCGAGATCGGGTCGAGCGCCGAGGCCGGCTCGTCGAGCAGCAGCACGTCGGGCTCGATCGCGATCGCGCGGGCGATGCAGAGCCGCTGCTGCTGGCCGCCCGAGAGGCCGAGCGCGGTCTGCTTGAGGCGGTCCTTGACCTCGTCCCACAGCGCCGCGCCGCGCAGCGCCTTCTCGACGCGCTCGTTGAGGTTCGCTTCGAGGCCGAGGATGCGCGGCGCCCAGGCGATGTTGTCGAAGATCGACTTCGGGAACGGGTTGGGGCGCTGGAACACCATGCCGATCCGCCGGCGCACCTCGACCGGGTCGACGCCGCTGGCGTAGAGGTCGTGGCCGTGGTAGAGGACCTCGCCGGTGACGCGGAAGCCGGGGATCGAGTCGTTCATGCGGTTGAGGCTGCGCAGCACCGTGCTCTTGCCGCAGCCCGACGGCCCGATCATCGCCGTGATCACGTTCTTGTGGATCTTCATGTTCACGCCGTGCACGGCGAGCGTCGCGCCGTAGAAGATGTCGAGGTCGCGCAGGTCGAAGACGACCTCGCGCGTCGTCGCGGGCGCCTCCGTCGCCGTGGCGTGTCTGCCTCGGTCGAGATCGCCAGCCGTCAGCGCGGCGGTCGGAGCGTCGTCGGTGTCGTCCAGCTGGCTGCGTCTCCTCACTGTCTGGTCGTCCTGGTCGTGTCGGTGTCGCTCACCGTGCCAGCATCTTCCGCCGCTGGCGCGCAAGCATCGCCCGCGCGTGAGGTTGCCCACCAGTATGATCACACGATCAGGACGAGCGCGGCGCCCCAGGCGCGCGCGTGGTCGGCCGGGAATCGCTGACTCGGAGTAGTGGAAGATGTCGAACGGGATGTTCGGGACCGCGGTTCCGAACACGTTGACGACTGGTCGCCGTTGCCGAAGATCGAGTCGCAGCAGGAGCAGCGGCGCGGTCTCGCCGGCGGCGCGGGCGATCGCCAGCACCGCGCCGGTGAGGATGCCGCCGAGCGCGCTCGGCAGGACGATGCCGACGATCGTGCGCCAGCGGCTGATGCCGAGCGCGTGCGAGGCGTCGCGCAGGTCGTGCGGGACGAGCGGCAGCATCTCCTGCGTCGTGCGCGCGATCAGCGGGATCATGATGATCGCGAGCGCGAACGAGGCGGCGAAGGCCGACTCTGGCCGTTGGCGACTCGACGATCAGGCCGAAGACGAACACGCCGATCACGATCGACGGCATGCCGTTGAGCAGGTCGAGCGCCAGCCGGATCGCGCGCGCGGTTCGCGGTGTGGAGAACTCGGTCAGATAGATCGCGATCAGCACGCCGAACGGCAGCGCGATGGCCGCGGCGACCGCGACGATCAGCGCGCTGCCGACGATCGCGTTGGCGATCCCGCCGCCGGCCGCGCCGAGGCCGATCTGTCGGGTCCTTGCGTCAGGAACGCGATCGAGAGCTGGCTGGCGCCCTTGATCGACGACGCGTGACGATGACGATCCCAAGGATCGCGACCGCGACGACCGCGGCCGCCGTCGCGCTGCCGCGCATCAGGCGGTCGATGCGTTCGCCGGCGGCGCAGGTTGCCGTCGCCGCGACGAACAGCGCGGATTGTTCGACCGCTGCCATCAGACCGTACGACCCCTGGCGCCGTGCGGAGCGGCGCACGATCAGCTGTGCGGCGAGGTTCACCAGGAGCTCCATCACGAGCAGGACCAGCGCGCAGTAGAAGAGCGAGGAGGTCTGTAGCTTGGTGACCGCGCCGATGAACTGCTCGGCGATCCGGCTGGCGAGCGTGTCGCCGTTGGCGAACAGGTTTTTGCTGATCGGTCGACCTGCGCCGATCACCTGCGTCACGGCGATCGCCTCGCCGAGCGCGCGGCTGAGGCCGAGGATCGCGGCGGCGACGATCCCGGCGCGAGTTGAGTCCAGCACGACGCCGCGGATCATCTCCCAGCGCGTCGCGCCGAGCGCGAGCGCGCCGTCCTTGAGCTCGCGGGGAACGCTCAGGAACAGGTCGCGGGTGATCGACGCGATGATCGGCAGGACCATGATCGCCAGGATGACGCCGGCCGTGAAGACGCCGAGGCCGGTCATCGACGGAGGCCCGAAGATCGGGATCCAGCCCAGCACAGCGTGCAGCGCCGGCTCGATCGTCGAGCGCAGGAACGGCGCCAGGACGAGGATGCCCCAGAGGCCGAGGATCACGCTCGGGATCGCCGCGAGCAGCTCGACAAGCGGGCCGATCGCGGCACCCACGCGCCCGGGCGAAAGCAGGCTCAGGAAGATGCCGATCGCGACACCCAGCGGCACCGCGATCACCAGCGCGATCGCCGAAGTGACGACCGTCCCGTAGATCAGCGACGCCGGCGCCGAACACGTTCGCGTCCACGGTGCCAACCGACGTCGCGGGGTTCCAGATCGAGTGCCACAGGAAGGCGAGCCCGAACTTCGAGATCGAGGAGCTCGCGCCGTCGAATGAGCTTGTCGATGATCAGTCCGATGACAGCGATCACAGCGACCGAGGCGGCGACCGTCAGGGCAAGCATCAGTCGGTCTCCGAGGCGATCCGGCGTCCGGCGCGTTGCCGGCAGCGCTGCGGTGCCTCGACTCGAGGTGCTCATGGCGGCGAGCGTAACGCAGATCAGAGGAGCCGCGAGATCGCGTGGAACGCTGTTCACAAGTTGATAACAGGTGGTTCACAGCGATGCCACATAAGCTCCGGTGTCGGAGTCAATACTGCGGGCCACACTTGGATTCCAACGAGGAGGAACTCACCTGATCAAGCGTCGCATCGTCTTGCTCGCGGTCGCCGCGGCGACCGCTTCCGTGGCGCTCGCCACAAGCGCAAACGCGTTCGCAGCCGGCAAGCTCACGGGCGCCGGATCGTCACTGGTCGCACCAATGGTCGAGAACGTGTGGGCCCCTGACTTCCAGAGCAGCACGGGTACCAACGTGACGTACGGCTCGGTCGGCTCGGGCGCGGGGATCTCGCAGATCACCGCCAAGACCGTGGACTTCGGAGCCTCCGACGCGCCGCTGACATCCAGCCAGGCGGCAGCCTGCGGCCGAATGCGTAGAGATCCCATGGGCGCTCGCAGCGACCGGCCTCTCCTACAACCTTCCCGGAGTCAGCAAGCTGCAACTCAGCGGGCCGGTCATCGCCCAGATCTTCCTCGGCACGATCACCAACTGGGACACCCGAAGATCAAGCAGCTCAACCAGGGCGAGAAGCTCCCGAACTGGCGATCACCGCGGTGCACCGCAGCGACGGCTCGGGTGACACCTACGCCTTCACGCATTATCTCTCCAGCGTGAGCAAGACCTGGGCGCGCACGTCGGCTACTGCCACCTCGGTGAACTGGCCCGCGGGCACCGGCGCGAAATGGCAACAGCGGCGTCGGCAGCGATCGTCACAGCCACCACGGGCGCGATCGGCAACAACTCGTGGTTCTACATCCACGACGACAACCTCAAGCCCGTCGCCATCGAGAACAGCGCCGGCAAGTTCATCTACCCATTCGTGAAGAACGTGACCGCTGCAGCCAACGCGATGCTGGGTAAGTCGGCGCCGTACCTGGGCTTGGTGTCGAGCGGCAACTCAGACACGATCGCAAACGCGCTGTCGCTCGTCGACGTCCCATACAAGAAGCCGAAGATGGTGACCACGAAGAAGCACGGCAAGAACGTCAAGGTGCCGGCCAAGCTGACGCCCCTCCAGAAGGCGGAGGCGAACGCCTACCCGATCTCGACGTTCACCTACGTCATCGTCCGACCGGACGCCAGCGACGTCGGGCTGCTGCAGCAGTTCATCGAGTTCGCCATCAGTGCGAAGGAGCAAGCAAAGGGCGGGCCCCTGCAGTTCGCGCCACTCCCGACCGCCATCTACAAGCAGGACGAAGCAGCTGCCAAGAGGCTGTAGCCAGGCAGCTTCGGGCAGCGTCGGCGCTGCCGCCCCGGAGCCAAGCGGCGCGGTCGGTGACCACCGACCGCGCCGCTTTACGTGGACGCCGGGCATGTCATGTCGTTTGGGGTGGGAGTCCCCTGTAGCGGAGATGGCGCTGACGACAAGTCGATGGCAACTGCTGGGTCGTGAGGTCTGGTGGGGAGGAAGCCGGTTGACGAATCCATGACCCGAGGGATACGAATCGCATCTGAGGCACGGCGGTTTGGGCGAGCCTGCACGCCGGTTAGGTCCGGCGCGGGGTTCGGCCACTGCCACCGGGAGCTGCTCGGGCCCGCCTTCGGATCGGGGCCCGAGTTGTCGCGCGGCGAGCGAGCGTCTGCGCTCCGGAATCAGAGCGCAGGTACAGGTCCGCTGCCGCCGACGATTCGATCGAAGCGCCAGCCGCGAAGTTGCTCGCGGCTGCCCGCAAGTCCGACGACCGCCGCGCCCGTGCGTTGCTCGATCTTGGCCAGCAGCTGCGCCAGCCGGTCCCGGCGGGCGCGACCACGCGGCGAATCGTCAAGGCTCGAGTCCGCCATTCCGTCCTGCAGCAGCACCGTCACCTTGTCGGGGTGCCGTTTGGCTATCTCTTCGACGAGTTGGTCGTCGGTGTTGTTCTGATCGACGATTGCGAGGATGTCACTCATGTTGTGCAGCATCCTCCTCAGCAGTTAAACGAGTCTTAACAACACCTACGAACTCCCAATAACCTGGTCTGCATGCCCGAGTTGCCTGAGGTCGAGATCACCGCACGACTGATTGCCGCCGCCACTAGCGGCGCGGAGATCGAGTCGGTGCTGGCTCCTGGGCTGAACGCCGTCAAGACCTTCGATCCGCCGCTCCAGGCGCTGGTCGGTGCAAGCTTCAGCGGCATCCGCCGGCGGGGGAAGCTCTTTCTGATCGATCTGGACGCCGCTGGTCCAGCGGGACCGGCGGCGGCGTGGACGCTCGTTGTGCATCTCATGTCGGCTGGGCGATTGCAGCTGTTCGATAGGCGCGCGTCGCTGCGGGACCGGACCTCACGTGTGCTGGTGCGGCTGGCCGGCGACGATCGCGAGCTGCGGCTGCGCGAATTCGGAACCAAGCAGCGCGCGTGGGTGAAACTGCTGCGCCGCGATGCGGTCGACACGGAGGAGACGTTGAGTGCGCTCGGGCCCGACGCGTGGCCGCAGACGCCCGATGCCGAGGGGCTGCGGACGCTGCTCGACCAGGCGCGACCGCTCTACACGTTGCTGCGCGATCAACATGTGATCGCGGGGATCGGCCGGTCCTGGGTCGACGAGATCCTGCACACGGCCAAGCTCTCACCGTTCAAGCGTGGTTCGGACCTGGACGCGGCGGAGGCCCTCGCCCTGCGCGAGGCGGTCCGCGAGCGCCTTGGCGACGCGATTGCCCACTACGAGCGGGCGCTGTCGTTGCCGCTCCCTGACAAGCTGCCACTGCCGCTGACCGTGCATCGCCATAACGGTGAGCCCTGCCCGCGGTGCGGCACGACACTCGAGGCCGTCTTCTACGAGGACTACGTCATGTGTTACTGCCCGGTCTGTCAGACCGATGGCAAGGTCCTCAAGGATCGCCGCCTGAGCCGACTGTTGAAGTAACAGCTGGCCGCGCCCGCGCGTCGCCCCGTGCCCGGTACGATCCGGGCATGGCCCTCGAGGTGGGAACGCCGGCTCCCGATTTCACGCTGTCGGACCAGGCCGGGAAGCCGGTCAGGCTCTCTGATCTGCGCGGCAAGCCGGTCGTGCTCTACTTCTATCCGAAGGCCAACACCCCGGGCTGCACCACGCAGGCCTGTGGTGTGCGCGACCACCGCGCCGACTACTCAAAGCTGGACGCGACGGTGCTCGGAGTGTCCCCCGACCCGGTCAAGCCGATCGCGAAGTTCGCCGAGAAGTTCGACCTCGGCTTTCCGCTGCTATCCGACGAGGGCCACGCTGTTGCCGAGGCGTACGGCGTCTGGGTCGAGAAGTCGATGTATGGACGCACGTACATGGGTAACGAGCGCACGACCTTCGTGATCGGTCCCGACGGGGTGATCACGCACGTGTTTCGCAAGGTCAAGCCGGCGGAGCACGACGAGCAGGTGCTGGCCGCGTTGTCGGGCTAGCGACAGTTCGACTGGTCTGTTGGGGGTGGGACCACGGAGTCGCGCTGCGCGCGGTCCGCAGCTGACGGCCGACGATCCAGTGGGAGTGAGGTCGGCGTCAACTGGCGTGGCTCTGCGCCAGCGTCTCAGCCTCGCGCAATCGCGCGTCGATCAGGTCGAGGCCGAGATTCCAGAAGCCCGGATCACTTAGATCCAAGCCGATCAGCTCGACGAGCGTTTGTGGGTCGCGTGAGCTGCCGGCGGCGAGCATCTCGAGGTAGCTGTTTACGAATGGCTCCCCGATCTGTTGGTAGCGCGCGTACGCCGCGAGCGCCAGCAACTGTCCGAAGGCGTAGCTGTACACGTAACCGGGGGTATCGAAGAAGAAGTGTGGAACGGTCGACCAGCAGTGCTCGCTGCCGGGGGTGGGCTGCACGGCCTCGCCGTAGTAGTCGCGTATTGCATGGGAGTACAGGTCGCCCAGCGTCTCGGGTGAGAGTTCCCCCTCGGCTCTGCGCGCGGTGTGTGCGGCATCCTCGAAGCGGTTGAAGGCGATCTGCCAGTGAACGGGCAGCAGCGCGTTGTCGATGCTACGGCCGATGATCCCGAGTCTCTCCTGATCGTTTCGGGCGTTTGCAACCAGTCGCTCGATCAGCAGTGTCTCGCCGAAGGTCGACGCCGTCTCGGCGATGGTAATCGTCGGCATGTAGTCAAAGGTTCCGCGGGGCGCGGCGAGTACGGCGTGAAGGCCGTGGCCGAGTTCGTGAGCCATCGTCAACACATCACCGATTCGGCCGCGGTAGTTCAACAGCACGTGCGGATGCACGGTGCACGACCAGTCGCAGAACGCCCCGGGAAACTTCGTCGGCCGCGGCGGCGCGTCGATCCAGTCCTCATCGAAGAAGCGTGCGACGATCTCGCGCGTCTCCGATGAAAGCGATCCGTAACTGTCAAGCACAAGCTCTCGGGCCTCGCCATAGGAGTAGCGGCCTTCGAGGTCACCGATCGGTGCCATCACGTCGTAATCGGCGAGCTGGTCCAGTCCGAGCAGCCTCGCCTTGAGCTGGTGCCAGCGGTGGGCGATGTCGTAGCGGCCGACCACCGCGTCGACCAGTGCATGCACCGCCTCACCGGAGATCTCGTTCTCACGGTTCTGCGCAGCAAGCCAATGGCGGCGTCCTCGCAGCCGATCGATCGTCGCGTGCCCCTGCAGCAATGCGTTGTACACGAACGAGCGGGTTCCAAGACCAGGCTCCTGTGCGGCCACAAACCCCTCCATGAACTGCTGTCGCACCCTACGGTCTGGATCCTCGAGCATGCTCAGAAACGCACCGGCACCGACCTGCTCACCGTCAACCTCACATTGCACCTCCGAGATCAGCTCGTTCGCCAGCCGCACCCACGCAAACCGGCTCGTCGCCGACGTCTCGGACAGGACCCGCTCCTCGGCGACGCTGAGCTGCTCGCTCGCGGCGTCGTGCACCTGACGAAGATGATGGGCCGCGAACTCGACCTCCGGACCCGCGTCTGCGAGCAGCCGCTCGACGGCGTCTCGCGATCCGGCGCCCCACTCCAGCTCAAAGAACCGCAGCTGCTGCTCAATCTCGGAGCGCCGCTCCGCAACAAGCCCATACAACGCGCCGGCAGCCGCATCCGAGAGATCCCGCTGATGCGAGAGCGAGGCGTACAGGAACGCTCGCATCATCGCCTCACGAATCCCCGACCACTCCTGCGCAGCGGCAGCGAACTCCCGGGTGTCAAGCTGCAGCACGCGCCCGCCGTACCGCACGGCGAAATCAGCGGCGCGCCGCGCAGCATCGTCAAGCAGCGCGCCCGCGCCGTCCGCACCGCCACTGTCGACGAGTAGGTCGAGATCCCACAGGGCTGCTGCCAGGCCCGCGTCACCGATCTCTCCCGAAGCTGCTGTCACACCGCGATCCTATCCCTGCGCGACCTGCATCTGCGAGCGCCGCGAGCGGTTGTCTCGCCGGATCCCCTACCGTGTCGCTGGTGCCTCGCGTCATACCTCCGACCGTCCCGACCGAGCACGAGCCCGGGAATGCGATGGGCGACCCTGAAGAGATCGCCCGGTTCTACGATCGCGGCAGCGATCTCATGCGTGAGCTACTTGAGGCGCTCGCCGCAGCGCCCGAGCGTCTGCAAACGTTCCGGGAGGTCGAGGACCTCCTTGCTTGGCCACGGCGACGGATCGCCAGCGTGCTCGGCGGTGTGTGGCACCTACGAATGACAGAGTTCGGTGGTCGCCGCCCCTACCGATTCATGGATGAAGACCAATCGGCGTCCGGTCGTTGGGAGATCTGGACTGACACCATTCAGGCGAACGCCATTCGCGCCGCTCAAGGCGATTAGCGCTCGGAAATGGGCAGTCGGCTGAATGTGGGAGCCGAGTTGGGATCTGATTCTCTATCGTCGGACGGGATGCCCTTGAGCAACGAAGACCTTGTCGAGGTCGAACGCAATCGACGCCGCTGCGGGGTTTGCCGGTCTGGACGCAGGTGGCGTGGCTTTGAGGTTCTCCGCGAGGAGGGTCGTGAGCCCGTTGTCATGTGCCCTGCGTGCCGAGCTCGATATGGAGACACGCCCCCCGCACGCATCTCACGAGAGGCCCCGCAGCCGTCGGTCCCGCAGCCGACAGCGCCCGAAGCGGATCGCCAATCCCAGCGGGGCGAGGACCGACTGAAGAAGGCGCTCGGCGAACTGCCGCGCGGGGAGTACGCGACCGCACGTATCGCGAAGGCCGCAGGGCTAACCCACGACAAGGCGCTGGCCAGGCTGCAGCAGCTCGAGGCGACTGGAGAGGTCCGACAGGTCGGCAACCGCTGGTCGACAGAACCCGCGCAAACCGACCTCGAGGGAGCGTTTGATCGGCTCCAAGCCCGAACAAGCAATCTACGGATCGTCCGGGACAACGCGCCCGTAGGCTGATCTGCCCCGCCTGCCGCGCGCTGGAGTCGACTCGAGCCACGGCTGGAGGTCACTGCTGGGGGGCCTTGCGGCTCGGGTGCTAGCGGTTGGCCAGATGACCCTGTCGAAGACACCGTTCGGGAATTTCTACGGGCGTGCTCATGGGTCACGCGACATCAATGAAGGATCGCTACGACACAGGGCAGTTCATCGCGAGGTTGAATGGCAGGTTGGTGGCGGTGCCCGCAGCGTTGTGGGTGACGACGTCAACGAGATCGAGGTCGTTGGGGTTGATTGGTCCGTCAGCCCGCGCGGCCGCGAAGCCGGCGGGCAGTGTGTTGCCACTCGTGTTGCCGATGCTGATCGTCGGCGCGCACTTGGAAACGTCCTGCGGGAAAGTGACGATGTAGCTCCCGTTGCCGCCTGCCGAAACGGTCACCGAGCCGCTGCTATTGACGATCGTCCCGCTCTCCAGCGTTGAGACGAACAGCGACACCGCGTTCTTGCCGGGTGTGCCCTGCGTCCCCGCCTTGCCGGCGGTGCCGGCTGCGCCGACGGCCCCAGCTTTCCCAGTCTGCCCTGCCGGGCCTGCAGGGCCGGTTGCTCCAGGGACGCCCTTTGCGTCAAACGCCAAGGCGACCTGTCCTCGCCCACAGCGTCCACCTGGCTTGAGTACCGTCAGCACATGTGTACGCGCAGACACACAACCGTGGATCACCCCACCCTTCGTGGCCAATCCCTTCGTCGCGGCGAAGGCACCGCCACCGAGCGCCAGGAACAGCGCGACCGTTGCCATCACGTTTGCATAGCTGAGCGACCGTCCGAGCCTGCGCATCTGTCGACCCCCGTTTCTCACCGAACACTGTTCTCACGACCAATCTAACCGGCACCCGCCAACTGGCAACCGACGACCACGCCGGTTCCGCGCGCGTACGACGATCACACGAATTATGCGACGGCGAGGCTCTCGGCCGCCCCCATGCCCTGCGCCCGGTGCGAGCACATGGGTCAGTCGGCGAGGTGTCAGGCGACTGTCTTTGAGCTGATGAAGCGATGGATCGCTTCGTTGGCGTGGTCCTGAAATGACGGATCTGCCAGATCGGGGAAGATGTCCGTTTGATCGACCAAGGGACCCTTGAGCTTTTTGGCGGCGCTGGCGTAGAACCTGCCGCTGGACAGTTTCGGGTCGGTGACACCGTCCACCAGTCGCTTCGCGCCCACGTCAAGGTTGTGGCTGATGCCCAGGTGGGGCATCACGTGCTTGGCCGCGATACGGAACGGCAATGCGAGGTCATCGGGTGCTTGGGTGCCGGTGGTGTTGCCGGGGCTTACGGAAACGAATTTGCGGTCGGGGTATTGGCGGGCCAGGTAGGCCATCCAGAGGGCCCCGAGCAACTTGGCCTGCCCGTAGGCCAAGTTGACGTCAGGTTTGCGGCCGGCGAAAAAGCTGCCGTCGATGACAGTCGCGAGCTCGTCGGCGGACTTTGAGACAAACGACGGCCGTTTGAACCCCATCCTCGGAAGTCCCCTGGCTGCTTCACTTCCGGCGAACACCGCCACTTCGCCAAGCCGGTCCTCGGCCAGGAGCGTCTCAAGCAGGACAACATGGCCAAGAACGTTCTGCGCGAACATGTAAGTGGCCCCGTCGGCGGTCAAGGCCATGGGGGTCTTGCCGCCCATTCCACCGGCGTTCATGACCACCGCGTCAAGCGATCCGTCGACGCCCGCCAAACCAGCGCGGACCGAGCCCGGATCAGAAACGTCCATGACCACGATGTCGAAGATCCGCCGGCCGGTCTGCGCTTCAAGCTCGGCCCTCGCCGCTATCGCCTTGTCCCGGTTCCGGCACGCCAGATAGATGTTGGCGATCTGGGGACGAAGTGCCAGTTGCCGGGCGATGTCCTTGCCGAGCCCGACGTTGGCGCCCGTGATCAACACGGTCTTTCCTCGGGGTGTGCTCATCAGAATTCCTCTCATCTTTTGTAGGTCCCCGGGTTGGCTGAATGGTGTGGTCAGACCGCCGGGCGGATACGACCGCTAGGCCCTGCTAGGCCTGGCCCTGCAACAGCGGCCTCTTGGTTTCCCGGCGGTAGCAGCCCAAAAGTTGTTGCTTAACTGGATTTTCTAATCCACTATGCCAGACAGTTTCTGGAATGTCAAAGCCATTTTTATGGGTATACTTTGCTCATGTCTTCAACGAGTTCTGATCGGCCGCGGTTGACGCGCAAGGGCGCCGAGACGCGCGCGCGGATTGTCGACGCCGCCGCGGCGCTGATCTTTCAGCAGGGTGTTGCCGGCATGACGATCGAGGAGGTGCGCGACAGCGCGCATGTGAGCAGCTCGCAGCTCTACCACTACTTCGACGACAAGCCGGCGCTGGTTCGCGCGGTAATCGAGCGCCAGGCCGACAGGGCGATCGGCACGCAGGAGCGGTTTGACCTCAGCAGCCTCGATGGCCTACGGGAGTGGCGCGATTTTGTGGTCGATCACGCCCGTGAAACGGACGGGCTCGGCGGTTGTCCGATCGGCTCGCTCGGTTCCGCGCTCGCCGAGACGGAGCCCGAAGCCAGGGCAGTGGTTGCGGCTTCCTTCAAACGTTGGGAGGCCAGCATCATGGCTGGTTTTCTGCGGATGCACGCGCTTGGCCGACTCAGGCCGGAGGCCGATCCGCGCCAGCTCGCGCTGGCCTTGCTGGCCGCGCTTCAGGGCGGCCTCCTGCTCGCTCAGGTCCGGCGCGACCCCGAGCCGCTCGCGGCCGCGCTCGACGCGATGCTGACGCTCATCGCCACCCTCAGCAGCACCACGAGCACCTCGCTCGACCGCTGAGCCCTCGGACCGACGGCTTACAGGAGGCCGTGCGGCAGCTTGTGCTGCCAGATCGGCTCATGTTGGATCAGCCGAGCCAGTTCTGTTATTGTCGCCGTCAGTAAGAGTGGATTATCCGTTCCAACTACTGAAGGGTGTCGACGATGGATCTGCAAGACAAAAAGGCTTTGATTACCGGTGGCACGTCCGGGATGGGTATCGCGACCGCATTTTCGATGGCCGGGAAGGGCGCGTCGGTGATCATCACCGGCCGTGATGAGACCCGCGGCGTGAGCGCCGTGGAAGGGATACGGGCCGGTGGGCACGAGGCGGAGTTCATCGCCGCTGATTTCTCGGAGATGTCCGAGGTGGGGCGCGTCGCCGATGCGGCAGGCGAGATCGACGTCCTGGTCAACTGTGCCGGCGTTGCCGCCATGGGCCCGACAGCCGACACGGACGAGGCGGCGTTCGACAGTCTGTTCCAGATCAACGTCAAGGTCCCGTTCTTCCTGGTCGCGGCACTCGCCCCGAAGATCGCCGCGCGCGGTGGCGGCTCGATCATCAACGTCTCAACGATGGTCGCGAGCTACGGCCAGCCAGGCTTGGCTGCCTACGGCGCGTCGCGCGCGGCGATCGAGCTGCTGACCAAGGCGTGGGCCGCTGAATACGGGCCGCAGAACGTACGCGTCAACGCGGTCGCTCCCGGTCCGACGTTGACCCCGTCGCTGGAGCCGAGGTTGGAGATGGCCAAGGAGTTTGCCAAGCAGATTCCGCTGCGCAGGGTCGCGGAGGTGCACGAGCTGTCCGACGTCATCACATTCCTTGCGACCCCGTCGGCCGGCTACATCAACGGCGACATCATCCACGTCGACGGCGGCCGCACGGCGATCTGAGAGCAGACGAGATGATCCTCGTCACCACCTCTCGGCAACGTCGGCCACGAAGCCACTCGGCTGCTCGCTCACGATCCCGCTCGCCCGGTGACGGAGATCGCAGCGCGGTGCGGCCAGAACTCGTCCGCGCCCGCATCAACCAACGCTGCTGAACAATCCAAGCCCACCTACCACGTGAAAGCGCTTGCGCAAGACCTCGAGCCGCACGTGTGCTTGGCCGTTGGGTGCGGATTGCGCCGAGACCCGCGTTCCGGCCGGGACGCATACCTCGTGGCCCGGGAGATCAGATGCGCATTGCGCGGCCAGGAGGGCTGGGCCTATTCCTCAGGTGGAGGGGGTGTTGAGGTAGACGACGCGGTTGCGGAGGTCTTCGTCCGCGGTGGCCACGATGGCGGCAGTAAGCGGCTTCGCTCCACTTGGCCGTCTGGAGAAACGGGATGAGAGCGCGATGAGGAGTCCGTGGTGGTGCGCGCCGCTGGTGCTGTGTTCGGCGGCGATACGCGTGAAGTCGCCGACGTTTTCGGTGAGCAGGACGTACCCGCCGGCGATCGCGGCGGCAAATACATCGGGGTCGCTGGTGCCCCGAAGTTGAATGTCAGCGAGGCTGATCGTTTCGACCCCGGCTGCGCAGAGTGCTTCTGCCAGTGCGGGCGGGTACATCTCGTCAAGCAGCAGCTTCACCGTGTTGCAGCTGCGGCGGTGTCGGCGCGGTGCAGTTCGATTCGCGCTTGGATCTCGTCTGTGTAGGCCGCGCGGTAGGCAAGTGCGGAGTCGATCTGGGCACGACTGACCACGCCGTCGGCGGCGAGCTCTGCTGCGGGGTCATCGACCGGCCCGATCTCATCGATCCACAGCGCGACTTCCCAGATATCCGGACCGCCGAGCAGGCCGGCGCGCCGACCGGTCGGCCCATCTCGGAAGGTGATCATCGGGTGCTCGTCACGCCTGGCGCCTTCCTCGGCGTAGCGGCGAAGGCGATCGGACAGGCTCTCGCCCGCCGCACGGGCACGGAGACGAAGCCGCTCAGCGAGTCGATCATCGAGGCGAACTGACACATTCACGGACATATCTACAGTGTTGCACATTGTCAACACATAGAGGTGGAGTGATGGAAGCCACCACTCTCGACGCCGCCGGCCGCCGCCGCTCACCCGCAACGATGCCCGCCACGACAGCCCGCTTCGCGCGGAAGGTAGCGTCTGATGTGGCGTTAGTCGAGGTCGAAGGCGGCGTGAATCGCTTCGGTCAGGTCGGGCTCCTGATCCTCGAGTAGCACCCCGATCTGCTCGCCGAGCGCGTCTACTGGGATTGTTGTGATGTGGTCGCACGCGATCGCACAGTCGTGGCTAAGCCCGTTGCGGGCGTCGACGTGAACTTCCGTCGATAACCCTCGGATCGTGCTTGTGATTGGTGCGATCGTCACCGAGTCGAGGTGCGGTCGAACGATCTCACGGGTCAGCACGAGGACCGGCCGCGATTTGTCGAGCGCCGCGGTGTGGATCGGTCGCATCAGTCCTCGACGCGAACTCCGGCTGCGTATCCGGCAAGCCCTTCAAGGTCGGGATCTGCGCCGACGGAGGCAAGGATCTGAGCGTCACGCATAGCGACCATCCGCCGCCGTTCGCGCTCTAGTGCTCGGGTCACAACTGCGGCCCTGCTTCCTTCCCGTCCGCTCCCGACGACCTCATCTACGAAGTCAACGAGGTCATCAGGCAAACGAACAGTAATCTGCTTGCTCATACCAAAATGATACCAGTTCGGGATGCGGCCTCGAGAGTGAGACCTGCGTACGCTAGGCCCCGCCACTGTGCCTCGTGGCGCCGTCGTGATCCAGATGTCTCCATGCGGTCGCGAGGCTCCCGGCGGTCGGAGCGCGACAGTGATCCGGCCCGTTGGACGAGATCGCGGAATCGGAGCTGGAGCATCCCCGGACACGCTCGAGATCTGGTTCGGGTCATGGATAGCGGCTGTGCGGGCCGGTTGGGAGGCCTCTGAGCAGATCGTGAAAGATCGTCTTCAACGTTTGCTTGCCGTAGGCGTGCGAACCATCGTGCATGGTCAGCACGGCGATAGCGATCCGCGCGCAGCCTCGAGTGAGGAGTGCGACCTGATTGTCGATAAGCCCGGTGCCGGAACCCCAACCGCCTTTGAAATACAGCTTCCAGCCCTTGGGCGCGACCTGACCGATGCCCCAGCGCTGTGACGGAACGATGTGTCGCAGCAGGCGCAGTGCATATGCGCGGTGGCGCGCAACGACGTATCTGTCGATATTCAAGAAGAACTTGGTCTGGTCACGGGCTGTGATCGCGGACTCGCCCCAGATCGGCTCCGCAGCCGCGAAGTGGTTCATACCCACCCGCTGAGCCAGGTCCCGCAGTCCACTGGCGCCGACGATTCCGTCCACCGAGTCCGCAGCGTCGTTGTCTGACCACTCGATCATCGGTGAGAGCAGCCCTCTGTCGTCGGCATCCAACGATCGTCCGGCAACCGATCGCCGGTCCAGATAGGCCACCAGCAGCATCGCCTTGAGGACGCTTGCTGACCACTCCTGGTGGTCATAGCGGTATCCGGAAAACGAGGCTGCGGTCCTGACCGCAAAGGCGATATCACCCCGCCGGCCGCGTGCGTAGCCGATCGCGGGGCGAGTGTCAGGACGCCAGACCCGCAAGAGCGCCCGACCAACCCCGGGCACCAGACACGTACCACCGACCGGACGCACGCGAGGTTGCTTGACAGACGCAAACGACCCAGCGGTCACGACCGCCGCCAGAACCACAG
The DNA here is from genome assembly GCA_963804615.1 of uncultured Actinomycetota bacterium. Taxonomy (GTDB): domain Bacteria; phylum Actinomycetota; class Thermoleophilia; order Solirubrobacterales; family Solirubrobacteraceae; genus Palsa-465. The sequence continues at coordinate 119,226 of CAWDRA010000005.1, forward strand.
CGAGACCGAGAAAGACCAAGCATCGAACCATCAGCGCGGGAGCAGAAACACCAGACAGCCAGCGCCCCGACATCAAGCAAATCCTAGCTCGGCTGTACTCGAAGCTCCGATCGCGGCACTCCACCAGCATCCGCTTGTCGCCAACGTGATCGTCTGGCCGGAGCGGCGGCCCAGGGCAACGCGGTCGTAAGCGGTGGGGCTAGCGTCTTGCGGCTGCGCGACGACGACCGTGCAGGTTGCGGCGTCTCTGGCTACCTAGCTTGGGGTTGATCGAAAAGCCGGTGATCCGGTCGATCGCTGGTCCATCCGTCCGCAGCTGCGAGACATTCCGAGAGCGGCCCGTTCGTGGGTCGGTGACGACCGTGAATCCCTCGTACAAGGAGATGTTGACCTGTTCGACGACCCTCGACACCGCGGGTGCGCCGTCGATGACGGCGTTCATGAAGGTGTCCCAACCGGTCGTGGCACCGATGATCGCGTCTGAGGTCCAGGTCAGTCGGTCTGTCAAGTCGGCGGCGACAAAAAACGGGAAATAGATCCGCGGCTTGCCGCCTCGGTAGCGTCGGGCGACCTTGAAGTTGATCAGTGCAGCGACCGCTGCTCCGTTAGGTAGCCCTGGCCGCGTACCAACTTGAGAGCTGGTGGCGATCCCGCGGGCGGCGGTGTCGCTCGTCAGGTCCGTAATCATGACCTCTACGGTCTTGACCTGCTCTGAGCAGAGCGGCAGCAGGTGGCTGCCGATCATCGCGTCGATGTGGGTGGCGTACGCGATGAGATCGTTTCGCGTCGGCGGAGCTGACACGTAGCGCACGTTCACTCGGGACATGACGTTCGCGTTGCCGACCGTGAACTTCATCTGGATCACAAGAACGTTCGGGACAGGCGGAAGCGGCGGCATAGTGAATGAGAGTCGAGCCGGAAGACTACCTAGTCGAGATGCAGTGCCGGCCAGCCCATGAACTGACACGAACCCAGAGCCTGCGAGGCGCAAAGTCGCCGTTGCAGTCGCCGAGCCGGACGTTCCCTGAGTGCCAAAAAACGATCATGGGGATTGCCTAGATCTCGCTGCGGTATCTGACGTCGGCCAACGGCCAGAAGGTATCGAGCCAGTTCTCCACGGTCTTGTGCAAAACGGGGTCCAGGTCTGCCCGGCTTGCTGTGACCCAGGACCGTACTTCGGTGACGTCGGGGTCTGCTCGCAACGGGTAGATGTAGACACACCCGACGACGATGTCGTGATCATCGAGCACGGTGTAGGTGAAGCCGACGCGTTGTTTGAAGTCGTCGGCATGCCTTTGCAGGTCGCGGAGGTTCTCCTCGAGTGACATTCCGTCGGCCGGTGGCCATCGCCAGGTCGAAAAGCCCGGGGTGGCTTGGATGTGCTCGATGCTCGACATCCAAGCACGGTGGTCAGCGTCGTTGTGCCGGGGTCCGAGCGGCTCCAAGCGGAAGCCCGGACCGATGAGACTCAGCGGAACCACGTAGTCATCCGGGACGAACCCGTGGATCATATCGCGAGCTTATCGGCGGCCCTGAGGAGGCCGTGCCACCAAGGCAGCGCGAGCAGACCCACACTCATGTTGTCGCCATTCCACTGGCGCGGCCGGCTACCTCCCAGAAGTGAAAGCGATCGCGGAGGACCTACGCACGCTGGCGCGCGCCGCGGGGAAGTGGGCCACGGAAGAGAGCCTCTTGCGCAGGCATAGCGGGTGTGGGACGACTGGCTACCCGTTGCGCAGCGCCGAGCCGAAGCGCTCGACGATCGCTGCCGCCGGCTCCACTTCTGTAATCGCCCCGACGCTTTGGCCGGCGTACATTGCCATTGCTTCGACGTCGCCCTCCATGCCTGCGAGCGGCAGGTTAGCCGCGTACCGCGGGATGCCGCTCGTGATCTCCTCACCCTCGCCTGGGCGCTGACCGGACAGCGGGCTACCAGCGGCTTCCCAGCGCTCGTAGGTGCTGTTGCGCAGCACACGATGCGGCGATGCCGGCCACCCCACGTCGAACAGCTCAGTCAGCGCAGTGTCGCGGGCTTGCGCCTGCACCAATCGGGCCTTGTACCGCGGGTGGGCGTCGGACTCATCGCTGGCCAAGAATCGGGTGCCCATAACGACGGCCTCAACGCCGGTAGCGAGCGCGGCACGCGCAGACGCCGGATCCCCGATCCCGCCCGCAGCAAGCAATGGCAGCGCGACCGCCCTTCGCGCCTCGGCCAGCAGCGGCAGGAGCCCTACGACGCTCTGTATATGGCCGCCAGCCTCGACGCCCTGGACAATCAGCGCGTCAGCGCCCGCATCGGCTGCCGCTCGCGCTGCGTCCGCAGATCCGACCTGCACCAGCACTCGCGTGCCCGCGGCCCGCGCACGCGCGATCAGCTCCGGACGGAGTCCGAAGGAGAACGACACGATCGGCGCGCGCTCTTCAACGGCCACCTCGAGCCGCTCGTCCTGCTCAAAATCGAGCACAAGATTCACGCAGAACGGTCTATCCGTCATCCGCCCGATCGATCGGATCCGCTCGCGCAGCACGTCCGGCTCAGTCCAGGATGCGCCAAGCGAGCCGAGCCCTCCGGCCCGTGACACCTCGCCAGCGAGTCGAGGCGTCGCGGCGCCGGCGACCGGCGCCTGCATGATCGGAACCTCCAACCCCAGAGCGCTCACGACGCGAGCCTACACCGCGCGTACACGAGCGGTCCAGCAAGCACAGAACCCGCTTCCCGTCGCCGGCAAGTAGCACCTCGGTCGGGTCCGGATGGCTCCTTCCCGTGCGAAGCGGTCACATCAGCACCTTAATCCCCGGTGCCCATGCTGCTGAAACCGGACAAGCGAGTTACTGATCACCAAGCTGCTGCGCTGCTTCTGGGTCGCCAAAGCTCAAGCCCCCAACAACCGGCGCGGAGAACCAAGGCGATGGCCAGCGCGGACCAGCACAATTGGCCTATTTCATCGGGCCGCAGATGACCCCGGGTGATAGCTACTTTTCGGCCGCTCGGTGCCTCAGATCCAGGCCGTCCCCGTCGTTACTGACGCTCACGATCTTGGTGCCGCTGGGACTTCCGCGTCGCCCAATTCGCCGCCGCCTGGTTCGCGTAGCACACCGAGCCCCCGGGGCGTGCCGCTGCCGGCCACTCGCGTGGCTCGCGGTAGAGCGGAGAGAGCCCCGGTCGATCTGGCCGGCCGGGGCTCTCATGTTGGAACTGTTGAGCTAGTTCACCGGCGGGATCGTGTCCCACAGCCCAAATTGATCATCTGCTCCGAAGATGCCCTGCGTCGCGACTGGGCTCCCGCCCCCAACGTAAGCGTCGCCGTTGAATAGGTACAGCGGCCGGCGGCGATATGTGACCTGCCAGCCGCCGTCCGGCGTCTTGATGACTCCGATGGCGCGGTTGTCAACGCCCGGTCCAGCTTCGGGCCACCCGGAGGTGAGGACGGGTGGCCACGAAACAGCACAGGCCCCGAAGCAGGCAGCGCCACCACGCATACGTTCTCTTCCGCGGTCCTTGCGCCTAGTCAATGTGTAGACCGGAAAAGCCGTATTCGGGAATGGTGTGTAGTCCGTGTCTATCGTTGCAGCCAGCACCGTTTCGTCAGGCCCAGTGCCCGACAGCGGGGCGGTCTCTAGCTGCAATCGCGCCGGGCCAGTGGCGGGGATGCCGCCATGCGGATTGAGCAGGTACCAGATGCCTGGTGGAGTGCTGACTGGATCGTTCTGGTTGGCGCCTACTGTGTCCCCGGGGTTTGTGTCCCGGAAGAACCGGTATAGCGGCCAACCGGCATAGGTCACCTGCTGTACCGACGATACGCCCGCTAGGCCGAGGTCGGTGCGGGTCACCGTTCCCAGAAGCCTGCGATTGACTCCCGGTCCGGCGATCGGAGCGCCGTCGGTCAGGAGCGCCGGCCACAGAACTGTGTCGCAAGGCTTGTTCTTGACGTTCGGATTGTCGCTACACGCGTACGGCGCACCGGTGACGGAGTGAAGCTGATCGGAGGTCAAGAGGTACAGTGAACAGCCTTGGTAGGCGCCTGAACCGATGACCAGAACCTTGCCAAATTGCGGCGTCACGGCAGTTGACACGGTCGTAGGCCCGGTCGGCATGTTCGTCAACGAGTCGGCGTCTGAACAAGGACTGGTTGCGGCGCTCGCGGGCGAAGTGGACAGCAAGGCCACGCCCACACAGGCGGCAGTAGCGACGAATGCGCCCAGGACTGCGCGTGTGATCTTAAACCTCATCATGCCCTCCGATCGCGGGGCCGGATCGAGGTGATTGCGGCCCGTTCGGACGGAGACCAGGCCCCCGCCGATTGCCAGGAACCCGACCCCGATGCCGCCCGGGGCAGGGATAGCCTGACCGCCAGGCCGATCTTGATCGGCTGGTTGGTACCTTCCATGAGAGAACCTCCACTTGGATCGCTGGCTGCGATCCGATCGCGTTGTTGTCGCCGCCGTCATCGGCCAGCGTCGTGAACGCGCCAATCGTCTCGCCCGCTTCAGCGAGCGTCCAGGAGGCCACCCCCTGCCTCGCTGGGTGGCCCGCCTCCCGTTCGATCGGAGTGTCTACCTGAGCTGAGGCACCGGTTGCAACCGCCACCAACACCATCTAGAACTTCTGAACCACGCCGCCTGATTCCAGAGACGCGGACGGCCCTCCGCATGAGTGACATCGACGAGCTACGCCAGGCGCGGGCGCGCCTGGTCGCTGCCTACGACGCCGAGCAGCGACGGATCGAGCGGGCCCTGCACGACGGCGTGCAACAGGACCTCACAGGGGTCTCGGTTCGCCTCCAGCTGCTTCGGCCACTCCTTCCCGGCGACGCAACCGACGCAACCGAACTGCTGGACGAGATCATTCAGGAGGTCCGCGCCGCCGCCGACGAGATCCGACGGCTCGCAGCCGAGACCTATCCCGCGCTCCTCGAGCTATGGGGACTCGGCCCGGCGCTGCATGATGCCACCGCGGCCGCGGGAGGGCCCGCAACCCTCGAGACAGTCGGGCTAACACGGTATCCGTCCGAGATCGAACTCGCCGCCTATCGCCTGTGCCTTGCCGCACTCGAAGAGGCTGCAGACGCCGACACCTCGATCGTGATCCACATCGAAGAATACGAGCAGTGCATTCGGCTCACGATCGACGGCCCTCAGGTCGTCCTCCCGGGCGAATCGGAGCAACTCGCGCTGGCACGTGATCGCATCGAGTCGCTCGGCGGAGTCTTCTCGGTCGCCCAGCGGGCGAGCGGAACTCGCATCGCAGCGATGCTGCCCCTCTAGCCCGCCTCGGCGAGATACAGGATGACCGCCTTTACGCGCTTGTGCACGGAGGGTTCGAAGCCGATCCCCAGCTTGACGAAGATCGAATGGATGACGTTCTCGACGGATCGCTCGGCCAGGAAGAGCCTACGGGCTATCGCGGCATTGTTCTTGCCCTCGGCCATCTCGCGGAGGACGTCGCGCTCCCGCGCGGTCAGCTCGTTGAGCGGGGAAGCATCGACGAGTGCCTTCCGGGCCACCAGGCTCTCGACCACCTTGGGATCAATCACCGAGCCGCCAGCTGCGACCTGTTGGATGGCGCCAACGAGCTGGGCGAGGTCGTCGACCCGCTCCTTGAGCAGGTATCCACGTCGCGCCGTCCCCTCCCCGAGGAGCGCCAGTGCATAGCCCGGTTCGGCGTACTGGCTCAGGACGACGACGCCCACGTCGGGATGCGTTTCCCGGAGCCGCGTCGCCGCCTGGATACCCTCGTCGTGTCTGGTCGGGGGCATCCGAATGTCGGTCAGGACGACGTCCGGCAGCTCGGTAGCGACGCCCTCGAGCAGCGAATCGAGGTCCTCGCACACCGCGACGACATCGATCTCGGCCTCCGTCTCGAGCAGCCGCCGAACACCCTCGCGGACGAGGTAGTGGTCATCGGCAAAGAGGACCCGGGTCGCCACGTCTGCAGCATACGACGCGGATCGCCCTGCCGAGCCTCGGCCTGCCCTAGACGACGCGGCCGCTTCCGCCTGCGCGAAGCCCCCAGCGCCCGATTCAAGAGGCGAGCCCCCTGCCTCATCGGAGGCATGCCCCCTGGACAGTCTCTTCGACCCGTGAAACGATCTGCGTCTCGTCGTCGATTCGGGAGGCCAAGCTGATGAAGGCGCTCGTCACAGGTTGCGCCCTGGTGCTCGTCGCGGCCGCATTGGCCGGCTGCGGAGGGTCGAGCTGACCCTCAGCCGCCCAGGCCAAGATCACACGGGAAGCAGCGCTCTACGAGATCGAGGGGATCGAGAAGACCTTTCACAAGGCCGCCACCACTCACAACGTGAACCTGATGATGAGTCTCTTCGCTCCGGGCGCGGTCTTCAATATCGGCACCGAGACCTACACCGGCAAGGCACAGATCAGGAGGTTCTTCGCGACGAAGAACGCGGCCTTCATGCCGCAGAACCACTGGCAGGCCGACACCCCCACATACCTGATCAGGGCGACTGTCAACGGCGACAAGGGGACGCTCTACTTCGAGTGCGATTACATCGACGTCAAGACTGGGAAGGTCATGGCGACGGTCGGCGTTGATCACGAGGTGCAGAAGATCAACGGCAGGTGGCTGATCCTCGACTCTGCCGCGGCGCCGGCGTCACTGAGCACGAAGGCCTAGCTGATGGCGGCGCCGCGGACGCGCCGCTCGCCTCGCCTCGCCTCGCAGCGATGGGCGGCGCGATTCGGCTCCGACAATCGGCTCGTCCGCGCGATCGCCCGCGCACCTGCGAAGGTCCGCACCAAGCTTCTCGTGGCGTTCCTCGCAATCGCGGTGCTCCTCGTCCTCGTCGGAGTCGTCGGTCTGCGCTTCCTCGGCCAGTCGAATGCCCAGGTCGAGCGGCTCGGCACCCTCCAGCTGCGATCGTCGACCTATCAGACCCTGCAGACTCAGGGCGAGATGCTGCGGCAGCTGCTTGCCCTCCGCGTGGGTGGCGATCCTGGAGCCGCAACGATCACCGGCGCGGCCAGCTCGCGGGGAGGACGGCGATGGGCGCTCGTCGACGCGACGATTCGGTTTGCGCTGTCCGCAGCTCGGACCCTCGACGAGCGAGGCCACGTACGGCTTCGTTCCCCCACCGCGCCGACCAGCGCATGCTGCAGCGGATCCGCGGCGATTACCACAGCTTCGACAACGCGCTCTCACGAGTCGCTGGGCTCGACAGCGCCGACATCACCGGCCACAGCGCGACCCCGTCGCTCCTTCGCGCGATCGCCGCCGACAACGACCTGTACGCAGTCACGAACGATCTCGCCGAACGAACCACCAACGAGACCGATGCGCTGATCGCCGCCAACCGGAGCGCCTACACCTCCTCCCGCAACCTCTTCATCGGCGTCGCCGCGGTCAGCGTCGCTCTGGCGGCCGGGCTCGGCCTGCTCCTCTCCTGGGCGCTGATCGGGCCGATTCAGCGTGTGGAGGCGCGACTCGCCGAGATCGCCGCGGGCGACTTCTCCGGCCGGGTCGATGTCTCAAACCGCGACGAGCTCGGCTCGCTCGGCGCACAACCTCAACCGGATGAACGACGAGCTGCGGCGTCTCTACGGCGAACTTGAGACGGCGAGTCGGCACAAGAGCGAGTTCCTGGCGAACATGTCCCACGAGCTGCGGACGCCGCTCAACGCGATCATCGGCTTCTCGCAAGTCCTGCAGCAACGGCTGTTCGGCGCAATCAACGCGAAGCAGGACGAGTACCTCGATGACATCCTCTCGTCGGCCAATCACCTGCTCTCGCTGATCAACGACGTTCTCGATCTCTCGAAGGTCGAGGCGGGGCAGGTCGAGCTCGAGGTGACAGCCTTCTCGCTGCGCGAGGCGCTCGAGCGAGGAGCGGTGACACTCGGCGTGCGGGCGGCGAAGAACGGCGTCGGGCTCTCGGTGGAGATCGCGCCCGACGTGGACATCGTCGACGGCGACGAGCGGCGGATCCGCCAGGTCGTGTTCAACCTGCTCTCGAACGCCGTCAAGTTCACGCCGCCAGGCGGCCACGTGACCCTCGCCTCCGCCCGGGTCGACGGCGAGGTGCAGGTGGCCGTGGCCGACACAGGGCCAGGGATCGCCGCGGAAGACCACGAGCGCATCTTCGAGGAGTTCCAGCAGACGGACGTCGGCGTTGGCCATCGCGAGGGTACCGGGCTTGGCCTGCCGCTCTCGAAGCGCCTCGTGGAGCTTCACGGCGGGCGGATCTGGGTCGAAAGCGAGCCGGGGCAAGGGCAGTCGTTTCGTCTTCACGCTCCCGCAGCGACAGGCGTAGCCGTGGCCGGCGAACGCGTGTTGGTGGTCGAGGACAACGAGAAGAATCTGAAGCTGTTCCGTGACGTGCTCCGTGTGACTGGGTACGTCACGCTCGAGGCGAGCACCGGCGAGGAGGCGCGTGCGAGCTCGCGGTCTGGGGCGGCCCCGCCGTCGTCCTGATGGACGTCCAGCTGCCGGGAATCGACGGGATCGAAACACTCAATCGATTGCGGTCCGACCAACGCACCGCATCGATCCCCGTGCTCGCCCTCACCGCCCAGGCGATGCACGGGGACCGCGAGCGCTTCCTCGCCGCCGGGTTCGACGGATACCTCTCGAAACCGGTCGACGTGGTCGAACTGCTGCGTACGGTTGCCGAGTACTGCAGTGGGGGCTGAGGCACGGCCGTTCGCGTCTCTTGCGCACTGAATCGAGCCCCGGCGGCTGCGCCTCCGGGCGCGACCAATCTGCTGCCATGACCAGCGCAACGCCACGGCAGCGCGAGCGCCCAGTTGAATAGCCGCGCGATTGCGTTTGTCAATCGCCCTGCTCAGTTCGGACCGGTCGGTGGTTCGGCGACCCGTCTCGGGAGCAGTTTTCGTTGGCGGCTTCTGCGCCGGCCGCCGCCGTTCGCCAGCCGCCATCGCTGAGACCAGCGACCATGCGGGGCTCCCGCCTCGCAACAAAGGGCTGCGGTACCCGGCTAACCCGTCGACGGTCGAGAAAATCGTCGCTGTGATGCGCGTCGCCGGTGACGGCTCCGAGGGCGTCCGGTTGCGCGGGATCGTCGTCATGCTGTGGCGTGACGGCCTGCGGATCAGTGAAGCGCTCGGACTCAACAGACCGACCTCGATCCGGACCGCGGCTCACTGCTCGCGCGCCACGGCAAAGGACGCAAACGACGTGAAGTCGGGATGGACCGGTGGGCATGGACCCACCTCGAACCATGGCTTGAGCTTCGGAAGGAACTGCCCGACGGCCGGCGTGCGACGCCGATTCGCACCGCACCAGGTCGGCGCGCAAGCACGGCCACACGCCTCAGTCGCACCAGACAACCGCCCTATACGCAATGCCAACTCAGATCGTGGACCGTAGCCAATGCACTCGTCCTGCGGCGGTTAGCCGTTTGACGGAAGCGCTAGCGGACCGCGTCGATCCGATCGGCAGCCCGGAGGACACGCCCGACCCGCACGGTCGTGGTGTTGCTCACAGTCAGGTGCGCGCTCGGATCTCGGCTAGGAGCCCGCGGCAGGCTGCATCGACGATGTCGAGCACCTCGTCGAAGCCCTCGGGCCCGCCGTAATAGGGGTCGGGGACATCGAGCTTGCCCGTGTTGACTGACGCTTGGTCGAACTCGCGCAGGCGGCGTATCTTTGCGCGTCGTGCCGGATCCTCTCCGGCGAGCGCCAGCAGGTCCTGCTGGTTATCAGCGTCGGCAGCGAGGATCAGATCGAAGCTGTCCAGATCCTCGCGATTCACCTGTCGCGCGATGCTGTGCAGATCGATCCCCCGACGCGCAGCCGCCGCCCGGGCGCGCGGATCGGCGGGGTCGCCCACATGCCAGGCACCCGTACCGGCGCTGTCCACCTCCACCCGCGAGTCGAGCCCCGCCTCAAGCAGAACATGCCTCATCATCCCCTCGGCCGTCGGAGAGCGGCAGATGTTGCCCATACACACAAACAGCAAACGCATCCGTCAGAGTGAAGCGAAACGGCAACCGTAGCTGCACGATCAAGACCTGAATCCATGCCGGGGCTCGTGCAAGGCCGACGCGGCACGACGCGTCATCATCCGGTAGCCGATGAACGCCGAGGAGCTTCGCGACTACTGCCTCTCGCTTCTCGGGACCGACGAGGAGTTCCCGTTTGGCCCAGACACGTCAGTGTTCAAGGTCGCGGGCAAGATCTTCGCGCTCTCACGACTCTCGGAGTACCCGCTACGCGTCAGCCTCAAATGCGACCCCTCACTGGCCGAAGAGCTGCGCAAATCGCACCCGGCTGTGATCCCGGGATATCACCTCAACAAGCGTCACTGGAACACCGTGACCATCGACGGCTCCCTCTCTGACGAGATCATCAGCGACATGGTCGAGGACTCCTACGACCTGATCGTCAGCAAGCTACCGAGAGCGCAACGGCAAACGCTCAGCTGGCGCACTGACCCCTAAACCCCCCTAAACCCGGCTGCACCACTCCGTAGTCGCCAAACCTCTAGCGTGGCGGGGCCCCTCCCGGATCACTAAGCGATCGTCAGCTACGGGTACGCTCCGGGGTCACTGCATGCAGCCTCCGCTCTGGGTTCCGTCCCGGCCCTTAGGTTCTAGGCATGCCACGAACAAGCCGGTACGTGTTCCTCTCCGCGAGGAACACGTACCGCGAGCTCTAGTTGAGACTAGGCAGGCACTCCGGCGGCGAGGGCGTGCACGTCTTCGGTGCGTAGCTGCTTGCCGCCAATGGCCCACTCGCCGCTCTTCACCTCTTCGATGACACACCAGGTGACGCGGCGCATGTTCTCGCCTTCGATGGAGACCGTCGCGTCGGTCAGGCGCTCCACGATCTGACTCTTTTGTTCGGGCGTGAAGACGTCCTCGATGAGCTTGCACCCGACGCCGCGAAGCACCGCACGAGCAGCTCGTGCAACCCATCATCGAACGGGCTGAACTCCAGCGCCCGAGCCGCGAGCGCCGCAGCCTGTCTCCGACGCCCCTCTGCCAGCTCCGACAGCGCAGCTTGGTGAAGCACCGCCTCGCACGCCCCCGCCAGTCGTCGCCGCTCTACCAGCAGCCACGCATCGAACACCGGACCTGAAGGACCCGTCGACTCCCTCGATCTGAGGTCGACCCGTCAGACGCACCATAGGTCTCATCGGCGGAAGTATCACGGCGGCCATGGGCGGCAAGCACCCACACCATGCATATCGTGCAAGCACTCATGCACGCTTCGGCTCCGCGCGGAACCCAGCACATCCAAACTCACGATCGACCTTGCGGTTCGTGCACCCGCCGCACGCGTGCTTTCACCCGGTGTCATCGCGCTGTCGGCGATCGTCTTCGGCGACGCAGCGTCGGAGGTCGGGACAGGCGAACGCGATCGGAAGTGACATGTACCGGATGTGTTTAGGATCCGCGCATGTCCCGAGGGCGCTTGACACTGGTCCTTGCGCTGGTTGCGCTTGGCGTCGTCCAGGCGTCCGGAGCGTTGGCCGGCACCGTGCCGACTCTCGGTCTGAAACGTGCCAGCGCCAACTGGGGTGCCGGGTTTGGCGCCATCAGACCGTCAGCGATCAACTTCAACGGCGACCCGACGAGCTTCATCTCGAAAGTTCACTGGAGTAGTTGGGGCGGCAGCCGGGCGGTCGGTCACGGCATCGCTGGGTTCGTTTGGCCTGGGTTCGCCGTCGCAGACGGCACCCGCTATGTCGGTGCGACCGTCGTGGCCTTCGACCTCGGCACATGCGACGGCCAGCCGGCCTACAAGCGTCAAGAGTGGTACTTCCCCCAGTACGGCGAGACGTTCTCTCCAGCATCCGCCGGGTGGAACATCTGCACCGGCAAGCTCCTGCGCGAGCCGCCCCCGGCAGGTCCGGTTTACTGCCCCAAGCGCCAGTTCACCACGTGGGTCTCAGGTGATGTGACGTGCGCTGAACTGTCGGGGATCGAAGCCTCGGTCAGCGGTGGCAATCACCAGGGACACAGCGCCAGGTGGATCAGCCACGGCTGGATCTGCGGCACCGACCTGCACATGAGCAGGAATCCGCAGACGGCCAACTGTCAGAGCGGCAACTCCAAAGTCGTGAACTTCCCGATTTGACGTCAACGCGTTGCTGACTTCAGGCGTCGGATCGCGAGCGAGCGACCCGTTTGCCCGCGAAGACTGCCCTTTGGCATGATCCGCGTCTTCGCCGGCCATCGCTATAGGTCACTGTTGGTGTGCCTCGACCGCGGGGTCGCTGGCCGCCGACGCAGTCCGTGTTACCCAGGATCGATCAGCGTAGATGCGTGATCCTGAGGGCGCTGTGCCGACGCACGTACATGGGGAACGAGCGCACGACCTTCGTGATCGGTCCCGACGGGGTCATCACGCACGTCTTGCGGACGGTCAAGCCGGCGGAGCACGACGAGAGGGTGTTGTCCGCGTTGGCGGCGTGAGCACGAGTCCCGTCCGCGAGGCCGGACCTAGACGACCCCGCTTGCGACATTCGAGTACATCGGAAAGCTCACGGTGTCACCGTCGGTGTACCGCTCGGCCGCTTCTGTGACAGCAGCGGTCACCGCCTCTCGAGCAACGACCGGAGCCTCACTGAACTGCGTTGCGACCGGGCCCGCGGCGATCACGCGAGCGCCAAAATCGGGCACTGCCGGGAAGGAAGCGACCAACTCGACACGCTCGACCCGGACTGCGGTGAATCCGGCAGTCTCCAGAAGAGCCGCCAGCTCCTCGGCCGGTACCGAGAACGGCGAGTTCATCATCTGGCCGGCCTGCTCGCTGACCTCGACCTGGAGCGAGTCTCGGATCGCCCTGAACACCGGGGTCACCTCGAGCGCAGTCCAACATGCGATCGCGACGCGGCCGCCGCGGCGTAGCACTCGGTGGAGTTGCTGGGCCGCGACCACTCGATCAGGGAAGAACTGAAACCCGTGGTGGCAGGTGGCGAAGTCAATTGTGCGGTCGGCGACCGGGAGATCAAGCGCGCTGGCTTCCAGATACGAGATCGGTGCGGAATCCGGTTCAGCCGGCTGAGACCGTGCCACCGCGAGCATCGGCGCGGCGATGTCGAGACCGGTGACGGTCCCGGTGGTGCCGGTGGCTCGCGCGGCAAACCGGGTTACGACGCCGGTTCCGCACGCAACGTCCAGCACAGCCGAGCCCGGTGTGATCTCGAGGTCGGCGATCAGGCGTGCCGCGAATGGAGTGAACATGCCCGGAACCAGGAAACCCTGGTAATTCGCGGGTCCCTCGCCGACCTGCTTGGACCAGTCCATCGATGTCATTGCGCAACCTCCGTGATCGGGGCCGTTCGGCCGATTCTCGCGCACCAACAGATCACCGGCCGGAGATTCGGGCCATCCGGTTCGTCATCTGAGAGCAGCCCGATCGTCGCCGCTGTGCGTGGGATGCGGTCGCGACGCGGCGCCCTTGCGTGTTCGACTTGGTAGCTTGGCCGTGGTGCCGCCCGCCAGTCGCTTTCGGTCCAGAGCGCGATGGATTCCGGTGGTGGTGGTTGCCTTCACGGTCGTCGTGGTGCTTCGCGCCGTCCTGGGAGGCTCTTCGCCGCCCACCGGTTACGACGTGTCCTATCCACAATGCTCGGGGCCCTACCCGTCGAGCGTGCTGTTCGGGGTTGTCGGTGTCAACGGCGGGCTGGCGCACGATGCGAACCCGTGTCTGGCCGAGGAGCTGCGCTGGGCCCAGGACGCGCCCGGGCAGGAGCGCCCGAAGCAGCCACGCCTGTCGCTGTACATCGACACCGGTAATCCTGGCGCTCAGGTCTCGGAATGGCCCAAGTCCGGCCATTCGCCGGCCTACGGAGCCTGCAACGGACTGCTGACCAACGCCTGCTCGTACATCTACGGCGTCCAACGCGCCGCCTACTCCTACCGTCTCGTCTCCGCGCAGAATCGGACCGCGGCCGCGACGGCGCCGTGGTGGCTGGATGTTGAGCTGGCTCTGAGCTGGGCCGGAACCTACCAGCTCAACATCGCAGCGCTGGAGGGCTACGTCGACGGCCTGCGCAACGCCGGCGTGACCGGACCGATCGGGATCTACTCCACCGGCGCCCAGTGGAAGGAGATCACCGGGCTGACGGCGCAGACAACACCCGCGGCTTTCAGCGGTCAACTCCGCGATTGGGTGGCCGAAACCCAAGCGACACTCGCGCAGGCCCAGCAGAACTGCCGAACCGGCGGCTTCACCGGCGTGGCACCGACGCTCGCGCAGTACCAGATCGGCCGATTCGACGCAGACCTGCGCTGTACCGAGCCGCGCTAAGCCGGTTCAGGGGCTCGTGACGCTGCCGGAGGCAGTGAGAAGTGACCGGCGCTCACGCGATCGGCTCAAGCACGAACACTGGGATCAGGCGGTCGGTGCGCTGCTGGTACTGGGCGTAAGGCGGATAAGCGGCGACGGCGCGCTCCCACCAGGCAGAACGCTCCTCACCGTCGGCCTCGCGGGCGACATAGTCGCCGCGGGACGGCCCGTCCCAAACCTCCACGTGCGGATCTGCGTGAAGGTTCGCCACCCACGCCGGGTTCTTCGGGGCGCCACCCTTGGAGCCTACGGCCAGGTAGCTTCCACCATGCTCGACGCGCATCAGCGGCGTGCGATGCAGTTGGCCACTGCGGACGCCACGGTTGACGACGATCACTACCGGCAGCCCCGTATCTAGCAGGGTCGTGCCCTCGGTTCCGCCAGAGCGCTCCCAGGTTTCTATCTGCTCACGGACCCAGTCCGCCGGGCCTGGGGCCGCATACTCACCTTTCAGAGGCACGTGTCCCAGAATAACGAGCAGACGCTGCTCGCGGTTCCCTCACCGATTTGTTCGCGCCGGTCAACCGCGAATCTCGATATCAGAGGTTTCATTACTGCTCTGGTCGGGCAGACAGTGAGTGTCCCGATAGGACCAACGCTTCCATGCCGGTCGGGGACTTCATCCAGATCGGCGGCGGCCGTGAAGAGGTCACGCGCGGGTCGGTCAGAGGTCGACAGAGCGATCGCGACTTCGAAGTGACCTGCGACGCGGGGTTTGGTTGACCGCCTCCAGGTCGTCGTGGTCCTGCGGCTCCCTTGCCGCTGCACCCAGCAGCGGCAACTTCCCCGACAGTGGGCCAGAGCCGATCGAAGCAACACGGAAACGCGTCCTATTGAACGCATCCCACGATCAACCACCATCCCAACTCGAAGGAGCAGTAGAAATGGCATTCGCGACACTCAACGACGTTTTCGTCGACCAGATCGAGGACCTGTACAGCGCCGAGACGCAGCTGGTGGAGGCTCTGCCGAAGATGGCTGGAGCTGTCAACGACCAGCAGCTGAGAGAGACAATGGAGTCTCATCTGGAAGAGACCCGCGGTCACGTGGACCGGCTCAAGCAGATCAAACAGGACCTGAAGATCGACGGGTCCCAACGCTGCAAGGGCATGGCAGGCCTCCTTGCCGAGGGTGAGGAAACTCTGGGCAAGGCCGGTGGCGGGCCGCCGAAGGACGCGGCGATCATCGCGGCAGCGCAGCGCGTCGAGCATTACGAGATCGCGGCCTATGGCACAGCGCGCACCCTGGCCGGAGAGCTCGGCTATGACGATGCGAAGAAACTCCTCAACGAAACGCTCGGTGAGGAGAGCGCCGCCGACGACAAGCTGACCAGGATCGCGACCGGCGGATTGCTCAGCAGCGGCATCAATGCAGAGGCCAACGCAAATTAGCCAGGTAATCGCGACGCCACGAACAGTGGCCATCGCCGGCTGGCAGATCTAGACCAAGCTGTTATCGGAGGGGGCCTGCAGGTCCCCTCCGTCAGCGGTGGTTGAGGCGCCCCCGCTGTTCAGCTGCCACTGATCAGTGACATCATCTGCGCCGCGTAGCGCTCTCCGCGCACCGCGTCAGGCGAGATGGAGCTATCGAGCTCCGCGACATCCTCGGCCGAGAGCCTCACATCGGCCGCACCAGCATTCTCCTCGAGCCGTTTGGGGCTCTTGGTGCCAGGGATGGGAACGATCTGGTCACCCTTGGCCATGACCCATGCGATCGCGAGCTGGGCAGGTGTCAGATTGCGTCTGGCCGCGAGCTCGCTGACCGCGTCCGCGAGGGCGATGTTCTCCTGCAGCGCCTCCTCTTGGAACCTCGGATTGGTTCGCCGCCAGTCGTCCTCCGGCAGGTCCCCGAGCGACCGGATCTGCCCGGTCAGGAAGCCACGCCCCAACGGCGAGTAGGCAACCAGCCCGATGCCGAGCTCAGTCAGCGTGGACAGGACCTCACCCTCCGGGTCGCGGGTCCACAGCGAGTACTCGGACTGCAGCGCCGTGATCGGGTGGGTCGCGTGGGCGCGCCGGATGGTCTCTGGCCCAGCCTCGGAGAGACCGAGGTATCGGACCTTGCCCTCAGCGACGAGCGCGGCCATCGCGCCAACGGTCTCCTCGATCGGCACGCCGGGATCGACTCGGTGCTGGTAGTAGAGGTCGATGTGATCGATGCCGAGGCGCTGCAGGGAAGCCTCGCATACGCGCCTCGCATTTTCGGGACTCCCGTCGGTTCCGCGATCCTGCGGCGACTCGGGCTTGATCGCGAAACCGAACTTGGTCGCGATCTCGAACTGGTCGCGCCTGCCCGCGATCGCGCGGCCAACGAGCTCCTCGTTCGTGAAGGGACCATAGGCCTCAGCCGTGTCCAGGAAGGTGACTCCGAGCTCGAGCGCGCGGTGAATCGTCTGGATGCCGGCTGCCTCGTCTCCAGGCCCATAGGACTGGGACATGCTCATGCAGCCCAGACCCTCGGCCGAGACTTCGAGGCCCTGGCTGCCGAGTTTGCGTCTATCCATCGAACCTAGGTCTATCCATCGAACCTAGGACAGACCCTCGCGCGCCTCGCGCACGAGCGCCACCGCCTCCGGGAACACGACCGCCATCACCGCGCGAAGCTGCTCGGCCTGCTGCTCGGTCGTGCCCTGGATGTTGACGCGCTGGATCGCTGCAACCGTCAGGTCGACTGCGAGCTTGATCGCGTTGTCCGCCCAGGCCAGGCGCTGGGCTCCCTGCATTTGTTCGGCGAACTCACCGAGTCGCCGCTGAATCTCGTCAGGGTCTCCGAAGAGACCGCCAAAGCCGCTTCCTTCCATGGTCCAATCGTACTCACTGGTCGCGTGCCCTAAGATCGCGCACCGATGAACCTCGCCGAGCGTGCCCAATGACGGTGTCCGAACAGGTCCAGTACGAATCGAGAGTTCGCTCTCGTTACGGCGTGATCGCCTTCTGCTCGGCGCTGCTGATAGTCGCATCGCAGGTGATCCAGCTGTCGGGCGTGCACGCTCCCGTCAACGAGCTCACACTCGACCTGATCGCCGCAAGCCAGCGGATCACGATCGACATCGTCGGCGCGGCGTTCGACATGGTCGGCCTGATCGCCCTCGGTGTGCTGCTCTACTGGCTGCACAGGGTCGCCTCGGCGCGCCGTCCCGAGTTCAAACCGCTCGTCCGCTGGCTGGCGACCGTGGGCGCGTTTCTCTCCGCGGTGATGGCGATCACGTACACGATCGTCGTCGCCAACAAGGCCAACGAGTTCGCATCCACTGGCAACCAGGGCTATCCGGAGGCCAACCACCTGACCAGCTCTGGACTTGTCATCGCGCTGCCGCTGCTGCTCGAGCTCGGCACGCTGCTGCTGGCGATCGGCGTTGTCCTGACCTCGTTGAGCGCGATGCGGGTCGGTCTGATCACGCGTCCGGTTGGCTATGCGGGGGTGGTGGCCGGTGCGCTCTTCCTCTTCCAGATCCCGGTTCTGACGCCGGTGATCCAGGGTGGCTTCCTTGCTGCTCTTGCCGTCACGCTGGCACGCCACTGGCCGCAGGGCGACCCTCCAGCCTGGGAGGCCGGCGTGGCCGTTCCGTGGCAGCCGATGCAATCCAAGACAACCCCGCAGGACGACGCTCCTACACGCGGGCAACGCCGCCGCCGCGTCTCGGACGCGGATGTGATGGCCGCCGTCGATCAGGAGCAGCCGAAGGTTGAACGGACCGCCGGTCGCTCCAAGCGCAAGCGGCGCAGGTAGACGCGCCGCCTGACTGTATGCACTGACGGCGCCGCCGTCAATCCTCTGAGGCCTGCTCGGCTTGGATCTTCGTCTCGAGCGCCGCCATCACGGTCGGGTCTCGCAGGGTTGTGACGTCCCCCAGCGCGCGGCCCTCGGCGACGTCGCGCAGCAGCCGGCGCATGATCTTTCCGGAGCGGGTCTTCGGCAGGTCGTCGGCCCAGATGATGCGCTTTGGACGGGCGAACTTGCCGATCCGCTCAGCCACTCCGGCACGGATCTCATCCTCGATTCCCGATGTGCCCTCGGTGCTGCCCTGCAGCGTCACGAACGCGGTGATCGCCTGGCCGGTGAGTTCGTCGGACTGGCCGATCACGGCCGCCTCCGCGACGTCCTCACAGGCCACGATCGCGGACTCGACCTCAGCGGTTGAGAGCCGGTGTCCGGAGACGTTGACGACGTCGTCGATGCGGCCGATGACCCAGTAGTAGCCGTCGCTGGTCCTTGCGGGCGGCGTCACCGACGAGATACGTCTCTGATCCGAACTTCTTGAAGTAGGTCTCGATGAAGCGGTCATCCTCCCTGTAGAGGGTGCGCAGCATCGACGGCCATGGGCGCTTCAGTACCAGCAGGCCCTGGCCCTCCTCGACAGGTTCGCCGTCGCGCTCGTCGACGACCTCAGCCAGGATGCCGGGCAGCGGACGGGTTGCCGATCCCGGCTTGGTCGAGACGATCCCAGGCAGCGGCGAGATCATGATCGAGCCGGTCTCCGTCTGCCACCACGTGTCGACGATCGGGCAGCGCTCCCCGCCGATGACCTTGTGGTACCAGAGCCACGCCTTCGGGTTGATCGGCTCGCCGACGGTGCCGAGCAGCCGCAGCGACGAAAGATCGAACTTGTCCGGATGCTCGGCACCCCACTTGATGCAGGCGCGGATCGCGGTCGGGGCGGTGTAGAAGATCGTCGCCTTGTAACGCTGAACCAGTTCCCACCAGATCCCCCGGTGCGGGTAATCAGGCGCGCCCTCGTACATCACGCCTGTGGTCGCGTTGGCCAACGGCCCGTAGACGATGTAGGTGTGGCCGGTGACCCAGCCGACATCGGCGCAGCACCAGTAGGTGTCGGTTTCGGCGTGGATGTCGAAGACGTTCTGGTGCGTGCTCGCCGCCCCGGTCAGGTATCCGCCCGTGGTGTGCAGGATGCCCTTCGGCTTCGCGGTCGACCCCGACGTGTAAAGGATGAACAGAGGGTCCTCGGCGTCCATCGGCTCCGCAGGACACTGATCCGCTGCCTTCGCGATGATCTCGTGATACCAGACATCGCGACCCTCCTGCATCTCGCACTCGGTGCCCTTCGAGCGCACGACGATGATGTGCTTCAGATGATCGAGGCCGGTGAGGTGCAGGTCGACCTGCTGCTTGACCGGATGAACCGTCCCCTTGCGCGCGGCGCCGTCGACGGTGATCAGCGCCTTGGCCTCGGAGAACTCCATCCGCTCGCGGACGGACTCGGCGGAGAAGCCACCGAACACCACGTTGTGCACGGCGCCGATGCGCGCGCAGGAGAGCATCGCGACGACGACCTCCGGGATCATCCCCATGTAGATCCCGACGACGTCGCCCTTCTGGATCCCCAGATCCTTCAGGGCGTTTGAGAACTTCTGGACACGGGCCAGCAGGTCGGCGTAGGTGATGTCCTCCTCGGCGCCCTCCTCACCATGCCAGTGATAGGCCACACGATCACCGAGACCCGCCTCGACGTGGCGATCCAGGCAGTTGTAGGAGATGTTGAGCTTGCCGCCGACGAACCACTTGTAGAACGGTGGGTTGGAATCGTCCAGCACCTGGTCCCACTTCTTGAACCAGTGCAGGCGCTCAGCCTGGCTGACCCACCACCCCTGCCAGTCGCGGTCGGCCTGTTCGTAGATCGCCGGGTCGCTGAGGTTCGCGTTGGCGACGAAGTCAGCAGGCGGGTCAAAACGCTCGATCTCGAGCATTGCAGCCAGTTCGCGTTCGAGCTGGTGCTCGTCCCTCGTCGTTTCTCCAGTTGCCATCTTCATCCTCCCTCGCTGTCGGACGCGGGACGCGCCCGGTTGTATGACCGGGCGCGGTCCACGACTCGGAGTTTTACAGTGCTAGCCCACAGGCAGCACTGCTCGCTTGTATACAGCCTGCATGATGTCTGCGCAGGCGATGTAGAGGGCAACCGCCCCGGTGGCGATTCCGACGTAGCCACCGGCATGGATCATGTTGGTGCTTGCGCCCGAGTTGCCGATCCCGAGCAGGATGAACGTCACGGTCAGCAGCAGGAACAGCAGCTGCAGGGCGCGTGGCGAGGCGAACGTGCAGAGGAACATCATGCCCGTGAAGATTCCCCACATCCATAGATAGAGACCAAGCAGCGAGTCGATCTCGGTCTTCGGCAGCTGCGCGACGTTGAACGTCACCAGGACGAAGAAGGAGATCCAGAAGGCTCCGTACGACGAGAACGCTACCGCGCCGAACGTGTTGCCGGTCCGGAACTCCCACATCCCAGCGAACAACTGGGCAACGCCGCCGTACGCGATCGCGAGCCCGAGCACGATCGGGAACGATGCAGGCCCGCCGCCGACGATATTGGCGTTGACAAAGCTCAGTACGAGCGTCGTCAGGCCGAATCCGCAGAGGCCAAGTGGCGCCGGGTTCGCCGGCATCCATCCACTGGCGGACGAGACGGATGAGCCGCTGGTGGGTGTAACTGCGGGCGGTTCACTGATGGTGGCCAACTGGCATCCCCTCCTAAGAGAATTAGTGACAGAAATCACATTAAGCCTGCGTGCGCCGCTTTCCCGCACGAATCTCCGGACGGTGTCCAGGGAGCGCCGAACGGCGCAATGAGGACGACGAACGGCGCACGTTCACGCCGACGAGCTCCGCCGCGACCGCCATCGGGGCGCTGCCGCCGTGGTCTTGTCGATCGCGCGGGATATCCTCAGAGCAACCGTGGAGGTCTTCATCGGTGTCGTCGTCGGTTGGGCCATAGCGGCCTCGGTTCTCGCCGCGACACGTCTGCTACGGCCGCCGCGGGTGATCTCAGGCGAGGTTCGCGCGATGCAGACAGCCCTGCACGCTGCCAACGTGATGCTGCCGGACCTTCGGCGCGGGCTGTCAGAGGACTCGGCCAGGAGGGTGCTGCCGCAGCTGCGCACGCTCACCCAGGCCTCAGCCGTCGCCCTCGGCGATCGCACGAGCATTCTCGCGTTCGACGGGCTCGGCGGTGATCACCACCACGGTGGAGAGGCGCTGATTCGGATCACGGCACCCGCGCGCGAGGACCGTCTGCATGTGGAATCGCGAATCCAGTGCGAGCAGCCGGACTGCCCGCTGGGGGCCGCGATCGCGGCACCGTTGCTGGTGGCGGGCGAGCTCGTCGGTTCGTTTGTGGCGCTCTACGCGCGCGGGCACCGGGTTACCCCCAACGACACGCGCACCGTGGCCGAGGCCGCCAGTCTCGTCAGTGCGCAGCTGGAGCTGAAGGCGATGGACGAGCAGAGCGAGCGACTGGCGAGGGCTGAGCTGCGGGCCCTGCGCGCGCAGATCAGCCCGCACTTCATCTACAACGCGCTGGCCGCGATCGCCGGGTACATCCACTCGAACCCGGAGGAGGCGCGCGAGCTGCTGACCGAGTTCGCCGAGTTCACGCGGTACGCGTTTCGCGGGCAGCGCCCGTACGTGACGCTCGCCGACGAGCTCAACTACGTCGAGAAGTATCTGCGTCTGGAGCGTGCCCGCTTCGGCGACCGCCTCCAGGTCCGGCTGCAGGTGGCGCCGGAGGTGCTGTCGGCGGTGGTGCCGGTGCTGTCGCTGCAGCCACTGGTCGAGAACGCAGTGCGCCACGGGGTCGAGCAGCGCGGGTTCGGCCGGATCGAGATCACCGCCCATCACCTCGATGCCGATGTTGAGCTGCGCGTCAGCGATGACGGCGTCGGCATGGATCCCGAGCGAGCGCAGCGGGCGCTTGCCGGTCAGGGTGGCGGGGTCGGCATCGCCAACGTGCAGGCTCGGCTGCAGTCGAGCTTCGGTCCCGGCTATGGGCTCGAGATCGAATCCGAGCCCGGTCACGGAACCACGGTGACCATGACCCTGCCCAAGTTCCGTGCCGGGGTGCGAGCCGCATGACCAGCGTGCTGGTCGTCGATGACGAGCGCCCGGCGCTTGAGGATCTCGGGCGTCTGCTCGAGACCTCGCCATCGGTGGACGATGTCGTGCTCGCCGGCGGCGGTACCGAGGCCCTGCGGCTGCTGGCCGATCGCCAGTTCGACATCGTCTTCATGGACGTGCGGATGCCGGACATCGATGGCCTCGAGCTCGGCAAGGCGCTGGCTCGCTTCGCGGAGCCGCCGGCGCTCGTGTTCGTTTCCGCCTTCGAGGACGGCGCCGTATCGGCATTCGAGCACGACCTGCATCCGCTCGACTACCTGATGAAGCCGGTGTCGCGGGCGCGCGTCGAGCAGGCGCTCGACCGCCTGCACGCCCGCGACCGGGTTGGGGGCCAGCGGGCCACCAACCCGGAGCACGCCGATGCCGAGATCATTCCGGTCGAGCACCAGCGCGGAGGCGCGACCCGCCTGCTCGATCGCTCGACCGTTCTGTATGTGCAGGCCGAGGGCGATTACGTGCGACTCCACGCTGACAGCGGCCGGTTCCTCGTGCGTTCGCCGCTGTCTGAGATCGAACAGCGCTGGGGTCCACATGGATTCGTGCGGGTGCATCGCAGCTACCTCGCGAACCTCCGGCGGGCGGTCGAGATCCGGCCGCAGCTGGGCGGCGCCGTCACGATCCTGATGACCGACGGCAGCGAGGTGCCGGTGGCCAGACGACATGTCGCCGACCTGCGGCGGAGGTTGCGGATGTGAGCCCGTCGCCGGGTCGCCCGTCACCGCCGCGCCGGCTGCTGCCACGCCGGGGGCTGCGCTCCCCGCGCGAGGAACTGGCCGACGCCACCGCGCACGGGCATGTGTACATGCGCGGCCTGCAGCGCGCGCAGCTGTCGCTGTCAGTGCTCGCGCTCGTCGCCTTCGGGGCGATCTTCGGCGTGCTGCCGATCGTGCTCTTCCTGCTGCCCATGCTCGACAGCAAGCAGCTGCTCGGTGTGCCGCTCGGCATCTGGATCCTGGTGGTACCGATGTTCCCGGTCTTCGTAGCGATCGGCTGGCTGTATGCGCGCCGCGCCGACGCGCTTGACGAGGCATTCCGCGAGCTGGTCGAGCGTTGATCATCGCGCTGTTCGCGGTCGGCGCGGTCACGCTCGGCACGCTCGGCCTCGGCACGTGGGGGATGCGGTTCGGCCGGACCACCTCTGACCTGCTGGTCGCGAGCCGCGCGATCACCCCATGGTGGAACGCCACGGCGATCTCCGGCGAGTATCTGTCGGCAGCCAGCTTCCTCGGCATCGCCGGTCTCGAGATGCAGATCGGAGCGAGCGCGCTCTGGCAATCGCTCGGCTTCACAGCCGGCTACCTCGCCCTGCTGCTGTTCGTGGCGGCGCCGCTGCGCCGCTACGGCTCCTACACGATCCCGGACTTCGCCGACGCGCGCCTGCACAGCCCAGCGCTGCGGCTGCTCGCGGCCGGGATCGTGCTGGTGATCGGCGGCTTCTATCTGGTGCCACAGCTGAAGGGCGCGGGGCTTGCGCTCAATGTGGTGGTCGGCTCGCCCTACTGGGTGGGTGTCGCCGTCGTCGCGGTGATCGTCGCCGTCAACGTCGCCGTCGGCGGAATGCGCGGGATCACCTACGTCCAGGCATTCCAGTTCTGGGTGAAGGTGTTCGCGATCGCGGTCCCGGCGATCGTGCTGCTGATCCACTTCGGAGGGCTGCCGGAGCGGGCGGCGCTGTTCGGCGACCAGCTCCCCCACGCGGGTGCCGCCGGTCTCACCGTTGAACTGAGTTCGCCGCAACGGGTGCAGTTCCCGGAGGCGGGGAGCTTCATTGTCGACGGGCAGACCGTGAACGTCCAGGCCGGGGGGTGGGTGACGCTGCCGGCCCACGAGCCGGTTCTGATCCCGCCGCACGGGATCGTGCCGGTTGCGGCCGGCACGCCGCCGCTGCGCGGGTACCAGTGGGCACGCCCGGTCGGCGGCAGCGGCCGCGACGGTCCCCTGGTGGTCTACTCGCTGCTGATAGCCACCTTCCTCGGGACGATGGGACTTCCGCACGTGCTGGTGCGCTTCTACACCAACCCGGACGGTCACGCCGCTCGCAGCACGACCGTGCGTGTGCTGGGTCTGCTGTCGCTCTTCTACCTGTTCCCGGTGGTGTACGGGGCGCTTGGCCGGGTGCTGACGCCGCAGCTGTACACGACGGGCCAGACCGACGACGTCGTGCTGGCGATGCCGCGGGAAGCCTGGCCGGGCACGGTGGGCACGGTGCTGACGGCGATCGCCTGCGCTGGGGCGTTCGCGGCATTCCTCTCGACATCGAGCGGCCTGCTGGTCTCACTGGCCGGCACCTTCAGCCACGACGTCTGGCCGCGGCTGCAGCGTGGCGCGCCGCCCTCGGTCGCAGCGAGGCGCCGGCACTTCCGGATCGCTGCGGTAGCGGCGATGGTGCTTCCCGGGCTGCTGGCCCTGTCCGCGCAGCAGGTCGACATCTCAATCCTCGTCGGCTGGGCCTTCGCGCTGGCGGCCAGCACCTTCTGCCCGATGTTCCTGCTCGGGATCTGGTGGTCGCGGCTGACCGCCCGAGGTGCCGCGGCTGGGATGGGCGCCGGAATGCTGATCGCAACCTCGGCGATCTTCGCCGGCCTCGCGCTGGGCGAGCCCACCCGCGGAGGCCTTGCGCTTCTGCAGCAGCCCGCGATCGGCTCGGTGCCGGTGGCGTTCCTGGTGATGATCGCCGTCTCCCTGCGAGATCCCCACCGCGTCACTGACATCGACTCTCAGATGCTGGCACTCCATGCTCCCGAGGGCCTGGGGCTGAGACTGGCCGACGAGGACGTCGAGGGCGCGATCGCCTAGGTCGCGTGCAGTGTCGCGGGCGCGCCGGCCCTGACCAGCGCGTCGGGGAGCACGACGGTTCCGTCATCCTGCTGGCCGTTCTCGAGCAGCGCGATCAGCGTCCGGCCGACCGCCGTCGCGGTGCCGTTCAGCGTGTGCAGGATCGCCGGCCTGCCCTCCGCCGGGCGGTAGCGAATATCGAGCCGCCGGGCCTGGAAGTCGGTCGTGTTCGAGCAGGAGGTGAGCTCGCGGTACTGACCCTGGCCGGGCAGCCAGGCCTCGCAGTCGTACTTCTTGGCCGCGGAGGAGCCGAGGTCATCGACCGCGATCGCGACCACCCGGTAGGGGATCTCGAGCGCGGTCAGGATCGACTCCTCGATCGCGAGCAGCCGCTCGTGTTCCTCGGCTGAGCGGTCCGGCTCCACGAACGTGAACATCTCGACCTTGTCGAACTGGTGGACGCGGAACATGCCGCGTGTGTCCTTGCCGGCGGCGCCGGCCTCGCGACGGAAGCACGGGGAGAACCCGGCGTAGCGCAGCGGCAGCGCATCGGCGTCGATGATCTCGTCCCGGTGAAGCGACGCGAGCGCCACCTCAGAGGTGCCGACGAGGTAGAGGTCATCGGCCGGGAGGTGGTAGATCTGCTGCTCCGTGTCGGGCAGATAGCCGGTCCCGTACATCGCCTGCTCGCGCACCAGCACGGGTGGGATAACCGGTTCGAAGCCCTCGCCGACGAGCGTTTCCATCACGAACCGCACGAGCGCGAACTCGACCAGCACCAGCTCACCGCGCAGATACAGGAATCGCGAGCCTGAAAGCGCCGCACCGTGCTCCATGTCGATCATCGCGCCGGCCAGCTCCAGGTGGTCGCGTCCGGTGCGACCGGCCTCGCCGACCTCGCGCAGCACCGTGTCGGTCGCCGGCGCGTCGGCGAACGGGGTGTTGGGCAGGCTCAGCAGCAGCTGATCGAGGTCGGAGCGGATCGAGGTCTCGAGGTCTGTCAGCTCGCGTCCCCTGGCTGCCAGCACGGCCATCTGCTCTCGCTCCTGCGGACTCGGGGCGCCGCGCCGGCCTCTGCTGGCTCGGTTCTGCTCGGCACGCAGCTCCTCGAGCTCGGTGGTGAGGCCACGCCAGCGCTCGTCCAGTTCCAGCACTCGCTCGATCGCGTCGTCGGCGACGTCACCGCGGCGGGCGAGTGCTGCGCTGACGGCGTCGGGGTCGCTTCTGATCAGTCTGATGTCGAGCACGGGCTCACTCGCAGGCTACATAGACGCGAATCGCCGCGAGACCCGGGCCGGTCGGCGGTCGACCCGCTCAGCTGCCGGCGGTAACAGCGGCCAGCGTGCCCAACGCCTTCGCGTGGCACGGTATGGCCCCGGGCTGGACCGGTGCCTCACGCCCGGCGAACTCTGACACGAAGTGAGCCAGCTCCTGGGCCTGCTTGCCGACCACGACGTTCTGCGGCATCTCGCCGCCGCCGAAGCCGCCGTTGATGATCGCGTAATAGACGCGGATCTGCGGCCGCTCGCAGCGCACGTTGAAGTTCGGGCCGTTGATCGCCTCATACGTGCGTGGGTTCTGGCCGGAACCGTGCGTGCCCGCGTAGGAGAGGGTGTGGCAGCCACCGCAGCGCTGGTTGAACAGCTGGGCCGCCTGCTGGTCGGCGGCGTACTTGGTGTCGGACTTGGCTGCGGACTTGGGAACGCCGATGTGATTGGTGCCGCACGCGGACACGGCGAGGGCCGCCCCGATCACGGCGAGAAGGCAGAAGGCATAACGCGCTGAGCGGCTCATGCGGGGCGGATCATACGTGACGCAGGCCCGGGAAGGTGCCGTCCCGCGCTCGGCGAAGGCCGATCCGGAAGGTGTCAGGGTTGCGGTGGCGAATAGAGCACCGAGTACTCCCCGGCGTCGATCGATGTGACGTTCGCTCGCTCTCGCTGTGGTCCGCGATCGTCCCCCAACGGCGGCAACCAAGGACGATCGGCGCCGGGGCTCAATGCACCACCGTCGCCGCCCTCGCCAGCAGCAACGTCACCACCAGCGCCGAGAGCGTCATCACCCCGACCTCGCGTCGCACGATTGCCACGACGATCTCACGCTGCTCGGGCTTGGGTAGGCGCCCGACGCTCTGGGCATCCTCGAGTCCGCGGGCGTCGAGGACCATCGTCGCTGCTGAGAGCTTCAGCTGCTCAGCGAGCAGGGCCACCACGAGCGGCAGCACTCCGTACAGCAGATGCAGATCAGAGGCCCTGCGCCCCATCAGCAGCAGTACGCCGCCGAGCGCCGCCTCCACCGCGACCATCACCTGTCCACCGCGCAGCAGTCGCCAGAACCAGCGGCTCGGGTGGCGACGCGTCCATGCGACCGTGCCAACCAGGAACGCGAGCAGGTTCAGAGCGAGCGCCAGGCACCCGACGACGATGTGGACATCCTTCACGGCGAGGGCACGATATCCCCTCCCGGGTGATGTCGATCGGATCCCCGCGCGTTTGAGGCATTAAGCACTATCCCTACGGGCGTTTATGGCGAGGTCCTCCGCGCAGCCTCGGTGATAGAACTTCGTTTGTGCTCCGGGATTATCTCCCCGCCATCGTCTTCCTCGTGTTGGGCGCCGTCATCGGCATCCTGTTCTCGTGCCTGAACCTGCTGACCGGTATCAGGACGCGTCCGAACCTCAATCGCGCGACGCCCTACGAGTGCGGGCTGCCGTCCGAGGTTCGCCGCGGATTCCGCTTCGGGATCAGCTTCTACCTGATCGCGATGTTGTTCATCCTGTTCGACATCGAGGTGATCTTCATCTATCCGATTGCGATCGAGCTGCGGGCATTCGGTGACTTCGCACTCGGTGAGACGGTCACGTTCGTGGCACTGCTGATGGTCGGCTTCGGTTACGTCTGGCGAAGGGGGCGCTCGAATGGAAGTGACCCGCCAGTCGGCCGACGAGTTCCGCTCGCGCCAGTTGATGGCTCGCGACATGCTTCGCGGCGACCTCGAGGGCGATGACTTCGACCGCATCGTCGAGCAGGCGGTCATGACCACGACGCTCGACCGTGCCGTCTCGTGGGCGCAGGGCAACTCGATGTTCCCGCTGACATTCGGCCTCGCCTGCTGCGCGATCGAGATGATGTCGATCGTCGCCGCGCGCGTTGACATCGCCCGCTTCGGCTTCGAGGCATTTCGGGCCTCGCCGCGCCAGGCCGACCTGATCATCCTCTCTGGTCGCGTCTCGACCAAGATGGCACCGGTGATCCGTCGCATCTACGACCAGATGCTCGAGCCGAAATACGCGATCAGCATGGGCGCCTGCTGCTCCTCGATGGGCGTCTTCAACAACTATGCGCTCGTGCCGAGCGACAAGTTCCTGCCGATCGACGTTCACGTGCCCGGCTGCCCGCCGCGTCCGGAGGCGTTGGCCCACGGCATCCTCCGGCTCCGCGAGAAGATCCAGGGCAACGACCGCGAGGGTTGGCGCGAGCGCTACGACGCCGTCGGCACCGAGGAGTTTGTGCCTTCCGATGGTGGCTCGCTTGCCACCATCGGACCTGACGCGCCGGGAGGCCCTGCGAGTGCCTGACCAGAGCGGCCTCGAGGCGCTCGCGCAGGTGCTGCGCGAGGCCGAACCCGACTGCGTGCTCGGTACCAGCCATGAGTTCGGGCGCGCCGAGATCCAGATCGATCCGGCAAGCAACGTCGCCGTGCTCGAGCAATTGCGCGAGCGGGGCTACAACTTCCTCGCGAGCCTGCACGGGATCGACTATTACCCGCATGAGCCGCGCCTCGGCGTGATCTATGAGCTGCTCGACATGAGGGAGGTCGACCGCGTCTCAGTCAAGGTCCGCGTATCGATCGACGACCCGAAGGTCCCGACCGTCACCGGGCTCTGGCCGGGCGCCGACTTCCCCGAGCGCGAGGTCTACGACATGTTCGGCGTCGAGTTCGAGGGCCACGCCGACCTGCGTCGGATCCTGATGCCCGAGGACTATGAGGGCTTCCCGCAACGGCGTGACTTCCCGGTCGGGGGCGAGCCGGTGCTGTTCACCTACAACGAGAACGACGGCTACGGAGCCGACCGATGAGCGCGCTCAGCGATTACCGCAAACGCGAGGAGTCGGTGACGATGTCGACCGAGTCGGCGGGCATGGGCGAGACCCATGAGCTGCTGACGCTGAACATCGGCCCGCACCACCCCGCCACGCACGGTGTGCTGCGGCTGCTGGCGACGCTCGAGGGTGAGGTCGT
Organism: uncultured Actinomycetota bacterium; assembly: GCA_963804615.1. Taxonomy (GTDB): domain Bacteria; phylum Actinomycetota; class Thermoleophilia; order Solirubrobacterales; family Solirubrobacteraceae; genus Palsa-465. The sequence continues at coordinate 148,422 of CAWDRA010000005.1, forward strand.
GCGTGACATCAAGCCGATCATCGGCTACGTCCATACCGGCATCGAGAAGACGGCCGAGCAGAAGTCGTACTGGAAGGTCATCCCCGTGGTCGAGCGGATGGACTACCTGAGCTACTACTTCAACGCGATGGCCTTCTGCGGCGCCGTGGAGACGCTGCTCGGCCTCGAGGTGCCGCCGCGCGCCCAGTACCTGCGGGTGCTGCACCTCGAGCTGAATCGGATCATGTCGCACCTGGTGTGGCTCGGAACGAGTGCGCTCGACCTCGGTGCGATGTCGATGTTCTGGTACTGCTTCCGCGAGCGCGAGGCGATCCTCGATCTGTTCGAGATGTCGTCGGGACAGCGGATGCACACGCGCTATTTCCAGATCGGCGGTGTGATCGAGGACATTCCGGTCGGCTTCGCCAAGAAGGTCCAGGAATTCGTCGACAAGATGCCGACCCGCGCCGACCAGTACGCGGACCTGCTCGAGAAGAACGAGATCCTGCTCGCGCGGCTGCGCGACAGCTGCATCCTCGACGAGCAGACCCTGCTCGGCCTCAACGTCACAGGACCGCTGCTGCGCGCGGCCGGCAACCCATGGGATCTGCGCAAGGCCGCTCCGTACTCGAGCTACGACCATTTCGACTTCAAGGTGCCCGTCGGCACCGTCGGCGACAACTATGACCGCTTCCGCGTGCGCCACGCCGAGCTTTACGAATCCACGAACATCATCCAGCAGGCGTTAACGGCCTGCCCGAGGGCCCGTTCATCGCCGATGACCGCAAGGTCGTGCTGCCGCCCCGCCACGAGTTGGCGACCAGCATGGAGGCGCTGATCCACCACTTCAAGCTCGTGACCGAGGGCTTCCGTGTGCCGGAGGGCGAGTGCTACTACCCGATCGAGTCGCCGCGCGGCGAGCTCGGTTGCTTCGTGCGTGCCGACGGCTCCGCGAAGCCGGCGCGCGTGCATATGCGTGACCCGAGCTTCGTCAACCTGCAGGCGACGGCGCCGATGGTCAAGGACGCATATATCGCCGACCTGATCGCGACGCTGGCGATGGTCGACCCGGTCCTGGGGGGTGTCGACCGATGAGTGCGATCGATCGCCGGCCCCCGGTCAAGCGCTACGAGCACGGCTCGCGTGTACCCGGATGGGACGAGGCAGTCGACCTGACGAAGCCACCTGCAACGGTGCCCGACCCGGCGCTGACACCTGTGCCCGAGGAGCTGCGTGCCGGGATCGAAAGCGTGATGGGCGACTACCCCGACTTCCGATCGGCGTCAATCCCGGCGCTGCACCTGGCTCAGGAGCATCACGGCTGGCTGTCGCCGGAGGCGATCGGTCAGGTGGCCTGCGTGATGCGGTTGACGCCCGCCTACCTGACCTCTGTCGCGAGCTTCTACGACATGTTCTCGCTGCAGCCCAAGCCCGCACACGACGTCTATGTCTGCACGAACATCTCCTGCTCGCTGCTGGGCGCGGACGAGTTCTACGAGGCCATGTGCGCCGCCACCGACGGCCACGCTGAGATCGGAGTGCGTGGCTTCGAGTGCCTCGGCGCCTGCGACATCGGGCCGATGGCGTCGGTCGACGGCGAATACGTCGGGCCGTTGAACCTCGACGACGCGGCGCTGATCGTCGAGGACATCGAGGCGGGCCGTCCGGTGCTCGAACACAAGCAGCTGCGACACCGCGCTGTCGCTGACCCCAATGGCCGTGTGGCCGGCTTCGACGGGCTCGATCCGGTGGGGCAGGGGGGATCAGACATGACCAGGCATCTGCTGTTCGACCGCATCGACGAGCCGGGGCTCAACACGATCGCGGTCTATGAGAAGCGCGGCGGCTACAGCGCGCTGCGCAAGGCGCTGGCGATGCCGCCGGCGGCGATCGTCGAGGAGATCTCGCAGTCAGCGATCCGCGGCCGCGGCGGCGCTGGCTTCAAGATGGGCCAGAAGGCATCGTTCCTGCCCAAGGGCGACATGGCCAAGTACCTGGTCTGCAACGCGGACGAGTCCGAGCCGGGCACGTTCAAGGACCGCGAACTGATGCAGAAGTCCCCGCACACGTTGATCGAGGGGATCATCATCACGACCTTTGCGACGGGCATCCACCACGCCTTCATCTACATCCGCGGCGAGTACGAACTTCAGGCCGACATCCTCGAGGCGGCGATTGCCGAGGCCGAGGCAGCAGGCTTCATCGGGGACGACATCCTCGGCTCGGGCCACTCGCTCAAGCTGGTGCTGCAGCGCGGCGCCGGCGCCTACATCTGCGGTGAGGAGACGGGGTTGCTCGACTCGCTCGAGGGCAAGCGCGGCAACCCGCGCCTGAAGCCGCCGTTCCCGGCGATCGAGGGCCTCTACGCCGGCCCGACGCTGGTCAACAACGTCGAGACGCTCGGCACCGTGCCGACGATCATCGACATGGGCGGGGCCGAATACGCGAAGCTCGGCACCGAGGGCTCGACCGGCACCAAGCTGGTCTCCGTCTCCGGCGACGTGCAGCGCCCCGGCAACTACGAGATCGTGCTCGGCACCCCCAGCCGCGAGATCATCTACGGCCTCTGCGGCGGACCCAAGCCCGGCCGCACCGTGAAGATGTGGTTCCCGGGCGGCTCGAGCTCGCCGGTGCTGCTCGAGGGCGACCTCGACGTCCCGTACGACTTCGACTCGATGGCCAAGGCCGGCTCGATGCTGGGGTCCGGCGCGATCATCGTCGTCGACGACAGCCACTCCGCGCTCGAGGTTGCTCAGAAGGTGACCAAGTTCTACGCGCACGAGTCGTGCGGCAAGTGCGTGCCGTGCCGCGAGGGGACCGACTGGACCCACAAGATGCTCCACCGGATCGAGTTCGGTGAGGCGACGCCGATGGATCTTGACATCCTCGCATCCGTGCAGACCCAGATCATCGGCAACTGTCTCTGCGTCCTGGGCGATGCCATGGCGATGCCGATCGGATCGATCGTCGCAAAGTTCCGGGAAGAGCTCGAAGCCGAGATCGAAACGGCGCGTGAGCGCGCCAACTCAACTGTCTATGCCGCGGCCTGAACAGAAGCTCATAAACCTCACGATCGACGGCCGTGAGGTGCAGGCCGTCGAGGGCTCGATGCTCGTCGACGCGGCCAAGCAGGCCGATGTTGAGATCCCCTTTTTCTGCTACGAGCCGAAGCTGGGTGAGCCGGTCGGCGCCTGCCGCATGTGCCTGGTCGAGATCGAGGGCATCCCCAAGCTGCAGACGTCCTGTTCAACAGCCGCGCGCGACGGAATGGTGGTCAACACCAAGGTCGAGCGTGTGCTCGAGGCGCAGAACGCGGTGATCGAGTTCCTGCTCGTCAACCATCCGCTCGACTGCCCGGTCTGCGACAAGGGCGGCGAGTGCCCGCTGCAGGACTACACCTTCGGCTGGGGCAAGGGCCGGAGCCGGGTGATCGAGCCCAAGCGCCACTTCGTCAAGCCGCTGGCGCTCTCGCCGCTGATCGCGATCGACCGCGAGCGCTGCATCCTCTGCTACCGGTGTGTGCGCTTCAGCCAGGAGGTCGCCGAGGACTGGCAGCTGATCTTCACCGAGCGTGGCGCGCACACCTTCGTGGGAACCCACGACGGGCACCCCTACGTGGCGCCGTTCAGCGGCAACATCGTCGAGCTGTGCCCGGTCGGGGCACTGACCTCGCAGCCCTACCGCTTCCGTGCCCGGCCCTGGGACATCGAGGGCGCCGGTGGCATCTGCACGCTCTGCCCGTCGCAGTGCAACGTCGAGTTCACCGTGCGCGACGACAAGGTCGTACGGGTGCTCTCGCGCGAGAACCCCGGTGTCGACGACGGCTGGCTCTGCGACAAGGGTCGCTTCGCCTATCAGGCGATCCACGTCGATGAGCGCCTGACCGCGCCCCTGGTCCGCGACGCCGGCGGCGAGCTGCAGCCTGCCTCCTGGGAACAGGCCCTGAGTGCCGCGGCCGCGATCGCCGAACACCGCGGCCGCGCGGCCGGGCTGGTCGGCGGGCAGGCCACCAACGAGGAGGCATTCCTGCTCGCACGGATGCTGCGCGAGGGGCTCGCTTCCAGCGACATCGACTCCCGCCTGATGCCGGCCACCGATCCAGGGCGCGCACCGATCGACCTGGGCCTCGCGCGGGCTCTGGCGGCACCCGCCCTGCAGGCCAGCGTGCCGGACATCGAGTTTGCCCACACGGTGCTGGTGCTCGGCACCGAGCCGCTCGACGACTCGCCGATCCTCGACCTGCGGATCCGCAAGGGCGTGCGCCGCAATGGCCTCAGGCTCGCGATCGCCAGCGCGCGGCCGAGCACCCTGGACCCGAGCGCGGAGCTGTCGATCCGCTACGCCCCCGGTGGCGAGGTCGAGTTTCTGACCGGACTCGAGTGGGCGCTCACGGCGCCCGGCTCCGGCGACCTGCACGAGCTCGCGAGGCTGTTGCGCGACGGCGGTGAGGACGTGGTGATCCTCTGGGGCGAGTCGCTGCCCGCCGACGCCCTCGCGGCGCTGCTGCGCATCGCCTCAAAGCTCGGCTTCGCCGAGCGCGAGGGCGCCGGGCTGCTTGAGGTCCCATCCGGCACCAACTCCCGCGGCATCCGCGAGGCCGGCGCGCTGCCCGACGCCGGCCCGGGATACTCCGAGGTCGAGCCCGGCCGTAGCGCGTCGGAGATCGCCGATGCGCTGATCGCCGGCGACGACACAGCTCTCTATCTCTTCCAGGTCGATCCGCTGCGCGACCTCCCTGACAGCGCCCGTTGGGCACACGCGCTCGAGCGCGCGGGGATCGTGGTCGCCCACGCGGCGGTGCTGACGGAGGGAATCGCCGCCCATGCCGACGTCGTTTTCCCGGCCGAGTCGAGCGCCGAGAAGGAGGGCACGATCGTGCACCCCGACGGACGCGTGCAGCGGCTCCGTACCGCGATCAGACATCCTGGCGAGGTTCGGTCGGGCTGGCAGGTGCTGGCTGATGTGTCCAGGAGCGTGGGCGCCGATCTGGGTGTGCTGACGGCCGGCATGGCCTTCAAGCAGCTGGTCGAGGCGGTTCCGTTCTACGCCGGTCTGACGCTCGAGGAGATCGGCGGGCGCGGCGTCCGCTGGCCTGAGACGGAGGCCGCGGCGGCGATGCCGGCCGGTGCCGTCTCTGACGCTGTGACGGCGCCGAGCGTCAGCGCCCCGTCGGTGGCAGGCCTCAGCTCGCCGGGGCCCTCCGATCCGGCAGCCGGCGGCCCCGCCGGGGGTCTGCGGGTCGGCCTGTACCGCTCGATCTGGGCGGCGCCCGAGGTCGAGATCTCGCCGGCGCTGCGGTTCACGGTCGCCGAGCAGTTGGTCGAGCTCTCGCCCGAGGATGCGGTGAGGCTCGGGATCGAGCACGGCGCAGCGGTGCAGGTGGCGCAGAACGGGACGCGGCTGAACGGCCGCGCCGCGATCCGCACCGGCGTGCCTGCTGGGACCGCCTTCGTGGCGGCCGGGATCGCGCAGGACTCGGCAAACGCTCTGACGGAGACACTCGTGGAGGTCGTGAAGGCGTGATCACGTTCGCCGACGTGACTTACTTCGAGCCCTGGTGGGTGCAGATCGTCAAGTCGCTGCTGATCTTCGGGGTGATCTTCGGGATCCTGCCGATGATCATCATCTACGAGCGCAAGCTGCTCGGCCGCTTCCAGAACCGCTACGGGCCGAACCGCGTCGGCCCCTTCGGTCTGATGCAGCCGCTCGCCGAGATCGTCAAGTTCGCGCGCAAGGAGGCGTTCCGGCCACGCACCTCGGTCGGCTTCCTTTTCCACGCGGCGCCGGCGATCTCGATCATCACCGCTGTCGGGGCGCTCGCGATCATTCCGTTCGGCGGCGTCCATTTCATCTTCGGTCAGCAGGTCGGTCTCTACGGGGTCGACATCTCGGTCGGGCCTCTGTACGTGTTCGCGCTCGGTGGCATCTCGTTCTACGGGATCCTGCTGGGCGGCTGGGCCTCAGGCTCGAAGTACTCGTTCCTGGGGTCGATGCGAGCGGCGGCGCAGCTGATCTCCTACGAGGTGTCCCAGGGTCTGGCGCTGGTCGGCGTGCTGATCACCGCCCAGACGCTGTCGATGACGGGGATCGTCAATGCCCAGCGGGGCATGTGGTACGTCATCCCGCAGCTGTGCGGCTTCCTGATCTTCATGGTTGCGTCCTTCGCGGAGACCAACCGTGCGCCATTCGACCTGGTCGAGGCCGACGGTGAGCTCGGCGGCGGCTATTTCACCGAATACGGCGGCACCGCTTTCGTCGCCTACCTCTTCGCCGAGTACGTGAACATGCTGGTCGTCTCAGGGATGGCGACGACGATCTTCCTCGGCGGTTGGCTGCTGCCGTTCGGCATCCACCCGCCGGCCTGGGTCGACCCGTTCGTCGTGCTCGGGAAGATGATGCTCTTCATGACCCTGTTCATCTGGATCCGCGCGACGCTCCCGCGCCTGCGCTACGACCAGCTGATGTCGTTCGGCTGGAAGGTGCTGTTGCCGCTGGCCACTCTCAATCTGCTCGTCACGGCGATCATCGTCGTCGCTTAGGACTGGATGACTCATGGCATATGACCCCGGACCAGACGTAATCGAAGTAGTTCGCCACCCGCCGCGCAATGCGGCGGCCAGCACCTACCGCATCTTCGGCGAGACCCTTCGCGGCATGAAGACGACATTGGCGCGCGTCGCAGAGGGGCCGGTCACGATCCAGTACCCGGAGGAGAAGACGCCCGTCTACCCGCGCTTCCGCGGCAGGCACAAGCTTCACAAGTTCGAGGACTCGGGCCTTGAGAAGTGCGTCGGCTGCTCGCTCTGCGCCGCCGCCTGTCCGGCCGACTGCATCCGCGTGGTCGCCGCCGAGAACACTCCCGACAACCGCGTATCGGCCGGCGAGCGCTACGCCGCCGTGTATGAGATCAACCTCAGCCGCTGCATCTTCTGCGGTTACTGTGAGATCGCCTGCCCGTTCGACGCGATCACGATGGGCCACGACTACGAGATGTCCGACTACACGCGGTCCGACCTGATCTTCACCAAGGAGATGCTGTTGGCCGAGCCGCTCGAGCGCACGCCGCTGAGGACGGAGGGCGAGTAGTGGGCAGCGAGCCGCACCTTCACCGGTCCCCGCCGGGAGTGCCCGCCTGATGTCGCAGGTGATCTTCTTCATTGCCGCGATCAGCGCCGTGGTCGGTGCGATCGGTGTGGTGACCGTGCGCAATCCGCTCTACGCGGTGCTCTGCCTGGTCTGCCACCTGGTTGCGCTGGCAGCGCTGTTCCTGCTGCTGCGGGCGGAGTTCGTCGCGGCCGCCCAGGTTGTCGTCTACGCCGGCGCGGTGATGGTGCTGTATGTGTTCGTCGTGGCCTACGTCGGCGGTGGCGATGAGATCGCCGCCGGCAGTGCGCTGCGGATCCTCGGCCCGCTGTTCGCGGTCGCGCTGGCGATCGAGCTGTTCATTGCGATGCTCGGCTCGGCGTTGCAGGGGATCAGCGGCAAGGGCGCCGCCTACCGGCTCGGCTTCGGCACGCCGAAGGCGATCGGCAGGTTGTTCCTCACCGACTTCCTGCTCCCGTTCGAGCTGGCCTCGATCCTGCTGCTGGTCGCCGCGATCGGCGCGGTCGTGCTGGCCCGCCGCCGTCGCGGCCTCGACGCCGACGACACCGAGCTCGCGCAGGTCCTGTCGGTGCCCCGGCCCGCCTACACCGGCACCATCGCCGAGGGCGTGGGTGTGCGGCGCGTACGCGAGGAGCTCGAGCAGGAGGACGGTGGCGTGTTCGAGCTGGTCGGCGGTGAGGAGGGTGAGGACCAGTGAGCCTCGGGTGGTATCTGGCGGTCTCGGTTCTGATCTTCTGCATCGGCGCCGGTGGCGTGCTCGTGCGGCGCAACCCGCTTGTGATCCTGCTCTGCCTCGAGCTGATGCTGAACGCGGGCAACCTCGCGCTGGTCACCTTCGCGCGCATGCACGGCGGCGAAGCGGGCCAGATCTTCGCGCTGATCGTGATGGTGGTGGCGGCCTGTGAGGTCACCGTCGGGCTCGGACTGCTGGTGGCGATCAGCCGGCGCAACCTTCCCATCGATGTCGACGAACTGCATGAGTTGAACGGATGAGCCCGACCACCTGGGGCTGGCTCGTCCTGCTGTTCCCGCTGCTGGGCACGATCGTGATCGGCCTTGGCTTCAAGCGCTACAGCAGGGCCGCCGGCGTAATCGGAACCGCCGCGATCGCCCTTTCCTTCGTGTGCTCCGTCGGCGCGCTGATCGCCCTGCAGAACCGCAGCCCCGCCAACCGCGAGGTCACCTCGAGCCTGTGGAACTACGCGGTCAGCACCGGCGTCAACGCGAAGCTGCAGATCCTGGTTGACCCGATCTCCGTGTTCATGATCCTGGTGGTCACGGGCGTGTCGACGATGATCCATCTGTACTCGACCGCGTACATGCGCTCGGATCAGGGCTACTCGCGCTACTTCGCGTACCTCAACTTCTTCGTGTTCTCGATGCTGCTGCTGGTGCTTGGCGGGAACTTCGTCATCCTGATCATCGGCTGGGCCTTCGTCGGCGCCGCGTCCTACCTGTTGGTCTCGTTCTGGTATCGGCGAACGACCGCGACCCGTGCCGGCGTCAAGGCATTCGTGGTCAACGTGGTCGGCGACGTGGGCCTCGTGCTCGGCACCTTCTTCATCTTCCGCCACACGCACACGGTCACGTTCCTGGGCAGCTTCGCGGCCGCACCGCACGTCTTCCATACCGACTCGCCCGATCTGGTCGCCGGCTGCCTGCTGTTCCTGGTCGGTGCCTTCGCCAAGTCGGCTCAGGTACCCCTGCACACATGGCTTCCGGATGCGATGGAGGGCCCGACCCCGGTCTCCTCGCTGATCCATGCCGCGACCATGGTGACCGCCGGCGTCTACCTGATCGTGCGCCTGCACCCCCTGTTCCAGCTGGCGCCGACGGCGGGCGACGTCGGCGTGATCGTCGGCTGCCTGACGCTGTTGATCGCGGGCTCGATCGCTCTGGTGGTGACCGATCTCAAGCGCGTGATCGCGTACTCGACGATGTCCCAGATCGGCTACATGATCATGGGAGCCTCAGCCGGCGCCTACTCGGCGGCGCTGTTCCATCTGATGACGCACGCGTTCTTCAAGGCGCTGCTGTTCATGGCCGCCGGCTCGATCATCGGCGCGATGGCGGGCAACCAGTCGCTCGATCGCATGCATGGCTTCCGCAAGGCGATGCCGTTCACGTTCGCCTGTTTCATCGTCGGCGGACTTGCGCTCTCCGGGATCCCGCCGTTCTCCGGCTGGCTCTCAAAGGACGACATCCTCGCCTACGTCGATAACCGCGGGGGACTGTTCGAGGTCGTCGGGATCCTCGGGTACGTCGGCGCCGGGATGACCGGTCTCTACACCTTCCGCATGATCTTCCGCGCCTTCTGGGGCGAGCCATCGCCGGAGGCGGTCGAGCTCGAGCATGGCCACCTCGCCCACGCCGACGTGCCGCGCAACCCGATGACCGGTGAGGAGGAGGACAACGAGGTCGGCTTCCCCGGTCCCGAGCACGTGATCGCCGAACGCGAGCCCGCGATGAAGGTAGCGATGGTGGTGCTGGCAATCCTCGCGGTGGTCGGAGGCCTCATCCAGGTGCCGGGCGTCGATGACTTCATCGGCAGGTTCCTGGCCCCGGCGTTCGTGAACACGCCGCTTGCATCGCCCGCTGATGAGCCGAGCACGCGCCAGGACTGGATCGGCCTCGTGATCGGCGCCGGCATCGGTCTGATCGGGATCTCCATCGCCTACAGCATCTACGTCGCCCGTCCCGGTACCTCGACCAGGCTCCAGAAGGCGATGCCATGGCTGCACAACCTGCTGATCCACAAGTGGTATTTCGACGAGGCGATCGACGTGCTCGTCGTCCGCCCGGCGTTGGCGATCGGCCGGTTCACGGATTCGGTGCTCGAGAAGATCGTGATCTTCGGCGGCGTCACCGGCGGTGTCACCGGTGCCGTGCGGTCCGGCTCCGCGGCCGTGCGCCGCGCGCAGACCGGCTTCCTTCGCTATTACGCCGCGGCCGTGATCCTGGGGCTGTCCGCAGTCGTCCTCTACTTCCTGATCTCATCGACCTGATCCGAACGTGACGCTCTCGATCCTCCTCTGGCTGCCGCTGGCCCTGGCGCTCATCGCCACGCAGCTCCCCACGCGTCTGATCGGCCGCAGCATGGCCGTGCTCAGCCTGATCCCGCTGGCCGTCGCGATCAGCTTCATCGCCCGCTTCCATTCCTCGGACCCGGGCCTGCAGTTCGTGACCGACAGGGTCTGGATCAGCTCGCTCGGGATCCACTACAAGCTCGGGATCAACGGGCTCAACGTGACGCTGGTGCTGCTGACCACGGTCCTGTTCACGCTCTCGCTCGCCTGGTCGGCGATGCGCGATGTCGAGCGCCCCAGGTACTACTACTTCCACTTCGGGCTCGCGGAGAGCGCCGTGCTCGGCGCGTTCCTCGCTCAGGACCTGATCCTGTTCGTCGCCTTCTTCGATCTGATGCTGATCCCCTTCTACTTCCTGGTCGGGTCCTGGGGCAGCGGCGATCGGGTGCGGGCGACGATCAAGATGGTGATCTACACGGCCGTGGGGTCGTTCCTGATGTTGGCCGCCGCGGTCGCCACGGGCGTGCTCGCCTCGAGCGATCACAACACGGCGATCAACTTCACGTTCAGCACGCTGCAGCATCTGCCGCTGTCGCGCACTGATCAGGAGTGGATCTTCCTCGGCTTCGCGGCTGCGTTCCTGGTCAAGATGCCGATCGCGCCTTTCCACGGCTGGATGGCCGACGCCTACAAGTCGATGCCGATCGCGGCCGTCGCCGTGTTCTCAGGCGTCGTCGCCAAGGTCGCCAGCTACGGCTTCCTGCAGATCGTGCTGCCGCTGTTCCCGAACGCCTCGCATCACTTCCAGTTGCTGATGCTGATCATCGCGCTGGTCTCAATCATGTGGGGCACGGCGATCGCCTTCACGACCCGCGACGCCCGCCTGGTCATCGGCTATTCGAGCGTCGCGCAGATGGGATTCATCCTGCTCGGGATCTTCTCTCTGCAGGCCGACGGCGGTCAGGGGGCGCTGCTGCAGATGATCAACCACGGTGTCGTCACCGCGGCATCGTTCTTCGTGATCGCCGCGGTCGCGGCCCGCGCGGGCGGAAGCGAGAATCTCGGTGACATGGGCGGCGAGGCCTTCAGGGCGCCCGTGCTCGCAACTCTGTTCCTGATCGTCACGCTCGCGAATCTGGCGATGCCGGGCTCCTCCAACTTCATCGGCGAGTTCATGATCCTGCTGGGCGCCTTCGACTCGCACATCGCGGTTGCGGTGATCGCATCGGTCGCAGTCGTGGGCGCCGCCTTCTACGGATTGCGGCTCTTCATCGCTGCGATGCACAACCGCGTGGGGCGGGGTGTGAGCTCGCGCGAGGTCAGCCTCAACGAGGTGATCGCGATCGTGCCGCTCGTCGCCATCATCCTGGTGCTGGCCTTCTACCCGCAGTTCGGCCTGACCAAGTCCGAGGCGACGATGAAGGTCGCGCTATACCCGGCCGCATCGGTCGACAGCAAGGCGCCGTATGCGCTGCCTCAGGCCGTCGCATCGACGAGCCGCTTCAAGTCCCCGCCGCTGAGTGAGACCGCGTACTCGCCCACAGCCGCTGCCGGGTCCCCCAAGTCAAACCGGACTGGATCCGAACAATGACCGCCCACCTGCTCGCGACCTCCGCCGTCACCCACGTGCGGGGCCCGTCAATCGACTGGGCCGGGATGTCGCCCTTCATCGTGCTCGCCGTCGGCGCGATCGTGGTGCTCGGAGTCGGGCTGGCCTCGAGCGCCTACGTGCGGCGTCAGATCGTCCCGGCACTGTCACTGGTGACGTTGGCCGGCGCGATCGGGACGCTGATCTGGCGCTTCGGAACGCCGCAGAACCTGGTCGCCGGGGCGCTGCGGATGGACGATCTGGCGGTGATCGTCGATCTCATCTGTGTGGTTGCGGCCGCCGCTGCGGTGCTGCTGGCGTGGCGCTCTGAGGCGCCACGTGACGCGGGCGAGGGCGAGTTCCACAGCCTGCTGCTGTTCAGCGTGCTGGGTATGGCCGTGCTGATCTCCGCCCAGGACATCGTGACGCTGTTCATCGGCATCGAGCTGCTGTCGATCCCGCTCTACATTCTGTGCGCGGCCGAGTACCGACGCGAAGGCTCGCTCGAATCCGGCCTCAAGTACCTGATCATCGGCTCGGTCGGTTCAGCGACGCTGCTCTACGGCCTGGCGATGATCTATGGCGCCACCGGCCAGACCGGCTTCGACGCGATCGCGCAGGTGCTTGCCGGCGGACATGGCGCGGGCCTGGTTGCATCTGGCAACCTGCTCGGCGACCCGCTGCTGCTGACCGGGATTGCCCTGGTCGTCGTCGGCTTCGCGTTCAAGGCCTCAGTCGCGCCGTTCCATCAGTGGACGCCGGACGTGTACCAAGGTGCGCCGACGCCGATCACAGCCTTCATGGCGACGGCCACCAAGGCCGCCGCACTCGCCGTCTTCCTGCGCTTCTTCGATGTCGCCGTGATCTCCGAGCAGCCCAAGTGGGCCCCGGCACTGGCGACCCTGGCCGCGATCACGATCCTGGTCGGCAACGTGGGCGCGCTCGGCCAGACGTCGATGAAGCGACTGCTCGGTTATTCGGGCGTCGCTCAGGCCGGCTACATGCTGTGCGGTGTGATCGTCGGCTCGCGCCTCGGCGTCTCTGCGACCGTGCTCTACCTGATCGCCTACCTGCTGATGAACGTGGCCGCGTTTGCGGTGGTCCAGAGTCAGGAGACGGAGACCGGCAACGACCGCATCAGCGGCCTCTCTGGCCTCGGCAGGCGCAACCCGCTGCTCGCGTGGGTGATCACGATCGCGATGCTCGGGCTCGCCGGGATCCCTGGCACGGTCGGCTTCATCGGCAAGTTCCAGCTGATTCACGCACTTGTCGCCGGCAACTACACCTGGCTTGCGATCGTGCTGGTGGTCGGCGCGATGATCTCTCTCGGCTACTACCTCAGGGTGGTCGCCGTGGTCTGGATGTCACCCGCGCCTTCATCGGCCGGTGCCCCGGTTTCGGTCGCCGGTGGCCCGGCGCCGATCGCCGGAGGCTCTCCTGAGACCGACAAGCTCCCCTACCCCGAGGTGGTTCTGGTCGGCGTCGTGTTCGCCGCAGCGGTGATCGTGTTCGGAGTGATCCCGGAGCCGCTGTTCAACCTCGCCGCCCACGCAGGCGCAGCGCTTCCCGGCCTGGTCTGATCCCGCGGTCGTTGCCGCGCGATCAGGGCACGTCGCTCTGTGCGCAGGCCAGGTTCACTCGGTGCCGGCGTCGGCCGGGGAGCTGGCGCCCCGGCCGGTCTGCGACGTGTCCAATCTGACAAATCGTCGGTTGCGAGGGCGAGTTGCTCAAAGATGCACGATTCTGGTGCGGGTACGAGCAAATCAGTCGGGCACGGTTCGATTTGTCAGATTGAGCATGTTCGCCGCTGTACGCCCTCCAAGACCTCGAGCTCATCCGTGAACCCACGGGTGTCCGGACCTTCGGCAGGCGCCTCCCGTCAGAAACCGCCCGGCTCAGCGCAGCAGCGCGCGACGGGCGATCAGACCTTGCGCCACTCCGGGACCCATGAGCCGTCGTCGCTGCGACTGAAGTCCTGGAACAGGCTCGGAGCCTCCGCCTTCATCGTCTCGGCGATGAGGTCGAAGACTAGCCTCAGCTCCTCCTCGGCGCCGGGGGCGGTGCGCATCTCGATCACGTGGCGGAGCGTGCGCACGTTTGCGGTCCAGAGGATGTCCGTGCTGAGGCCGATCGGCGCGAGCCTCCTCAGCGCCGAGGTGATCTCCTTCTTGAGCGCGAAGGGCATCTCGCCGTTGTCGAGGTCGAGCTGCTCGGCCGCGCTCAGCTGAAACTCCTCGAGCCGCTCGACGAGACTGATCACCTGATCGCGTACCGGCTCAAGCGCCGGCGGCACGCGGAAGCCGATGTCCGTCAGCCTCACGTAGCGCAGGCTCTCCTGGCTGAAGGCCGAACCGGCGCGATGCCTCACGAGCTCATGTGTGAAGACACGAGATGTGTTGCGGAACGCGAAGCTGTAATTGGCGTGCTCGAGCACGCTTCCGTGGGCGCTCCGCAGAACATTGGCGAAGTACGCCTCCTGATCGGTGCGGATCCGCGTCACGTTCGGGTTCAGGCCGGGTTCCCAGCTGCGGTAACACATGCGCCCGCCAAACTCAGCCAGCAACTCGCCGTCCTTCAGCGACTCGAGCGCGTCCTCACGCATGTCGAGCCAGGAGCTGCCGCCCACCGTCTCAAGGTATGCGCGCATACCTTCGAGGTCGACCGACGGGCGGGCCACGAGGAAGACCTGAGGAGACGTTTCATGCATCGCTGCCATGCAAGCGGACGGCTCGGACGAAAGCGGCCCTCCCGGTCAGCGCTCTTCGCAAACAGCGGCCGTTATCCGTCATCCCCAGTCGACGAGGATGCTCCGGCCGCCGCCGCGAATCAGCGGAGAGAGGGGGATTCGAACCCCCGAACGAGTTTCCCCGTTACACGATTTCCAGTCGTGCCCGTTCAACCACTCCGGCACCTCTCCGAGAGGCGAGCCAAGAGTAGCGGGGAGGGCGCCGCTGGGGCGCCGGGGCGGTCCAGCGGGACCGGCCCCGGCAGTGACCAGGCCGGAGGGCGTCGCGCTAGATCTGCCAGGCGCCCTGACGCAGGAGTGGGACCTCGCTCCCGTCTGCGCGGACGCCGGTCACGGCGACGTCGTCCGAGCCGACCATGAAGTCGACGTGGATCGTGCTGACATTGGCGCGCTCGCGGTCCGGACCCTCGTCGACGCTGAACGGATAGGCGCTGCCGAGGGCGAGGTGGCAGGCGGAGTTCTCGTCGAGCAGGATCGAGTAGAAGACCGAGCCCGTCTGGCCGATACGGCTCTCACGGTCGACCAGCGCGACCTCACCGATGCGGGCCGCACCGTCGTCCCCGGCGGTCATGGAGCGCAGGATCTCGGCGCCGCTGTCGGCGTCGATCTGGACGGCGCGGCCGCCCTCGAATCGGACTCGAAGGCCCTCGATCGGCGCGGCACCCGGAATCAACAGGGGCTTGGTCGCGGTCACGGTGCCGTCGACACGCAGCGGGTCGGGCGCTGTGAACGTCTCCTCCGTGGGAAGGTTCACGGTGCTCACGATCCCGTGGATCGTCGTCATGCGGCCGCTGATCCAGCGCGAGCCGGGCAGCAGCCCGACGGTCAGGTCGGTGTCGGGACCCTCGTAGCGCAGTGCGTCCAGGTGCAGATCATTGAGCTTGGCGGAGACCACCTCGAGCTGCTCGAGGCGCTCCATCCATGCCGCTTCGGGATCGGGCTCGTCGAGGCGCAGGATCCGCTCGATCTCCGTCCAGAGTCGCTCGTACGCAGCGTCGGGCTCGAGTTCAGGATGGACGAGCTGCGCCCAGCCGGGAGTTGGGAAGGGCACGATCGTCCAGTTCGACTGGCGCGCCGCCGTGACCACCATCGCCTCCTTGATCCTGGGCAGCACGTCGAGGCCCAGGAGCTCGGGGTCGACGTCATCGAACAGGTGAGGCTCGACCGGTCCCTGAAACGCGATTCGCGCGCCGCCGATCTCCCCCAGGTGCAGGGTGCGCTGGCCGAGCCAGGGTGGCACGTACCCGAGGGTGTCGCGGGCCGCATGCTTGAGCCGGGAGCGCTTGAGGTGCGGATCGAAGTAGGCGGCGTCCACGTACTTGGCGCCTCGCGGCGTAGGCCGCCTCGGCGACGGCGCGGCTGATCGGCTCCTGGCCGGGCTCGACACTGATCCCGACCACCTGGCCCGGCTGGATGTTGGCACCGATGCCGACGGCAAGATCCGCGATCGCGGCGATCCGCTCGGCCTCAGATCTCACACCATCGTCGGCTGTGCTCACGCGAGCACCGTCCGCGGGAAGACCTCTGACAGCGTCTCCCCCGCGAGCGCAAGGGTCTCGAGGTCATGACTGTCCGGCATCGAGAAGCCGAATCCCTCCAGACCGCTGTCCTTCAGCGCCTGTACGCGTTCGCCGACGGTGTCAGGATCACCGGAGATCATCGAGTCGATGCTCTCCTGCGGGACGCCGCGCTCGCGCAGCGTTGCCTTCTTGGCCTCGGCCGCAGCGTGGGTCGGCGCGATCAGCACGCGTCCGAGCGCCGTCTTGGTGATCTCCGCCGGGTCGCGCCCGACGTCCGCGCAGTGGGCGTCGAGCACACCGAGCAGGTGCTCGATCCGGCTCTCGTCGCCGAACAGATTGCAGCCATCGCCGTACTGGGCCACCAGGCGCAGCGTCTTGCGCTCGCCGCTGCCGCCGATCAGGATCGGGATGTCGCCGCGCACGGGCTTGGGGTTGTTGAAGGCGCCGTCGACACGGAAGTGCGTGCCCTGGAAACGGGCCTGATCCTCAGTGAACATCGCTCGCGAGATCTGCAGCGCCTCCTCGAGCATTTCGAAACGGGTGCTGAGCGGCGGGAAGTTGTAGCCGTAGGCGTTGTGCTCCGCCTCGAACCAGCCAGCCCCCAGGCCGTGCCATACACGGCCGCCGGAGATGATGTCCAGCGTGGTTGTGATCTTGGCGGCGATCGCGGGGTTGCGGTAGGTGACGCTGCCGACCATCAGACCAAAGGTCAGCCTGGTGGTCCGGGCCGCGATCGCGGCAAGGATCGTCGAGCCCTCGAACATCCAGTTCTGCGGCGGGCCGACCGGAGCGATCTGGTGGAGATGATCCATCACCGACACGGAGCTCAGGCCCGATGCCTCCGCTGTGGCGGCGATGTCGCTGACGCGCTGGAAGACCTCGTCCGGCCCGATGCCCGGATAGTTGAAGTTCGGGATATGAAGGGAGAGAGTGAGTGGTACACGCATATCCCAGACGCTACCGTGCGCCACCCTCCGGCGCGTCACCGGAAGGCGAGGAAGGAGACGTGCGCCGCTTGTCCGGCCTGCGTTCATTCGGTACTCTGTGCATGCAGCCCGACCCCGGGACCTCCATCCAGGGCTTCTCAGGCTTAACCGGAAGGCCATCAGGGGTCGGCTTCAATGGTGTGAGGACTGGTTCCCGTGCAGCACGGCTGCACGAGCGTGTGTAAATAAAGAGGAGAGAGGTACCTCCATGAGTTCGATGTACGGGCGGTTGGTCGCGCGTGGGCGTGTGGTTGTTGTGCCTGCGGTTGTTGTTGCGGGTGTGGTTGCTGGTGTGGTTGGTGTTTCGTCGGCTTCTGCGCATCGGGCGCATGCTGCGGCTGCGGTGTCGAAGTCGACTTTGGTGACGTTGAAGGCGGATTTGGTGAAGGCGCAGCAGGCGCCGAAGTGGTATGCGCCGGGTCCGGCTGTGAACGCACGGAAGGCGTTGCGGGGTAAGAAGATTGTGACGTTCCCGATTTCGTCTGAGATTGATGCTTGTAATACGAAGGGTCAGCAGGGGTATTTGGATGCTGAGGCTTCGAAGCTTGGTGCGCATGTGATTCCGTTGCAGTCGACTACTGGTCCGACTGGTTGGCAGTCTGATTTGCAGCAGGCGATTACGGATAAGGCGAATGCGGTTGTGATGTTGTGTGGTCCGACGCCGGCGGCGTTGCCGCAGTTGGCGACGTTGAAGGCTGATCACATCAAGGTGATCAATGGCAATTACAACGAGACTGGCGGGAATCCGGCGTTTCCGTTGACGAATCTTGATGCTGAGAGTGGTGTGAACACGATTCAGGGTGTTCAGACTGATTTGGCGGATGCGCTTGTGAATCTGAAGGGTCAGGCGGCGCATGTGCTGTTCTTGAACTCGCCTCAGGTTGCGCAGTATTCGGGTGCGACGGGTGGTTTGAAGTCGGCGATGAAGTCGTGGTGTTCGTCGTGCACGATTGAGAAGGAGGAGGACTTCGGTACTCAGGATTGGTCGGGTCCGAAGGAGATTGCTGCGGTGACCTCTGATTTGCAGGCTGATCCGAAGATCAACACTGTGATCGTGACGTTTGATGGGATGACTGACGGGATCGAGAGCTGCTGTTGCTTCGGCTGCGGGTTCGCATCAGGGTTTGAAGATGTATGCGTGGGGTGGTGGTTTGGCTGAGATCAAGAATGTTCAGTCTTCTTCCACGTTTGTTGGGGATTCCGGCCCGGATGAGAAGTGGGATGCGTATAACCAGTTGGATCAGGTGATCCGTGTTTTGGCTGGGAAGAAGGCCGCCCCGGTCAATAAGGAGGTCGCCCCGAACATGTTCTTTACGAAGAGCAACGCGAAGATCTTCTCGGTTGGTGGTAACGGGACCGCGTATTCAGCGATAAGGCGTTCGGTAATGGCGCGTTCGTGAACCACTTCCTGAAGCTGTGGGAGGTCAACAAGAAATAGGTCTGGGAGCGCGGGCGTCGCTCGGGTCGGTACAACTCTGGGTTGATGAGCAGCAGTACCGATCACGGCGACGCCCGCGCATGTCGTGACCTCGGGAGCCCCTGCGCTTGAGGCGAGGAACCTCGCCAAGAGCTTCGGGGCCTTCCGTGCGCTGAAGGGCGTCGACCTCACGATCAACGCAGGCGAGGTCGTCGCACTGCTCGGTGAGAACGGCTCCGGAAAGTCGACGCTCGTCAAGATCCTGTCCGGCTACCACGAGCCGGAGCCCGGCGGCGAGCTGCGGATGAACGGCATCGACGTGCCGTTGCCGGTGCCACTCGGTGCGGCCCGCGAGGTCGGGCTCAGCTTCGTCTACCAGGACCTGGGCCTCGCGGCCGACCTGCTGGTCGTGGAGAACCTGTTCGTCGGGAACCGCGTCACCAGCGGATTGGCGTCCGCCGCCCGCATCAGCTGGCGTGCCGAGCGGCAGCGCGCTCGTGAGATCTTCGAGCGCTACGGGGTCGACCTCGACCCGAGCGCGCAGGTCGGACGGCTGCGCCCGACCTCTCAGGCGCTGCTGGCGATCGTCCGCGCCGCTCACGAGCTGCGCGAGTACCGCGAGCAGCACGAGCAGTCCGGCGGCGTGCTGGTGCTCGACGAGCCGACCGTGTTCCTGCCCGAGCATGAGAAGGTGTTCCTGTTCGATCTTGTCCGCCGGGTGACCGCCGAGGGGCTCGGCGTGCTGTTCGTCTCCCACGACATGACGGCCGTGCGCGAGATCGCTGACCGCGCCGTGGTTCTGCGCGACGGCGCGAAGGTCGGGGACGTGGGCGTCAAGCACGGTGTCCGACGCGGACCTGATCGAGCTGGTCTCGGGTCACCGCCTCGACCGTGAGACGATCGAGCAGGCGACGACCTACGGATCCCGAGACAGCCGTCGAGCCAATACCGGCGATGTGGTCCTGTCGGCCAGGGACGTGCAGCGGCGGCCGCGTGAGGGGCATCGACCTTCGACCTTCACGCCGGTGAGATCCTCGGCGTCGCAGGTCTGCTCGGCGCCGGCAGCGAGGACCTGCCCGTACGTGCTGTTCGGCGACATGCCCGATGCGGGCGGTGAGGTCACGATCGGCGGCTGGAGCGGCGACGTCTCCGAGCTGGCGCCGAGCAGGGCGATCAAGCTCGGCGTGGCGCTGGTCCCCGGCCGACCGCAAGCAGCAGGGTGCCGTGCGCCGACCTGCCGGTCTCGCTGAACATGCTCTCGCTGTCTCTCAAGAGCTTCATGCAGGGTGGCTTCCTGCGGCTGGACAAGCTTCTCGGCGGTCGCCAACGAGCGCGCCGAGACCTACGACGTGCGCCCGCGCGACGCGTCGCTGAACATGTCGGCGCTGTCCGGCGGCAACCAGCAGAAGGTGGTGCTCGCGCGCTGGCTCGAGCAGGGCCCGAGCGTGCTGCTGCTGCACGAGCCGACCCAGGGCGTCGACGTCGCCACTCGCCACCAGATCTACGAGCTGATGCGCGCCCGCGCCGCCGCAGGGCGTCGCGATCCTCTGGGTCTCGACCGACTTTGATGAGCTTGCCACCGTGTCGCACCGCATCCTGCTGTGCGCCGGCGGCGTGATCGCGGGGACGATGCGCACCGCCATACAGCCGCGACCGGATTACCAGTGAGGTCTATTCCGCCACCGCGCGTGGCGGCGCCAGAGAGGTGACAGTCGCGTCATGACGACCAACGTGGACGAACCGGCCGAGGCCGCTCCGCCGCCCGCCCCGCCGCGGGCTCGGGCCACGGCTCGCGGCTGTCCCGGGTCTTCAACGCCCGCGTCGCTCGAGGCGTCGCTGCTGCCGATCGCGTTCGTGCTGGTGATCGTCGGCTTCGGCATCGCGCGCCCGGACACGTTCTTCCAGTGGAGCAACTTCACCAGCATCTTCGGCCTCAACGCGACGGCGCTGGTGCTTGTCGATGGCGCTGCTGATCCCGCTCACCAACGGCGACCTGGACCTATCGGTCGCCGAGCTCTCCGGGATGACCGCGGTCCTCGTCGGCTGGCTGAACGTCAACCACGGCTGGGCGATCGTCCCGGCGATCCTCGTCGGCACTCGCCGTGGGCGTCGCTCTGCGGTGCCATCACCGGCTCGATCATCGTCAAGTTCGACGTCAACCCGTTCATCATCACGCTGGCGATGGGCAGCGTCTTCGACGGCATCGCCTTCTGGCTGCCGAACCAGGAGACGGTCCCGGGCATCTCGCCGCAGCTCGCCGACTGGACCGTGCTCCACCACATCCTCGGGATCCCGCTCGACTTCTGGTACGGCATCGTGATCATGCTGATCATGTTTTACGTGCTCACGTTCACGGCGTTCGGCCAACGCTCGCTGTTCGTCGGTCAGTCGCGTGAGGTTGCGCGTCTGAGCGGCTTCAAGGTCGGGCTCGACGCGCTTCTGGGGGTTCGTGATCGCGGGCCTCATCGCCGGCGATCTCCGGCGTGATCAACGACGGCGTGCTCGGCTCGGCCACGCCCCAGAACCAGGGCAACCTGCTGCTGGCGGTCTACGCCGCCGCGTTCCTCGGCTTCACGACGATCCAGCCCGGCCGCTTCAACGCGATCGGGACCGGCATCTCGGTCTTCTTCCTGGCGGTCGCCGTCAACGGCATGAACCTGCTGGGCGCGCAGACCTACATCCAGTCGCTGTTCTACGGTGTGTTCCTGGTGCTCGCGGTGGTCCTGTCACGGGTGATCAACCGGCGCCGCGCGGCAGCCGCGGCGGCAGCGACGACCTGAGTGGCTCGGGGACGCAGCCGGAGGCGGCGGTCTCCCAGGGGCTCGCCGCGATCCTCGGGTTGCGGCAGCTGATCCTCGACGGCGAGCTGCGCGCGGGCGACCGTCTGTCCGAGGTCCGGCTCGCCGCGCGGCTGGAGGTATCGCGCACGCCGCTGCGGCTGGCGCTGGCGCAGCTCGAGCACGAGGGCCTGCTCGAGCCGGTGGCCGGTGGCGGCTTTGTGGTGCGCTCCTTCAGTGGGCGGCAGGTTGTGGACGCGATCGACCTGCGCGGCGTGCTCGAGGGCTCCGCGGCGCGACTGGCGGCCGAGCGCAACAGCGGTCCGCGGGCGCTGGGTGAGCTGATCGCCTGCGTCGCCAAGCTCGACCGCATCGCACGGCGCCGGTCACCCCCGCGGCGATGACTTCGAGCTGTACGTCGAGCTCAATGACGCCTTCCACAACGAGCTGTTCGTGCTGGCCGGCAGCGACGTTCTGCGCGACGCCTACGAGCGCGTGCTGGCGCTGCCGTTCGCGCAGCCCAGCGCTTTCCTGCTGGTCCAGGCCGAGGGTGACTCTTCGAGCCGACGCTCACCGCCGGTCATGCGCAGCACCACGAGATCCTCGACGCGATCGAGCGCGGCGACGGCGAGCTGGCCGAGCAGCTCACGCGCCGGCACGCCCACCTCGCGCAGCAGAACATCGAGGCGGCCGTGGCGCAGCGGCGGGCTCGACAAGCTGCCCGGCGGGAAGCCTGATCAGCGTCGACGCCGAGCGAGGGCGATCGAATGAGTCGGCTCAGAGAGAGCACCGCGCAGCGAGCTGCTGATCGGCGGCGAGTGGGTGGAGCCGCCGGCTGGTAGGACGTTCGAGGTGCGCAACCCCTACACCGGTGAGAGTCGCCTCGGTTGGCCGCCGCTGCGGGCCGGGAGGACGCGCGCACGCGCGGTCGAGGCGGCCGCGGCGGCCTTCCACGACTGGTCCGAGACGCCGCTTGCCCGGCGGCGTGAGATCCTCGAGCGCGCCGCCGATCTGATGGAGGAGCGCCAGACGGAGTTCGCTCAGGTCGTCGCCGACGAGACCGGCGGCACCTTCGGCTGGGGCATGTTCAACGTCGGCCTGGCGACCGGCATGCTGCGTGAGGCGGGTGTCCACGCCGCCGCCGTGCACGACCAGGAGATCCACTCGCACATCTCCGGGCAAGCGCATGCGGGCGATCCGCCAGCCGGCCGGCGTGATCGTCGGCATCGCCCCGTGGAACGCGCCGGTGATTCTCGGCACGCGCGCGATCGCCGCGCCGCTCGCCTACGGCAACACGGTCGTGATGAAGGCCTCCGAGCTCTCTCCGCGCACGCACGGGCGTGATCATCGAGTGCCTCGATGCAGGCCGGGCATCCCGGCCGGTGTCGCGAACCTGATCACCAACGACCCGGCCGACGCCGCCGATGTGGTCGAGGAGCTGATCGTGCATCCGGCCGTGCGTCGCATCAACTTCACCGGCTCGAGCCATGTCGGCGCGATCATCGCTGAGAAGGCTGGGCGCCACCTCAAGCGCGTGCTGCTCGAGCTCGGCGGCAAGGCGCCGTTCGTCGTGCTCGAGGACGCCGACCTCGATGCTGCGGCCGCGGCAGCGAACTTCGGCGCGTTCATGCACCAGGGTCAGATCTGCATGTCGACCGAGCGGATCGTCGTCGACCGCCGCGTCGCCGACGAGTTCTCCGGCCAGGCTGGCCGCTCCGCGGGCCGGCTCACTGAAGGTCGGCGATCCGCGCGAGCCGTCCACGCAGATCGGGCCGCTGATCAACGCGGCCGCACTCGACCGCGTCTCCGAACTCGTCGAGGACGCCGTCGACAGGGGCGCTGAGGTGCTGACCGGCGGTGAGGCCGACGGTCTCGTCTACCGGCCGACGGTCGCTCCGAGGCGTAACGCGCGGAGATGCGCATCTACCGCGAGGAGTCGTTCGGCCCGTCGGTCTCGATCATCGAGGTCGACGGCGCCGAGGAGGCGATCCGTGTCGCCAACGACACCGAGTACGGCTCTGCCGCCTCGATCTTCTCACGCGACGTCGAGCGCGCCGAGCAGCTTGCCCGCCGCATCCAGAGCGGCATCTGCCACATCAATGACGCCACCGTCCACGACGAGCCGCAGGTTCCGTTCGGCGGCGTCAAGAACAGCGGCTGGGGCCGGTTCGGCGGCGAGTGGGCGGCCGAGGAGTTCACCGAGCTGCGCTGGATCACGGTCCAGGACGAGCCGCGCGAGTACCCGATCTGACCGCGTTGCGACGGTGCCGGCCAGCGGCCGGCACCCACCAGGCAGCACCGCCCGCGGCATGAGAGCCTCCGAGCGTGAGCATGACGCCGCAACGCGATGAAGGCGCACCGCCTGGGCGCGCAACCTGGCGGCGCCGGTCCGGGATTTCCTGAGCACCGAGACGGGCGGCGCGGCGTGATGATCGTCGCGACGGTGGTCGCGCTGATCTGGGCCAACTCGCCGGTGTCGCACAGCTACGAGAGCGTCTGGGCAACCCGCCTGTCGGTGCAGGTCGGCTCGCATGGCGTGTCCGCGACGCTGCGGGACTGGGTCAACCAGGGTCTGATGACGCTGTTCTTCCTGGTCGTCGGACTCGAGGCCAAGCGCCAGCTCGACCTCGGCGAGCTGCGTGACCGCCGGCGGCTGGCGGTGCCGGTGCTGGCGGCGCTGTTCGGGATCGCGGTCCCGGCCGGCATCTACCTGGCCTGGAACGCGGGCGGGCCGGGCGCGCACGGCTGGGGCGCGGCGATCTCGACCGACACGGCGTTTGCGCTCGCGGCGCTCGGGCTGCTGGTGCCGCGCTCGGCGACACGGATGCGCGTGTTCCTGCTGTCGCTGGCCGTGGTCGATGACCTCGCCGGCCTGCTGGTGGTGGCGATCGTGTACACGACTCACGTCTCCGTGGTCGCGCTGGCGGTCGCCGTTGGCCTGTATGCGCTGCTGCTCGCGCTGCGCTGGGTGCCGGTCGCGCGTGGGCCGCTGGCGGTGCGCTCGGCATCGGCATCTGGTTCGCGATGTTCGAGTCGGGGATCGATCCGGTCATCTCCGGGCTCGCGATCGGCCTGGCGACCAGCGCCTACTCGCCGTCGCGAGAGGATGTCGGCCGCGCGTTCGAGCTGACCCGCACGTTTCCGCGAGCAGCCGACGCCGGCGCTCGCGCGCGCGGCGCAGCGCGGCGTGCTTGCGTCGATCTCACCGAACGAGCGGCTCCAGTACCAGCTGCATCCGTGGACCAGCTACCTGATCGTGCCGCTGTTCGCGCTCGCCAACGCGGGCGTGCACCTGAGCGGCGGGCTGCTCGGCAAGGCCTACACGTCGCCGATCACACTCGGCATCATCACCGGTTACGTGGTCGGCAAGCCGGTCGGCGTGATGACCGGCTCATGGCTGGCCTCGCGTCCGATGGCTGCGTGGCCCGCGCGCGCCGGTCAGCGCACCGGTGCTGCTGGCGGGCGGCGCGTTCGCGGGGATCGGCTTCACGGTCTCGCTGCTGATCTCCGCGCTGGCGTTCAGTGGCGAGCGGCTGGAGGAGGCGAAGATCGGCACGCTCTCGACGCTGGTGCTCGCCCCGACGGTGTCCTGGCTGGCGCTGCGGCTGATGCGCCGCCTGCCGGCAGAGGTCCGGGCGCGGCAGATCGCCGGTACGGCTGAGGACATCCTCGACCTGTCCGTCGACGTGGATCCGGACACGCGACCACATCCGCGGGCCGTGACGATGCGCCGGTGACGGTGGTCGAATACGGCGACTTCGAGTGCCCGTACTGCGGCCAGGCCGAGGCGGTCATCCGCGAGCTGCTGATGGCCAGCGGCAATGACGTCCGCTACGTCTGGCGACACCTGCCGCTCAGCGACGTGCACCCCAACGCTCAGCTTGCGGCCGAGGCTTCAGAGGCTGCGGCGGCGCAGGGCATGTTCTGGGAGATGTCTGAACTGCTGCTTGCACATCAGGGCGATCTGCAGCTCGACACCTCGAGCGATACGCGCGGCAGCTCGGCCTCGACGTCGAGCGGTTCGTCGAGGAGCTGCGCCGGCGGGAGTACGCCGGCCGCGTCAGCGAGGACGTCAGCAGCGCCGACGAGAGCGGCGTCTCCGGCACGCCAACATTCTTCATCAACGGCCGTCGTCACTACGGCGTCTACGACATCGAGACGCTGACCACAGCAGTGCGGTCAGCCAAGACGCGAGCGCTGCTGCTGGCCGGGTACGCGGAGCATTCGGCGGCGTAGCTCAGGCGCTCGGGCGCGGTCGCCTCGTCACGGCGTCCGGTAGATGCCCAGGCGACGCTTCAGCAGCAACACGCGGGAGGCGGCAGCGTCAACGCGAGCGCGCCCAAGCTGTCCCGCGCGGGCGTCGGCGAGCAGGATCGAGTAGGAGTGGAGGGCGGCGCTTGCCATCCCCGTGTACATGGCCATGTCGAGGCCGGCGGAGATCGCCTTGCGTGCCGGCGAGTCGATGTGCTCGAGCGCTCCCGCCTGCAGACTGTCGCTGATCGGCAGTGCGGTCACGCCATCGTCAGCCAACGCGGTGTAGGTGTGCGGCGACATCACGGCGGGCGTCGTGCCGGTGAGGTTCGTGTAGCTGGCGCTGCTGATCATCACCAGCGCCAGCCTGCCGGAACCACAGAGCCGGTAGGCCGCATCATCGGCGTGGATATCAGCTGCCGATTCCGAGACGGTCACAGGCTGAGTGTCGGTGGTCGCGACCGCATCCCCCAGACCCGGGAAATGCTTGAGGGTGTATGCCACGCCCTGGCTCTGGAGACCCTTTGCGAACGCGCAGGCCGCCTTGGCAACAGCGGCGGGACTGTTGCCGAACGTCCGGGATTCCTGGGTCATGAAACCGTAGGTGCGGGTCACGTCCGCGACCGGTGCGAGGTCCACGTTCACGCCAACGCTCCTGAGCAGTCGACCGGTGGCGCGTCCCTGAGCGGCTGCGAGGGTCGGATTGCTCATCTGCGAAGCGGCGTACCGCGGGGCTCCCGGCAGACGCTTGACCTCGCCCCCCTCCTGGTCGGTCATCACCAACAGCGCTGGGTTGTGGCCCGCCCGGGCTGCGTTCTGCAGCGACCTGATCGCGGAGCGTGCCACGCTGACCCCGGAGGTGAGGTTGTCGGCCATGACGATCACACCACCGATCTCGCCGTTGCGCACGGCCGCGAGCATGCCTGCCGACGGAGATGTCCCATTCCAGGTGCCGATCAGCAGCTGCCCGATGGTCCGGTCCAATGGGAGCGATCCAGCTGTCGGCTGGGCAGCGGACACACGCGCGATCCGCGGGGGCGGGCTCCCTACCTGAGCGTGTGCGGGCCGAGCCGCCAGCATCACGGCACCTGCGCCCGCCGCCAGCACAGCGGCAACGAGGAGGCTCACACGGCGGGGGGCGGTGCGAAACATCATCCTCATCCTCCGCTCCTCAGTTCCGAAAGTCCGTTGCTTGCAGGTGGTTATCAGCGCCTGCCGCCGCTGGCGTAAGCATTAGGGTAGGCACTGTGATCCAGCTTTGAGTCAGGAACAGCCCTCCCACGGCGGATACAGTGGGCAGTCGACGAGAGTGTCTGCACTCCGGCTTCGCGTTGACCGCATCTTCGTGGGGTTGCCGCCAGCCTGCAGATAATGCGAGCCTGAGCACGTGCCCACCCCATCAGACCGATCCAAGGAGTCCGGTTGGGGCTTCTCGAATGGGGCTTCTGGCTCAGGGGGGTCCTGGCGCCCGCAGAAACCTCGGTTTCGGTTCGAGCAACTCATGCTGTCGTGGTTGGTCACGGCCGTGGGCGCGTTCGTTGCGGCAGCGATCGTTCCCGGGGTCAGTGTCGGCAGCTTCGGCGACGCACTCGTTGTCGCGGTCCTGATAGGAGCTCTCAACGCGCTGCTGCCGCCGATCGTCGCCGCCTTGAGGTTGCCGTTCACGCTGGTGCTGGGCTTCCTCGTCGTGCTCGTGCTGGATGCGCTGATTCTGCTGCTCGTCTCGCACATCGACGCGAGCGCGTTCAGCGTCGACTCGTTCGGCTGGGCTCTGCTGGCGGCGCTTGTGATCTCCGCCATGGTTCTGGCGCTGCAGGCGATTCTGGGAGTAAACGACGAGGACACCTACACGTTGCGAGTCATCAACCGGATCTCGCGGCGCAGCGGCGAGCGAGTGGTCACGGACGTGCCAGGGCTCCTGCTGCTTGAGATCGACGGCTTGGCCCTGCCGGTACTCGAGCGGGCGATGCGAGACGGCGAGACGCCGAACATGGCGCGCTGGCTCGAATCCGGCGAGTTCTGCCTGGACGAGTGGGAGACCGACCTCAGCTCCCAGACCGGTGCGAGCCAGGCGGGCATCCTGCTCGGTGCAAACGACAACGTCCCCGCATTCCGCTGGGTTGAGAAGGAAACCGGGAAGCTGATCGCCTGCTCGTCGCCGGCGGATTGCGCCCTGATCGAGGATCGTCTGGCCACTGGGAACGGTCTTCTGATCGACGGTGGGGCGAGCCGCGGCAACCTCTTCTCGGGGGAGGCCGACGCCGCGATCCTGACGGCCAGCCGGATCAGCGCCGAGCGGCGGGCCAATCGCGGCTACCGCACGTTCCTGTCGAATGGCTTCAACGTCACCCGTCTCCTGGTTCTGTTCTTCTGGGAGGTGATGATCGAATGGGTTGCCGCGACCCAGCAGCGGCGGCGGGACGTGCGCCCTCGCGGCGAGCGCGGCGGCAGGTATCCGTTCGTGCGGGCGGCGATGTGCGTGGGTGTCAGGGATCTGATCGTGTTCGCCGTCCTGACCGACATGATGCGCGGGCGGCCGATCGTGTACGCGACGTTCTCCAGCTATGACGAGGTCGCCCACCATTCGGGCCTCGAGCGCATCGACACGCTGGAGGCGCTCCGCAAGCTCGATCAGCAATTCGGGCGGATCGAGCGGGCCTGCCGATACGCCCCCCGGCCCTACAAACTCGTCGTGCTCTCAGACCACGGGCAGACTCAGGGAGCGACCTTCAAGCAGCGAAATGGCTACGACCTGCGCGAGCTGGTCCAGCGTTCGACGTCGCGGGGGCGGGTGATGGAGCCCTCCGGACGGGACGAAAACGAGGCAACGGTGAATCACGCGGTGGCCGAGGCCACCGGACGCGGACGCGTCGTTACAGACTCCACGTTGGCGGACCGGGATGTCGTGGTGCTCGCATCGGGCAATCTCGGCCTCATCTATCTGATGGAGGAACCGCGGCGCCTTTCGATTGAGGAGATCGAGGACCGTCACCCGCAGCTGATCACGACGCTGCGCCAGCATCCGCACATCGGCTTCGTGATGGTGCACTCATCCGAGCACGGCGCTCTGGTTCTCGGGGCGAACGGCACGAACTATCTGGGCGAGCAGCGCATCCAGGGGGAGGATCCACTCGCGCACTTCGCACCGAATGCCGCTCGCCATGTCCGCCGCGCCGACGGCTTCGCGAACGCACCGGACATCCTCGTCAACAGCTTTTACGATCCAAATCTCGAGCAGGGCTGTGCCTTCGAGGAGCTGATCTCCTTCCACGGCGGCCTCGGTGGGCCGCAAACCCGCCCCTTCATCCTGCATCCAGCCGAGTTGCCGATGCCGCTCGAGCCGGTGGTCGGCGCCGCAGCAGTGCACGCCGTGCTGGTGAGCTGGCGTCGAGCGCTGCAGGGTCACTCCCGGCAGAGCGTCGCGGCTTCGGGCGTCGCGGGCAATGACCGATCCACCTAGCCCAGCCGAGCTCGATCATGGCGTGGCGATCACCTGGCTCGGACACGCCAGCGTGCTGATTGCGCTCAACGGGGTGCGACTCCTGACCGATCCAGCGCTGCGGAACCGAATCGGTCCGCTGATTCGGATGGCGCCACCTGTCCTGACTGATGGCCTACAGGAGATCGACGCCGTCCTGCTCTCCCACCTGCACGCCGATCACGTGGATCTCCCGTCGTTGAGGGCCCTCGCGACCGGGACGGTGTTTGCGCCACATCAGGCCGGCTCTTGGCTCCGCGGCAAGGGTGTGACCGGTGTCCGGGAGCTGCGGCCTGCTGATGAGACCAGCGTCGGGCCTGTGCAGTTGACCGCGACGCGGGCAACCCATGATCGCCGGCGCCGGCCGTTCGGACCGTCGGCCGATCCGATCGGCTACGTCATCAGGGGCTCCAGGTCGGTCTACTTCCCGGGTGACACCGACCTGGATCCGGCCATGGCCGACCTCCAGGGCTCGATTGACATCGCGCTGATTCCGATCTGGGGCTGGGGGCGATCAGTGGGGGCGGGGCACCTCGACCCCCGGCGCGCGGCCCTGGCGGTCGCGCTGATCGCCCCGGCGGTCGCGATTCCGATCCACTGGGGCACGTTCACGCTCAGATGGTTCGGCGCCCGCGGTCATGATCTGGAACGGCCCGCGATCGAATTCGCGGCGCTGGCCAAACGATACGCCCGCGGTGTCGACGTTCACGTTCTTGCTCCTGGCGAGCGCGTCGAGATCTAGCGAGTCTGGAGGCGCATTGCTTCCATCCGCGCCGTTGGGGGCATGGCGGTCACAGGGCTCTGCTCACCATTGGCGAGCGAACCGGACCTATAGAGTGCGAGCATCAGCAAGCGCAGACCGTTCGCGAAGTAGCCGTGCCGTCACCGGCGCGCAGTGTTCCTTGCAGTCGTCTTCCAGACCGCCGCCGCGGCGGAAGAGGCCCTCCCAACGGTGCATGACCTTGACGACAGGCAGGACGTCTCCGTTCGCGACGCCGCCATCGTCATCCGCACCGAGAGCGGAAGGATCGAGTTGGTGCAGACGCGGGAGATCGCGCTTGGTGAGGGGGTCGTCGGAGGCGGCACGGTCGGTCTCGTCGCCGGGTTGCTGCTGGGCCTGCCGGTCGGCGGCGCGCTGCTTGGTCTTGCCGGAGGCGGGCTGTTCGGGATGCGTGACACAGGAATTCCTGACGGCCGGCTACGGGAACTCGGCGCGGACCTGAAGCCAGGACAGGCGGTGCTGTGCGTGCTGGTTGACGCGAACGCACTCGCGCAGACACGCGAGGCGCTCGACCGCTACGGCGCCGTGGCCGAGGTGGAGATCTCCTCCGGGTCGGGCCCATAACGTCGGCGGAACAGCACGTAGGCGACCCCGCCCGCGGGGATCGGCAGCCAGAACGACACGAGCCGGTAGGCGAGCGTGGAGACCAGGGCCTGCTGCGCACCGACGCCGGCGGCCGTGAGCATTCCGGTCAGCCCCGCCTCGACAAAGCCCAGCCCTCCAGGGGTGATGGGGATCAGCGCGAGCAACGCGGCGGCGATATAGGCGAGCAGCACAAGCGAGGGGTGTGGCCGCGCTCCGACGCGCCGCCAGACAGCAGACGAGCGCGACATAGTCGAACCCGGCTTTGCCGACCGCACCTGTGAGCGCTGCCGGCCAGCGGCGGCCGAACGTCGCTTTCAGCCGGTCACGCTGCTTGATCAGGCGCTCTGGGAGATCCGCCGCAGCATCGTGCTTGACCCGCTGAACCAGCCAGCGCGCGCTCCGGCCGGCGATCAGCAGCGGAGCGTCCCATCCGAACGCCACTGCAGCCAGCACCGCGACCGCGACGAAGCCGGCAACGCCGACGTAGAGCGTCTGGATCAGGCCATGCGGAGCCGCGAGGCCGCCGAGGATCGCCGGCAGCGCGAGCAGCGGCATCGCGAACAGAGCCGCCGTGGTCGCGATCGAGGAAGCCGCGAGACCGGTTGCGATATCCGCGCTCCGAACGCCGGCCTGTTTGAGCATCCGGTACGCGAATGCTCCTGCGGTCGCTGCCCCGCCGGGAACGACGCTGCCCACCGCGCCGCTCGCGAGCTGGGTCGTACCGACAGCGAACCAGCTGGTTGAGTGCAACGCGACGCGTTGCATCGCCCACAGCGACAGATAACTCATCGACTCGAACAGGAGCGCAAGCCCGAACCACCCAGGCTTCAGCGTCTTCAGCTGTGGCCACGAGGCCAGGACCGAGATCACCTTGGGCGCGAGCAGGTAGAGCGAGAGCCCACCGACGATCAGCATCAGAACGCGTTTGGCAATGCGCCACCAGCCGTGCCGCTTCGCCGCTGTGGGTGCCACGCCTACCCCTTACTTTCGGACGTACCGCTGCCGCCAGTCCAGCTTACGTCTGCTCGGCCACACCCCCGTTCGGGCCCGCGCCCTCTGCCGGCGCGGCGTCCGCGGGGGCCGGGGACCTCAGCCGTTTGAGATCGCTGTTGACACGAACCGAGGCGGATACGAGCGGTGCCGCCAGCACCATGCCGGGGATGCCCAGGAGGGTTCCGGCGGCGATCGTGATGCTGAAGACCACGAGCGCGTTGAGGCGCAGCGTGGCGCCGTAGACGACCGGCTGGATGATCTGCTGGAGAGGGCCGTTGGAAATGAAGACGATCGCGGCCATGATCAGCGCGGCCGTCGTGCCCTGGTGCGCGAGCGCGAGCGCGACGGCGAAGATCCCGACCGCCCATGCTCCGATGATCGGCACATAGCTGCCGAGAAACGCGACCAGCGCGATCGTCCCCAGCATCGGTACTCCAACGATCCAGGCACCCAGCGTGACCCCGGCGGTGCTGAGCGCGGCGATGATCGTCAAGCCGAGGAAATAGCGGCGTAGCGCCTGGATGATGTCAGCCGAGGACGATTCGCGCCTCCTCGGGCTGCATGCCCATGTGGCGCTCGATCCAGCGCCCGAGCGCCGGGGCGTCCTTGACGAGGAAGAACGTGGTGAACGCCGTGAAGCCGAGGAAGACAATCAGCAGACGTAAGGCCCGAGATGCCGCTGCGCCACTCCGTGGAGCAGGGTCCGGCCGATTTCGGGAACCGCCTTCTTGACGTCCGCGGCGGTGCTCGATGCCGACGTGATGCCGAGGTCCTTTGCCCAACTCGCCACTCGGTCAACTGCGCTCGACAGCAAAGCGTCGATATGTGCCGACTGAGAGGTGATGGCTGCCATAACAAACCCACCATCACGACCGCTAGCGCGACCAGCGCGAGGGCCAAGATGCCGGCGCCGGCGGCGCGCGGTAAACCCCGCCGCTCCAGCTTGTCGACGAACACGCCGGTTACAGCGGCGATCACGAAGCCCAGCGATCAGGGGATCGACGATGCTCGAGGTCGTCTCAAACAGCCAGGCGACACCGACCAGAACAAGGACCATCCCGACGACCAACCACGCGCCAACGCCCCACCGCTGGAACCAAGCAGGAAGTGACGAGAGGGACTTGTTCACGGTGCCGACACGTACGCCGGGAAGCCGAGAACGTATCGGCCGCGGCGGATGCTCCGCGGGGCGTTGCAATTCGCGCCGAGACAAGGGCCCTAAACCAGCTTGCTCGAGCGGGTTATCAGTGGCACCATCCCGACACCTGCAGGGCGACTCGTCGCCTTCGCTGGTTTGTGGGTAGGATCCGCGCCGACGTCGTCAGGCCGCGAGAGGCTCTCCGATCCGCGATGACGAGCCGGACCTGGCCGGAATCCAGAGTAAACAAGAGGGGTGTGCATGGTTTTCGCTGCGTCGTACCCGTTCGGCGGGATTTTCTGGTCGATGCTGATCTTCTTCTTCTGGGTGATCTGGATCTGGCTGCTGTTCATGATCTTCGCGGACGTCTTCCGCCGCAGCGACATCGGCGGTGGGGCGAAGACTCTCTGGTGCATATTCGTGATCATCCTTCCGTACCTGGGTGTCTTCATCTACATGATCGCCAACCACGACGGCATGACCCAGCGGCGACTGGACGAGATGCAGGCCAGCCAGCAGCAGTTCGACGATCACGTCCGCGCGGCCGCCGGCAGTGGCGGTGCCGCACAGGAGATCGAGAAGGCCAAGGGTCTGCTCGACAACGGCACCATCACCCAGGCGGAGTTCGACGCCATCAAAGCCAAAGCGCTCGGGTAACGGCGCTCCCCGGATCGGGCTCAGCAGCGACCATCGGTTGTCTGCCTGGGGCGGTTAGGGAGAACCAGCCTGATCGTGCAGAACGCGTCCTTCCGCCGCTGGGAGGACGCGTCCCGCACGAGGAGCGTTAGGCTCTGAACCGATCTGCGGGTCGCGACTGGATCGGAGAAGAGCATGGCCGACAAGAGGCAGCAGAGGGTCGCTGAGTTCATCGAGCCGTTTCGGGTCAAACCGGGGTCGAAGGTGACGCTGGCCGGGACTTCGATCCGGCCTTCAAGGCCGGGGTGAAGAAGAAGAAGGAGGGCGTCGAACTGCTCGAGAAGGGCGTGCGACCTGCTCTCCGAGTATCAGGCCCGCCTGGCCGCGCAGGACACCTGGGGCGTGCTGGTCGTGCTCCAGGCGCTCGACGCGGCGGGCAAGGACGGAACGATCCGCCACGTGATGAGCGGCGTGAACCCCCAGGGCGTGCCGGTCACAGCTTCAAGGTGCCGTCGGCCGAGGAGCTCGACCACGACTATCTGTGGCGCTACGCGCGGCGGCTGCCTGGTCGCGGCGAGATCGGGATCTTCAACCGCTCCCATTACGAGGAGGTGCTCGTGGTCACGGGTGCACCCCGAGTACCTCGAGCGCCAGAGGCTTCCCGGAGGCGAAGCGGAAGGGCGATGTGTGGCAGCGCCGCTACCGCGAGATCAACGACTGGGAGCGCTATCTGACCGAGAACGGCATCCAGGTCGTCAAGATGTTCCTGAACCTCTCCAATGAGGAGCAGCGGATCCGGTTCCTGCGACGAATCGACCTGCCCGATCACAACTGGAAGTTCTCCGCCGCGGACGTCAGGGAGCGCGAGCATTGGGACGACGTACCAGCGAGCGTTCTCGGACATGCTTTCGCACACGAGCACCGAGTGGGCGCCCTGGTACGTGATCCCGGCCGACCGCAAGTGGTTCGCGCGGATCGGTGCGGGTGCGGTTCTCGTGCACGCCCTGATGGAGATCGAACCGCAGGTTCCGAGGGTCACCAAACAGCAGCGTGATGCCCTGATCGAGGTCAAGCGGATGCTCGAGGCTCAGGCTCCTGCGGGCGCGCACCGCGACCCGTTTGCGTTCAAGCAGAATGCCGCAAGGGGCGACGAACCCGAGCCCAAGAAGCAGGGGGCCGCTCCCGCGAGGGCGTCGACATCTGACTAGCTGATGGACACAACGCGTTCACCGGTCGTCGCCGCAGCCAAGGAGAACTGGTACAGCGCCTCTCCGGACGACGTCAAAGCGAGGCTTGGCGTCGACCCGTCGGTGGGGCTCAGGAGCGAGCAGGCGGCCGATCTGCTCGCGCAGACGGTCCCAACGCGCTGCCCGCCGAGGCGGCCGTGCCCAGCTGGCGGCGGTTCCTCGAGCAGTACCGCAGCTACATGCAGATGATCCTGCTCGCCGCGGCGATCGTTTCGCTGGCGATCAAGGAGTGGAGCACCGGGGTGCTGCTGATCGTGATCACCGTGCTCAACGCCGGTCGTGGGCCTGCGCCAGGAGGGAAAGGCGCGAGAGCGCGATGAACGCGCTCAAGGCGATGGTCAAGGCGACCGCGCGGGTGCGCCGAGACGGCTCCGAGGCCGAGATCGCGGCCGAGGAGGTCGTCGTCGGCGATGTCGTCGTTGCTGGCGGCAGGCGACGAGGTGCCGGCGGACGGGCGGATCATCGAGGCCAGCTCGCTGCAGATCGACGAGTCGGCGCTGACCGGCGAGAGCGTGCCGGCGTCGAAGGGCGTCGAGGTGCCCGACGGCGCCGACCTGGCGCCCGGAGAGCAGACCGACATGGCGTTCATGCACACGCCGGTGACGCACGGCAGCGGCGTGATGATCGTGACCGCGACGGGCGGCGACACGGAGGTGGGGAAGATCGCCGGGATGCTCGCGACGACGGCGCGCGAGCAGACGCCGCTGACCAGGCAGCTGAACACGCTGACGCTGTGGATCGCCGGCGGCGGCCGGGATCACGATGGTGATCATGTTCGTGCTCGGCGCTCAGCGCGGCCAGTCGGCCGACGCGTCGTGTTCACGAGCGCGGTCGCGCTCGCGATCGCGGCGATCCCGGAGGCGATGCCGACCGTGCTGCAGGTGATCCTGTCGCTCGGCGCCGCCGACCTCGCGCGAGCACGGCGCGGTGCTCAAGGACCTCGCGTCGGTCGAGACGCTCGGCTCGACGTCGGCGATCAACTCGGACAAGACCGGCACGCTGACGATGAACCAGATGACCGCGGTCGAGGTGCGTCGATCCGACCGACCGTTACACGATCTCCGGCTCGGGCTACGAGCTGGAGGGCAAGGTCCAACATGCCGCCGGCTCATCGGACACGATCGAGGACGCGATCCTGCCGTACATCGTCGCCAGCGACGCGAAGCTCGTCGACGGCAAGGTCGTCGGCGACCCGACCGAGGGCGCGCTGCTCGTGCTGGCCCACAAGGCCGGGCTCGACATCGAGGCGACGCGCGAGCGCTATCCCCGGCTGGCGACGCTGCCGTTCGATCCCACCTACAAGCTGATGGCGGCGTTCACCAGCGGCCACCGACGCTTCGGGCGAGGAGGTCGTGCGCTGCTACGTCAAGGGCGCCGCGCCGGCGGTGATGGGCCATGCCTCGAGCGCGCTATCCGGCGGGGCGGAGCATCCCGTGGGACGAGGAGCTGCGCGGCCGGGCCGAGGCGAACGTGCGCAGGATGGGGGAGGCGGGCCTGCGCGTGATGGCCGCCGGCCTACCGCGATCTCGACCCCGGCGTCGTTCGACCCCGACGGCGACCTGCTGGGCTACGTCGAGGGCCTCGAGATGACGAGCCTCGTCGGCGATGGTCGACCCGGCGCGCGCCGAGTCCAAGGCGGCGGTCGAGGATGCACAGAAGCGCACACATCCGGGTGCGGATGGTCACCGGCGACGACGTGATCACCGGCGCGGCGATCGCCAAGCAGCTCGGGATCGAGGGCGAGGCGATCCTCGGCGCGGAGTTCGCGGCCCTCGACGAGTCCGAGCGGCTGCGAGCGGATCGACCAGATCGGCGTCGTCGGGCGTGTCGCCCCCGAGCACAAGGTGCTGCTGGTCGAGACGCTCAAGCAGCAAGGGCGAGGTCGTGGCGATGACCGGCGACGGGGTCAACGACGCGCCGTCGATCAAGGCCGCGCACATCGGCATCGCGATGGGCAGCGGCACCGAGGTGGCCAAGAACGCCGGGCGGATGATCCTCACCGACGACAACTTCGCGACGATCGTCCGCGCGGTCGCAGCAGGGCCGAAAGCTCTACGACAACCTCATGCAAGTACGTCCGGTTCGTGCTGATCTCGCTGGTCGCGTTCGTGCTCACGTTCCTCGGCGCGACGCTGCTCAACATCGCCGCCGGTCAGCCGTTCTCCCCGCGCAGGTCCTGTACATCCACTTCTTCGTCAGCGCGCCGTTCGGCGTCGCGCTCGGTCTCGACCAGGCGAGCCGCCGGGCTGATGGAGCGCCGCCGCGACCCGAGCACCGAGTCGATCATGACCCGCGGCGTGCAGCTCACCTCAGGCCTCGTCGGCCTGTACATGGCGATCGTGCCTGGACGCTGCTGATCGATTTCGGCAAGCAGCACTACGGCAGCGCGGCGGTCGGGTCCTCGATCGGGCTGAGTGCGTTCGCGCTGATGCTCGATCGTCGCCGCGTACGAGAGCCGGAGCGTGTCGCGGCTCGATGCTCGAGAGCGAGACGTTCGACAACGCCAAGATGAACTGGACCGCCGCGGCCGAGCTCGCGCTCGCGGTGATGATCACGCAGATGGACCTCTTCAACCGCCTGCTCGATACGGCTCCGCTCACGTCTCCTCAGTTCGGGTTGGCGGTTGCCTCAGCGGTGTTGCTGCTCGTTCTGTGGGAGAGCGGCAAACTCATCGCCCGCCGTCGGTGACCGAAGCCTGGTGAGATCAGATGGCGCAGCTCACACCCCCCGGGATCCGTTCGCTTGCCACCTATCGGATCTCGTGGCTGCGAAGCGACATCGTCGCCGGGATCGTGCTCACCACGCTGCTTGTGCCGCAGGGCATGGCATATGCCGAGCTCGCCGGTCTGCCGGCGATCACCGGTCTCTACACGTCGATCCTATGCCTGATCGGTTACGCCCTCCTGGGGCCGTCGCGGATCCTCGTCCTGGGTCCGGACTCGTCGCTCGGGCCGATGATCGCCGCGACGATCCTCCCGATCATCGGCTCGGACGGCAGCCCCGAGAGGGCGATCGCGCTCGCATCGATGATGGCGCTGATCGTCGGTGCCTTCATGATCCTGGCCGGGATCGCCAAGCTCGGCTTCATTGCCGACCTGCTCTCCAAACCGACGCAGCTCGGCTACATGAACGGGCTGGCGCTGACGATCCTGATCGGGCAGCTGCCGAAGCTGTTCGGCTTCTCGACCGACGCCAACGGCCTCATAAACGAGGCACATGCCTTCATCCATGGGCTCGCGTCGGGCAAAGCGGTTCCCGCGGCAGTCGCGATCGGCGTCCTGAGCCTGGCGTTGATTCTCACGCTGAGTCGTTGGCTTCCCCGTGTCCCGGGCGTGCTCGTGGCGGTCGTCGTTGCGATTGGGGCAGCGTCGGTGTTCGATCTGGCAGGTCACGGTGTATCGCTGGTGGGCAGGCTTCCCAAGGGGTTCCCGCCGCTCACCGTGCCCAATCCTGTGTCGGATCTGCCGCTGCTGGTGGCAGGAGCGCTCGGGATCGTGCTTGTCGCGCTCGCCGACACGATCTCGACCGCGTCTGCATTCGCTGCTCGAACCGGGCAGGAGGTTGACGGGAACGGGGAGATGATCGGGATCGGCACCGCGAACGTCGCCGCAGGCCTCTTCCAGGGCTTTCCCGTCAGCACCAGTGGCTCGCGTACCGCTGTCGCCGAACAGGCCGGCGCCAAGACGCAGCTGACGGGCCTTGTTGGAGCGGCGTTGATCGTATTGATGCTGGTCCTCGTGCCGGGGCTGCTCAAGAACCTTCCGAACCCAACGCTCGCCGCGGTCGTGATCGCGGCCTCGCTGTCACTGGCCGACGTCCGCGGAACGGTGCGGTTGTGGAAGCAGCGTCCCGTCGAATGCATGCTGTCGGTCGCCGCCTTCCTAGGGGTCGCCTTGCTTGGGGTGCTCGAGGGGATCGCGGTGGCGGTCGTGCTGTCGATCTTGAACGTGTTCCGTCGCGCCTGGTGGCCGTACCAGACGACGCTCGGCCGTGTGCCCGGCCTCTCCGGATATCACGATCGCCAACTCCACCCGGAGGCCGACGAACTGCCCGGACTCGTCATCTTCCGGTTCGACGGGCCGCTGTTCTTTGCCAACGCACGAACCTTCCGGGATGAGATCCGGGCTCTCGCGGCGGCCAAGGCTCGTCCTCAGTGGATCGTGATCGCCGCGGAGCCGATCACCGACGTCGACACCACCGCCGCCGACATGCTCGCCGAACTCGATGAGGAGCTCAACGCCGATGGCACATCACTGGTGTTCGCCGAGCTCAAGGATCCGGTCCGGGCAAAGCTCGAGCGTTATGAGCTGATCGGACCGCTTGACCGGGACCATTTC
The DNA here is from genome assembly GCA_963804615.1 of uncultured Actinomycetota bacterium. Taxonomy (GTDB): domain Bacteria; phylum Actinomycetota; class Thermoleophilia; order Solirubrobacterales; family Solirubrobacteraceae; genus Palsa-465. The sequence continues at coordinate 187,011 of CAWDRA010000005.1, forward strand.
TTCCCGACGCTCAAAGCAGCCGTCGAGAGGTTCTGTGACGAGACCGGCGCTGACTGGGTCCGGCACTCCGACAGCGTGCTCGACGAAGCCGACGACATCCCAGGGAGCTAGGAGCGACTGGTTGGAGACGGCCCGTCAGGCCGAGCGTGTCCGGAGCTTGAGCAGCGCCCCGAGCGTGTCGGCGATCGCGACCCCGGCCAACGCCCCTGCGAGCACGTCGCCCGGGTAGTGGACGCCCGTGTGCACGCGCGAATAGCCGACAAGCGTCGCCAGCCCGAACAGCGGCGGCCCCAGCGGCGGTGCGCGGCGACCGACCGAGGCAGCGAATGCGAACGCCGAGGCTGTGTGGCCCGAGGGAAACGACCGCGACCCGGGCATCGGAACCTGGCGTTCGGTCGGGACCTCCGCACCAGCGCGATCGGGTCGGCTGCGCCCGCCGACCGGCTTGGCCACCAGGTTCACCAGTGCCGACGTCACAGCCACACATCCGAGCCCATATAGAGCTGTGCACCGTCCGCTGTGCCCGCCCAGGCTGGCAATCGCCGCCGCAACCCCGATCGAGATCTTCGAGTGGTCGGCTACCGCTGACAGGCGCCTCATCGCCACATCAAGTGAAGGCGTTTGGCTGGATGCAACGGCCTCGTAAACGGCACGATCCAGTGTGCCCAACTCGCGCAGCCAGACATCAGCGGTATGACGGCGCTCACCGTTCACAGTGACCCGAGTATCGTCCATGCCCATGTTGGCAGCAAGCCGGCCTCCGGCTGCACGGTGGTTGGCGGGAACGGCCCTCGCCCTCGGTGCGGTGGCCGTGGTGCTCGTGGTGATCATGGCGATCAACCACCTTCCGCGTGGACTCTTCCTGGTGCTGATGATGACCATCGCCGTGGTGGCCGCTTCGAGCGCCGCCCTGCGGACCGGGGTTGCGCGCGTGCTCGGGGTCGCGGTCGCCGTGGTGGCCGTCGCGGCGAGTCTCACGATCCTGGTGTCCGATCTGCTCGCATCGCTCGCTGTGGTGGTCGCCGCGGCCGGGGCGGTGGCGTGCGCCGGTGCAGCGATGCGCATTCGGGTCCGACTGGAGTCCGTGCCGGCGCCGAAGCATCCGGCGATGATCTACAACCCCAAATCGGGAGGCGGCAAGGCAACTCGGTTCAAGCTGGCCGACGAGGCACGCACGCGCGGGATCGAACCGGTGGAGCTGTCGTGGGAGATCCCACTGGCCGAGTTGGTCGAGGACCTGATCGCCCGTGGTGTCGACGGTCTGGCGGTGGCCGGCGGTGACGGAACCCAGGCACAGGTCGCCGCGATCGCTGCCCGGCAGGGCATTCCATTCGCCTGCATCCCGGCGGGAACCCGCAACCACTTCGCGCTCGACCTCGGTGTCGATCGCGACGACGTCGTCGGCGCCCTCGACGCGTTTGTCGACGGTCGCGAGCGCCTTGTCGATCTGGGAGAGGTCAACGGGAAGGTATTCGTCAACAACGTGTCCCTCGGGGTTTACGCCGACGCAGTGCAGCAGCCCGGATACCGCGACGCAAAGCTACGCACCCTGATGCAGGTGCTGCCCCGGAGCGTGGCACGTACCGAGGACACAACGGACGCGACCAGCGTCCCGCCGGAGGATCAGGCGGCGGAGAAGCAGGTCTGGCACGGCCCAGACGGTGTGAGCCGAAGCGGCGGACTCGTCCTGCTGATCTCCAACAACGTCTACCGGCTCGGAAGGCTGATCGGGTCCGGCACCAGGCCAACGCTGGATCAGGGTGTGCTCGGGGTGACGGTGATCGACCAGCCGACCGCGCCGCGGCGCCACCCGGTCAGCAGTTGGGCGTTTCCGAGCCTCGAGGTCACGACCGCTGAACCAACCGCGGCCGGTGTCGATGGCGAGGCTGTCATGCTCGATCCGCCGATTCGCTTCAGCGTTCGACCAGGTGCGCTGCGGGTCCGCCTGGCTCCGTCCCATCCAGGCTGCTCGCCCTCAGCCGGCATGCCCAGCGGCGTCTGGGACGGTTTGCGACTGCTCACGCGGATCGCAGCCGGCAGAGCTTGACGGCTCAATACTTAGGCAAACACTTAAGTGTTTGCTACAACTCAGTGTGTGCCCACTGACGCCGCCGTCCTGGACCGGGTCTTTCATGCGCTCGCCGATCCGAGCCGGCGCTCGATTGTCGTGCAGCTCAGCGAGGGGCCGGCTTCGGTCAGTGACCTGGCCGCCCCTCTGAGGATGTCGCTGCCGGCTGTGGTGCAGCACATCGAGGTCCTGCAGAAGAGCGGGATCGTCAGTTCGGAGAAGGTCGGCCGGGTGCGCACCTGCAGACTCGAGCCGGCACCGATGGCCGAAGTCGAGCGGTGGATCGCTGAGCACCGCAGGATCTGGGAGGGCCGACTTGACCGCCTCGGCGATGTCCTCAACAACACCTACAGGAGAGAAACATGAGCGTCGTGCACTCGGAGTTCACGATTGAGCGTCACTACCCGTTCACCCCGGCGCAGGTCTTCAGCGCCTTCGCTGACCCTGAGCTGAAAGGCCAATGGTTCGCGGTGCCCGAGCACTTCCAGAACCGCGCCTGGGAGCTCGACTTTCGCGTCGGAGGGGGCGAGCTCAATCGCGGCACGGTCCCCGGCGGGCAGACGTACACGTTCAAGAGTCGCTTTCACGAGATCACCACCGATGAGCGGATCGTCTTCGCCTATGACATGCACGCCGACGAGGCGCTGATGTCGGTATCGCTGACAACGGTTCAGTTTCTGCCGGTGGGAGGCAACGCGACGAGATTGCTCTTCACCGAGCAGGGCGCGTTCTTCGACGGCCTCGACGAGCCCATCGCGCGTGAGCACGGCACCGGGGAGTTCCTGACCGCGCTCGGCACCTTCCTGACGACGGCGGTCCTCAGATGACCCTGACGCTCTATTCGCATCCGTTCGCGTCCTACTGCTGGAAGGCGCTGATCGCGCTGTACGAGCGTGACCTACCGTTCACGGCCAAAGAGGTCGGAGGCGAGGACGATCGCGCCCGACTCACCCAACTCTGGCCATTCGCGACGATGCCAGTGCTCGTCGACGAGGCAAACGGCGTCAGCGTCGCTGAATCGACGATCGTTATCGAATACCTCGACCGCTTTGGCGACGCCGCGCCGCTGCTCCCAGGCGAGCCCGACGCCGCGCTCCAGGCGCGGCTCTGGGATCGCGTCATGGACGGCCACGTCCACAGCCCGATGCAGAAGATCGTTCACGACAACCTACGCCCCGAGGGCTCCGGCGACAGCTATGGCGTCGAAGAGGCCAAGACCAAGCTCGACACCGTCTACCCGATCCTCGACACCCGCCTGCGGGGCATGCCGTGGATGGCCGGCGAGTCATTCAGCCTGGCCGACTGCTCCGCCGCCCCGGCGCTCTATTACGCCCGCGTGGTCCACCCCTGGGACGAGGAGCGCTACGACAACCTCACCAACTACTTCCACACGGTGATCACCCGGCCCTCAGTCGCGCGCGTGATCGATCAGGCGCGTCCGTTCCGTCAATTCCTCCCGCTTCCGTGGCCCGCACACGCGCAGTGAGGTGCTGGGCGATTACAAACGAACCGAGAGGTCGCAGACACGAATGAGTGATCGAATCAGCACTGCACGACATCTCTATCTGGCCTTCGCGGCCGGTGACCGCGATGCCGTCGAGGGGATCCTGAGTGACCAGTTCACCTTCTCCAGCCCTTTGGATGTCGGCCTGGACCGGGCCGGATACTTCGAACGGTGCCGGCCCGGCGCCGGCCAAGAGCAACAATTCGAGTTCGTGCGGATGCTCGAGACTGACAACGAAGTCATCGTGACGTACGAGATGACGCGAGCGGACGCGAAAGGCCGGAACACCGAGATCCTCACCTTCGATCGCGACAAGATCACGAGTGCTGAGGTCTATTTCGGCTGGAATCTCTAGCCCGGGCCTCTAACGCTTCCTTGCAGCGACCGGTAACTGATTGGCGTCGTCGATCGAGGCAGGCTCTTCGTGGCTGAATCCGGGTCGTAGCCGCGGACCTCGATCAGCGGGCGGTCAGTTGGCTAAAAGCTGCGGCGCACGGCGATGATGGCTGCGGTCGTTTCTGTTGTCTGAATCTCGCAGGCGACCAGGCGTGGATCGTTGAGAAGTGCCTCGCGAACCGGGTCTTCGTCGCTGGTGCGCCCTGGAGCGAGGTCGTCTTTGACGAGGATGCCGCCATCGGCGAGCATCGATATCGCAAGCGCCGCGGACTTCGCGGCGTCTCCGGCATCAAGGAAGATGAGGTCAAACGGTCCGCGCTCGGGTAGCAGTTCACGCCAGTCGCCCAAGACCATCTCAGCGCGAGTTCCGGCCAGCCTCTGGGCGGCCGTCTGGAATCTCTCAGGGTCGTTCTCGACCGTTACGAACGTGGCGTCCGCGGCAAGTTCCGCAACCATCGCGCCGGCCCCCTCCCCGAACGCTGTTCCCAGCTCAGCGATCCGGCCGCGCGGCTTGGCCGCAACCAGCGTTGCCAGCAACTCGCGCACAGCGGTGATTGACGAGCCGCCATCGGTCATACCGCAGAACCGTACCGGCAAGGACACACAGCCCCTGAACCTGGCGCGTCGTCCGAACGGACGGACGCACGAATCGGAGAAGACCGCCTTGCCGGCGGGCGCGGCTCGGAGCCCGGTCTCAGGCCGGCTCGGCGGCCCTGCGCCGGTTGTAGAGACGTATGGCCCAGACGTAGGAGAGCATGGCGATGCCGATGCTCCATGCGATCGCGACGATGGCGTGACCGCCGATTTGGCCGCCGCTGATCAGCCCGCGTACGGTGTCAGCGACGGGGGTGGAAGGCTGGTACTCGGCGAACTGCCGCAGGCCGACCGGCAGGGTGCGGATCGGTACGAAGCCGCTGCCGAGCAATGGCAGCAGCATCAGGAACATCGGTGTGTTGGAAGCGGTCTCGACGCTCTTGGCTGCGAGCCCGAGCGCGACGGCAAACCAGATCAGTGCGAAGGCGAACAGGAACAGGATCCCGATCGCGGCCAGCCAGTGCAGTGGCCCTTCGCTGGAGTGGAACCCGAGGCCGAATGCCACGCCGATCAGAACCCCGACTGCCAGGATCGTCTGGATCAGGCTGCCGATTACGTGGCCGTTGAGGACTGCGCTGCGAGTGATGGCCATGGTGCGGAATCGGTCGATGATGCCGGCGGTCATGTCACTGGCGATCATGATCGCGGTGCCTTGCACAGCCGAGCCCACTGTGATCAGCAGCACTCCCGGCAGCACGTAGTCGAGGTAGGCGTGGCGGCCATCGTGGGGGCCGAGACCGGCGCCGAGTTGGCCTCCGAAGACGTAGACGAACAGCAGTAGGAACACGATCGGCATCGCGATGAGCATCACGGTCAGCGAGGGGTAGCGGAGTTGGTGTTTGAGGTTGCGACGCAGCATCACTCGCGAGTCGCTCAGGGTGTAGGCGAGCGTGGTCATGACTGCAGCACTCCCAATGGCGCAGGATCGTCCGGGATGGTGGCCGTGCTGCCGGTGACGGCGAGAAACACGTCGTCAAGGTCGGCGGTGTGGATCGAGAGGCGCTCGACATCGATGGCGGCCTCGTGCAACTCGTTGAGGAGTTCGCGCAGTGAATCGACTGTGCCGTTTGCGGGGATCTGGAGAACGAGCTGATCCGCGGCGGACAGGCCGGTGGGTAAGAGGATGCTTGCCTGGTGCAGCATGTGGGGATCGGCGAAGTGAAGTCGTACGTGCCCGCCGGGGATGCGACTCTTCAATTCTTCCGGGGTTCCCTCGGCGACGATCCGGCCGTGGTCGAGCACCGCGATCCTGTCGGCCAGCTGGTCGGCCTCGTCCAGATACTGAGTGGTCAGCAGGAGCGTGACGCCGGCCGAGACGAGCTCACGGATGATCTCCCACATGGTGAGGCGGCTGCGCGGGTCCAAGCCCGTTGTCGGCTCGTCGAGGAAGATCACGCTCGGCCGATCGACAAGCGTCATGGCCAGGTCAAGCCGTCTCCTCATTCCGCCTGAGTAGGTTGAGAGCAACTTGTGTGCGGCGTCGGTGAGGTCAAACTGACCCAACAGCTCGGAAACCCGCTGTTGTCCAGCGTCGCGGCCGAGATGGCGCAGGTCGGCCATCAATTGCAGGTTCTCGGCGCCGGTGAGCAGGTTGTCGACAGCCGAGAACTGGCCGGTCACGCCGATCACAGCGCGGACCCCGTTGGGATCGCTCACGACGTCATGGCCGATGACACGCATCGAGCCCGAGTCGGCCGGGATCAGCGTCGAGAGGATGCGAACCATCGTGGTCTTGCCAGCGCCGTTGGGCCCCAGCAGCGCCAGGATCGTCCCCTGCTCGACGGCCAGGTCCACGTTGTCGAGCACGAGATGGTCGCCGTAGGACTTGCAAACGCCCTCGGCGACGATGCCGGCAGCAACAGCCGCGCCTGGTCCGGCTCCGTTGCTCATGGCTGTGTGGTCGCGTCGTCGGGCAGTTCGCCCGCGGCACGCAGAGCCTCGCGGTGCGCTTTCCATTCCTGCTCCAGGACCGGCATCCGCGCTACCAGGAAGTCAGCGAAGGCGGCCCACTCCAACAACACCGCCCGCCGCTGCGGCGTGGCATCAGCGAGAACGCTCAGACCTTCTTGGGCGAGCGCCGCCTGCTCCTGGTACTCCGAGACGTCAAAGCCCATCGCGTGAGACGACGACATGTTGACGCGCACCCGGTCCATCCGCTCACCCGCAGCTCTGGACCGTTCGATCAGTCCCAGGTTCTCCAGATAGCTGACCGCGTTCGCGATCGCACTGCGGCTCGCGAGCAGAGAGTCGGCCAATTCACCGATGCTCTGCTCATGCGGATCGCACACCGCGAGATACCCGATCAGGCGGCCGACCATCGGCGGCATCCCGTACCGGCGGGCGAAGAGTCGCCCCGCGTGATCCGCGAACGTCATCTCAGCATCACTCGGCATACGACGATTCTACACAGCCTCCTGCGATAACACAAATTAGTGTGATCTCAGGCGGATCCGCCACCTTCCGCCCCAGAAGCTAGCTCTGAGGAAGACCCCGGCGCTGCGCCCGGCATAACCGTGGGGGTTTGGCGGGTCAGGCGACAGCGCGGCGGTAGACGCGCGTCGCCCAGGCGAGCGAGAGCGCGCAGAGCGGGTCAGCACCGCGAACGCCTGCCACGTCGCGCCGCCGGAGAATGTGCCGAGTGCGAGCGAGCGCGCGGCGGTGACGAGGTAGTAGAGCGGGTTGAAGTGCGCGAGCACGCGCATCCAGCCCGGGCCGAGCGAGATCGGCAGCAGCACGCCGGCGAGCAGCAGCAGACGGCAGGTTGAGGCCGTTGACGACCGCCGCGAAGCGCGCTGATCTCCTTGGTCACAGCGCCATCGCGATCGAGAAGGCGGCCATCGTCGACCATGAAGAGGCCGAGCAGCACGGCGAGCACGAGCAGGCCCGCCGAGGTGGACGTGGAAGCCGAACGCGACGCCGACGACGACCAGCACGAGGTCGAAGAGGAACATCACGACCATCCCCGAGACGAGCGGGCCGAGCAGCAGCGCGAGGCGGCTCGCGGCGTCACGCGGAAGCGCTCGATCACGCCGGCCTGCAGCTCGAAGATCGTGCCAGAAGCCGGCATCGAGATGCCGCTCGCCGAACGCGAGCAGCGCGAGGATCCCGGGCAGGAACACGTCGAGCACGTTGCCGCCGAGCCCCGGGGCAGACTGGTATGTTCTTGAGCAGCGGCGTGAACAGCGCGAGGTAGAGCAGCGGCGTCGAGAGGCCGACGAACAGCCAGACCGGGTTGCGCAGCAGCTGCAGCGTGTAGCGCCACTGCAGCAGGCCGAGTGTCGCGGACGAGCTTCATGCTGCACCTCCTCGGTCGCGGGTCCGGCGTCGCGCAGCGAGCGGCCGGTCTTGGCGAGGAAGACGTCGTCGAGCGTCGGCTCGGAGAGGCTGATCGCGCGCAGCGCGATCTGGGCGCCGTCGAGCAGGCGCAGGAGCTCGGGCAGCGCCGCGGCGCCGTCCTCGACGTAGCAGCGCAGCTCGCCGTCGTCGGCCGGCGTCGAGACCTCGCTGACGAACGGCGCGGCGGCGAGCAGCGTCGCGCGCCCGCTCGCGCTGTCGTCGCTCGTCGGCGACGCGCAGCACGACCGAGTCGCCGACGACGTCGCGCTTGAGCTCGCGCGGGCTGCCCTCGGCGACGATCAGGCCGTGGTCGATGATCATCACGCGGTCGCAGAGCGCGTCGGCCTCCTCGAGGTAGTGCGTCGTGAGGAAGACGGTCGTGCCGCGCTCGCGCAGGTCGCGCACGTGCTCCCAGAGGTTCGCGCGGTTCTGCGGGTCAAGGCCGGTCGTCGGCTCGTCGAGGAACAGCACCTCGGGCTCGTGGACGATCCCGAGCGCGACGTCGAGGCGGCGGCGCTGGCCGCCCGAGTAGGTCTTGACGCGGCGGTCGGCGAAGCTCGCGAGGTCGAGCAGGTCGAGCAGCTCCTCGACGCGCGCGGCGACCGTCGGCGCGCTCGCCGCCGTAGAGGCGGCCCTGCAGCACGAGGTTCTCGCGGCCGGTCGCGAGGTCGTCGGCGCCGCCGAGCTGGCTGACGTAGCCGATCCGCGTGCGGACCTCGCTTGGGCTCGCGGCCGACGTCGAAGCCGGCGACGCGTCGCCGTAGCCGGCGTCGATCGGCAGCAGCGTCGTCAGCATCCGCAGCGTCGTCGTCTTGCCGGCGCCGTTGGGCCCGAGGAAGCCGAAGATCTCGCCCGGCCGGGACGGCGAAGCTGACGCCGCGCACGGCCTCGACGAGCCTTGCCGCGGGCGCGGAAGCGCTTGCGCAGCTCGCGTGCCTCGATCAGGTCGGTCATGCGCTGCCTCCATTTCGTGCGGGCCGTCCGCCGCGCGGCGCGCCGAACTCGGGGCGACGTCGGCCGCGCCGCCGGAGTGGATCGCCCGCCACCACTCGATGCCCGTCGAGCGCGCCGGCGGAGATCTCCTCGACCAGCCCGCGCACGAACGCGAGCTCGGTCTGCGCGCAGCTCGTCCTCGAACTCGGCCTCGACCCAGAGCAGGCGCGGCAGGCCGCGCTGCTCGAGCGAGCTCGCGCGCGGCGCGGGCCTGCGCGAGCAGCTAGCTCGAGCCGCTCGGCGCGCTGCTCGAGCAGCGAGACCGCCTCGGCCGGCGGCAGCGCCGGCAGGAACGACAGCGCCGCCGCGAACGCCGGGTAGTCCTTGACGGGAATCGCGAGCAGCTCGGCGAGCCAGTCGTGCGCCTCGACGCGGCCGGCGTCGGTGAGCCGATAGATCGTGCGCTCGGGCAGCCGGCCCTCGCGCTCGGTGTCCTGCGGCGACGATCAGGCCGCGCCGCTCGAGCGAGCTGACGACCGCAGTAGAGCGAGCCGTAGTTGAGCCTGACGCTCTCGTCCTTGTGCTGGCGGCGCAGCGTGCTCGCGACCTCGTAGGGGTGCATCGGGCGCTCGATAGAGGCAGATCAGCACGGCAAGCGCGAGCGGGTTGTTGCGAAAGCTGCGCGACATCAAGTACTCTAAATAGAGTATCACATAGCAAATGCCGCCTGCCGGACAACACCACCAACCTGTCGAATCGACCGAGGCAGCGTCGGACCATCGCCTGCGTCTTTGGCTTGGTCCCAGCCGGTTCCGACATTCGGCGCCGTGAGCTGGTGTCGGATAGCTGCTTCAAGGGCCCGTTGGTCTCGATGAGCGACATCCCGCGAGTGATCTCCGTCGGTCGCCGCGTCGTGGTCACGGGCATGGCCGGCGCGGGGAAAAGCACGTTCTCGCGCGCGCTTTCAGCCAAGACCGGCCTGCCCATCATCGTTCTCGACGTCCACTTCTGGCTGCCGGGTTGGGCGAAGCCGACCGAGGCCGAGTGGCGCAGGAAGCAGGAGGGACTGCTCGCCGGCGACGAGTGGATCGCAGATGGCAACTACCGCACCACCCTCGATCTTCGGCTCGAGCGAGCAGACACGGTCGTGTTCCTCGACACACCGTCGTGGATCTGCGCATGGCGCGCGCTCGTGCGTGGGATTCGAACGCGCCCGGTCAGCTTCGAGCTGCCAAGTGGCTGTGATGAGTCTCGCCTGCGCCGACTCCGCGATGAATGGTGCCTGGTTTGGCGCATCTGGCGATTCCGTCGCTCTGACCGCGAAACCGAGCTGAATCTCCTGTCCCAGCACGGAAAGCATGCGGCGACCTACATCCTCCGGACCAAGCGCGACTTGCGCGAGTTTCTCGAGGCATGAGGCAGGTAGCTCCTGGCGTCCAGCTCTTATGGAGGGCCGTTTGTCTCGATGAAGGGGCGGCCGGTGTGACCACGGGCTTCAGCGGCTCAGGAATCGCTCGGCGGCATCTGCCAAGCCGCGCGCGATCGCCTCTTGCCCGGCGGCTGAATCGGCCAGCGTTGCTTCCGGCGGGTTGGTGAGGAACAGCGGTTCGATCAGCGCCGCCGGCACCAGCGTCGGTGTGCTGAGGTAGCCGCGTTTTGCCGGCCCGAGCAGGGTCAGATGACCGTATGCCTGCGCGCCCGCCGAGGCCAGGTCGCCGTAGCCGACGTCGTTGTGGACGCCGAGATCGGGGACCGAGGTACCGTCGGCGCTGAGGCTCGCCAGGACGTCGCGCTGCACCAGTTGCGCCAGACGCAGGTTCGAAGCGTGGTACGGACGCTGGCTGTCATAGAGCGCAACGCTGCCGGCTGCACTCGGCGCCGCGGCGGCGTCCTCATCGATCCCGAGCACGACCTTCGCGTGCGACAGATCAGCGCACAGATTGCGTGCGACAAGCTCGCGCCGTTCTCCCAGCACCGTGTACACCCCACCCGAGAAGTCGCCCGGTTCCGGACGCGCGACCGGGTTGGAGCCGGACCGCGAGAGCACGACACCAAAGCCGCGCCGGCGCAGCAGCGCCGCCGCGTCTTTGGCAACGAGCAGATTCAACGGAGCCTCGCTGACGGTCTGGCCGCTTGTGGTCCTGCCGGTCCCACCCGGATCGATGCCACCGTGACCGGCGTCGATAAAGACCCTCAGATGCCGGTTGCCGTCCGTGGGTGTGAACAGCACACACGATCCCGGTTCAAAGCGTGACGCAGCGACCGGGTACGAATCGGCCTTCAAGGGCGCGGCCGCGGCCAGCACCAAGCTCGTGACGGCCACGCCCGCAACACCAGTGCGCCTATTCGCCAGCCAACGCATCACGAGAAATTAGCAATGGCTCGGCCACCCTTCGCGCAAAGGAGCAGCCGCAGACACGGGCCGCGAGTGGCTGGGCAAGCCGCGTACCCATACGGAGAGGGTGTGTTCTGAGAGTGCGAAACCTGCCGCAGGGCGGGGGACGGTGGGAGCGTCTTGGCACGCCCCGCTACGCGGCTCAAGAGTCTTTCCGCTTCTGACCACGGGGCGACGCGTCTATCGACGCGGGGCTGGCCGCTTGCCGACTTATTGCGCGCGGCATTATTCAGATGAACGTTACATGATTTCTATAGCAAGCGCGAAACGTTTATCTGATAAATTGCAGTCGTTCCGACTAGAAATCATGTAACGTTCATCTGAGAAATGACCCCCGGAAGACCCCCCGGAAGCGCCTTTGACCAGGCCGTTATAGATCGACTCCGTGCGGAGGACCGAAGTACGCTGGACATGCGCTTGGATCAGGAATGGCTCTCCCCGCTGTCTCGAAACCTCGCCGACAGCCTGTACCAGATGCGTAGGCGAGGCAAGCTGCAGACTATCCAGCGCGGCCGTTACGTCGTCGCGACCGAAGGCCGCGAGGGCACTCGTCCACGCCTCGATTACCTTGAGACCGGGGCAGAGGTCGTTCTGGCACGCCTGCGGATGCCCTACTACCTCTCGTGGCATTCCGCGCTCTGGCATTACGGCTTGCTGGACCAGCAGTCCCGCCATGTCTATGTCGCGGTCACCGGCCGCAAACGCGACGCGAGACTCGGTCTGCAGAGCATCAGGTTCATAACCGTGGCGCAGCGCAAGTTCTTCGGCCGTGTGGAACGCGACGAGTTCGAGCGACCGGTCTGGCTAGCAACGGCCGAGAAGGCCCTCATCGACTCCCTTGACCAGCCGCGCTTGGCAGCGCCGATGCCGGTCATCGCGAACGCTCTTCGGGTTGCGAATCGAGAAGGCCTCATTTCGGTTGACCAGCTGGTCGCGGATGCGATCCGCTTCGGGAGTCCGACGGTCAATCGCAGGCTGGGATTCTTTATGGACCTCTTCGGAATTGAAGGCAGCGACGAGCTGACGCTCCACCTGGGCCGTGGATATGCGGTTGCTCTTGCCCCGGGGCTGAAGCCCGCTAAGGAGCAACGCGTGCGAGTCAACAGCCGCTGGCGCGTGTATGAAGACCCAGGTGTCGTCGGCGCAGCACTGGAATTGAAGTGACCGGGCAGCTCGTAACGACTGAGGAGATCCTTAACGATGCTGAGGAGCGTCTCGGCTTCACGCGACCACAGCTGATCATCCTTGCGGCGAAGAGCGCCACCGTTCGGCATCTCGCCACGCATCCGGATTACAAAGACCGGTTCGTGTTGAAGGGTGGAACTCTGCTGGCCCACGTCTACAACAGCACCCGGCAGTCAATCGCCGACGCCGACTACACATACGTCGACCCCGACAGCCTCAAGACGCCGGATCTGGAGGACGCGCTGACGGTCGACGGCGAGCATGGTCTCTACATCGATCCCGAGGACATGCAGTGGTCCTATGACAACGAGCTGTTCGAGGGCAAAGTGCCGTTCGCCCTCGACGGGATTCAGCTCAGCAGACGCGCGCATGAGCGCCGCCTGAAGGTCACCGTCTCGGTTCGTGCGGGCGAAAGGCTCGATCCGTGCGACCCGCAGCTGTACTACGACGGTCTCCTGGCTGACGATCGAGCCTTTCACGTCACCTGCTTGACCCGGAACGAACTCTCGGCGGAGAAGCTGCTCGGCTGGTCCAGCAAGCCGCTGTCCAAACATTTCTTCGATCTTGCCTATGTGGCTCGCGATCACGCTGAGCACATCGACCACACGCTGGTGGCCGATCTGGTCAAGGAGAAGTTCTCCGCCGAGCGCAAGGGTTCACGCTATGTCGGCGCGCGAATCTATTCCACCTCAGACCTTGCGGCTGCGTTCGGAAGCGCCGAGAAGTTGAAGACCCTTGCTGACGACTGGGAACGCTTCACACGCGACGACCTGCTAACGCTCCCTCGTGAGCGAGAGCTCCCAACCGAGCTGATGCTCGACAAGATCGACAACGTGCAACGGCTAGCACTCGACTTTTGGCGGCCGACCCTGGAACTTCTCAGTTAAGCCGGAATCGGCGGTGCGTACGCCCCGTCGACTACGTGCGTTTCAGCGCCCGTCTCAGGGCCACCAGCACGTTCTGAGCCATCACGACGTCGTCGGGGTGGCTGCGAACGCGTTCGCGGATGTGCGCTACAAGGGCAGACCGCTTTGCAGGGATCTTCGCGCTCGTGCGCGGAACCGCAGCCAACGGAGAGGGGGG
>CAWDRA010000006.1:0-56800 GCA_963804615.1 uncultured Actinomycetota bacterium
CGCGACCCACTACGCCGCCGCCGGCGACCAGCCCGCGGCTCTGCGAGCGACGGTCCGAGCGGCGGCCGAAGCGCGCCGGGTGCATGCCTACGGTGAGATGGCTGACCTCTATGAGCGTGCGCACGAGCTCTGGGCACGCGTTCCGAACCCCGAGGAGATCACCGGGATCGACGAGGTCGATCTGCTCGAGGCAGCGGCAGGCGCCTGCGCACTCAGTGGCGATCAGCGCCACAGCGAGATGCTCGCCGACCGTGGCCTGCAGCTGCTTGACCCGGAGCGGGATCCGATCCGTTACGCGCGCCTGCTCGTGCGCAGGGGCCGCTCACGCTGGCGCCTGAACCAGGCGAGCGCCGCGATCGCGGACCTTGATCACGCGCTCAGGCTGCTGCCCGAGGAGCCGAGCCGCGAGCGTGCGAGGGTGCTCTCCTGGCTGGCGCGGACGCACTCGCTGCGCGGCCACTACCGGGAGGCGGTCGCCGAGGGCGAGCGCGCACGCGAGCTGGCCTCGACTCTGGGTCTGCCGATGACCCTCGGCGAGACGCTCAACACGCTCGGCATGGCGAAGATTCGCGCTCGGCGAGGTCGACGACGGTGAGGCGCTGCTGAGGGAGGCGATTGCGCTGGCGAACGAGCAGGACGACGTCGACGATCTGGGCTCGGCCTACAGCAACCTCGCGGACTGCCTCAACCTCGCGGGACGCACCCGGGAGGCCATGGCGGTCATCAACCAGGGCCTGGACGAGGTCGCGACGCGGATCGGCCGTGCCTACTCGTGGATGCTGCTGACGCTGTCCGAGCTCGCGTTCGAGGCGGGCGAATGGGACGTCACCCGCGCCAACACCGGACCGCCGGTCTCGTCGCTGGTCGGCGTGGCGCTGATCTACCGCCTGCTGCGTGATGCTGAACTCGCGCTCGGTGAGGGCGACCTGATCCGTGCCGGCGAGCGCCTCGATGCCGCAGAGCCGCTGGTGCGGGTCACCGGCGAGGCCCAGTGGCACGGTCTCTTCGGATCGCTGGTCGGCGAGCTACACCGTCGCGCGGGCGAGCTCGATCGCGCGCAGGCGGCCGTGGCGGCGGCACTTGACGAGCTGGAGGTCTGCACCGACGACGTGATGAGGATCGCCCGCGTGAGCGCAGTCGGCATGGCGATCGAGGCCGATCGTGCAGTCCGGGCCCGTGATCTGCGTGAGCCCGACACCGAGCGCGATGCGCTGGCGCGCGCCGACATCCATCTGCAGCGGCTGACCGCGGCCGCCGAGGACGGCGGACCGGTCGAGCGGGCGTGGCTGGCCGTCGGCGAGGCCGAGAACACGCGCGGCGGCGGCGGCAACGACCCACGCCTGTGGGGCGAGGCCGCGTCCGCGTGGGAGCGGTTGGAACGACCCTACGCGGCCACGCTGATGCGCTGGCGTGAAGCTGAGGCACTTGTACAGGCCGATGACCGAGCCGCCGCCGGGAGGGTCGTGGCCGGGGCCGCGGACGTCGCTCGGCGGCTGGGAGCCGGTTGGCTGGACGGCGAGCTGCAGGGGCTGGCGACTCGCGCCCGACTCGACCTCGGAGGACGCCCGGCCACCGGTGGCGGCGACGACAACGGCTCCTCGCCGGCTGGAGACGCCGAGCTCCCATTTGGGCTGACACAGCGGGAGCTCCAGGTTCTCGCGCTGATCGCCGAGGGCGCAACCAACCGCCAGATCGGGGCGTCGCTGTACATGGCAGAGAAGACCGCAAGCGTTCACGTCTCGCGGATCCTTGCCAAGCTGGGCGTTCAAAGTCGCACGCAGGCTGCGGCGATGGCGCATCGGCTGCACCTCACCTGAGGCGCCGGCTGCGCCTCACCTGACGCCGGCGCGGTCGTGCGCGAGTGCGATCGCCCCGAGAACACCCGCATCGTCCCCCAGGGCTGGGGCGGTTATGTACTCGTCGCCGTCGGCGGCAACGGCCGTGGGTTCGGGGTAGCGGGCGAGAAGCTCCCGCACGTGCGCACGCACGCCATCGAGCAGCCCCGCCCGCTTCATGACGCCACCACCGACGATGATGCGCTGCGGCGAGACCGTGTAGCTGATGTTCGCGAGCGCATGGCCGAGATATTCGGCCTCCAGCGCCCAGAGATCGTCATCGTCCCGGCGCTCGGCACCGGCACCACCCCGCTGACGCATGGCCTCACCGGAGGCCAGGCCTTCAAGACAATCGCCGTGGAACGGGCAGCTCCCTGCGAACGGATCGCGACCCCGGTCATGCGGGATCCGCATGTGTCCGAGCTCCGGATGCAGGTTGCCGTGGAGGAGGCCTCCGTTCGCGAAAACGCCGCCACCGATCCCCGTGCCGATCGTCATATAGACGAACGTCCCGAGCCCAGCGCCATGACCCCACCGCGACTCACCCAACGCCGCAGCGTTGACATCGGTGTCGAGCGCGAGTGGCACTCCGAGTGACTCGCGCATCGGCGTCAGCACGTCGACGTGCGACCAACCCTGCTTTGGTGTCGACAGGGTCTGCCCGAACGTCGGCGAGCCCGGCCTGACATCGACCGGCCCGAAGCATCCGATGCCGACGGAATCCAGCGGACCATGCTCATTGAGGTACCCGAGTGCTCGCGCAATCGTTTCACGTGGCGTCGTCGTCGGGAACCTCGCCGAGGAGATCAGCCGGCCGCGGCCGTCGCCGATCCCGCAGACCCACTTGGTGCCGCCGGCCTCGATGCCGCCGTATCTGGCGTCCACTCGTGTCAACCCGCCATAACGCTACGCTAAAGGCGGGATGGGGTGGAGGGCTCCAGCATGAGCATGTGCAACGTGATCGGCGTACTCGGTGACCACGAGGAGCAGATGTGGCGCACGCTGCCGCTGCGATCAGCCTCGCCGAGCGCGAGCATGCGCGGCTGACGCTGGCCAAGACCTGCGCCAGCGCCCGGACCTACGTCTGGGTGACACCGTTCGCGGTCGGCGGCGGCTACGTGCCGCCGGCGCTCGCATCCCCGGACGAGGCCTCGAGGATCCTCTCCGCGGCTGTCGAGCGTGTTCCTGAGTCGATCCCGGTGACGACCCTCGTGCTCGGTCCCGACACGAAGAGAGCGCTCTGAAGTTGCTGCGCGGTGGGCATTTCGGCGCGCTCGTGGCACCGGATGACCTGTTCCGGCACTGCCGCCGGCTGAGCCGCCAACTTCAGGACGACGGCATCCTCGTCGTTTCCATAGACGCTCGGGTCAGCGTTTGAGCGGAAGGCGCACCACCCGCAACGCCGAGGTCAATACCACCGCGTCCGCCGCGAGGAGCCGGTCGAGATCGACCGGCTCCTCGCTCGTATCGGAGCCGTGTCCGACCGAATCCGGCCCGGAAGCGGCCGTCGGTGGGCGGCGAGATCAGGCGCCCGTTTTCCTCGATCAGCACATTCATGCGCGTGGACTCGAGCACCGAGCCGTCCGCGTCCAGGACCAGCTGGCAGCGAGCCTTCGCCGGCTCGCGCCGTGATCGCGTCGAGCAATCGCCGGTCCATCCATTTGTGCGGTCCGAGTCCGCCGGGCAGAAGGAAGGGAGCGATGCGCTCGTAAACGGGATCGGCGCCGATCGGTCCATGGTCGATCGCTGACTCAGAACCCGGCCTGAACGTGGCCCGCAGGCGTGCGTTCCCGGTTGGCGCCGCGGCTCGCACCTGCGAGGGTGCGAGTTCCGGTTCGACTCCGTACAGGGTCCTGGCACTGTCCGTCAGACGGGCGAGATGCGCGTTCGAGCAGCGCCACCTCACCGCCGGCGACGCACATCGTCTCGAAGATTCCGAGCTCCGGATCCGGTCGCGGGCCGAACTCGAGTGCCTCCTGCAGCGGGGAGGTGACGGCCGTGCGCTCACTCGACCACCACGCTCGTGCCGACGGCCGCCGCCACAGGACGAGCCTTGACGAGCGCCTCCTCGAGCTTCAGCCTCAGGATCAGAGTCAGCGACGATCCCGCCTCCGACCCCGAGCCAGAGGTGACCGTCGGCGAGCTCGAGCGTGCGGATCGCGACATTGAGCTCGAGCCCGGACAGCGGGCTGACAAAGCCGACCGCGCCGGTATAGACCTCGCGGCCCGTGGGCTCCAGCTCTGAGATGACGATCAGCGACTGGACCTTGGGCGCTCCGGTCACCGAGCCCGGCGGGAAGGTCGCGCGCAGCAACTCGCCGTCGCCGACCTCGGGACGCAGCCGCCCCTCGACGCCGTGGTACCAGGTGCCAGAGCCCGGGGTGTGGCTCGGCCGTCGGATATCGCGGCGCCGTGACCGACCCGTACTCGCAGACGCGGCCGATGTCATTGCGCATCAGGTCGACGATCATCACGTGCTCGGCGGCGTCCTTGGCCGACTCCTGCAGGTGCTCGAGCGCCTCCGCGGCCAGTCCCGGGTCGGACGGAGCGCACGGCGGTGCCCTTGATCGGCCCGGTTCGCACGGTGCGCCCCTCGCGGCGCAGGAACAGCTCCGGCGACAGCGAGACGATGCCACCGTCAGGCGTGTCGAAGGCGGCTGCGTACTGCGGCACCGCTCC
This sequence comes from uncultured Actinomycetota bacterium, assembly GCA_963804615.1. GTDB lineage: Bacteria > Actinomycetota > Thermoleophilia > Solirubrobacterales > Solirubrobacteraceae > Palsa-465. The sequence continues at coordinate 4,515 of CAWDRA010000006.1, forward strand.
GCGGCCGAGCGCGACCGCAGCAGCTCCGTTGCGGCTCCCTCGATACTCGCCGTCCAGCCGCAGGCAGATGTTGGCCTGGAAGATCTCACCCGCGGCGATCCGCTCGCGGCACTCGGCGACGGCCCGAAGATGGTGCTCGGCCACGGCTCGGCTCAACCGCAGCGGCCTGGGGCGTCCGGCTCCCTCGGCGACGCCCGTGTCGGCAAGCAGATCCCACAGGCGCGCCGCGCGATCGATCGATCGCATCCCGGCGCTCCGGCGTGACCAACGCCTCGAACCACCACACTCCATCGCGGTCCTGGCGCAGCACATTGTCGTAGTAGGCGAGGTGAAACTCGGGCAACGCCACCGGGCCTGCTCTCGACCAGCGGCACCTGCTCGACCCGCGCCGCGAGCCGATACCCGAGCCAGCCGAACCAGCCCCCGCCGACGGCCGGGCATGCGGCCATCCAGCGGCGGCAGTTCGTCGAGCAGCGCGAAGGGATCCTCGGACCCATCGGCGACACGCACCGGCTCGGAGCCGACGATTGCGCCACCTCCGGCCCAGGCGCCGACGAGCGCGAATGGCAGCGCCTCGGACTCGAGCGCCGCCAGAACCTGAGCGGGGTCGAGCCGCCAGGGCAGCCGAACTCGCTGCGGGTGTGCTGTGGCCGGACTCGTCGCGAGCATCTCGTCGAATTATGGTTGCACTCGTGGGCTCTCAAACGTCTAGCAGAAGACCGCCGCTCTGGCTCGGCCTGCTGGCAGCCCTGGCGGCGGTCACGCTCGCGACGCTCGCGATCTATCCGCTCAAGTCGATCGCGCCCGCGGTCTCGCTGAGCGTCGTCTACCTGCCGGCGATTCTGGTGATCGCGGCCTACTTCGGCCTGTGGCTCGGACTGCTGACCTCGCTCGCCAGCGCCGCCGCCTTCAACTTCTTCCACATCCCGCCGACCGGCAGGTTCACGATCCTCGACAGCCGCAACTGGGTCGCACTGGTCGCGTTCGTGCTCGTGGCGGTGGTGGTCAGCACGATGGCCGAGGTGGCCCGCGGCCGCGCCGCCGAGGCCGAGCGCCGCCGGCGCGAGGCGGACCTCGCGGCGACACTCGCGCGCGAGCTGCTCGCCGGCGAGCGCACGCAGGACGCACTGCGCACGACCGCGCGCCGCGTTGCCGAGTCGCTCGGACTCGCGTCGGCATCGCTCGAGCTGGGCGAGATAGCCGGCAACGAGCGCCACAGCGCACTGCCGCTGCGCGGCACTCGACGGGGCACACGCTCGCAACGCTGCTGGTCCCGCGGCGGCTTGCCGCATGACGTCGCTGAGCGGCTGACGCTCGCAGGTGGTGCCGACGCTCTGCCGCCTTGGTGGCAGTCGCGCTGCATCGCGACGCGGTGCAGGCCGAGGCGGTGGAGACAGCGGCGCTGCGCCGCAGCGACGAGCTCAAGACGGCGCTGCTGCGTGCCGTCTCACACGACCTGCGGACGCCGCTGACCGCGATCGTCACGGCCGGCCACGCACTCGGCTCGGAGCTCGCTGACCGCGGAGGAGCGCGAACAGATGAGCGCGGCGGTCGTCGACGAGGGCGAGCGGCTCTCAGCGCTGATCGACAAGCTGTTCGACCTCTCGCGCCTGCAGGCGGGCCGGATGGAGCCGCGCCGCGAATCGGTCTCGATCGAGGAGGTGCTGCTGGCCGCCGAGGACGCGCTGCCGGCCGCCGCCGGGCACGTGCAGCTGAGCGTCGACCCCGCGACACCGCCGCTCATGGCTGACGCCGCGCAACTCGAGCGCGTGTTCGCGAACCTGATCGAGAACGCCCTGCGCTATTCCGATCGCGGCGAGCCGGTGCGGGTCAGCGTGCGCCAGCTCGGGTCGCGGGTCGTGGTGCGCGTCAGCGACCGCGGACCCGGGATTCCCGACAGCGAGCAGCAGCGAGTGTTCGAGCCCTTCTACCGGGGCACCGACGCGGCCCGCAGCCGCCGGGTCCGGCCTCGGTCTGGCGATCGCCAAGGGCTTCGTCGAGGCGAACGGCGGCACGATCGCGGTCGAGTCGTTGCCCGGTCAGGGCACGAGCCTCGTCGTCAGCTTTCCCCGGCCGGCAGCAGCGGATCACGGTATGAGTGACGGAATCCGCGCGGAGAGGCCGGTCGTGCTCGTCTGCGACGACGAGTCCCAGATCCTGCAGGGCGCTGCGCGTGATCCTGCGCGACGCCGGCTTCGAGGCGCTTCCAGCGATCCGACGGCGAGCAGGCGCTCGACCTGGCTGCCGTGCGCAACCCCGACGCCGCGATCCTCGACCTGGTGCTGCCCGACATGGACGGCGTCGAGGTCTGCCGCCGGCTGCGCGAGTGGAGCAAGATGCCGATCATCGTGCTCTCCGCCGTGGGCGAGGAGGACGTCGAAGGTGCGGGCGCTTGCCGCCGGGCGCCGACGACTACGTAACCAAGCCGTTCAGCCCGCGAGAGCTGATCGCCCGCCTGCAGGCCGTCCTGCGCCGCGCCGGGTCCGAGCCGGAGGACGCCGTGATCCGCGCCGAGGGGCTCGAGGTCGACCTCGCGGCGCGGGTCGTCCGCCGCGACGGCCAGGAGGTGCATCTGACGCCGACCGAGTTCGACCTGCTGCGCGTGCTCGCGACCAACCGCGGCCGCCTGGTCACCTATCGCGAGCTGCTGACCGCCGTCTGGGGCCACGCCTACAGCGACGACACGCAGGTGCTGCGCGGGCACGTCGCCAACCTGCGGCGCAAGATCGAGCCGCCCGACGGCCCGCGCTACGTGAAGACCGATCCGCGCGTCGGTTACAGGTTCGCCGCCTGAGCGTGGGCGCCGCTGCTGCTGGGCCCGCTGGCCCGCAGCAGCGCTAAAGCGCCCCTAAGGCGGAGCTTCAGAGCGTCTAAAGGCCGACCTTCACAAAACCTGTATAGCGGCGGCGGCGTTCTGCACGGATTCCGCACGCGCAGCGATCCAAGATCACTGCATGGATGCTCTTGCCATTGCTCTCGGGGTCGTGATGTTCGCGATCCTCTTCGGGCTTATCTACGCGATCGACCGGGTCTGACCATGGTCATCGCCACTATCAGCGGCGCCGACATCTTCGGACTCGTCGCATCAGTTCTCGTCTGCGCGTACCTGCTGTACGCGCTGCTGCGCGGGGAGAAGTTCTAAGTGACTGTCTCCGGCTGGGTCACAATCTTCGCCTTCGTCCTCATCCTGACGGCGTTGGCAATACCGCTCGGCCGTTACATGGCGGCTGTCTACACGGGCGAGCGCACGTTCCTCGACCCGATCATGCGGTACCCCGAGAGGTTCCTCTACCGCATCTTCAACGTCGACCCACGCCGCGGTCAGGATTGGAAGTCATACGCCAAGAGCCTGATCATCTTCTCGTTCGTCGGCTGGCTGGCGCTGTATTTCATTCTGCGCACGCAGAATCTCTGGAGCTTCACCGGGCTGAACCCGATGGGCTTCCACTCGATGCCCTGGAACGTCAGCTTCAGCACCGCCTCGTCGTTCCTCACCAACACGAACTGGCAGTACTACGCCGGTGAGGCGGCATTGAGCTACTTCAGCCAGATGGTTGGACTGACTGTGCAGAACTTCGCCTCGGCCGCCGTCGGCATCGTCGTCGCGGTTGCGCTGATCCGCGGCATCGTCAAGCACGTCGTCAACCAGGATGCTCCCGACGCGGGTCACCTGGGCAACTTCTGGCAGGACCTCGTCCGCACGATCCTCTACATCCTGCTGCCGATCTCTTTCGTGGTCGCGATCGTGCTGGTCTGGCAGGGCTCGATCCAGAACTTCTCGCACTATCTGAGCTTCACGGGGATCACCCACATCGGGCAGACGATCGCGATGGGGCCCGGTCGCCTCGCAGGAGTCGATCAAGCTGCTCGGCACCAACGGTGGCGGCTTCTTCAACGTCAACTCGGCGCACCCGTTCGAGAACCCGACGGCGTTCACGAACTTCGTCGAGATGCTGACGGTGTTGATCATCCCGGCGGCACTGGTGTTCACCTACGGTCGCATGGTCGGCAACCGCCGTCAGGGTTACGCGATCTACGGGACGATGATGTTGATGTTCCTCGGCGCCGTGGCGTGTGTTACATCGCCGAGGCCCATGGCTCGCCCGCCCAACATGCGGCCGGCCTGCACACGGGCGTGGTCGCTGGCTCGTCCGGAGGCAACCTCGAGGGCAAGGAACAGCGGTTCGGTATCGCCGGCTCGGCGCTGTTCAACGTGGTCACGACAGTGACATCCTGCGGCGCGGTGAACAGCGCGATGGAATCCTTCACGGGCATCGGCGGCGCGGTTCCATTCGCGAACCTGAGCGCCAGCGAGGTGATCTTCGGCGGCGTCGGAACCGGGCTCTACTCGATCCTGCTGTACGTCCTGCTCGCGGTCTTCATCGGTGGCCTGATGGTCGGCCGCACGCCCGAGTACATCGGCAAGAAGATCGAGGCCAGGGAGATCAAGCTCGTCGCCCTGGGGATCCTGATAACGCCGTTGGCGGCGCTGTTTTCGACAGCGTTGGCGACAGCGTCGAGCGCCGGGCGAGCGTCGATCGACACCGCGGTCACGGGGTCTGGTCCACAGGGCTTCAGCGAGACGTTCTACGCCTACCTGAGCCAGGCCAACAACAACGGGTCGGCGTTCGCCGGCTACACCGGCTACGACGGCAACGTCGGGAACGTCGCCGGCGCTCACGGGATCACGTTCGCGGACCTGCTCGGCGGCTTCACGATGCTGTTCGCTCGCTACGCGCCGATCCTGTTCGCCCTGGCGGTCGCCGGGGCACTGGTGAACAAGCGGGTGAGCCCCGCCGGCCTGGGGACGATGCGCACCGACAACCCCACCTTCGTGGTGCTGTTGATCGGCGTGATCATCCTCGTCGGGGCGCTGACGTTCTTCCCCGCCCTGCTGCTCGGACCGATCGTCCAGGGCCTGACCGGACACCTCTACTAGGAGCTATCTGAGATGGCAATTCGCAAAGAATTCATCACCTCGGCGATCGCGAGCGTTGTCCTGATCCTGGTGTTGCGGGGTCCTGTACCCGCTCGTTGATCACCGGCGTCAGCCAGGTCGCTTTCCCCGGCAACGCCAACGGTCAGAAGGTATACGTCGGCGGCAAGCTCGTCGGCTCCAAGATCATCGGTCAGAACTTCCAGATGCCGGTTTACAAGAACGGCAAGCCGGAGATGTCCGATGGCGAGCCGGTCACCACCCCCGACCCGCGTTACTTCCAGTCGCGGCCATCGGGGACCTCGCCGGCCTTATAACGCTGAGTTCTCGTCGTTCGCCAACTACGGGCCGAACAGCACGATCACCAAGAAGGCGATCGCCGGCAACATCGCTGCGTACATCCAGCTCAACGGCAAGTACTACCCGGGCGGGCTCACTGCAGCCAAGACCCCGGTCGACGCGGCTGACACCTCGGCGTCCGGCATCGATCCGGACATCTCGGTGGCCAATGCCCGGATCCAGGCCTACCGAATCGCGGCCGTGCGGCATCTGTCGCTCGCGACCGTGCAGGCCCTGATCTCGAAGTACACGGCAGGGCGCGGGCTCGGCTTCTCAGGTGAGCCCGGCGTCAACGTGCTTGAGCTGAATCTGGCGCTCAACCGCCTCTGATCTGAAGGATGAAAGCCTAACCATGAGCACAAGCAATCCCGCCGCTCCGGCCCCAATGGGGCCGCCGGCCACCCCGCACCGCCAGGGGGCGTCGCTGTTCCGCGGCGACATCATCAAGCGGGCGCTGATCGACAGCTTCATCAAGCTCGATCCGCGCGTCCAGATACGCAACCCCGTGATGTTCGTCGTCGAACTCGGCGCGGCGGTCACGTCAGTCACCTGGTTGATCCAGGTCTTCGGCGGCAAGGCGCTCGGCGGCAATGACCCAGGTTGGTACACGTTCACAATCGCGATCTGGCTGTGGCTCACGGTCGTGTTCGCGAATCTGGCCGAGGCCTTCGCCGAGGGTCGCGGCCGTGCCCAGGCTGACACGCTCCGAAATATGCGCCAGCAGACGGTCGCGACGATGGAGGATGGCTCCATGCGTCGGGCGGAGGAGCTGACCCGCGGCGACCGGGTCGTCGTCGTCGCAGGCGAGCTGATCCCCGGCGACGGCACCGTCACCGAGGGGATCGCCTCGGTCGACGAGTCGGCCATCACCGGTGAGTCGGCGCCGGTGATCCGCGAGTCAGGAGGCGACCGCAGCGCCGTCACCGGCGGTACCCGGGTGCTCTCGGACCGGATCGTCGTGGAGATCACGCAGGAGCCGGGCCACTCGTTCCTCGACCGCATGATCTCGTTGGTCGAGGGCGCCTCGCGGCGCAAGACCCCGAATGAGATCGCGCTCAACATCCTGCTCGCCGGCCTGACGCTGATCTTCATGATCGTCGTGGCAACCCTGCGTCCCTTCGCTCTGTTCGCGCACACGACGATCTCAGAGACGACGCTGATCAGTCTCCTGGTGGCGTTGATCCCGACGACGATCGGGGCGCTGCTCTCGGCGATCGGCATCGCCGGCATGGACCGACTCGTCCGCCGCAACGTGCTGGCGCTTTCGGGCCGTGCCGTCGAGGCGTCCGGGGACGTCGATGTGCTGCTGCTCGACAAGACCGGCACGATCACGATCGGCAACCGGCTCGCGTCCGAGTTCGTGCCGATGCCGGGCGTGTCCGAGGCCGAATTGGCTGAGGTCGCGCAGCTCGCCTCACTCGCGGATGAAACGCCCGAGGGGCGCTCGATCGTCGTGCTCGCCAAGCAGTACGGAATCCGCGAGCACGACATGGCCACCCTGCACGCCGAGTTCGTGCCGTTCACCGCCCAGACGCGGATGAGCGGCGTCGACCTGGACGGCCAGCGGCTGCGAAAGGGCGCCGGAGACTCGGTCATCAAGATGGTCGAGGACGAGGGCGGCCGCCCACCGGCCGAGTTACGCCCGGCTCTCGACCGGATCGCCGCGGAGGGCGGGACCCCGCTGGCGGTTGCTCGCGACAACCAGGTGCTGGGCGTGATCCATCTCAAGGACACCGTCAAGGAGGGGATGCGACAGCGCTTCGACCAGCTGCGGGCGATGGGCATCCGCACGATCATGATCACCGGCGACAACCGCCTGACAGCCGCCAAGATCGCCGAGGAGGCGGGCGTTGACGACTTCCTCGCGGAGGCAACCCCGGAGAAGAAGCTCGAGCTGATCAGGGAGCAGCAGGCTGCCGGACGCATGGTCGCGATGACCGGTGACGGAACCAACGACGCGCCCGCGCTCGCGCAGGCCGACGTCGGTGTCGCGATGAACACCGGCACCCAGGCGGCACGCGAGGCCGGCAACATGGTCGACCTCGACTCGAACCCGACGAAGCTCATCGAGATCGTCGAGGTCGGCAAGCAGCTGCTGATCACGCGCGGTTCGCTGACCACGTTCTCGATCGCCAACGACGTCGCCAAGTATTTCGCGATTTTGCCGGCGATCTTCGTCTCCACCTACGCGACGACAGCCGGTGGCAAGGGCCCGCTGCACGTCCTGAACATCATGCACCTGGGCGATCCATATTCGGCGGTGATCTCGGCGATCATCTTCAACGCGCTCGTGATTCCGCTATTGATCCCAGTCTCGCTGAAGGGCGTCTCCTACCGGCCGATCGGCGCCAGTGCACTGCTGCGACGCAACCTCTGGATCTACGGCCTGGGCGGCCTGATCGCGCCGTTCATCGGGATCAAACTGATCGACCTCGTCGTCCACAACCTGCTCGGGGCGTGAGCGAGCTCGGCCCCGGCACTGCAGCTGGCGAACTCGGAGCGCGACCACGGGGCCGGCTCCGGGTGGTGATCGGCATGGCCGCGGGCGTCGGCAAGACCTACCGGATGCTGCTCGAGGGGCATGCGGAGAAGGAGGCGGGTCGGGACGTGGTCATCGGTCTGCTCGAGACCCACCGGCGCGCCGATACCGCGAGGGTCGCGGAGGGCCTCGAGGCCCTTCCCCGTCGGACGATCGAGTACCGCGGCACAGCGCTCGAGGAGATGGACCTGCCGGGCATCCTGCGACGCGCACCCGAGGTCTGCCTGATCGACGAGCTTGCACACACCAACGCGCCGGGCGTCGAGCACGCCAAGCGCTACGAGGACGTCGAGGACGTGCTGGCCGCCGGGATCGATGTGCTCTCGACGATGAATGTCCAGCACCTGGAGTCGCTCAACGACCAGGTCGCCGAGCTCAGCGGCATCCGCGTGCGCGAGACGATCCCGGACGCGCTGCTGGGACGCGCCGATGAGATCGTCGTGGTCGACCTCACCCCCGAGGAGCTGCTCGAGCGCCTGCGCGACGGCAAGATCTATCCGAGCGAGCGGATCGACGCCGCGCTCAACAACTTCTTCAAGATCGAGAACCTCTCGGCGCTACGCGAGGTGGCGTTGCGCCAGGTCGCGCAGGAGGTGGGCCAGCGACGCTTCGCGGCCGCGACCAACCTCGGCTCGCGCGAGGAGACGCTCGCCTCCGCGGCACCGCAGGCGGTCGCCGAGCGGTTGCTTGCGCTGGTCGAGCCCTGTCCGGGCTCGCAGCGGCTCGTGCGCCGCGCCTGGCGCTCCGCGCAGCGGCTCGGCGCCGACGTCGACCTGCTCTGGGTGCGACCGCCGGGGACCCTGACCGACGAGCAGGAGCGCTCGCTGACGGCGTTGCGGCGGCTGGCGTCGTTGCTCGGCGCCAAGCTGATCGTTGAGGAGTCCGACGAGCTCGCACAGGCGATCGCAGGCGTCGCCCGCGGCAGCGCAGCACCTACATCCTGATGGGACGAAGCCGGCCCGCGCATGGCCCGTCTCGCCTGCGTACCCCGCTGCCACAGCGTCTGATGGAACTGCTACCCGGCGTCGATGTGCGCATCGTCGCCGACCGGGCACAAAGGCCCACGGAGGAACAGGAATGAATGATCGTGCTGAAAATGGGTCGGGCGACCGGATTCTGCTGCCGTTCTCGAGCCAGGCGATCTCACGCCGGGCGTTCGAGGCCGCGATCCGGCTCGCTAAGGCCGAGGGATCGACACTCGTGCCGGCGTTCCTCGCCCGCGTACCGAGGAATCTGCCGATCGAATCGGCGTTGCCCGCAGCCTGCAGCATCGGGATGCCGCTGCTGGAGGCGATCGAACAACAGGCGACCGCGGCGGGCATCCCCGTTGACTCAAGGGTCAGCCGGGGACGCACCTACCGCGATGCGCTGCAGCGCCTGCTCTGATGAGGAGCACTTCGATCGCGTGATCGTGTCCGCGACCGAGAGCCCTCGCAAGGGGCTAAGCCAGGACGACCTCGCCTGGCTGCTCGGCGACGTCCCCGCCGAGATCCTGATCCTGCGACCCGCTCCGGATGACACGCGGCTCGTCTCCGCCGGCGGGCTCCACGGCCACTTCTGAGCCGGGCGCGCTGCGAAAGCGCAGCAGCACGACCGCGACCAGGATGCCGAGCAGCACGCTGGCGATCCCGAGCGCATACGCCAGCCGGTAGCCGCTCAGCAGCGCGACCTGCGGCGGGTGGCCGGCCGCGATCAGCGTGCTCGTGTGGTTGGTCGCGAACGTGCTCAGGACCGCGAGCCCGAGCGCTCCGGACACCTGCTGCGAGACGTTGACGATCCCTGACGCCGAGGCCGGCGTCCTGCTGCGGAACGTCAGCCATCGCGATCATCAGCATCGGCATGAACGAGTTGCCGATCCCGAGGCCGATCAGGAAGAAGCCGAGCGCCAGCCGCGGGAAGTAGTCGGTGTGCAGGGCGATGCCGTGCATCCGAACAGCCCGAGCGCGACCAGCAGCATGCCGCCGATCATCACTTGCAGCGGGCCGAAGCGCGCGACCAGCCTGCGGGTCACCCCCAGCGACAGCGCCAGCACGGTCAGCGTCCAGGGCATGAACGCGAGACCTGTGCGGATCGCGTCGTAGTGCAGGACGTGCTCAAGGTACAGCGTGCCCAGGAACCAGGTGCCGTACATGCCGGTCACGAGGAACCCGCGCGTGAGGCAGGTGCCGACCAGGCCGCGCAGCCTCAGGATCCGCAGCGGCATGATCGGGTTCTCGATGCGCGACTCGAGCGCGATGAAGAGCGTCAGCAGTACGGTTGCGATGGCGCCGGCGCCGAGCACGACCGGTGAGCCCCAGCCGTGGCTGGTCGCCTCGACGATCGCGTAGACCGCGGTGCCGATCGCGAAGCGTCACGAGCGCCGAGCCGAGCCAGTCGACGCCCTGCGAGAGCCCGAGTCCCCTGTCGTCGGGGATCAGCATGCGCCCCGCGATCACAGCGACGACGCCGATCGGCAGGTTGACGAAGAAGATCCAGTGCCAGCTGAGCAGCTGGGTGAGCACGCCGCCGGCCAGCAGGCCGAGCGAGCCACCCGCGACTGCGGTGAACACGTAGGCGCTCATCGCGCGCGCGCGATCCCCGGCTCCGGGAACTCGATCACGATGATCGCCAGGATCACCGAGGCCTGCATCGCGGCGCCGATGCCCTGGAGGAAGCGGGCCGCCGACGAGCATCGTGGAGGTCGGGGCGGCGCCGCAGAGCAGCGAGGCGAGCGTGAACAGCGTCACGCCCAGCAGGAACACGCGCTTGCGGCCGATCAGGTCGCCGAGCCGGCCGGCCAGCAGCAGGAAGCTGCCGAAGGTGACGAGGAATGCGTTGACGACCCAGGTGAGGTTGCCCTGGGTGAAGTGGAGGTCGTGCTGGATCGAAGGCAGGGCAACGTTCACGATCGTGGTGTCGAGCACGATCATCAACTGTGCGAGGCATACGACCACGAGCGCGAGCCAGCGGCGTCGTTCTGAGGTCATGAAGGTCCTGTGGTTGAGAGGAGAGAAGTTCGTGGAGGAGGAGGGAGGGGCTGAGCCAGGAGCGAGAAGTTGAGAGAAGAGCGAGACATGGGATAAACTGGAGGACGCCTCCGAAAGTATTTGGAGGCTGCCTCCGGATAATATACGGAGGCGCCCTCCGGTTTGTCAAGACCGCCGGGGTGAAAATTCCGTGACCAGCACGACGACAATCACGCAGGATCAGGCCGGCGACGCCGAGGCCTCGGCGGAGACTGTTCGCGGGCCAGTGCCGTCCGATGCGAGCGGACGCCAAGCGCAACTACGACAAGCTGCTCGCCGCCGCCCGCGAGGCGTTCAACGAGATGCGGCTGCCTCCACCTCGCTCGAGGAGATCGCACGTCGCGCCGGGGTCGGCATCGGCACGCTGTACCGACACTTCCCGACGCGCCAGGCGCTGCTCGAGGCGGTCTACATCGGTGAGGTTCAGGAGCTCTGCGCCGCCACTCGGGAGCTGCTCGAGATGGAGCCGTGGGAGAGCTTCGTGGCGCTCACGCGTCGGCTGGTCGGCTACCTGGCGACCAAGAAGGCGCTGGCTCATGAGCTGCTCAACTACGTCGACCGCGAGGCTGCCTTCTTCCAGACCTGCCGCGCGGACCTGTTCATCGCAGGCGAGCCGGTCCTGCGGCGTGCCCAGGAGGCCAAGGCCGTGCGCGCCGATACGGACTTCGCCGAGGTCGTGCAGCTGGTCGGCGGCATCGCCAAGATCGAGGCGGGCCCGGAGCAGCGCGAGCACATCCTCGAGATCGCCCTCGACGGACTGCGCTACCGGGAGTAGGCGGGGCGCTCGGGGGGCCCGGGCGGACGGGCCGACGGGCGGACGGGCGGACGGGCCGACGGGCGGTCAGGCCGCATCGCGAAGCTCGGCGGCGAGGGACAGCATCGCCCTCAGATCGCGGTGGACGCTGCGCTTGTCGCTGCGCCATCGCGAGTCAGTGACCCTGAGGATGCGAATGCCGTTGATCTGCAGCCAGGCGTCCTTGCGCCGGTCCCGTTCGATCTCCTGGACCACGATGTGGTACGGACGGCCGTCCAGCTCGAGCGCAACATGCTCGTCGGGCCAGTAACAGTCGATCTCCCATGGCCCGACGGAGACGTTGCGCTGCGGCTCTGTGATCTCAGGATGCTTCGTCAGCCACCGGTCGAACGACCGCTCCAGGCCTGACTTGCGGTCGTGTTGCGGCAGGTATTCGAGGCACGCTTGCCGGAGCCTCGCAACGCCTCGGTCGCCAGCGTGTCGTTCGAGCGTTGCCGCCAGTGCGCGGGTGTTGAGCAGATCCTTGCGAATCGCCGCCTCGACCAGCCGGTCGAGCTCGGCGCGACTCCCGCCGTTCGCTGCAACCTCGATCAGCAGACGCGGGATCGAGCTTACGCGGAGGCCGTTGCGCCTCGTGATCTCCGAGCGGTGCGGCGGCATGCGCACGCTTCTCACGCGCAGCCCCGGACGCTGAACAGGAGTCGATGCGGCAACCACGGTGACTTCGATTCGCGGCAGGCTCAGGGGCACCAGCCCCCACCCCATGGCGGCGGCTCGACCTGACAGCCAGCCGCGCCCGCCGAGCGCCAGACATGCACCCGCAAGATGGGCCTGATCGCTGAGCGGCGCTCGCGCGTCCGCGTACACGCCGCGATGCAGCCGCATGAGGTCGCCGTGACGGACGAAACCCCGGACCTCGTGTTCGGTGAACCCGAGACGCTTCAGACCCGCACGCGAGACGACGCCTCCGCTCTGACGCAGAGTACGGGTCAGCGCCATGTCTCGGGCAGCGCGAGGGAGCAGAAACCGCGCCCCAGAACCAGTTTCTCCTCCTTCGTCTTTCGCAAGTTGAGTCGCGACTGGCGCGCTGCCGATCATCACCGATCCAGCGTCACGGGCGAAGCCCCACCTGACAAGGCCACTCTGTGCCAATTCTGTGCCGGAACCGTGCCAATCGCGCCACAGACAGCAGGCACCCCGCTCCAGGCCATTACGCTCCGAACGATGGCCCAGACGCCCGATCAACCCTGCTCCACCACAGCGCCCACGCCCTCACAACCCCTCGGCGGTCCGGTCGACTTCTCCGGCGCAACCGCCCCGGAGCGGAGGTGGCATCGCGGTCACCATGCAACTGTTCGGCCGCTGGAGCCTGACGCAGACGCGGCGACGCTCTACGCCATCTCGCACGCGCCCACGGGCGATCCGAGCATCTGGACCTACCTATACGACGGCCCCTACCCCAGCATCGGACCCTTCCAGCAGGCGTTGCATAGGCAGGCTGCCGGCGACGATCCGCTGTTCTTCTCGATCACGCCTGCCGACGATGAGGACACACCGCGAGGGATCGTGACCTACATGTCGATCGTGCCCGAGCACGGGACGATCGAGCTCGGCAACATCTGGTTCGGCCCCCAGCTCAAGCGCACGCCAGCCGCGACGGAGGCGATCTTCCTGCTAGCCCGCCATGCCTTCGACGACCTCGGCTATCGCAGACTCGAGTGGAAGTGCAACGCGCTCAATGCACCGTCGCGAGCTGCCGCCCTGCGCTTCGGGTTCAGCTATGAGGGGGTCTTCCACAACCACAGGGTGGTCAAGGGCCGCAACCGCGATACCGCGTGGTACGCGATCACCGATGCGCGCTGGCCGGCGCTTCGGGCGGCCTTCGAGACCTGGCTTGATCCGTCGAACTTCGATGCCGACGGCGCCCAACGCGAACGTCTCACGGATCTCACGGAAACGGGACAGGCCTCCGCTGCACTTCAGGCTCCCGATCAGCCCGGCGGCTGACAGGGCTGCCTCCCTCGCGCATCCGCGCAAACGGACACTCACCACTCCAGCGCCGGCGCCAAAATGCCGACTAATGGTCCAGCATGGACTCCAAGGGGCGGGACTACCGGGCAATGGTCGAGACGATGCCTGCCATCGTCTACATCGCCGAACCCGGTGAGAACGGACGCTGGCACTACGTCAACGACTGGATCGAACCGATCCTCGGTTTCACGGTCGAGGAATGGACGGCTGACCCCAGCCTCTGGGCCCGGCAGCTTCATCCGGATGATCGTGAGACGGCGCTTGCCGCTGAGTCCGAGGGAGTCACGGAGCTCAGCGACATCCGGGCCTTGCGGCACGACTTCAGTAGCGCCTATTACCTGGACTACCGCATGCTGCATCGCGACGGTCATGTGGTCTGGATCCGGGACAACTCGCGTCTGCTCCGCGGCAAAGACGGCAGCTCGCTCTGGCACGGCGTGCTGCTCGACATCAGCGACCAGAAGCAGACTGAGCACCAGCTCGAACGGCAATCGGCCGCACAGGCCGCGGTGGCTCGGCTTGGCGCCCACGCGCTTGCCGGCCTGCCGATCCAGGATCTGCTCGATGAGGCCTGCCGCGTCGCCACTGAGGTGCTCGAGGTTGAGGGGGCACTCGCTCAGGAGATCAGGGAGGACCGCGGTTCGCTCCACATGCGAGCCGGATTCGGCATGCCAACTTCTGAGAGCCTGCGCGATCACGAGCCGATCGAGCCTGATTCGCCGACCGGCCACATGCTCGCGACCAGCAAGGTGCTGCTGATACCGGACTGGCAATTGGAGACCCGTTTTCCCCCGACCCGTATGGTGCTCCAGCAGAACGTCCGAGCGAGCCTCGGAGTCCGGATCGAAGGCTCCGTCGCCCCGTGGGGTGCGTTCCGCGTGTTCTCGCTTCGGCCCGACGCATTCAGCGAGGCCGACGTCAACTTCGTGGTCTCGGTGGCCAACATCCTCTCCGAGGCGATCGAGCGGCAGGAGGCCGAGGACGCGATGCAGCACCGCGCGCTCCATGACCCCCTCACCGCGCTGCCCAATCGAGTCCTCTTCACCGACCGCCTCGAACAGGCGCTCGAACGCGGCCGACGTCACACAAGCTCGGTGGCAGCGGTGCTGTTCATCGACCTTGACCACTTCAAGCAGGTCAACGACACACTCGGCCACCAGGCCGGCGACGACCTGCTGATCACGGTCGCCAGCAGGCTGCGCGAGGCCGTCCGACCCACCGACACGGTGGCGCGCTTCGGCGGGGACGAGTTCGGACTGCTGCTCGACGACATCGCAAGCGAGCGCGTGGCGATTGCCACAGCCGAGCGGATCGCGGCGAGCTTCGCGCGTCCGTTCATGCTCGAGGCCGGCACGCAGTTCGTGACGGCCAGCATCGGCATCGCGCTCGCCAACGGCCACCAGGACGCACCGGCGCTGCTGCACGATGCGGACGCCGCGATGTATCGCGCCAAACAACGCGGCCGCGCGCGCTACGACCTCTTCGATGAGGATCTCCGGGTCCGGGCGGTCGCACGCGGTCGCATGGAGAACGACCTGCGACGGGCGATCGAGACGAACGAGCTGCGACTCGCCTACCAGCCGGTCGTCCGGCTCCGTGACGAGACGATGTACGCGGTCGAGGCGCTGCTGCGGTGGGAGCATCCACAGCGGGGAGAGGTGACGCCCGGCGAGTTCATCCCGGTGGCGGAGGAGAGCGGCCTGATCGACCGCATCGGCGAGTGGGTGCTGAGGCAGGCGCTGCGCGACGCCGCCCGCTGGGAGCAGGCTCGCCCGGACCTGCCACCGCTGCGTCTCGGGATCAACACCTCGAGCCAGCAGCTGCGCAACCCACTCTTCGTCGAGCAGGTCGGGGGGCTCGTGGCCGCCAGCGGAATCGACCCCACCTGCATCAACTTCGAGCTCGACGAGACCGTCCTGCGGGAGGAGGCCGAACAGATGCGCCGGGCCCTGTCCGAGCTCAAGCGCCTCGGGATCGGGCTCGCGGTACACAACTTCGGTCATGGCGACTCATCGCTGATGCAGCTGGCCGCAATGCGCATCGACACGATCAAGGTCGACCGGCGATTCATCGCTCAGCTCGGCGATGAGAGCGACACCACCCGCATCGCACACGCGGTGATCGCCACCGGCACGGCGCTCGGCCTCACGGTGATCGGTGCCGGAACTGAGACCGAGGAGCAGGTGCGGGAACTGCGACGCCTCGGCTGCGTCTCCGCGCAGGGCATGCTGTTCTCGCCGCCGGTGCCGGCGATGGAGATCGAAGCCATGATGCGCGACGCCGCAAGCCTGAGACGCACGCTCGTCTAGCTCTCTGGCCCGCGGACCCTTGGTGGCTCACACAGTCAGCTCCATGTGCGATGTCCAGGTCGCATACATCTCGGCATAGCGGCCGCCGCGGGCGACCAACTCGTCATGCGCCCCGGTCTCGACCACTCGGCCCGCGTCAACGACGACGATCCGGTCGGCCTTCATCGCAGTCGTCAGCCGGTGGGCGATCAGGACCGCCGTGCGCGCCTGAAGAAGTATGTCCAGCGCAGCCTCGATCTTGCTCTCTGACAGCAGGTCAAGGTTCGAGGTCGCCTCGTCGAGCACCAGCACACGCGGCCGGGCATGGAACGCGCGCGCCAGTGCGATCAGCTGCCGCTCTCCGGACGACAGCGACTGACCGCGCTCATGGACGACCGTCTCCAGACCATCCGGCATCCGCTCAACGACCTCCCGCAGGCCGACCGCGTCGACGGCCTGCCATACCTCATCATCGCTTGCGTCGGGACGGGCGAACCCGATGTTGTAGCGCAGTGATCCGGCGAACAGGAACGGCTCCTGAGGCACCACGCCGAGCTGGCATCGCAGCGATTCGAGCGTGACGTCACGGAGATCGTGCCCGTCGAGCGTGACGCGACCGGAGGTCGGGTCATAGAAGCGCGTGATCAGCTTGGCGGCGGTCGACTTTCCCGCCCCGGTCTGGCCGACGAAGGCGACCGTCTCTCCCGGAGCGATCCGCAGGTCGACGTCGCGCAGCACCGGCCGGCTCGGGTCGTAGCCGAAGCTGACATGGTCGAACACGATCTCCCCCTGCACCGGCGGCAGCTCAATCGCTCCGGGCGCATCGGCCGGGTGGGGTTCGGTCCGGAACAGGTTGCGCAGGGTCGTGATCGAGGACTGCCCCTGCTGGAACATGTTGTACTGCTGGACCAGGAGCTGAATCGGGGCGAAGAAGCGATTCAGGTACAGGAAGAACGCGACCAGAGCGCCGATTGTGAGCTTGTGGTCGAGCACCATCTGGCCGCCGATCGCCAGCAACGCAGCCTGACCCAGATAGCCCAGCATCTGGGTGCCCGGGCCGTAGATCGCGTTGATCTGGGCGGTGTGGTTGTTGGCATCGCAATAGCTGCCGACGATGCTGCGATGCTCGACCACGTTCCAGCGCTGTCGGTTGTAGGCCGCCACGGTACGCACGCCGTGAAGACTCTCTGAGAGGTCGCCAAGGACCTCCGCGATGCCCTCGCGGACCCGCGCGTACCCCTTTTCAGAGGCGCGGCTGAACCACAGCGTCGCGAGTGTCAGCAGCGGCACCACCAACCCGAGCGTGATCAAGGTCAGCTCGACGTTCATCGTCAACAGGATTCCAGTGATCACCACCATCGTCAGCGCCTGGCCGACGAGCTGTGCGAGCCCGTCCTGCAGCAGCTGCTGGAGGCGCTCGATGTCGCTCGTCATCCGCGTCATGATCACGCCCGCCTTCTCCTCGGTGTAGAAGTCGAGGCCGAGCCGCTGGAGGTGCGTGAACACCCTGATACGGAGATCGTTCATGACTCGCGCGGCGAGCCGGCCCGAAACGCGAGCCTGCACCGACTGGGCGCCGGCGGTGATCGCGATGGCGAGCAGAAACAGGGCGGTGCAGGCGGCGACGACGGCCATGTCTCCATGGCCGTGCATGCCGTGGTTGATGCCGTAGGAGATCAGCGCCGGTCCGAGCTGGTTGAAGACGCTGACGACGCAGACCAGCAGGACCGCGAATACACCAAGGCGCCAATGCTCGAACACCAGCATCCGCAGCGTCAGGTGCCTGGCACGCTCATCGACGCTCCCGTATCCGAACTGCGCACTCGGCTCCGGGTACTGGGGTTCGCCGGCCAGCAGCTCGTCGACGCCGCTCTGAAGCTCGGGCGGGATCCCGGCGAACGGCAGCCCACCGCCGGGTGAAGCCGCGGTGCCGGCGCCGCCGCGCCCGGCGGCGCCGCCGCCACCGAACATCGGCGAGCCCTGTCCGAAGCCTCCGAAGCTCAAAGCCTGTCCTTCGTCGCTGCGGGGTCCGGCTGGCGCTCACGTTCGATCCGCAGTTGCTCGAGCTCATCGGCCTCGGCCTGAGCCAGGACCTCGACATAGAGCGGCGAGCGCTCGAGCAACTCCGCATGCGTCCCGTCCGCGACGGCGCGTCCGCCGTCGAGCAGCACAACGCGGTCGGCCAGCCCGATTGTCGAGAGGCGGTGAGCGACGATCAGCGTCGTGCGCCCACGCATCAGCGTCCTCAGGCCCTCGTGGATCTCCTGCTCGACCTGCACGTCGACGGCGCTGGTCGCGTCGTCAAGCACGAGGATCGGCGGATTCACCAGCAGCGTGCGCGCGATCGCGATCCGCTGCCGCTGTCCACCGGAGAGCGTGTAGCCGCGCTCCCCCACGATCGTGTCGTATCCGTCCGCGAGCTGGGCGATGAATTCGTCGGCCCCTGCAGCTCGAGCCGCCGCCTGGATCTCCTCGAGCGACGCGTCCGGACGCCCGTAGGCGATGTTGTCGCGGACCGTGACGGAAAACAGGAAGGGCTCGTCAAGGACGACGCCGACCTGGTGACGCAGGCTCTCGATGGTCACGTCACGAACGTCGTGACCATCGATCCTGACTGCGCCGCCGGTCACGTCGTAGAAGCGCGACAGCAGCCGCGCCACGGTGGTCTTGCCGCTCGCCGTGCGCCCGACCATGGCAACCGTCTCACCGGGCCGGAGTTGCAGGTCGAAGTCCTCGAGCACCGGTGAGGCATCCGACGAGTAGGCGAAGTCCACCGCCTCGAAGCGCACGTCCCCGCGTGAGTTGGCAAGGTCGACGGCCAGCGGGCCGTCGACGACGCTCGGGGCCTCATCGAGCACCTCGTAGATGCGACCGGCGGAGGCGGCTGCCCGCTGGCCGAGCATGACCAGCATCCCAAGCATCTGAAACGGCGCCTGGAGCATGACGATATAGGCGCTGAAGGCGAGGATCGCGCCGATACCGAGCTGCCCGTGTATCACCAGGTAACCGCCTACCAGCAGGATCAGGGCCAATCCGACCTGGGGTAGGTTCTGAACCAGCGGCGTGAACTTGGCGCGCAGATCCGCATCGCGGATGTACGCCCATTGGAGCTTGTCGGCGGCCTCCTCGAGCTGGTTGAGCTCTCGCTGTTCGGCGACGAAGGACTTGACCACGCGCACGCCGCTGATGTTCTCGTCGACGATCGTCGCGATCTCCGCCAGCCGCGCCTGGATCAGCCAGGAGACCGGAAACATGCTGCGCCGCATTCGCACGCCCATGACGAACACGAGTGGCAGCGTTGCCATCGCGACAAACGCCAGCGGGACGTTGATCGTGAGCATGTAAACGAACGCAACCACCGCGATCGCGCACTGGACGAGGATGTTGGGACCGAAGGTCAGGTACATCTGCACTGAGCGGATGTCCGAGTTGGCGCGGGAGATCAGCTGACCTGACTGGACCCGGTCGTAGAAATCGAAGCTCATCCGCGTGAGGTGCGTGTAGATCAGGTTGCGCAGGTCCGCCTCCATCCCATAGGCCGTGCGCATCAAGAACAACCGGGCGCCGTAGGAGGTGATTCCGGCGACGATCGCGAGCGCGAACACGATCCGCACGTAGTGGGAGAGCGGCACGTACCCGGGCAGCGCAGCAGCGTTCGGCTGCAGGGAGTGATTGACCGCGCTGTTGAGCAGGGCCGGGATCTGCACCTGCAGCATCAGCGACACAAATGAGAGCCCGAGCGCCGGGAACAGCGTCCCCTTGCGCGCGAGCACGATCGGCATC
This sequence comes from uncultured Actinomycetota bacterium, assembly GCA_963804615.1. Lineage (GTDB taxonomy): Bacteria > Actinomycetota > Thermoleophilia > Solirubrobacterales > Solirubrobacteraceae > Palsa-465. The sequence goes on from CAWDRA010000006.1 coordinate 24,190, forward strand.
GCGCGGCGCAGCCAGGTCTTGCTCGGGTCAGGGTCGATCCCGGCGCGTGGCGGGCTGTAACGCGAATGGTTGCCGCCGGGAACGAAGCCGTCCATAGCCTGTCCAGTTGCCTCAATCGCCACATATCTAAAGTAGCCGACCGCCGGCGGCGGTCCGCCGGCGACGTCATCCGGCGGTCTGGATCCGTGGCGCTGAGTGGGCGCCGGGCTACGGCATGTCAGTCAGCGTCCGCGAAGCGGCCCAGCAACACGACCGCCTCACGCAGAGTCGCCTGCTCGTCAGGCGTGAGCTCGGCGATCCTGCCGGCGACCCAGCCGTCCCGGGCGGCTCGGTCGGCGTCGAGCTCGGCACGGCCGGCAGCGGTCAGGGCGATGCGAGTGCGGCGCCCGTCCCTCGCGTCCGGTCCGCGCTCGATCAGGCCTTCGGCCTCAAGCTCTGACAGCGTCTGGCTCATCGACTGCGGGCGCACGCGCTCGGCCGTGGCCAGCTCACCGATGCACTGCGGGCCCTCGCGATCGAGCCTTCCGAGCACCGCCGCCTGCGTCATCGGGAAGCGGTAATCCTGGCGCAGGCGCCTGACGAGCCGCCCGAGCACAAGCCGCAGCTCCGCAGGCAGCATGATCAGATCGAGGTCCTCTGTAAGGCTGCTGTCAGTTTTCACCCGCCTGACTATACGCCCGGAGTCGTGAACCCCAAGCAGATATGAAGGTAAACTGTGTAATACTTGCTTGGTGGCAAGCTTGCTCACGTCGCCCAAGCGCCCCGACGGACCCGTACCGCACAACTACAAGTGGATCGCGCTGTCGAACACGACGCTCGCGATGCTGCTGGCGACGCTCGACGCTTCGATCACGATCATCGCGATGCCCGACATCTTCCGCGGCATCCAACTCAACCCGCTTGAGTCCGGCAACAGCTTCTACCTGCTGTGGATGGTGCTCGGATACCTGATCGTCTCAAGCGTGCTGATAGTCAGCCTCGGCCGGCTCGGCGACATGTTCGGTCGTGTTCGCATCTACAACCTCGGCTTTGTGATCTACACAGCGGCGTCGCTGATGCTGACGATCGACTGGCTGACCGGCTCCGCCGGGTGCCAGTTACCTGGTCGTTTTCCGCCTGGTGCAGGGCGTCGGTGGCGCCTTCCTGCTGGCGAACTCGGCCGCGATCGTGACCGATGCGTTCCCGGCCAACCAGCGCGGGATGGCACTCGGGATCAACAACATCGTCGGCGTCAGCGGCATGTTCGTCGGACTCGTCCTGGGTGGGCTGCTGGCGCCGATCAGCTGGCGCATGGTGTTCCTGATCTCGGTGCCGGTCGGGTCTGTTCGGCACGATCTGGGCCTACAAGAGCTGCGCGAGCTGAGCACGCCCGCAGACCGGCGCCAAGGTCGACTGGCCGGGCAACATCACCTTTGCGCTTGGCCTGATCCTGATCATGGTCTCGATCACCTACGGGATCCGCCCGTACGACGGCCACGCGATGGGCTGGCTCAGCCCGCGCGTGCTGATCCTGCCGGTGCCGGGCTGCTGTCGCTGATCGCGTTCGCGATCGTCGAACAGCGAGCGGAGGATCCGATGTTCCGCCTGCCGCTGCTGCGGATCCGCGCCTTCAGCGCCGGCACGCTCTCGACGTTCCTGGCCTCGATCGCACGCGGCGGGCTGATGTTCATGCTGATCATCTGGCTGCAGGGGATCTGGCTGCCGCAGCACGGTGTCGATTTCACCGAAACACCGCTGCGCGCCGGAATCTGCATGCTGCCGCTGACGCTTGGGCATGCTGATCTCCGGACCGCTGTTCGGCGTGCTCTCGGACCGATACGGCGCGCGGCCGTTCGCGACCGGCGGGATGATCGCGACCGCGCTCACGTTTCGTGGCGCTGTGGCTGGTGCCGACCGACTTCGCCTATCCGCGTGCTGGCGCTCGTGCTGTTCGCCGTCGGCTTCTCGATGGGGATGTTCGCATCGCCCAACCGCGCCGCGGTGATGAACAGCCTGCCGCCGCGGGACCGCGGCGCCGGCGGCGCCATGAACCAGACCGTCCAGAACAGCGCCCAGGTGCTGTCGGTCGGGATCTTCTTCTCGCTGATGATCGCCGGGCTGGCGTCGTCGCCTGCCCGCACACGCTCAGCGCCGGGCTGCACGCGCACGGCGTGCCGCTGGCGACCGCGCATGCGATCGGCAAGACGCCGCCGGTCTCGGTCCTGTTCGCTGCGTTCCTCGGCTACAACCCGATCAAGAGCCTCGTCGGCAGCAGCACGTGCTCAGCCACCTCTCAGCACACAGCCAGGCGGTGCTGACCGGCCGCTCGTTCTTCCCGCAGCTGATCTCCGCGCCGTTCCGCGACGGCCTGCACGCGGCGTTTGCGTTCGCGATCATCGCCTGCCTGGTCGCCGCCGGCGCCTCGGCGCTGCGCGGCGGCGTTTATCACCACGGCGAGCGCGGCCGGCGACCAGACCGGGACGAACCGCCGAGCGCGCCGTCGGCTCATAGCGTCGGGACGCGTCGCAGCCGCTTACGGGACACTGACGCCGGCCCAACCGGAACGGAGGCCGGGTGGTTGCGGCGCGGCCGACCAGCAGGCGCGCCATCATCTAAAGCGGTTAAGCTTAAACAAGAGCCCACTCTACGTAGGTTAGCCCGACTGTTGCGTGGAGTCGATTACGTTCGACCGCAAAGTTGCGCCGTTGCCAATAAATTACTGCCAAATCTCTAACCCATTGGAGGAGGACGCCACAGTGCGTAATCAATCTAAGGCGATCGACCTGGTCAGCGATTCTGGCCGTGGTCGGATCGCAGCGATCGCAGCCGCGATCGCGGCCAGCGCGAGCGCCAAGGCCCACCAGGCCAAGGCCGCCGCCGGCACCACGACCGTCACGCTGCTGTCGGGCACCGGCCCGCAGTCGCTCGACCCGGGTCTGGACTACACGACCCAGGGCTCTGAGATCAACTGGGAGGTCTACACCGGCCTCACCACCTACAAGCACGCCAACGGCATCGCCGGCACCGAGCTTCAGCCCGGGCCTGGCCACGGCCCTGCCGATGATCACCAACGGCGGCAAGACCTACACGGTCACGCTGCGCAAGGGCCTGAAGTACTCCAACGGCGATCCCGTCCAGGCAAGCGACTTCACCTACTCGGTCGAGCGTTCGCTCACGATCCCGTGGGGCGGCTCGTCGACGTTCGTGACCCCGTACGTCAAGGGCGCGGCGGCCTACGCCGCCCACAAGGCCAAGGGCATCTCGGGCATCAGCACGAACAACACCACCGGCAAGATCGTCATTCACCTGACGCAGGCCTACGGCCCGTTCGTCAACGTGCTGGCGTTCCCGGCCTTCGGCTTCGTCGATCCGAAGACGGCGCCAGAGCCGTTCAAGGTCCAGGCGGGCGACCCGCCGGCCGGCGCCGGTCCGTACATGGTGACCAACATCAACATCGGCAAGTCGTTCGACATCGTTCCGAACCCGAACTGGACGGCGCTTCCGGGCATCCCGAAGGCGACCGTCAACTACCAGGAGCAGATCGACTCGAACGTCAACGCCAATGCGCTGTCGGTTCTGAAGAACCAGAACGAGATCTTCGACTGGGCGGACACGATCCCGCCGGGCGATCTCGCATGCGGCGAAGGCCAGCGGCCACGACAAGCTGGTCAACCTCGGCGGTTCGGTGTACTACTTCTTCCTGAACGCCAGCAAGGCGCCGTTCAACAACCAGGACGCGCGTGAGGCGGTTGTGACGGGCCTGAACCAGAGCGGGTTCTCGCGCCTCGGCTCGGGCACCCTGGCTCCGGGCTGCTTCTTCCTGCCGCCCGGCATCGCGGCCACGGAGTCGGCAAGTGCCCGTACGGCAACCCGCCACCGGCAACATGAAGAAGGCCAAGAAGCTGCTCAAGGAGTCGGGCCAGGCCAACGTGCCGATCACGGTCTACGGCGAGGAGCGCTCGCCGCGACTGCAGTGGGAGACAGGCCTACGTCCAGGAGCTGAAGAGCATCGGCTTCAAGAACGTGACGCTGAAGAAGGTTGCGGACGACGAACTACTTCACCACCATCGGTGAGGCCAAGAAGGTCGATCCGCAGACAGGTTTCGCCGACTGGAACCAGGACTTCCCGAACCCGATCGACTTCTACGGTGTTCTGCTGAACGGCGGGGCCATTCAGCCGACGAACAACGAGAACTTCGGTCAGACGAACGACCCGTACATCAACAAGCAGATCGCGAAGCTCGGCACCGTGCCGACGACCCAGATCAGCAAGTCGGTGAAGCAGTGGCAGTCGCTCGAGAAGTACGTCGCCAAGAAGGCGTACGCCGCCGTGTTCGGGTACCAGTCGTTCCCGTTCTTCACGTCGAAGAACATCACCGTGAAGTACACGAATGACATCTACGGTTGGGATCTCCTGGGGATCTCGGTCAAGTAACGACCGAACCTCGGTAGTCACCCCAAATGGTGATTGGCCGGGACGGCAACGGGACGGACCTGATTTTCAGGGCCGCCCGTAGCCTGTCCCGGCCTCTACTCTTTCTGACGATGTCTGCAATCGGAAGCGAGATCACAGCCGAGCTGCCGCCTCAGTCGACGAGACGTGCAGAGCAGGTCGTCCGCCCGGAATCGGCCCCTACCGGCTCGCGTGGCGACGGCTGCGCCGCAACAAGGTCGCGCTGTTCTTCGGCGGCGTCTTCATCTTGATCGTGATCCTGTGTCTGCTGGCGCCGGTCTATTCGCACGACGTCGCCCACATCGGTCCGAACACCGGCAACCTCACCGGCCAGATCAGGGTCGGCGGCAAGCTCGAGTACGTGCTCAGCCTGCCAGGGCATCCCGATCGGTCCGACCTGGGACATCCACCATTACTTCCTCGGCGCCGACACCAACGGCCGCGACGTCGCCGTGCGCCTGCTCTACGGCGGCCGCAGCTCGCTCTACATCGGCTTCGTCGCGATGCTGATCACGATGGTCTTCGGCACCGCTCCTCGGCGTGATCGCCGGCTACTTCCGCGGCTTCACCGACGGCTTCATCAGCCGAGCGAGTGACGTCGTCTGGTCCTATCCGGCGGTGCTGCTCGGGATCACGCTCGGCACCGTGCTCAACGTGCGCGGGCTCGGCCCGTTCCACTCGACGACGCTGCTGACAACAGCGCTCGTCATCGGCTTCGTCTACATCCCCTACATCGTGCGCCCGATCCGCGCCCAGGTGCTGACCCTGCGCGAGCGCGAGTTCGTCGACGCCGCCCGCCAGCAGGGCCTGGGTCAACATGCGGATCATGTTCAGCGAGATCCTGCCGAACATCGCCTCGACGATCATCATCTTCATCCCGCTGATGCTCGCCAACGCGATCATCCTCGAGGCGGCCCTCAGCTACCTCGGCGCCGGCGTGCAGCCGCCGAACTCGACCTGGGGCACGATGATCGCGGCCGGCCTGCAGACCTTCCCCGGCGCCTTCCACACCGTGCTGGCCCCGGGCATCATGCTGGTGCTCACGGTGATGTCGGTCAACATCTTCGGTGACGGGCTGCGCGACGCGCTCGACCCGCGTGCCAAGGCGGCGATGAACATGCCTAGAAGCGCGAATGGCACGATTCGTAACCCGCCGCGCTGCTCGTGATGGTGTTCATGTTGTTCGTGATCTCACTGGTCACGTTCCTGCTGTTCATCGTCGCGCTGCCGGGCGGCAACCCGGCCGGCAAAGATCGCCGGGCGCCTCGCGACCCCGGCAGAGGTGCACCTGATCAGCGTCCGCTACGGCTTCGACAAGCCGATCTGGGTTCAGTACGTCAAGACGATGGGCAACATCTTCGATGGCGCCGCGTACTCCTACTCACAGGGGTACAACGTGCTCCAGCAGATCGCCAAGGGCCTGCCCGCGACCCTGTCGTTGGCGATCGGCGCCGGGATCTTCTGGCTGTTCGCGTCGATCGCGCTCGGAACGCTTGCGGCGATTCGCTCCGGCAAGTACACCGATCGCGTGCTGACGGTGCTGTCGATGGTCGGGGTCTCGCTGCCGCCGTTCCTGCTCGGCTCGGTGCTGATCTACTACGTCGGCTACAAGGCCGGCCTGATCCCGCTGCGGGGCTACGTGCCGCTGTGGTCCAACCCGGCCAGCTGGTTCTGGCACATGCTGGCGCCGTGGTTCACGCTCTCGGTGCTGTTCATCGGCTTCTACTCGCGCGTGCTGCGCGGCTCGATCCTCGACGCGATGGGCGAGGACTACGTCCGCACCGCCCGCGCCAAGGGTCTGTCGGAGCGCAGGGTTCTGGTCAAGCACATCCTGCGCATGAGCCTGCTGCCGATCATCTCGCTGTGGGGGCTGGACGTCGCGCAGGTGATCGGCGGCGGCGCGATCCTCACCGAGACGGTCTTCAACCTGCACGGCGTGGGTCAGCTCGCAGCCGAGGCGATCGGCAACTTCGACACTGTCACGCTGCTGGTGATCGTGATGCTCACCGCGCTCGCCGTCGTGGTCATGGGCGCGCTGGTCGACATCGTTTACGCCGTGCTCGACCCCCGGATCAGGCTCGGATGAGCGACCCGCTGCTCACGATCGAGGAGCTGAAGGTCAGCTTCGACACCGACCAGGGCGTGGTCCAGGCCGTCGACGGCGTCTCGTTCACCGTCGACCGCGGCGAGGTGATCGCGGTCGTCGGCGAGTCCGGCTCCGGCAAGTCCGTCACCGGCATGACGCTGATGGGCCTGACCCGCGGGCCCAACGCGCACTTCTCCGGCAGCGCCAAGCTCGACGGCCAGGAGCTGCTGACCGCCAGCAACGAGGAGCTCCGCAAGATCCGCGGCAATGACATCGCGATGATCTTCCAGGATCCGATGAGCTCGCTGAACCCGGTCTACCGCGTCGGCGACCAGATCGTCGAGCAGATCCGCACGCACCACCCGGAGGTCAGCAAGCGCGACGCGATGGCTCAGGCGGTCGAGCTGATGGAGCGGGTCGGCGTCCCGCGTGCCGCCGAGCGGCTGCGCTCCTACCCGCACGAGTTCTCCGGCGGCATGCGCCAGCGTGTGATGATCGCGATGGCGCTCTCCTGCTCGCCGAAGCTGCTGATCGCCGACGAGCCGACGACGGCGCTCGACGTCACGATCCAGGCGCAGATCCTCGACGAGCTGCGCGCGCTGCGCGACGAGACCAACGCCGGCATCATCCTCGTCACCCACGACCTGGCCGTCGTCGCCGACATCGCCGACCGCGTCGTCGTCATGTACTCGGGTCGCGTCGTCGAGCAGGGCACGCTCGACGAGCTCTTCTACGACCCGCAGCACCCCTACACCTGGGGACTGCTCGGCTCGATCACGCGAATCGACCGCGACCGCGGCACGCGCCTGCCGGCGATCACCGGCTCGCCGCCGTCGCTGCTGGAACCGCCGACCGGCTGTCACTTCGCCGCCGCTGCCCGCACGCGTTCGACAAATGCAGCGAGGTGCCGGAGCTGATCGCGCGCGTTGCCGATGCGCCGGGTCATCCCGACCGCTGCTGGCTCGAGCCCGAGCGCAAGCGCCAGCTTCGGAACGTCGACGGCCAGATCGGGCTCGCCGCGCCCGGCTGGACGTCGGTGAGCGCATGACCGAGCTGATGTCGGTCGAGCACCTGACGGTGTTCTTCCCGGTCAAGTCAGGCCTGATCGTCGACCGCACGGTCGCGAACGTGCACGCCGTCGACGACGTGTCGCTGACGATCGAGCAGGGCGAGACGCTCGGCGTCGTCGGCGAGTCGGGCTGCGGCAAGACGACGCTGATCCGCACGCTCGTGCGCCTGGTCGACCCGACCAGTGGCAGGATCAGCTTCCGCGACGCAGGACATCACCAAGGCATCGCGCAGGGAGCTGGCAGCCGATCCGGCGTGAGATGCAGATGGTCTTCCAGGACCCGCAGGCGTCACTGAACCCGCGCAAGCGCGTCCGCGAGATTCTGGCGACACCGCTGAAGCTGCGCGGTGTTCCACGTGCGCGACGTCGAGTCCGAGAGCCGCGAGCTGCTCGAGCGCGTCGGCCTGCGGCCCGAGCACCTTGGCCGCTACCCGCACGAGTTCTCGGGCGGACAGCGCCAGCGCATCGGCATCGCCCGCGCGCTGGCGGTCGAACCCAAGCTGATCCTGCTCGACGAGCCGGTCTCGGCACTCGACGTCTCGATCCAGGCACAGGTCATCAACCTGCTCGACGAGCTTCAGGACGAACTCGGGCTGAGCTACGTGTTCGTCGCCCACGACCTCAGCGTGGTGCGCCACGTCTCCGATCGGATCGCGGTGATGTACCTGGGCAAGATGATGGAGCTGTCGCCGTCGGAGGAGCTCTACGACCAAGCCGATCCACCCGTACACGTCGCTGCTGCTCGGGCGCGATCCCGATCCCGGACCCGGCCGAGAACCGCTCGCGTGACCGAGCCGTCGCAAGCGGCGAGGTGCCGAGCCCGATCGATCCGCCCGCCGGGCTGCCGCTTCGCAACCCGCTGCCCGCGCGCCAGCGACATCTGCCGCAGCGTCGAGCCGCAGCTGACCGAGTACGCAGGCGGCCACCTTGCCGCCTGCCACCACCCGCAGAACATCACGGCGGATGAACTCGCGTCGGCCAAACGCTCGCCGCTGAGCCCGCTCGGAGCAGGCGACTCCGTACCCACGCTGCCCAGCTCTGCTGAAGCGGCCTGAGCGGGTCCCGCTCAACCCGCGCGCGGTAGGCTGCGCGAGATGCGCTACCCGGGCGAGTGGGAGCCGCACGAGCGGACGATCATGGGCTGGCCGTGCCGCACCTCGCTGTGGGGCCCGACGCTCGAGCAGGCCTGTGTCGAGTATGCGCAGGTCGCCAACGCGATCGCCGACTTCGAGGACGTGACGATGATCGCCGGCTCGGTGGAGGATGCGCGCGCCGCGCGGGCAGCCTGCACCGGCCGCGTGGATGTGGTCCAGCTGCCGATCGACGACTCCTGGCTGCGTGACAGTGGCCCGATCTACGTCGTGGATGACTCGGGCGGGCGGCTGCGCGGTGCACTTCGGCTTCAACGCATGGGGGAAGAAGTTCTCGCCGTGGGACAGGGACGCCGAGATCGGCGGGGTGATCGCTCGGGAGCTGGGCGACGAGGTGCGCCGAGCGCCGATGATCCTCGAGGGCGGTTCCGTTATCAGCGATGGCGCCGGCACGATCCTGACCACCGAGCAGTGCCTGCTGTCGCCCAGCCGCAATCCAACCCTTTCACGGGGCGCGATCGAGGAGCTGTTGGCGGAGTACCTCGGCGCAGAGCGCACGGTGTGGCTCGGGCAGGGTCTGGTGGAGGACCGTGACACCGACGGACACGTCGACCTGATCGCCGCATTTACGCCCGGCCGGCAGGTGCTGACCCAGACGGTTCCGGCAGACAACCCCAACCACGAGCGCTGCCACGAGAACCTGGAGAGGCTCGTGGCCGCTGGGCTGGACACGATCGAGATGCCCGAGTTGCCCTACGCGCAGGTTGCGGGCGAGCGCGTCGCGGTCGGGTACCTGAACCTATACGTCTGCAACGGCGCTGTGATCGTTCCGGTCACCGAGGCCGAGTTCGACGAGGAGGCGGTCGCGATCATCGCAAGCGCTTTCCCTGGTCGTTCCGTCGTGCCGGTGCCGGGCGCCGTGATCGCGTACGGTGGCGGTGGCCCGCACTGCATCACCCAGCAGGTGCCGGCCGTATGACCGGCGTCTGACCCGTGACCGATTACCTCGTAAAGACCACGGACTCGATTCCGGACTCGCCAGCCCGAACGCGACCTGCGATACGTCCGCCGCTGCGGGTCGGGTTGGTGCAACAGCGCTGGCACCCCGACCCGGTCGAGCACGAGCAGGCACTGGCCGAAGGCATCGCGCTCGCGGCAGGCGAGGGCGCACGGCTCGTCTGCCTGCAGGAGCTGACGCTGTCGCCGTATTTCGCGATCACGCCCGACGGCCCTGAGGCACTGGGCGTCGCTCCCGAACCGCTCGACGACGGGCCGACGGTCAGCTTCGCCCGCCGCGCCGCAGGCGCCTGCGGCGTATACGTTCACGCCTCGCTGTTCGAGCGGGCCGACGGCCCGGATGGTCACGACGGGCTCGGCTACAACACTGCGATCCTGGTCGCGCCGGACGGGTCACTGGTGCAGCGCACCCGCAAGCTCCACATCCCGATCACCGCCGGGTACTACGAGGATCGCTACTTCCGTCAGGGCCCCGCGATCGGAGACGGCGATCCCTTCCCGGTCGTCTCACTGGCTCTGGACGACGAATCAGCCGCCGGTGCCGGCCCGCTGGCCGGCACCGCGGAGGCGCGTCTCGGTCTGCCGACCTGCTGGGATCAGTGGTTTCCGGAGCTCGCGCGCGCATACTCGCTGGCCGGCGCCGAGGTGTTGATCTATCCGACCGCGATCGGCTCTGAACCCGATCACCCCGACTTCGACACCGAGCCGCTCTGGCAGCAGGTGATCGTCGGCAACGGCATCGCCAACGGCACCTTCATGGTCGCGATCAACCGCATCGGAATCGAGCCGCCGCTCACGTTCTATGGCTCCAGCTTCATATCGGATCCCTACGGTCGCATCCTCGTCCAGGCGCCCCGCGATCGGCCCGCTGTGCTGGTGGCCGATCTCGACCTGGACCAGCGACGCGACTGGCTCGAGCTGTTTCCGTTCCTGACGACGCGCCGCCCCGACACCTATCGGACTCTGACCGAGTCATAGGGCGCGAGTCATGGGCGTGCCGTCGCCGATGGCACCCGGCTTATGCGGCTCTTAATGAGCTCGTACGGGTGTCTTACGGCGCGTGGCCACGCTGAGCTCATGAAGAAACGCTTGTTGATTTCACTGGTTCCGGCGGTCGCCTGCCTCGGGTTTGCGACGCCGGCGCTCGCCTCGACCCAGGCGGCCGTGAGCGAGAACTGGGCCGGCTATGTGGCCGGCTCTGACAGCGAGTCTGGATTCTCCGCCGTGTCGGCGGCCTGGACACAGCCCAAGGTCGACTGCTCCGCCGCCAGCGGAGCGACCTACTCGGCCTACTGGGTCGGGTTGGGCGGCGGTGGCGAGAACTCGACTGCGCTCGAGCAGATCGGCACCCAGGCCGACTGCAACGACGGCAGCGCCAGTTATTACGCCTGGTACGAGCTGGTGCCCTCCGCCCCGGTGGGGCTGAAGCTGAACGTCCAGCCGGGCGACCAGCTGTGGGCCCGCACGGCGGTCGATGGCGACCAGGTGTCGTTCTACATCAGGGACCGCACAACCGGGCAGACGTGGAGTAAGACCCTGACGATGACCTCGGCGACCCCAGATACGAGCACCGCTGAATGGATTGCGGAGGCTCCCTCTGAGTGCCAGGGCAGCGCGACCGGCAACTGCACGCCGCTGGCGCTCGCCGATTTCGGCACTGCCAAGTTCACCGACGCCTACACGACCTCCGGCGGCCACACGGGTGCGATCAACGACTCCGATTGGAGTTCCGAGGCGATCGAGCTCGCACCGTCGTCAAGCAGTCTCTACGGTGGCGGCCTCGGCGGCTACCTCGGCGATGGCTATGGGTACAACGACTACTCCGGCGACTCCTCGGGTGATTCCGAGGGGGCCGCACCAACGTCGCTCAGCAACGACGGCACGCAGTTCAGCGTCAGGTACGGCGCCACACTCGGCTCGGCTTCATCCGGCTCGGGTGAACCGCAGAGCGAGGGTTACGGCGGCTCCGGGTACGGCTACGGCAGCTCCGGGTCGGACTACGGCTACGGCGAAGGCTATTCCGACCCGTACGGCGACGATGGTTACGGCGATGGTGGCTACGGCAGTTACTACGGTGGCGGCGGCTATTACGGTGGCGGTGGCGACTCCGGCTACACCGCGATTCTCAACTCCCTGGGTTTCTGAGACGTCACAACCGGCTCTCCTCCTTGGATCAAGCCTCCCAGAAAGGGCGAAATCCCGTTATAGCGCTCGCGTTATAACGGGATTTTCGCGTTCTGGAGAGGCTGGGCCCGCGGCCTCGGCGACGGAGAGCGCACGGTCGTAGCCGTCGGCCAGCCGTCCGATCGCGGCTTCCCAGGTGCGGCCGCTGACCGCTTTCAGCGCCGCCCGACGCAGTCGTTGCGCGAGCATCGGGCTGTCGAGGACCTGCCGCAGCGCATCGGCCAGGGCCAGGGGATCGGCCAAAGCCAGCAGACCTGTATCGCCGTGCTCGATCAGGGTCGCCGGGCCGCCCTCAGCGACGGCCACGACGGGCAGCCCGCTCGCCTGAGCCTCGAGCACGACCTGACCGAAGGTGTCGGTGCGGCTCGTGAACAGGAACACATCGGCGCTCGCGTAGGTTCGTGCGAGCTCATCGCCGTACTGCCAGCCGAGGAATGTCGCGTCCGGGCCAAGCCTCTGGCGCAGGACCTCCTGTTCCGGGCCGCCGCCGGCCAACACGAGGTGTAGCCGAGGGTCGTTTGCCTTCGCCTCGAGAAAGGCATCCGCCAGCAGCTCGACGCCCTTCTCCTTGGTCAGGCGCCCCGCATAGAGCACGTTCACCTGACCGGGAAGGAGCACGTCGTCGCGCAGACCCGGGTCGAAGCGATTCAGGTCAACCCCTCGGTCCCAGCGGCCGATGATCGCCGGCTCCACCCCGATCGACTCCAGCCGCTCATCGCTGGCCGAACTTGGCGACAGAACCACATCGCAAGCGCCGTAGAAGCCGCCGAGTGCGAAGTCGACCAGCGTCTCGACCTGGCTCATACCCGACCGCAAGCCCGCGTAGGCAGCCAGCTCCGTGTGGTAGCTGCCGACCAGTGGCAGCTCCATCAACTTCGCGATACCCCAGGCGGCGATGCCCGCCGGCCCGGGGCTGCAGACATGAATCAGGTCGTAGCGCCCTTCGCAGATCGCGTCCGTGATCGCGGGGATGCTCGGGACCGCGATCCGAAGGCCCTCGTAGAACGGGATATCAACCTCGGCCACCGCGGTCAGGCGGCGGTCGACGTCGGCATCGGTGCCGATCACCTCAACCTCAAAGCCGGGCACACCGCGCTCGCGGATCTGCTGAATCGTGTGGGTCACGCCGTGCATGCCGCCAAGGCCATCAGCCACGATCGCCACGCGTGGTTGATCGCCGTCAGCACGGGCCAGCTTCAGCTTCTCACGACCCAGGAAGGCCGTCGCGGCCGCGTAGGGAATGGCAGGCAGGCAAGCGTCGAACAGCTCGGAAGCCGTGGTACGGAGGTCTGAGAGCCGGCCCTCCTCGATCAGGGATACCGCACCGGTGACGACTCGCGCCAATTCCCGCTCGTGAATACGGCGGGCCCGCCGGTACAGATCCTGATGCCCGATCTCACCCGCCTGTAGGTAACCGATCAGGCGCTGCTCGTCGACCTCGAGTCTCATCGTCGCCAACCACGAGCGCAGCAGCGCCAGCCCGTCCTGCGGACCGAGATCGCGCTGGGTCTGACCTGAGCGAGCATCGCCCTCGCTCATCACGCGTTGGACGATCCGGAGGACAGCGGCGGGGTCGGGGCGTCCGACGTCCTCGCCGCGGCCACCTTCCGCGTCCGGTCGGGGCGGGCCCGCGTGGACATCGCTCTGGCCGACTGAGCGGATCGCGAGCGCCATCGCCGCGTGTGTCCACTTGGCTGCGCCGCCCTGGTCGCCGTGCGAGATGGCGTCACCTGCGCGGATGTGCGCGAGGAACTCGAGCGGGTCGTCTGCCGGCGGTGTCTGCGTGAACGTACGACCAATGTCGATTCCGGCGTGATCATCCGTACCGCCGATGCCGGTGCCGCCGTGCGTCTCGATGTAGACAAAGGCCGGCAGGTTCAGTTCCTTGGCCCGCGAGCCGTTGCGCGTCTCCCAGATCGGGAACAGTTGTGCCAGTCTGCGGCGGTGACGCGGTGCCAGGGGCGCCTCGACCGCGTAGAAAGGGTGCGCCAGAGCAGCCGTGATCTGACGCTCCTGCAGGTACTCCGCGCACTCCTCGACGCTGTCGTTGTGCGACTGCAGCCACTCGTGATCGTCCGGGGTGATGCCGTAGCAGAGCACGTGAACCGCCTGAGGCTCTCCCTTGAACCAGGTCGTCAACTCCTCAGAGACGAACACGCCCGGCAGGTGAGCGATCCTCAGCGCTCCGGCGATCGTGTCGTGGTCGGTGATCGTCACGAAGTCCATTCCGCGGCGCTTGGCGAGCTCGTAGACCTCCTCCGGCTCAGTCGCACACTCCGGTAACTGGAGTGAGCGCTGGATTCCCAACTTCGACAGCTCCGATGCGGTCGAGTGCACGTGCATGTCGGCCCGGCGCACGTGCAGGTCGCTGCTGCTGATCTCGTGCATGCCACAAGTTCTCGCTCATAGCGTGCTTTCGCTTGTGAACTTCGTGGGCATCAGCTGTGATCTTCCGGTGAAGATCGGCCTCAGAAAATGCCTGCACCTGGGATATTTCGAGCCGGTACCTAGTCTGTGTCGAGCAGGGTCGAGAGCCAGCGCCGAGCCTCGTCGACAGTCCAACCCTTGCGCTCGGCGTAGTCCTCGAGCTGGTCGGTACCGATGCGACCGACACCGAAGTAACGCGACTCCGGGTTTGAGAAGTAGAGGCCGCTGACCGAGGACCCGGGCATCATCGCGTAGCTCTCGGTCAGTTCGATGCCCGCATTGGCCGGCGCATCAAGCAATGAGAAGATCGTCTGCTTCTCCGTGTGGTCGGGCTGGCATCCATAGCCGGGAGCGGGCCGGATTCCCTGGTACCGCTCTGCGATCAGCTCGGCCTTTGACAACCGCTCGGCCGATGCGTAGTCCCAGATCTCGTTGCGCACCCGCTCATGCATGCGTTCGGCGAATGCCTCCGCCAGCCGATCGCAGAGCGCTGTGAACAGGATGCGGTTGTAATCGTCGTGATCTCGATCGAACAGCTCGGCGCGCTCGCTCTCACGGTGGCCGGTGGTGACAGCGAAGGCACCGATGTGGTCGTCCATCCCGGAGCCCAGTGGGGCGACGAAATCGGCCAGCGCCAGGTTCGGGTGCTCCTGATCACGGGGCAGCTGTTGACGCAGCGTGTGCAGCGTCGCCAGTGGCTCAGCACGCCGCTGGTCCGCGTAGACCCGGATGTCATCGCCGACGCTTGCAGCAGGCCAGATGCCGACCACGGCGCGGGCTGTGATCCAACGCTCGCTCACAAGCCGCGCAAGCATCGTATGGGCATCGTCGTGGAGCTCACGCGCCGTCTCGCCAACAACCGGGTCCTCGAAGATCTTCGGGAAGGTGCCCTTCAGCTCCCAGGTGCGGAAGAACGGGGTCCAGTCGATGTATGCGGCGATCTCCGCAAGGTCGTACTCGTCGAACACGTGGAGGCCCGGCTGCGCCGGCACCACGGGCCGACGGTCGGGGTCCAGGCGCAAGCGGTTCTCGCGCGCCTGCTGGATCGAGATGCGGCGACCGGCGGCGTGCCCGCTCGCGCGCCGCTCGGCGATCTCGCGGTACTCGACCTGAACCGCTGATGCGAGCGCGGAGCGCTGCTCGGGATCGACCATCGCGCTCGCGACGCCGACGGCGCGGGAGGCATCGGTCACGTACACGACCTGGCCACGGTCGTAACAGGGGTGGATCTTGATCGCCGTGTGCAGCTTGCTCGTGGTCGCACCGCCGATCAGCAGCGGTAGCGACATCCCGCGGCGCTCCATCTCGCCCGCGACCGAGCACATCTCCTCGAGCGACGGCGTGATCAGGCCCGATAGACCGATCAGGTCGGCACCCCGCTCGATCGCCGTGTCGAGGATCTGATGCGCCGGCACCATCACGCCCAGATCGATCACGTCGAAGCCGTTGCAGGCAAGTACCACCCCGACGATGTTCTTGCCGATGTCGTGCACGTCGCCCTTGACTGTTGCCATGACGATTCGGCCGGCGCCACGCGAATCGTTCCGCCCGGCTTCCATGAACGGCTCGAGGTGGGCGACCGCCTGCTTCATCACGCGCGCCGACTTGACGACCTGGGGCAGGAACATCTTGCCCTGGCCGAAGAGGTCGCCGACGACGTTCATGCCGTCCATCAGCGGCCCCTCGATCACACGCAGGGGCGCGCCGAGCTCTAGCCGAGCCTCTTCGGTGTCAGCGACGATGAACTCGTTGATGCCGTTGACGAGGGCGTGCACGAGTCGTTCCTTGACGGACAGCTCGCGCCAGGAGTTGTCAGACTCGCGACGGATGCTCTCGGTGTCGCGGTAGCGCTCGGCGACCTCGAGCAGACGCTCGGTCGAGTCGGGACGGCGGTTGAGGATCACGTCCTCCACGCGTTCGCGCAGCTCCGGCTCGATCTCCTCGTACTGCCCGAGCTGGCCGGCGTTGACGATTGCCATGTCGAGCCCAGCGGCAATCGCGTGGTAAAGGAAGACGGCGTGGATCGCCTCGCGGATCGGCTCGTTGCCGCGGAACGAGAACGACACGTTCGAGACTCCGCCGGAGACCCTCGTTCCCGGCAGGCGCTCCTTGATCTGCCAGATGGCCTCGATGAAGGCGAGGGCGTACTCGTTGTGCTCGGGGATGCCGGTTGCGACCGCGAAGATGTTCGGGTCGAAGATGATGTCCTCAGGGTCAAACCCGGCGCGCTGCGTGAGCAGGTCGTAGGCCCGCTCGCAAATCGCAACCTTGCGCTCGACGGTGTCTGCCTGGCCCTGCTCGTCGAACGCCATCACGACAACGGCGGCGCCGTAGCGGCGGACCCTGCGGGCGGCCTCGACGAACTGGTCCTCGCCCTCCTTGAGGCTGATCGAGTTGACGATCGCCTTGCCCTGCACGCATTTCAGTCCGGCCTCGATCACGCTCCACTTGGAGGAATCGATCATGATCGGTACGCGCGCGATGTCGGGCTCGGACGCGACCAGGCGCAGGAACGTGGTCATCGCCTGCTCGCCATCGAGCAGACCATCGTCCATGTTGACGTCGATGATCTGTGCGCCGTTCTCGATCTGTTCGCGGGCGATGCTGAGTGCCGTCTCATAATCGCCGGCGGCGATCAGGCGTTTGAACCGCGCCGAGCCGGCAACGTTCGTTCTCTCGCCGATGTTGATGAAGGTCGCCCGGGTCTCGGGCGCAAGCGTCTCAGGGTTGGCGAAGGCCATGTCTCACCAAGGAACGCTCATCCGGCCGCAAAAGGTTCAAGTCCCGACGAGACGCAGTGTCGGCGTGTGTTGCGGGACCCGGCGGGGCGGAAGCCCGGCAACGGCCTGCGCAATCGCGCGGATATGCGCCGGCGTCGTTCCGCAGCAGCCCCCGACGATATTCACCAGACCGGACTCGGCCCACTCACGCAGGTGCGTGCTGATCACCTCTGGACCCTCGTCGTACTCGCCGAGCTCGTTGGGAAGTCCGGCGTTCGGGTAGGCCGAGATCAGTGTGTCGGCCGCAGATGCGAGCTGCGCCAGGAACGGACGCAGCTGCTCGGCTCCGAAGGCGCAGTTGAGGCCGACGGCAAACGGTTCGGCGTGCCGCACGGAGATCCAGAACGCATCGATCGTCTGCCCTGAGAGGATGCGGCCGGAGCGGTCGGTGACGGTGCCGGAGATGCAGATCGGCAGCTCGGTCAGACCACTGTCCTGCAGGTCGAGGATCGCCTTGAGCGCAGCCTTGGCGTTGAGCGTGTCGAACACCGTCTCGACAAGGAACAGGTCGACCCCACCCTCGTGAAGGGCGATCGCCTGCTCACGGTAGGCGTCGTAAAGCTGGTCGAAATCGACCGCTCGCGCGCCGGGGTCGCTGACGTCTGCCGACATTGACGCGGTGCGGTTGGTCGGTCCGATCGAACCCGCGACCCAACGCGGCCTGGATGGGTCTGCGGCTGTGGCGGCGTCGGCGCCGGCCCGTGCGAGCTGTGCGGCCGTCAGGTTCAGCTCGTGGGCGAGATCCTCGGTTCCGTAGTCGGCCTGGGCGATCGAGTTGGAAGTGAACGTATTGGTGGAGATCAGGTCCGCCCCCGCGTCGAGGTACGCGGTCGTGAGCTCGGTGATCACCTCCGGACGGGTGATGCAGAGGATGTCGTTGTTGCCGCGCAGCGGCCGCGCGTGATCGGTGAAACGCTCGCCGCGGAACTGCTGCTCGTCCAGTCGAAACTCCTGGATCTGGGCGCCCCAGGCGCCATCGAGCACCAGGATCCGGTCGGCGGCGGCGGCTTTCAATGCCTCGATCCGGCCCTCGCGGGAGAGTTCACCGGCGCCGGTCACGCCGCGCCTGCGCGTTCGCGCGCCTGGGAGCTGCCCAGCAGCCGTGAGACCGCCGGGGCCAGGTCGCCCTGGTTGAGCGTGTAGAAATGGAACTGGTCGAAGCCCTCGCGGCGGAGGTGATCGACCTGTTCGGCAGCGACGATCGCCGCCACCAGCTTGCGCGTGGGCAGATCGTCCTCGAGTCCAGCGAAGCGCTCGCGGAGCCAATCTGGGATGCGCGCGCCACAGCGCTGAGCCATCCGGACGACGCCGCCGAAGTCCGTCGCCAGCAGGATCCCGGGCACGACGCTGAGCTCGATACCCGCGTGCCTGATCCGGTCCCGCAGGCTCACGATCGCGTGGCTGTCGAAGCAGAATTGCGTGATCGCCCGAGTGGCGCCGGCGTCGGCCTTGCGGGCGAGCACGGTGAGGTCACTCATCATCGAGATCGAATCCGGGTGCGGCTCCGGGTAGGCCGCGACGCTGACCTCGATCGGGACCATCCGCCGGATCGCGGCGACCAGATCGACGGCGCTCGGGTAACCATCGGGATGGGGTTCGAAGCGAGCCTGGTGCTCAGGAGCGTCGCCGCGCAGGGCGACGACGTGGCGAACCCCGGCATGCCAGTAGCGCATGATCTCGGCATCGGTCTCCGCGCGAGAGCGGCCGACACAGGTCATGTGGCCAGCCACCGGCAGGTCGCCACGGCGCGCGACCGTCCTCAGCACATCGAGGGTGGCATTGGTGTCGCTTCCGCCGGCACCGCACGTGACCGACACAAAGGCAGGTTCCAGCGATGCCAGCCGGTCGAGCGTCTGCTGCAACCGCACCTCACCGTCCACTGTCCGCGGTGGGAATATTTCGAAGGAGATCTGCGGCATCAGTTCACCGCCTCCTGCGACGCTGGAGCGCCGCGACCGAGCGAACGCAACATCCAGAGACGAACCGTGAGCTGTTGCCCAGGGTCCGCCGGGGGCAGCGCCCGCTCAGTTTCCAGATCGAGTCCGGCCTGCACGGCCCAGGCCAGCATGTCGTTGTTGGCGATGCCAAGGCATCGGTGGCCGTGGAGTTTGCGCAGCCGCTCGAGGTCGTGCGTCGCGAAGTCGACGACCAGCAGACACCCTCCCGGGCGTAGGAGCCGGGCGGCGGCGCTGACCGCCGCTCCGGGAGCGTCGAGCAGATGCAGCACATGGTGCATGACGGCCACGTCGAAGCTGCCCGGCTCGAACGGCGGGCGATGGACATCACCGTGGCGCACCGCAGCCTGCGTCAGCTGCGACTCACCAAGGGCGGCACGAGCGAGCACCAGCATGTCGTGGTCGACGTCGAGTCCGACACTCTGTTCGGCCAGAGGCCCCAGCAGCTCGAGGACGCGTCCGGTGCCGGTGCCGATGTCGAGCAGACGCCCGATCGGCGCTTCTGCGGCGAGCATGTCCAGCAGCTCGCGTTCGACCGCGGCCTCGCCGACATAGAGACCGCTCAGGCCCTCGAGTTCATCGGCATGAGCATCGCGGTAGGCGACCGCGGCTTCGATCCGCGCCTGCCGGACGCGGGAGAGCGCGGCCAGGTCGACCGCGAGGGTCGGGTCGGTGGGTGGTGTCACGGCGGCCAACGAGCAGGCGAGCTGCGCGGCGGGGCTGCCCTCGGCCAGGCGGTAATAGACGAACGTGCTCTCAGGGGCGCGCTCGAGTATGCCGGCGTCGACCAGCAGACGCAGATGCCGGCTCGTGCGCGGCTGGCTCTGGCCGATCACCTGACTGATCTCCGTCACCGAGAGCTCGGCGCCCGTGAGCAGTGCGACCAGCCGAAGGCGGGTCGGTTCTGCGACCGCGCGCAGCGTGCCGACGAGTTCATCGAATGCCAGGTCTGGGATGGGCGCTCCGGAACCCTGCGACCGGCCGAGCACCGACTCGCGAGGGGAGTCGGCCTCGAGAGTGCGTCCGGAGCCGTCTGCGTAGGTGAATGTCGCGGATCTCCTGGAAAGCGTCTGAACCATCCGCACCACCATACCACCGATCCTTGCATATATAAAGATATGTGCATACACGCTGCATGCAGGATCGGCGCGGGCGTGCAGGACACCCGGGCGCATGCGACCCCACGGTGTGCTTCCAGCGGCGGGAGCCCAATGGCCCAACGCCATCCACTACGCTCGCGCCGATGCACATCGACACGCTCACGGCGCCCGAGCAACGCGTGCTCGGCTGCCTGATCGAGAAGCGGTTCACGACCCCGGACCAGTACCCGCTGACGCTCAACGCGCTGCGGCTGGCCTGCAACCAGTCGACCAATCGCGATCCGGTCGTCAACTACGACGAGACGACCGTGCGCGAGGCGGCGCAGCGGCTGGCGCGGTACGGGCTGGCGCGGCTGGCCAGTGGCCACACCAGCCGTGCCACCAAATACCGGCACCTGGCCGAGGACGCGCTCGGCGCTCGGCGACGAGCAGCTGGCGGTGCTGTGCGTGCTGCTGCTGCGCGGCGCGCAGACCCCGGGCGAGCTCAAGCTGCGGACCGAGCGGATGGTCGAGCTGGATCACTGGCGGCCGTGGAGCGGTGCTCGCGAGCTGATCGAGCGCGGCTATGCGGCAGCGGCTCGAGCGCCGGCCAGGACAGAAGGAGGAGCGTTTCGCGCAGCGCTCGGGGACGAGCACGAGGCCGCGCCGCGCCGCCGGCCCGCCGACGGCGGCGCCACAGCCCGGCGCCGCCGGCGCAGACAGCGCCGTCGGCGACCGCGCCGAGCTGGCGGCGCGGCTTGCACGCGCCTGGAGGCGAAGTACGAGCAGCTCGTCGAAGCAGCTCGCTGAGCTCGCTCGAGCGAGCGTCGCTAGGTCGGCAGCGCGAGGCCGACCAGGAAGGTCGCGCCGCCGACGATCACGCCGGCGAGCGTCATCTCGAGGCCGGCCGCCCACCAGGTGCGCAGCGTCACCAGCGACTTCGCGGCGCCGACCAGGAAGTGGGCGATCAGCGAGACCGCGGCGGAGATCAGGATCGCGCGTGCCGGTGCGTGAAGATGAACGGGATCACCGGGATCATCGCGCCGAGGCCGGTGGAGATGCCGGCCGCGACCGCCGCCTGACCGGCGTCGCCGCCGTCGCCGCTGACGCCGCCGAACTCCTCGGCCGCGAGCGCCTGCAGCATCGCGTCGGGCTTGCGCGAGAGCTGCTCGGCCATCGCGTCGGCGGTCTCCTCGTCGATGCCCTTGAGCTGGTAGAAGAGCGACAGCTCCTCCTTCTCCTCCTCGGGGTGCTCGGCGATCTCCTGCGCTCGCGCGCGACGTTGGCCTCGGCGACCTCGGCCTCGGAGCGCTCGGCGAGGAAGGCGCCGGTCGCCATCGACAGCGCCGAGGCGATCGCGCCCGCGAGGCCGGCGGTCAGCACGAAGCTCGAGCCCGGGTCGCGCCGGAGACGCCGGCGACGATCCCGAAGACCGAGGCGAGCCCGTCGTTGGCGCCGTAGATCGCGCCGCTGATCCAGCCGCCGCTGCGTCTGGTGCCACTTCTCGCGGCCGATGATGCTTGTCGAGCCGAACCTTGGCGCGCTGCTGGCTCGGAGTCAGTGACGGGGCCGCCGGCGGCGCGTCGCCGTCTCGCCGGAGCGCATCTCGCTGACCGCCATCGAGTGCGAGCGCTCCTCCTTGCGGATGTCGCGCAGCAGCTCGTCGGTGGCGGCGTCGCCGGTCGAGCGCTTGTAGAGGTCGTCGACCTCGTCGTCCTCGGCCGCCTCGCGCGCCGCCAGCAGCCGGTCGACCGGCGCGATCTTCGCCTGCAGCCGCATCCACAGCGAGATCTTGACGCTCGTCGGCGAGGGGACCTCGATGCCGAGCTCGCGCATCCGCGCCTCGATCCGCCCGCGGTGGCTGGCCTCGGCCTGCGGCCATCCGGCGCATGATCTCGGCCTCGCGCTCCGGCAGGCGCGTCGGCGATCAGCTCGTACATGGCGCCCGCCTGGATCTCGCCGCGCCACGCCTTCAGCAGCCGCTCACGGACCTCGGCGCGTCGCGTCGGTCATCGCGGCGGAGCTTACCCGCGCGCGGCGGCCAGCGCCGCCGTGCTCACTGCTCCTGGTCGGGCCAGTGGCCGTGCTTGGCCAGGTACACGCGATCCTGGCCTCGTGGTCGCGCTCATCGTCGCCGCTGACTCCCAGGCGCCAGAGGAAGTTGATCAGCCAGATGGAGCTGCCGGCGCCGGCGAACGCCGCAAACGCGGACACGCCGAAGCGTGTCGAAGTCGTCGGCGACGAGCAGCACGACACCGATCAGGCACAGCGACCGGCCGGGATCCACCAGCGCAGCAGCCGGACGGGCAGGCTGGCCGGGAGCTTGTCGCTCTCGGCTCTGAAGAGCTCCCGTGGTCGGATTCTCGGCTGGCGCTTCGGATCCGGTGCCCGTCGTGCGGATCACGCTGGACGATGGTCGGTCACTCGGGATGACCGGGAGCCAACTCGAATCCCTGCCTGCGTCGAAGAGTTCGCAGCCGCGACTCGAACGCCGCCGCCACGCGCGTGGCGTGAGCCTTGGCGAGCTCGCGCGTGCTCCCCTCGAACAGCTCGTCGACGGTCTCGCGCCAGAGATACAGCCAGCGCTCGAAGTGGCCGTGCTGGAGCGGTGACTTCATGTGCAGCTCGAGATGCGGGCGAAAGGCGCCGCCACCGTAACTGTGGGCGTCGAGCAGGATCGTCTCCCAGAAGCTCGTGATCCGCGGGACGTGAGCCTCGAGGTCGAGATGGGCGACGTCGGTGAACAGGTAGCCGATGATCGGGTCGGTCAGCGCGCGGCCGTAGAAGGCGCGGACCAGCCGCTCGCAGTCGGCGCGCGTATCGATGTCTTGGCGGGTATCGGTCACTCAACCCAGGATATGAGCTAGCCCATGTTCAACTCGCCCAGCTCGAGCTTCAGCTCGAACGCCTCGACGAGGGCTTCGATGGCCCTGACGATCCGGGCCGTGCCGACGATCGGCGCCACGGCCGTCAGGACACCCCGAACCGCCGTCTCATCGACCCCGGCCAGTCCGGCCATGCGAAGGTTCAGAAGGTATGACGCCGGAGGCGCGTCGCTCGCGACGAGCGCCGCGATGCGCACCAGCATCAGCGTCTGACCGTCGAGGTTCGTGGCCTCCATCGAATCCGCCGTCATCGTGGTGATCAGGGTCAACAGCGGAAGCTGCTCGGGCTCGGTTGACATCTCTCCTCGTTCCCTCAGGTGTGGTTGGTAATGCCGCTCGCCCGGAGCATAACCCCGTGGCGCGGCTGACATCGCCGAGCCCAGATTCGGCACTCCGGGCGTGAGTCCCAGTCAGCCCCGGGCGCGCTGAACCTCGACCGATTCGAGTTCCATGGGCGGCCGTGCGTCGGGCGGATGCGATTGGTACCAGCGGGCATACCGGTCGGTGAGCGGCACGGCCGAGACGCCGTGAAGCAGCACCGACAGGCCGACCGTGAAGTAGGTCACGGCGAGAATCGTCGGCGTCTGGGGCAGGTGCGACTCCTGCACCACGATCAGCGCGAAGACGATCGACGCAAGTCCGCGGGGGCCGAACCAGCCAAGGAAGGCGACCGTACGACGCCGGGCATGGGTACCCAGAAGGGCGACCGCGACCGGCAGCATGCGCACGAGCGTGAGGCTCAACACGGAGTAGAGCACAACCCTCCAGCTGATATCGCCGAGCGCCGGACCCAACAGCACGGCGCCGAAGAGCAGGAAGGTGACTCCGTTGAGAAGGCCACCGCCGAGCTCCTCTGCCGAGCTTGTTATCTCCTCGGGATCGCGACCCAGCAGTGCCGCGAAGATCGCGCCGGCGATGAACGCTGCGATGAATCCCGATCCACCGAGTGCGGCGGCGCTCGCGTAGGCGATTGCAGCGGTGGCGAACGGAATCATCCGCAACCAGGGGTCGGCAATCCAGCCCCGCCGGCCGGCCGAGAGCACGACCATTGCGGCGATCATCCCTGCGCCGAGCCCACCCAGGAGCCCGTAGCCAATTTCCTCGACGACGATCGTCAGCGCGTGGTGCCCACTCGCGACGCGCGACTCGGCCTCTGCGGCCGCGAGCACTATGAAGAGAAGCGGGACGCAGATCCCGTCGTTGAGCCCGCTCTCGACGTTGAGGCCCTGTCGCACTCGCGACGGTAGCCGGGGATCAGTCACGACGGCCTGCCCCAGGGCCGCATCCGTCGGTGCGAGCAGAACTCCGAGGACCAGCGCCTCACACACGGTGATGCGATCGAACATCGCGGCGGCGACGGCACCCAACGCGATCGTCAGCGGGAGCCCGATCGTGAGCAGCCGGACCGGCACGCCTGCCTGACGGCGCAGCGACGCGAAGTTGATCCGCGACGCATCGCAGAACAAGACCAGAGCCAGTGTCATCTCGGCCAACGTCCGTACCGTCTCGCCCTCGATCGAGGGGTCAACCTCGTCGAGGCCCTTGGGGCCGAGCAGCAATCCGACTGCCACGAACACCATGGCGGCGGTCACCGACGTACCTGACAGCCGCGACGACACCGCCGCGACTCCGAGTACGGCCAAACCTATGAAGACGAGTGTCCAGCCGCCCACGCGGACGATCTGATAGCAGATCGGGGCCATCGACGTGGACAGGCCTGGCCGCTCGGGATCTGTCTGACGCGCTCTCGGCGTTACGACAGATCAACAGGGCAGACTACTTCCGTGGCGTCACTTGCTTTCAACACTCAGGTGATCGAGGAATTCCGTGCCAACGAGGGGCGCGTCGGTGGTATATGCGAGGGGGAGGATCTGCTGCTGCTCCACCATGTCGGGGCAAAGTCGGGCGAGCGCCACGTGAATCCGCTCGCATTTCACGAGGATGACGGACGGTGGGTGATCTTCGCCTCCAAGGCTGGGGCGCCGACCAATCCGGCTTGGTAATGGAACCTCAGGGCCGAACCGAACGTTTCGATCGAGGTCGGCACCGGCAAAGTCGATGTTCTCGCCACCGAGGCGACCGGGGAGGAGCGCGACCGGCTCTTCGCCGCCCAGAAGGTGCACGCGCCGCAGTTTGCCGACTACGAGAAGAAGACGAAGCGGATCATCCCGGTGATCGTGCTCACGCCAAAGGCTTGAGCGCCGGCGTCTTCATCATCGGAGTTCGGTCACCCCCTTTTCCAGGTACTTCGCAAAAATGGAGCTAGCCGGAATCGAACCGGCGACCTCCTGGGTGCGATCCATGATTCGCTCCGACCCGAATGAGCACCCCTTGCAGGACTTTTCTGCGTCAGCGCGGTCTTGAGCGGCTGGCAGTATGTCGGCAATTTGCGAGAGTTTCCCGGGTTTTGGCACGCGGATCGCGTCACGTAGCCAAAACCAAGACGCGTCTGGAGCTCTGTGCCCCGAGGCAAGACTCAACCGGGACACCACGATTTTCAGTCGTGGCGCGACCGTGCGACCGTCCTCGAATGCAGCGTAAACCCCTGCGCAGCGCGGTCTCTGGGGCGGCCCCGTGTCAACAGGAACTGAATTGTGCACCGGTTTCGGGAGGCGAATAGTGCGCCGGTGGGGTTGGGTCTGCGGCCGTGATTCAGGTCGTCGGCCGTAGGCCGGCGGGCTGGATCGCGGCCGCCGGCGCGCCGGCGGTGCCCCTCTCCTTGAGCCGGTAGCTCTTGCCTTTGAGGGTGATCATCGTGGCGTGGTGGACGAGCCGGTCGATCAGGGCGGCGGCGACCATTGCGTCGCCGAGGATCTCGCCCCATGATCGAAGCCTCTGTTGGAGGTGACGATGATCGAGCCGCGTTCGTAGCGGCGGAGACGAGGGCGAAGAGCAGGTTGGCGGCTTGTCGTTCGAGTGGGAGGTAGCCGACCTCGTCGACGATCAGCAGGTGGTAGCGCTCGAGGCGGCTGAGCTCGGCTTCGAGCGGTTGCGGTCCTGGGCGGCCTCGAGCCGGTCGACCCATTGCTGGGCGGTCGCGAAGGCGACGCGGTGCCGCGCTCGCAGGCCTTGAGGCCGAGCGCGATCGCGCAGTGGGTCTTGCCGGTGCCGGGCGGGCCGAGGAAGCAGACGTTGCCTGCCTCTTCGATCCAGGCGAGCTGCGCGAGGTGCATGATCGAGCGGCTTCTCGGCGGACGGCTGCGCGGCTAAGTCGAAGTCCTCGAGGGTCTTGTAGGCGGGGAAGCCGGCTGGCGGATCCGCGTGCGGGCCCCGGAGGCGTCGCGCGCGAACACCTCGGCCTCGAGCAGCGTCTCGAGGAAGCTGCTCGTAGGGCCATCTCCTGCTCGCGCGCGAGCGTCGCGGTCTGCTCCAGGCCTTCCAGGACCCGCGGCGCTTTCAGCTTCGAGAGCAGATAGGGAGCCGCTCACCGGCCTTTGGTTCGGTCATACGCAGAGCTCCGCGTAGTCGGCGAGCTCGGGCGGCGCGACCGCGGGCCGCGGCAGCACCGGCGCGGGCGATGTCGGCGGCTCCGGGCGCAGGCCCGGGGCGGCTGCCAGATACCCTGCTCGTAACTGCGCAGGTAGCGGGCGACCCGCTCGCCGCGGTGCACGATCCAGACCTGGTCGCGGTCCAAGCGAAGCTCGACGCGCTCGATGGACAGCCGCTCCGGGGCGCGGTAGAAGCAGCGGCCGGTCGAGATAACCGTCGACGGGACCCGGCACGAGCGAGGCCCGGCCAGTCGAAGCCGATCGGCGACAACGGCCGCAACGCCTGCGCTCCTCCCGAGCCGCTCGGCGACGAGGTAGCGGCCGGTCGTATGCGTGTCGGCGCGGCAGCAGATCCGGTCGCGCCAGCGCGCGTACACGCTCATCGAGTCACGCAGCGTCGGCGAAGCGCCGCGCCGGCCAGAACCCGTCTTCTGGTAGCGCACCGCGCCCTCGACCGAGCCCTTCTCACGCGGCGTCCCGGCGTACACGCGGTCGCGTGGAAGCCATAGTGGCCGCGCAAATGCAGGAAACGCGATTCCAACGGATCACCTCGTCGGCTCCGTCGCGCTCGCGCGGCGACCGACCGAGCGGAGGTTGTCGTAGACGCATTCGCGCTGGGCACACCGCCCAGCCACTCAAACGCGCGCGACATGGCCCTCAAGGAACGACTCGATCGTCATGTCAAGCGTGAAGTGCGCGGTCAGACGCACCCGAGAACGGCAGCGTGCAGATCAACGCGTAGACCCGCCGCTCGCGGCCCGCGACCTCGGGCGGGTCGGCATCTCCGCCCAGTCGAGCTGCAACACCTGCCCCGGCCGATAGCCCGTCTGCTGCGCCGGCCGCTCGACCGCTCCGGCCGCAACTGCGCAGCGCTCGGCGGACCAAATCGCGCGAACCCGTATAGCCGTAGTCTCGCAGCGACATCTCGGTCAGCCGCGGCGCCTTGATCTCCGGCCACTCCTCCAACAACTCGCCCCAACACCGAGATCAAACGGATCGAGCATCGAACCCGCCGGCGCCCGCCAATAACGAGGTGGCTCCGTCGCACAACAGCCGGCCACCGTCCGACGATTCATCCCAAGCCTCGCAGCGATCTCACGCTGCGAGACCCCATCCGCCGCCAACGCCCGAACCTGCGCCCACTCCAACACGTCCGCACCTCCGCACCCCTCGCTCGATGACCTCGAGCGTGTCCACGGCACCGGTCGCCACCGAAGTGGCGCGCTATTCGACTCCTAGACGCGGCGCAGTATTGGGCTCACGGCGTAGCCCGTTGGGGCAATCTTCGTCACCGCATTTGGCGATCTTTCCGAGTTGATTCAGGAATCGTCGACGGCCGAGGAGTGCCCAACAACACGTGGCCCGCGAAGCGGCTCTGGGGGTTGAACCCCGCGGCTCGTGCTACGCGATGGCAACGTGGGTGCGGCCCGCACCGGGCAACGCTCCGGCGAGTTGCGAGCGAGATGTGATGGGCTGATGCAGAGCTGTGCTCCGATTTCGGGGTTCGTCATGTCATGCAAGCCCTTGTCCGCCGGCGGGTCTAGCGTTTGGCTCTGATGCGAAGGTTCTCAACTGTGACTGGGAGAAGGACTCGAGAACTCGCCGACGCGCTCGGAATCGCTCGTGCTTCGTTCAGGGTCCAGGCCGACGTCGACTACGTGCGTGTTGCGGCCATCGCCGACCACATTCGGGAACGTCCCGACTTTGCCGCGTTTGAGCCTGCGCGATGGGACGACGAGCACTTCTGGCTGGTCGACGCGTCTGATGAGGAGCGCTCGCAGTTCTTCGCGGTCGGGAACGCGATCAACTTCCGGTTCTGGACGCTGACCGATGCGGGAGTCTCCCCGGCGGTCGGGACGCTGGGCGGCGAGCGCTTGCGAGGCTCCATGTCTATGTGGCGGGCGTTGCGACGCAGCATCGATCAGGACGGTTTCCCGCTGCTGGATGCCGATTTCCTTGCGAAGCTGTCCTACGCCGACTTCGACCGAGTCTTCGCGGACGACTTCGGACAGAATCCTCTGGCGGTAGCGGCAGATGAGCGCATTGCCAACCTCCGCGATCTGGGCCACCGACTCGCGGCTGGCTGGGATGGGCAGTTTCTCAACGTCGCGAGCGCGTCAGAGGGTTCGCTGGTGAAGTTCTCTCGGAGTTCGCATGAGTTCCGCGCGTTCGACGACCCTGTCCACAAGCTGACGATGGTTAACGCGATCCTGCACGCGGGTAGCGGTGTCTTTGAGTTTCTTGACGAGCCTTTGCCGGCAATCGACTACCACCTTCTGAAGCATGCGCTTCGCCAGGGCATGGTGCGGGCTACCGGGGAACTCGAACGGAAGTTACGAGCCGGGGAACTACTAACCGCTGACGAAGGGCAGGGGCTACGGATGGTCGCTCTCACTGCGTTCGTCGACCTTGCCGAACGGGCCGGGCTGGCAGCGAGGTCATCGACAACAAGTTCTGGCTCAACCGCAGCATCTGTGCAGATGCGGAACCCGTTTGTCTCGACCCGTCGACGGCCGGCCGGTGCCCGTTCCTAAAAGCATGTCCGCAGCTCACAGCGTACGGGCTGCCGCTCGAACTGACCCGCTACTACTAACGCTCGAAGATCGCCAGGACGTTGAGGTCGGGTTCCGTCTTGAGCGTGCCGACGAGTCGCATGCCGTGTTTTCGAGCCCCTGTTGATCAGGTTGTACGCGAAGACCCCTGTCTCGTATTCGCCGCGCGCCGCGATGTGGAGGTGGAGGAAGGGGCCCTTCGTGCCGTTCATTGGCACGCGGTAGGCGATCCAGGCGATCCTCCCTTCTTCGTGGCTTCCTCGACAACGTCGAGCGCCTGTCGATCATCGAAATTGGACGCGAACCATTCCCAGTACTCGTCCCGAGCCTCCCGGCGGAGCGTCCGAACCAGGGTACTTCGGCGCCGGGGGCGCTGGCTGCTGTTTGAGTTTCGGTACGAGCCGATCGTAGAGTTGCACGACCTTCCCATCTGTCAACTCAAGTGCAGCGGGGATGAACATCGCCCCGGGTGGCAGTTCGAGCATCGTCAGGACGCGGGGAGAGTCGCCGATGAAGTCCGGAGTGCTCCAGTTCTTGGTGATATCGAGGCCGCTCCGTCAGTGATCGGGCTCGGTGGCGACGCCAATACCAGGCGGGAGGGCTGTTTAGACGCGTAGTGCAGCGCCAGCGCGAGCAGGTGACGATAAGGGTTGACGACTCGGCGGAATGAGGCTTGGTGGCCTTGGTCACGTGTGTCGGTCGCTTCCGCCTTCGCTGTCCCCTCGGCCTTCGCGAGCCACGGGATGGCGGCGCCGACCGTGACGCCGGCCCCGATCGTGGTCGACGCCGAAATGGCGTCGGAAAGCGTGACCGACGTCCCCCTCGAAAATCTGGCGAAGTACCGCGTCGTAGAACGCCTCGACCTGCTTTTCGTCGATGAACAGGGGGACATCAAGGAGCCAACCAATCGACGGCGGCAGGTCGTCCAACCCCGGTCCATCGGTCCCGGCTTCGACGGACCGCGTCCAACTCGACGGCCTGGCGGATCCGGCGCTGTTGACGACGCTCCTTGAGCTTGGTGAGAATCCCCACGCGCTCGGACCATAGCGACGACGCCAGACTTGCGTGAGTCGGTCGTCGCGCTGGCGGGCTCCGACCGGACGAGCGGTGGAGTTCGTGGCCGTCGTCAACGCCGACGAGCCGACTCTTCGGGGCGATCGAGGGCTTCGAGTGCGTGAACGCCAAATGCTCGGCGCTCCTAAACTGTCTCGGCCCATGACAGAGATGATGCTCCTCTCGCCCGACCCTCTATTTCGCCGTAATCAACTGAGCACGGCGACGCTGTTGTGGTTCGACGCTCCGATCGCAACGACGCTTCCGCCTTCGATTCTCACGAAGGAGGCGTTCGGGATTGTCGATCTATCCGAGACCGGAGGCCTGATTGGGGACGGGGCCTGGGGTTCGCAATAAACGCTTGGAAGGTCACGCACAACGGCGCGGGCGAAACGCGCGAGCTCCTCGAGCCAGTCCGCGACCGCCTCCGGTCGGTCTGGATGGTCTACCCAGCCGACGTGGGCAGCGATGGACCGGGCCAGCACGTTGATCGATGAGAGTGGGTTCGAGTTGGACTCCCTCGTCGAGATGATCGAGCCAAACGTCGCCGGAGCGGAACTGCTGCCGAACACGCGCTCCTCGAACGGTGGCTCGAGACCGGTCAGGACCTCGAAGGCTTGTACGACGCTTGTTCGAGCGTGTTTACAAGCAAGGGTCTTCTTCGACGGCGGGTGCTGGCCTATCTTCTGCGCTTTGCGATCTTCAAGGACGGGCCTTCGAGCGTGCTGCTGAGTAGCGAGCGGCTCCTGCCACTCATCGCTCGGTTCGCACCAGAAGATGACGAGCGACGCGACGCCTCCGTCGGTGCCGCCGACGACGTCATCGCGTTCGAGGTCTTCCGTCATCTGTTCTCGCCCAGACTTGACCCGATGGACCGTCAGCGAGTCGAGCTCATCGCAGACATCCTGACTAGCCGTCGCGACGAACTAGCGGCGCTGAGAGGGCAATGTGATCGCCTGAGCGATGGCCTGTGGGACCTCCGGGACCGAGCTCGTCGACACGGTTTCGATATTCGTGCGTCGCCATGACGCGGACGACGTCGCCGCGTTGCTACGCCTGTCGGCGCGTGCAAAGGAAGCTGCATGGCGGGCCAGTGGCGCCGCGCTCAAGCCGGAGAGGGGATTCGAACTGTCAAGGCCAAAAGAACTCGATTTTTGCCCGAACATCTAGCAACCACGTGTTCCGCCCAGAGCAAAGGTCGAGCCACGATCGAGCGTCAGGCGACCGCCTACCGCTTATGAAGGGCGTCGCGGCGTCGGCCCTCGGGGCTACACCTCACACAATCGCCATCCCGAGATCGACGGAAAGCACGTGGCCGGTGATCGCGGCGCCTTCGTCCGAGCAGAGAAACAACACCGCATTGGCCATGTCGACCGGCTGTACCCATCGCTGCGTGGAAAGCGCGTTGAGCTGTGCCCAGGGTTCCGCTACATCCTCCTTCGTCGGATGCTCGAGGTCGGGTCGGAAGAGCCGGAAGAGCGCCTCGTTCATCACCATCGGTGTTTCGACGGTGCCGGGCGCAAGCGCGTTGACGCGGATGCCGAACGCGCCGTACTCGAGGGCGAGTACCTTGGCCAGCTGAATGACGCCGGCCTTGCTCGCGGCGTATTCGGCGACGCAAGGCTTCGGGCGGATCCCAACTGCGGAGCTCGTCAGCACGATGGATCCTCCCCGCCCGGACTCCATCATGGTCGGGAGAACCGCCTTGGCTGTGAGCCAAGTACCCGTGAGGTTGATGTCGATGGTGCTACGCCACATCTCTTCTGTGAGCTCGTGGGCGCGGACATTGCCCCCTGTGACACCGGCGTTGGCGATGGCAATGTCGAGGCGTCCGAACGCCGCGAGTCCCGCGTCGACGGCTCGGCGGATGTCCTCTGCGTTCCGCGTGTCGCCCTCGAAGGCGAGGATCCTCCGGTCGAGCGCCTCGACTTGGCGGACGGTCTCCTCGAGGTCGGCGGGGCTTGCCCGGGAGGTAAGCGCGTTCGCCGACAGGCGCGCCGATGTCCAGCGCGACGATGTCTGCCCTCTTCGGCAAGGCGGACCGCGTGCGCTCGGCCCTGCCCGCGGGCTGCACCGGTGATGAAGGCGACCTTCCCTGCTACGCGTCCTGGCATCCGATGACCTCTTTCTTGCGGACTGCGAGCGCTCCTGACTGAGCGCTCGGTACGTCCGACGACAATCATGGCACCCGGTTTCGCACCTGGGTTGCCAAGGAGGCGCATGCCGGTGTACTATCGCCATAGCAAGCGCTTGGTCGAGGAGGGGGGGTGCCTCATTGTGCAGTACCTCACCGCGCAGTACATTCGCCGCCACGAGCTGGCGGTCAGGCCATGGCGGAGGAGACGGAGACGATGACCGGTAATCAGGAAATAGACGGGGGCGCGCTCGCTTTGTTGCAGGAGGACATCGCGGGCCTGTTCGGCGGGCGAGAAGACGTATGCAAGAACCCATACCCGCTGTACAAGGCGATGCTCGAGCATGCGCCGGTCCATCAGTTCAGCGACACGGTGTTT